>NZ_LSRP01000084.1 GCF_001885585.1 Pararhizobium antarcticum
GGCACTGCCCTTGTCCCAGCCGTCGCCCAGTTCATCGGGCGTCACCGCAACCGGCGAAAACGCCGTGGCAACCGGAGACCCGTCGTTGAGAACGCTGTGGGCGAGCATGACCAGCACCGCGCCGCCCGTTTCGGAGCCGGCCTCGGCATCATCGAGGATAACGGCGGCTTCAACGCGGGAGGAAAGCTGCGCGCCGGATGCGACCGCGACCGTGTCGCGGGGGCAATCGAAGAAACCGGCACCACCGCTCCAGGAAAAGGCGCGCGGCAACGGTGAGGCTGCATCATGCTCGTGAAAGCGCAGCGTCGGCTGCGAACCGGTTTCCAGCCCGAGCGCCACCCGCGCGAGGCGCGGTGCCACATGCGCCCAATCGTCGAGCGCCGCCTGCAGCGTGCGGGCGATATGGCCGACTTCGGAGCAACGGGTGAGATCCTTGGAGACGACGACGAGTTTTCCGTCGCGGGTGCTGTCTTTGAGAGTAGCCAGTTTCATCGCTTGCGTGTTCCTCGGGTTCTGATTGACCGGCGGCTCTTCGGCCGCCTGTCGCCATATTGGCACTATTTCGGGCCGGATGTCGCGCCGAATTTGTGCCCCGAAAAGCGACAACAAGCCCACCACCGACGCAGCGTCAGGCGCATGAATGATGCCCTGACCTTGAGTCAGCCAGCATTCTCACGGAGGTCCAGGGCTGCGGCAACGAAAAGAGGAACGTCCCCTCCCGGCGAACCGAAGCTTACCCACCGATCAGAACGAGCCATTCGTCCTCGTCCATCGTCTGCACCCCAAGTTCACGCGCCTTGTCGAGCTTGGAGCCGGCGCCCGGGCCGGCGACAACGATGTCCGTCTTCTTGGAGACCGAGCCTGACACCTTCGCGCCAAGGCTTTCCGCCCTGGCCTTGGCTTCGTCGCGGGTCATCTTTTCGAGCGAGCCGGTGAACACGACGGTCTTGCCGACGACCGGGCTGGAGGAGACCACCGGGCTCTCGGCATCCTGCGGCTGAACCTCGAGCAGAAGTCGGCCGACGACCGCGATATTGCGCGGTTCCTTGTAGAATTCGACGATGGCGCGCGCGACGACCTCGCCGATCCCGTCAATGCCGTTGAGATCGCTCCACGCCTCGCTGCCCAAGTCCCCGGCCGCCTGCATGGCATCCGAAAAAGCGGCATAGCTGCCATAATGACGCGCGAGCAGCTTGGCGGTTGTCTCGCCGCAATGGCGGATGCCGAGCGCATAGATGAAGCGCTGCAGCGACACCTGCCGGCGGCCGTTGATCGCATCATAGAGCTTTTTGACACTGACCTTGCCGAAGCCGTCAATGTTTTCCAGTTTGGTCAGCGCGGAACCTCCCTGCCGCTGCTCGAGCGTAAAAATGTCGGGCGCGGTCTTGATCCAGAGCGTCTCATCCTCCGCTTCGAAGAAGAAATCCACCTGCTTGGCTCCCAAGCCCTCGATGTCGAAGGCGTTGCGCGAGACAAAGTGCTTGAGATGTTCGACGGCCTGTGCCCGGCAGACGAAACCGCCGGTGCAGCGGGTGACGGAATCGAGCTTGCCGGTCTTCTCATTGCGCTCGCGCACCGCATGACTGCCGCAGACCGGGCAAGTCTTCGGGAACGCATAACGCACCGAGCCCAGCGCGCGTTTTTCCATGACCACGTCGAGAACCTGCGGGATGACATCCCCTGCCCGCTGGACAATCACGGTGTCGCCGATGCGGATGTCGTGGTCCGGCGCGCGGATGCGCTCGCCGCCATTGCCAATGCCGTCGATATAGTCGGCATTGTGCAGGGTCGCATTGGTGACGACCACGCCGCCGACGGTGATCGGCGTCAGGCGCGCGACCGGGGTCAGAGCGCCGGTGCGGCCAACCTGGATGTCGATCTTCTCGACAATCGTGAATGCCTGCTCGGCCGGGAACTTGTGCGCCGTTGCCCAGCGCGGCGAGCGCGAGCGGAAACCGAGCCGCGACTGCAGGTCGAGCCGGTCGACCTTGTAGACAACGCCGTCAATGTCGTAATCGAGATCCGGTCGCTCAAGGCCGATCTCGCGGTAATGCGCAATGATCGCCTCGATCGAGGAAAAGCGCTGCATCAGCGGATTGACAGGAAAACCCCAGGCCTCGAACGCCTTGACCATGCCGAGCTGCGTATCGCCAGGCATCTCCGACATCTCGCCCCAGGCATACGCAAAAAACTTCAGTTTTCGGCTGGCCGTCACCGTCGGGTCGAGCTGGCGAAGACTGCCAGCCGCCGTGTTGCGCGGATTGACATAGGTCTGCCGGCCCAAGGCCAGCATCTGCGCGTTGAGGGCGAGGAAATCGCTTTTGCCCATATAGACCTCGCCACGCACCTCGACGACATCGGGAACCCCAGGCGGCAGCGTCTGCGGAATGTCCTTGATCGTGCGGATGTTGGCGGTCACGTTTTCCCCGGTCGTACCATCGCCGCGCGTTGCTGCGCTGACCAGCCTGCCCGCCTCGTAGCGCAGCGACATCGACAGGCCGTCGATCTTCGGCTCGGCGGTAAAGGCAATCGAATTGTCGGGGAGAACGCCCAGGAAGCGATAGACGGAATGCACGAAATCGCGCACGTCCTCGTCGGAAAACGTGTTGTCGAGCGACAGCATCGGTCGGGCATGGGGGATCTGCTGGAAGATTTCGGACGGGGCGGCGCCAACCCTGCGCGAGGGGCTGTCCTCGCGCACCAGCATTGGAAACTCTGCCTCGATGGCCGCGTTGCGCAGTTTCAGGACATCATAGTCGGCATCAGAAATCTCGGGCGCATCCTTGGCGTGATAGAGCGCGTCGTGTTTTGCCAGAGCTGCGGCAAGAAGCGCCAGTTCCTCGGCGGCATCGGCTTCGCTCAGCATTTCAGCGGGTGTCTTTTCGATGGTCATGGCTGCGGTCTCCGGCATGTCCGATCGTTTTAGTGAAAACCACGCCGATGAAAAGACTGAGCACCCATCAAGGTGCGATTAATCCATTCCGTTTATGCTGCGCCCCAACGATCGCCGGACAAGATGTCGGTTCCGGCGAGAAGGAGCGAATTTGATTTCGACCACCGCAACCCTTTCGTCTGTCCAGCGCCAGCCCGCGCAGCGCCTGGCGTCTGAGCCGACAATCGTGGCGGCCAGCAGCGGCGCGACGGCCCCGCAGATTGATGAGCCGACAACGGCACGCCAGAAACAGGCGGACGATGCGCTTGCGGCCCTGCGCAGCATGGTCGAGAACGGCCCCAAGGAACGCAAGGCACAGGCGGAAGAGCGGCTGACGCGGCTGAAGGAGGAAGTCTCGGAACTCGTGCGCTGGGGATTCGCTCCAGGCGTGATCGCCGGTCGCTCGGCACAGTTAGCCAAGGAGCTCGGATCGGCTGCCAGACAGTTTTCCGCCGCCTTGTCGGATGACAAGAAAATGTCTGTCTCTTCTTCTGCCTCTGCCGATGCAGCCGACAGTGCCGCATTGGCGAACAAAGCTGCGACAGAACAGGCTGACCTTCCGCAAGCCTACCGCGACACGTTGCAGGATGGTCGGAATGGGCAAAAAGATCTGTCAGACGATGCTCTCACGATCGGCGATTTCCGCACGGCAGCAGCGCAGCTGAAAATGATGCTCGAATGGGCCGAGCAAGCCCTGGATGAAAACGGCAGCGTCCCGCTTTTCATCGACCAGGGGAAGCGGGCGCTTGATGGCATGGACCAGACCTTTGCGGGTACCGTTGGCATTTCGAGTGTTTATGGCCAGTCGATCCCGCTCAGCCTGATTTTCTAGCCGTTGCCCGCCAGCAGGCGGGTCGCCGCCGCCCGCGCCTCGTCGGTCACCGAAGCGCCGGCCAGCATGCGGGCAATCTCTTCTGTGCGGGCCTTGTCGTCCATGCGGGCGACGCGGGTGGAAATCGTCTCGGATGTCTCCGATGTCGGCCCCTTGGAAATCAGCAGATGGGTCGCCGCCAGCGCCGCAACCTGCGGTGCATGGGTCACCGATAGGACCTGAACCGTTGCTGACAACCGTTTCAGCCGCTGGCCAATGGCATCGGCCACCGCCCCGCCGACGCCGGTATCGATCTCGTCGAAGACAAGCGTCGGCGCCGATCCGCGATCGGCCAGCGCCACCTTGAGCGCCAGAAGAAAACGCGACAGTTCACCGCCGGAAGCAACCTTCATGATCGGTCCCGGCCGTGTGCCGGGGTTGGTCTGGACGTGGAACTCGACAATGTCGATACCATCGGCGCTGGCCGTATCCGGACCGCTCGAAACCTCCGCCATGAAGCGGGCCCGCTCCAGCTTCAACGCCGGCAGTTCCGCCATCACGGCTTGCGACAGGGCGCTCGCGGTGTTGTGGCGTTTGGCAGACAGGCTGGATGCGGCAGCGTCGAAGGCAGCCCGGGTCAGGCCCAGCTGCTGCTGCAGCTGCTTCAGCTTCTCCTCGCCGGCATCGAGATCGGCCAGATCGGAGATCATTCGAACGGCAAGGGCCGGAAGCTCGGTCACCGGAACCGAATATTTGCGCGCAGCGGCACGCAGCGCA
Source organism: Pararhizobium antarcticum (assembly GCF_001885585.1). Classification (GTDB taxonomy): domain Bacteria; phylum Pseudomonadota; class Alphaproteobacteria; order Rhizobiales; family Rhizobiaceae; genus Pararhizobium; species Pararhizobium antarcticum. Next base: position 4,521 of record NZ_LSRP01000084.1, read on the forward strand.
AACAGCCGTTCCTCGACGCGCTCGAGCTCCTTCGGATCATATTCGGTCTTGCGCAACGCCGCTTCCACCGCCATCTGCGCGTCGGACAGGTGGTTGAGCGCCGTATCCAGCCGCTCGACGGTCTCCTCGAGCAGGCCGGGTGCCTCGTGGCTCTTGCGCTCGAGACGACGGACGAGCGATGCGATCAGCGGCACGGGAGAGGCGTTTCCGTTGAGGAATTCGCTGGCTTCGTTGATGTCGACGGCAATGCGCTCGGCCTTCATCATGCGCGAGCGGCGTTCGGCAAGCTCGTCTTCCTCGCCATCCTGTGGCGACAGGATTTCCAGCTCTTCGACGGACGAACGCAGGTAATCAGCCTCGCGCGCGGCGGCCTCGACCTTGTCGCGGTGCTTCTTCAGCGTGCGCTCGGCGTCCCGCCAGCTCCGGTAGAGCCCGCCAACCGCAACCGCCTCGTCCGAAAGGCCGCCGAAAGCATCGAGCAAGGTGCGGTGCGCATCGGTGTCGACCAGCGCGCGGTCATCATGCTGGCCGTGGATTTCAACCAGCAACTGGCCGGCCTGACGCATGAGCTGGACGGAAACCGGCTGGTCGTTGACATAGGCGCGGGTGCGACCGTCGGCGGATTGCACACGGCGGAAAATCAGCTCGCCATCGTCGTCAATGCCGTTTTCACGCACCAGAAGGCGGGCGCGATGATCCATCGGCACGTCGAAGACCGCCGTCACCTGGCCCTTGTCAGACCCATGGCGCACCAGCGAGCCATCACCCCGGCCGCCCAAAGCCAGCGACAGGCTGTCAAGCAGAATGGACTTGCCGGCACCGGTTTCCCCGGTCAGCACGGAAAGGCCGGCATCGAAAGAGAGATCAAGCCGTTCGATCAGGACGATATCGCGGATCGAGAGCTGTGCCAGCATGCGTTTCTAATCTCTTGAGGTCAGGCGCCCAGCAGTTTCTTGCCGGCGCGCGAAATCCACGAGCCGCCATTTTCACGCGGCTCCAGACCACCGGTCTGCAGAAGCTTGTAGCTGTCGGCATACCACTGGCTGTCCGGATAGTTGTGCCCCAGCACAGCGGCAGCCGTCTGCGCCTCGCTGACAATGCCCATGGCATAATAAGTCTCGACGAGACGCGCCAGCGCTTCCTCGACCTGGTTGGTGTTCGGATAGGTCTCGACCACGGTGCGGAAGCGCGTGAGCGCCGCCAGATATTCCTTGCGCTCGAGATAATAGCGGCCGACCTGCATTTCCTTGCCGGACAACTGGTCACGGGCAAAGCGTATTTTCGCCTGCGCATCCTCGACATATTCCGAATCGGGATACTTATCGACCACGGCCTGCATCGCCTCGATCGTCTTCAGCGAGGGACGCTGGTCCTGCGTCACGCCGGGGATCTGGCGGGAATAGGCCAGGCCGATGATATATTGCGCATAGGCCGCGTCTTCCGACTGCGGATAGAGATTGAGATAGCGGCTGGCGGCGGTAATTGCCTCGGCATTCTGGCCCTGGCGGTAGCTGACAAAGGCGTTCATCACCAGCGCCTTGCGCGCATATTCGGAGAACGGATGCTGCTTGTCGATCGCATCGAACTTGCGGCCTGCCTCCGTCGTCTTGCCGGCGCTGAGATTGGCGAGACCCTGATTGTAGAGGACCTCTGGCGGATCGGTCTCTGCGGTCAACTTGGTGATGTCGATATCCGGATCGTTCTGGCAACCCGTGATGATCACGCTGGATGTGCAGGCAGCGAGCGTAATCAGGAGAACGCGCGCTGTTTTCTTCATATCGACGGAGCCTGCAAATACCATAAGACAATCCCAAATCGTGCGCCAGTAAAGCGACCGCCGCTTATCAACCGCGTTTTAGAGCAAGATGCAACAAGACCGCAACGTCATGCGGACGGATTAACGCAATTTTGTGGCGGGCAAGTCATGAAAAAGCCGGCCCAAGGACCGGCTTTCTTCATAAAACACTGCACAAACAGGCTTATGCCGACCAGGGCGCGAACTCCGGCGCATGAATGGCAACCACCTCGCGGGCACTGGCCCGCTGGCGCGGCGTGGCCGTTTCGACGACTTCATAGGCACTGCGGTCGCTCAACAGCGCCTTCAGGGCATGCGAATTCATCTTGTGACCGCCGCGATAGGAGCGGTAGCAGCCGATGAAGGGGGCGCCGGCCAGCGCCAGGTCGCCAACCGCATCCAAAGTCTTGTGACGCACGAACTCGTCCTTGGCGTAACGCAGGCCTTCGACATTGATGACCGTGTTGTCATCGGAGATCACGACGGAATTTTCAAGCGACGAGCCCAGCGCATGGCCGGAGGCCCAGAGACGTTCGACATCGCGCATGAAACCGAAGGTGCGGGCCCGCGAAAGCTCTGTCTTGAAGACAGACGGGGTCATGTCGCCTTTCCAGGACTGCCGACCGATCAGCGGGCAGTCGAAATCGATCTCCACTTCAAACCGCATGCCATCATAGGGCACGAATTCCGACCAGGAGGCGCCCGATTCGATACGAACCGGCTTGATGATGCGGATATACCGGCGCTTCACGGCCAGGGCCTTGATGCCGGTCTGCTCGATCGCCTCGATGAACGGAGCCGAACTGCCATCCATGATCGGCATTTCGGCGCCATGCACTTCAATCAGCAGGTTATCCAGGCCAAGCGCGTAGACGGCAGCCATGACATGTTCGATCGTTGCAATCGACGTCGCGGCCGAAAAACCGAGAACCGTGCAGAGATCGGTGTTGCCAACCTGCGATGACACGGCCTTGTACTCGCTGATCACCGTCTCATCGATGACGCGCTGGAAAACAACACCGCTATCGGCATCCGCCGGGTGGAAGGTGATCGACACTTCGGAACCGGAGTGAACGCCCGTCCCGCGCAGGGTTACCGCATGTGCAATCGTGGTCTGAAACCCCAGCAATCCAATTCCAAGTCCCATGCTCATTCACTTTCACCATCGTCGGCATACACTGCCACATTCTTCCGGGTCCGTGACGAGCGGCGCAAAGACAACCCATGCCGGAATCGACCGAAGGTCGTCATCCGCCAAACTCGAACGTCAGCGATGTCTCGAATCGCATGCTGCCCCGTCAGTCCCGAGCCTCAAGATAATTGCAGCGCGCCATCATTCCAAATCACTGTTTCTTTCGCTTTGTTACGCTGCACAATAACTTTGGCAAACCACTGATTTTCTTTTGTAAACATAAAAAAATGCCCGGGTTTTATCCCGGGCATTTCGGCAAGGTGGAAGGTGGGTCGAATATCAGCTCGACTGACGGCGCAGGAACGCCGGGATTTCGAGCTGATCGTCATCCTGGGCGCGCGACGGGGTCACGCGACCATGATCGTCAAGCTGCCCACGGCGCGGCGCATAGAGGCTCGCTTCCGGCGACAGCGGCCGGCGCTGCTGCGAAGCGGCGCTCGGTGCAGCCACGGTCATGTCGGCCGTGACGTTGTGGTCTTCCTCGTCGCGACGCCCAAGCGAGTTGGTGATGCGCTTCAGAAGGCCCATCGGGCCGCGCTCTTCCTGGGGCACGGGGGCAGTCTGGGAGCGATGGTCGGCTTCCGCTTTCACCAGCGGCGGAAAGTCTTCCACCTTTGGCATGCGGACCTGTTCGGCCTGCTGCCGGATCACAGGCGCCATCGGCTCCTGGCGCATCGGTGCGACAGGCTGCGGTGCCTGGGCGACCGGTGCTTCGGCAACACGCTGGACCGGCGCGGCAGCCTGTTCGGCCGGAGCGCTGCCACCGAACAGCTTGCTCTGCGGACGGAAATCGTCCTGCGTCTGCTGAACCGGGGCCGGTGCACCACCGCGCGGCATCGAAAGGAACAATTCGCGTTCCAGTTCGGCCTGACGGATGGCTTCGGCGATAGCGTCGGCCTGCGAGGCCGGCTGCGGTGCTGGCTGCTGGGCAACCGGGGCCGGCTGGACAGCGACTGGCGCCGGTGCCGGCTGCTGAACAGCAACAGTCTGCGGCTGCGACGCCGGAATGGCGATGGACGGACGAATGATCGGCTTTGCTACCGGGCGAAAGCTGGCATTCCTGTCGGCCACCTCCGCGGCTGTGCGGTCGATACCCGTGGCGACGACCGACACGCGGATCAGGCCTTCCAGTTCTTCATCGAAGGTCGCACCCAGGATGATGTTCGCATCCGGATCGACTTCCTCGCGGATGCGGGTTGCCGCTTCGTCGACTTCGAACAGCGTCAGGTCGCGACCGCCGGTGATCGAGATCAGCAGGCCCTGTGCCCCCTTCATCGAGGTTTCGTCGAGCAGCGGGTTGGCAATCGCAGCTTCGGCTGCGGCCATTGCACGGCCCTCGCCCGAGGCTTCGCCGGTGCCCATCATGGCGCGACCCATTTCGCGCATCACGGACCGAACGTCCGCGAAGTCGAGGTTGATCAGGCCTTCCTTGACCATCAGGTCGGTGATGCAGGCAACGCCCGAATAGAGAACCTGGTCGGCCATCGCAAAGGCGTCGGCAAAGGTGGTCTTGTCGTTGGCGATCCGGAACAGGTTCTGGTTCGGGATGACGATCAGGGTATCGACCGACTTCTGCAGTTCGGAAATGCCCATGTCGGCAAGGCGCATGCGGCGCTGGCCTTCGAAGTGGAACGGCTTGGTCACGACGCCAACCGTCAGGATGCCCTTGTTGCGGGCGGCCTGGGCGACGACGGGCGCAGCGCCCGTACCGGTGCCACCACCCATGCCAGCGGTGACGAAGCACATGTGGGTGCCGTTCAGGTGATCGATGATTTCATCGATGCACTCTTCGGCTGCGGCGCGGCCGACTTCCGGCTGCGAACCGGCGCCGAGGCCTTCGGTCACGGCAACACCCATCTGGATGATGCGTTCGGCCTTGGTCATGGTCAGCGCCTGGGCATCCGTGTTGGCGACGACGAAGTCGACGCCCTGGAGGCCTGCGGTAATCATGTTGTTGACAGCGTTGCCGCCGCCGCCGCCGACACCGAAGACGGTGATGCGCGGCTTAAGCTCGGTGATGTCCGGCTTTTGCAAGTTGATCGTCATAGTACCCGTTCCTTCCTGGTTTCTAGCCGCCTTGCCGAGCCGGCCAAATCTTAATAACGCTTCCCTGGACCGCGAAAGTTTCCTGTTCCTTCGCAGCTACAAGATCTAAAAACTTTCCTTCAGCCACTGCCCCACACGGGCGATCCGGCTGTTGTTGCCTGCCAGCGACGAGAGCAGACCGCCCTGTGCCGCATGGGTTTCCATCTCCGCAACCTGCGGATAGATCATCAACCCGACAGCTGTCGAAAAGGCCGGGCCCTTGGCGGCAGCGGGAAGACCCGAGACACCGAGTGGACGGCCGATGCGCACATTGCGCGCCAGGATGCGGCGAGCCGCTTCCGGCAGGCCTGTCAACTGGCTTGCACCGCCGGTGAGCACGATGCGCTTGCCGACGATCGGGCTGAAGCCCGAGCGCTGGATGCGGTCGCGAATGAGTTCGAGGGTTTCCTCGATGCGGGCCCGCACGATACGCGAGACAAGCGCCCGCGGCACATGCGTCGGCTGATCACGGTCGTCCTCGCCGATCGGCGGAACGGAGACAATGTCGCGTTCGTCGGTGCTGTTGGGCAGCGCCGAGCCATGCACGACCTTGAGACGCTCCGCATCCTCGATGCGGGTCGAAAGACCGCGCGCCAGATCGGTCGTCACATGATGGCCACCGAGCGAGACGGCATCGGCGTGGACCAGCTTGCCCTCGGCAAAGACGGAGATCGTCGTGGTGCCGCCGCCCATGTCGATGGCGGCACAGCCGAGTTCGACCTCGTCATCGACCAGCGCTGCAAGGCCACTGGCATAGGGGGTGGCAACAATACCTTCCACCGAAAGATGGGCGCGGTTGATGCAGAGTTCGAGGTTCTTCAAGGCGGCCCGCTCGGCGGTCAGCACATGCATGTCGACGCCAAGTGAATCGCCGAACATGGCCAGCGGATCGCGAATGCCGCGTTCGCCGTCCAGCGAAAAGCCCGTCGGCAGCGAATGCAGGATGACGCGATCCTGGCGCAGGGACTGCTGGCCGGCAGCCGACAGAACCTTCTTGAGATCGGCAGCATCGACTTCCTGGCCACCGAGATCAATCGACGCGGTGTAGATGTCGCTCTGCAGGCGGCCGGCAGAGATATTGACGATCAGGCTGTCGATGGTCAGGCCGGCCATGCGTTCGGCAGCATCGACCGCAAGGCGGATGACGCTTTCGCAGGCATCGAGATCGGCAATCACGCCGTTTTTCATGCCACGCGACTTGTGATGGCCGATGCCGATGACTTCGATCGCGTGGGTGCGGCCCGGCAGGATCTGGCTTTCGCCACGCGGCGTCAGCCGACCGATCATGCAGACGACCTTGGTGGAGCCGATGTCGAGAACCGACACGATGTGCGAGCGCTTGGAATTGAGCGGCTTCAGACGCGGCAGACCGAAATGTGAGGAACCGAAAAGGCTCATATCCGGCTCTCCACGTCGATTTTTTCCTGCTTCTTCAGGGCCTTGGTGCGCGCTTCCAGAACCACCTCGCGGCGCGCGGCCGCTTGCGCGGTGAGCTGGATTGTCGTGCGATCCTCGAGCCTCAGATCAACGGCTGCGATATCGCGCTCCAGAAGCTGATGCCCCTCTTCCATAGTCGAGAGAACCTGCATGGCGCGATCGAGATCATGCTCGGGCAGCTTGATGGTGATGCCGTTGTCGAGCATCAGATCCCAGCGGCGACCGGCGACGCGGACATAAGCCTTGACCCGGGCGCGGATCTCCGGCCAGTCGCTGAAACGCTCGTAGAACTTGGCAGCCGCCGTTTCGGCGTCACGACCGACGAACAAAGGCAGGCTTGAAAACTTGTTGTCGCGCAGCGGCGCAATCACGCTGCCGCTGGCTTCGATGAGCGACAGATCCGTGCCGTGCTGCCAGATGCCGAAGGCCTTGCGCTCCGTCAGGTTGACCTCGATCGTGCCGGGATAGATCTTGCGGACGGCGACGGCCTCGACCCACGGCATTTCGCTGATCAGCTTGCGCGCTTCGCCGATATCGAGCGCCACGAGCGATGTCGCGCCGTCGAGACCGAGCTGCTGCAGGATATCGATTTCCGACGTCTGGTCATTGCCGGAGACTTTCACATCCTCGATGGCAAAACCTGCGGCCGACGTCGTCGCCTGGGCGAAATCCTGCGAGTGACCGCCGATCGACATGCCGTAGAAACCGGTGGCAGAAAGGAAGGCCAGAGCCGCAGCCGAGCCGGCATGCGGTGCAAAATGAATGCGCCCGGTGCCCAGGCTGACGAGAAGGCGGACGGCACGGCGCAGCGGACGCGGCAATACGAACTGCCCGTCGAGATCCGCCATCGCGCGCTCCGAGGATGCGCGCAGCCTTCTGGACTTGTTGCCCCTTAACGCAAACACGACGCGTCCTCCACGATCCACTTGAGGAATTCACCAAACGTATGGCCGGCATGGACGGCCATTTCGGGCACCAGGGAGGTTGGAGTCATTCCGGGCTGGGTGTTCACCTCCAGCCAGACAAGCTCTCCGTCTTCCGAAAAACGGTCGTCATAGCGGAAGTCGGAGCGACTCACGCCGCGGCAGCCGATCGCCTGATGCGCCTTGAGCGAGAGTGTTTGTATTTTTTGGTAAATATTTGGTGAAAGACTTGCCGGAATGACGTGTTTCGACCCACCCTTCACATACTTCGAATCATAATCGTAGAAGGAGTGCCCCTGGGGGATGATCTCGGTCACACCGAGCGGCACATCGCCCATGACGCCACAGGTCAACTCGCGCCCATGGATATAGCGCTCGACCATCACGCGCTGGCCAAAACCCCATTCGCCTGACGTGACGATCTGCGGCGGATGCGACTGGTCTTCCTGGACAATGACGACACCGAAGCTGGAGCCCTCATTCACCGGCTTGATCACGTAAGGCGGTTTCAGGGGGTGCTCGGAGGTGAAATCGAAGCGGCTCATGATGCGCGCCTCAGCCACGGGAATGCCGGCAGCCGCAGCGACGCATTTTGCCTGCGCCTTGTCCATGGCAAGGGCCGAGGCCAGCACGCCGGAATGGGTGTAGGGAATTTCGAGATATTCGAGGACACCCTGGATCGTGCCGTCTTCGCCAAAGGGACCATGCAGCGCATTGAAGGCAACGTCCGGACGCAGGTCGGCGAGCACGGACGCAACATTGCGATCCACGTCGACGCGCGTCACCCGATATCCTTCCGCCTCCAGCGCATCCGCGCAGGCAGCCCCGGAAGACAGGCTGACGGGCCGCTCCGAGGAAAATCCGCCCATCAGGACAGCCACATGCTTGCTCGACATCAAAACCCCCGACAATAGGCCACCCTTACAAATTTCGCTTGCGTCTGGCTGGCCGTCCCGCACCTCGAGTCAGCCGCACCGTCTACAGTCTCCATAGAGCCGTACTATGGTTAATGAACCGTTTACTTTGGTTAACCGCGACAGCAGCTGGCCAAAAAAATCCAGCACGAATCATCGGGCATGGCGAATTACTGCCTTAGAATCAGAGAGTTATTTCCGGTGCAACAGAATACGACGGACGCTGCCGACAAAAACGAAGGTCCCGCGCGGCGTCTGCCGCACGGGACCTCAATGTCTGTCTATGCCTGACGGAACGAATGCCGGGACATCAATCCTTTTCGCCGACCGCCTTCCAGGCGATGGCGCCAAGAGCGGCTCCCGCGATCGGCGCCAGCCAGAACAACCAGAGCTGCTGCAGCGCCCAACCGCCGACGAACAGCGCCTGGCCTGTCGAACGCGCCGGGTTGACCGAGGTGTTGGTGACCGGAATGGAAATCAGGTGGATCAGCGTCAGCGCAAGGCCAATGGCGATCGGCGCGAAACCCGTGGGAACCCGGCCATGCGTCGCTCCAAGGATGATGAACAGGAAAAATGCGGTCAGCAGCACCTCGATCACGAGGGCGGATAGCAATCCGTAGCCACCCGGGGAATGCTCGCCATAACCATTGGCCGCAAAACCGCCGAGCTGGAAATCGGCCTTGCCGCTCGCCACGACATAGAGTGCGGCCGCGGCGGCGATGGCGCCGGCGACCTGGGCAAGCACATAGGGGATGAGGGACGCTAGCGGAAACTTGCCTGCGACGACGAGCCCAACCGAGACAGCCGGATTAAAATGGCCTCCGGACACGCCACCCACAGCATAGGCCATGGTCAGCACCGTCAGCCCGAAGGCAAGCGACACGCCCAGCAGGCCGATGCCGACCTCGGGAAACGCAGCGGCGAGCACAGCACTGCCACACCCGCCAAAAACCAGCCAGAACGTCCCCAGAAATTCAGCTGAAAGTTTATTGCCCATAAAAACCTCCCCAGACTAGCGGAGCCCCCTCCGCACAACCTGCCCAGAATTCGCCACATTCGCGATCGGGTCAAGGTCCGGAGCCATCGATTTTCCGGTGCGGAGGATCACCTTGGGCAGGCTCGGACGGGGGCCTTCGCCGCGCTGCGACCCGCAAAATCTGGCCATCGTCCATGGGTATCGGGTTACGCCCGAGGCGCAATTGCTCTATCAGGCGGGCTTCCGCCTCCCAAGACGGCAAGAACAACTGAAAACACGGATAAAAAAATGACTGACACAATCTCCACGGTGTCGTCGCTTACAGGCCCATCGAAGACGCCCGCGCTGAACTCCCCCGCCCGCGTCCTGTTCGCAAGCCTGGTCGGCACGACCATCGAATTCTTCGATTTCTATGTCTATGCAACGGCCGCCGTTCTGGTGTTCCCGCATATCTTCTTCCCGAACAGCGACCCGACAACAGCCCTGCTCGCGTCCTTCGCCACCTTCTCGATCGCCTTCTTTGCGCGCCCGCTCGGTGCCGTGGTCTTCGGCCATTTCGGCGACCGGGTCGGACGCAAGGCGACACTCGTTGCGGCGCTGCTGACCATGGGCATCTCGACCGTGATCATCGGCCTCCTTCCGTCCTACGAGACGATCGGCGTGCTGGCACCGCTGCTTCTGGCGCTTTGCCGCTTCGGACAGGGCTTCGGGCTTGGCGGCGAATGGGGTGGCGCCGTGCTGCTGGCCACCGAAAATGCACCGGAGGGAAAACGCAGCTGGTACGGCATGTTCCCGCAACTCGGCGCACCCGTTGGCTTGTTTCTGTCCTCCGGTGTCTTCTGGCTTCTGCTGCATTTCATGTCGCAGGAAGCGCTGCTCAGCTGGGGCTGGCGCATTCCCTTTGTCGCGTCCATCCTTTTGATCGCCATTGGTCTTTGGGTTCGCCTGTCGATCACCGAAACCCCGGCCTTCCAGAAGGCGATCGACAGCCATGAGCGCGTCGAGGTGCCGGTTGTCGAACTGTTCCGCAACCACAAGCGCAGCCTGGTGCTGGGCACATTCGTAGCCCTTGCCACCTTCGTTCTGTTCTACATCGGTTCGGCCTATCTTCTGTCCTACAACATCAAGGTGCTGAACATCCCGTTCATCGATGCGCTCGAAATCCAGATCCTCGGATCGGTGCTGTTCGGGATCTTCATCCCGATCGCCGCCAAGCTGGCCGAACGGTTCGGGCGCCGCGAGATCCTGATCGCCGTGACCGTCCTGATCGGCATCTTCTCGTTTTTCCTGCCGGGCCTGATGACATCGGGCGAAAGCGGCATCATCGTCTTTGCCACAATCGCAATGGCGCTGATGGGCATCACCTACGGCCTGATCGGAACGGCGCTCGCCGCCCCTTTCCCGACCCAGGTGCGCTATACGGGATCGTCGATCACCTTCAACTTCGCCGGCATCTTTGGTGCCTCGCTGGCGCCCTATATCGCCACCTGGCTGCAGGTCAATTACGGCATGACTTATGTCGGCTATTATCTCCTGATCGCCACCGTGATCACCCTTGTCTGCATCCTGCTTTCGGGCCGGGAAGACGTCTGAGTTCAAGCGGAATCAGAACAAACGAAAAAGCCGCGAAGTCACTGACTTCGCGGCTTTTTTAATGCTCTTATAAAACGATCAGGCCGTCATCCGGCCAAGAAAGTCCTTGACCTCGTAGCCCGGCATGAAGGTGCCGATGCGCTTGATTTCCCATTCGAGCAGGACGCCGGAATTTTCCATCACACGCTGGCGCACGGTCTCACCGAGATATTCCAGCTCGTAACCGCTCGCCTGGCCTGTATTGATCATGAAGTTGCAATGCATCGGTGACATCTGCGCGCCGCCGATCATCATGCCGCGGCAACCGGCCTCGTCGATCAGCTTCCAGGCGGAGTGTCCCTCCGGGTTCTTGAAGGTCGATCCGCCGGTCTTTTCGCGGATCGGCTGCACGGTCTCGCGATGCTGGCGCACGGCATCCATGTCGGCGCGGATCTTCGCCTTGTCCTCGGGGAAGCCTTCGAAAATGCCATACGTGAAGATCAGGTCCTTCGGCGCGCCGGAGTGGCGATAGCCATAGCCCATGTCTGCATTGGAGAGGACGTGCGCATTGCCCTGCCGGTCGACGGCATGCACCTCGACGACACGATCCTTCGTTTCGCCACCATTGGCCCCGGCATTCATGCGCAGGGCGCCGCCGATTGCGCCGGGAATACCGTAGTAGAAATGGAAACCGCCAATGCCGTGATCGAGCGCCATGGCCGCGATGTTCTTGTCGGGGCAGATGGCGCCTGCCTTGATGCGGTTTTCGCCAACGAGTTCCAGATCGCCAAACCCCTTGGCGGAAAGCCGGATGACAACCCCTGGAATACCGCCATCGCGCACCAGGAGATTGGAGCCCACCCCGGCGACCATCACCGGAACACTTTCCGGCACCAGCTTGAGAAAGGCGCTCAGATCATCGGTGTCATGCGGCTGAAACATCAGTTCGGCAAGCCCGCCCGCACGAAACCAGGTGACGCGATCCATCGGCGCATCCGGTGTCAGGCGGCCGCGAATGTCTTTCACGCCCTCCCCGAGAGAAGCCAGAAGTTTATCGCCGTTTACCTGCTTCATGCTGAATGCCCCGAAATGCCCGCGAGTTCCCTTGGAAGTGCTGCAGCCCAGTGGGTGATGCTGCCAGCCCCCAAGAGAACCACGAAATCGCCAGGCTGCGCAATGGTCGAGATGACAGGGGCGAGAGCCTCCGGTCCTTCGACATAGCGGGCGTCGCGATGACCACCGGCCTTGATGCGCGACACGAGTTCCGCCGAGTTGATGCCTTCGATCGGCTCTTCACCGGCCGAATAGACCGGCGCCAGCAGGATGGTATCGGCCTCGTTGAAGCAGGCGGAAAAATCCTCGAACAGGCTCTCCAGGCGCGTGAAGCGGTGCGGTTGGTGCACGGCGATGACGCGGCCCTGGCAGGCTTCGCGCGCGGCCCGCAGCACGGCCTTGATCTCGACCGGATGATGACCGTAGTCGTCATAGATCCGGACATTGTTCCATTCGCCGGTAAAGGTGAATCGCCGCTTGACGCCGGCAAACGAGGCCAGGCCCTTGGCGATGTCTTCCGGTGAAATGCCGAGGCGCTGGGCAACGGCAATAGCCGCCGTGGCATTCGACACGTTGTGCCGGCCAGGCATCGGCAGGCGCAGGTCCTTCATCGTGATCACCTTCCCGGTCCGGCGGCGGCGGATCTCGACGTCGAAGATCGACGTGGCGCCGTCCATGCGGATGTTGGAAAAGCGGACGTCGGCCTGCGGGTTTTCGCCATAGGTGATGACCTTGCGGTCCTCGATCTTCGATACCATCGTCTGCACCTCGGGATGATCAAGGCACATGACGCCAAAGCCGTAGAACGGCACGTTCTCGACGAACTGGCGGAAGGCGGCGCGCACGGCATCGAATGTACCGTAGTGATCGAGATGTTCCGGATCGATGTTGGTAACGACGGCGATATCGGCTGGAAGCTTCAGGAAGGTGCCGTCGGATTCGTCGGCCTCCACCACCATCCATTCGCCCTCGCCCATGCGCGCATTGGTGCCATAGGCATTGATGATACCGCCATTGATGACGGTCGGATCGAGATTGCCGGCATCCAGCAGTGCGGCAACCATCGAAGTCGTCGTCGTCTTGCCATGCGTACCGCCAATGGCGATGGCATTGCGGAAGCGCATGAGTTCGGCCAGCATTTCGGCGCGACGCACGACGGGGAGAAGTTTTTCGCGCGCGGCGATCAGTTCCGGATTGGTCTTCTTGATCGCGGTGGACACGACCACGACTTCGGCCTCGCCAAGATTGCCGGCCTGATGACCGACAAAAACCGGAATGCCCTTTTCCCGCAGGCGCTGAACATTGGCGCTGTCGGACTGGTCCGATCCCTGCACCTTGTGGCCGAGATTGTGCAGCACCTCGGCAATGCCGCTCATGCCGATGCCGCCTATACCGATAAAGTGGACGAGGCCGATCGTCTGCGGCATTTTCATGAGCGTTTTTCCTTGAAGTCAGCAATTGTCGCGCCGCTGGCAATAGCGTCAACTATGGCAGCAAGCAAGCGCGCCGCATCGGGCTTGCCCGTCTGGCGTGCCTTTTCCGCCATATCCGAGAGCTTGCCGGGATTGCCCATGGCATGGGTGAGGATGGTCGCCAGTTTCTCGGCCGACAACTCCGCCTGAACGATGACCTTGGCGCCGCCGTTTGCAGCCAGCGCTGCGGCATTGGCTGCCTGATCGTGGTCCAGCGCGTAAGGGTAAGGCACGAGAACCGAAGGCCGACCAATGACGGCAAGCTCCGAGACTGTCGACGCGCCCGAGCGGCAGATGACCAGATGCGCCTGCGCAATGCGCTCGGCCATGTCGTTGAAGAACGGTGCGATCTCCGCCTCCAGTTCAAGCCGGCTGGCGCAGCCGCGAACCATTTCCATGTCCTCGGGGCGCGCCTGCTGGGTGAGTTTCAGCCGCTTGCGCAAGCCCTCGTCCAGAAGGCTGATGGCGGTTGGTACGGTTTTGGAAAAATACTGCGCGCCCTGGCTGCCACCGAACACGACAAGCCGAAAGGCCTCGCCCTCGGTCGAGGGCTGATACGGGACCTTGGCGGCTTCAAGCACAGCAGGGCGGACCGGATTGCCTGTTGTCACGGTCTTTGCCGCATAGGGGCCATCGCTCTCTGGCAGAAAGCCACCGGCAATTGCCCTGACACGCCCGGCAAGCGCCTTGTTGGCGCGGCCCATAACGGCATTCTGCTCATGGATCATCGATGGCACGCCCATGCCGGTTGCCGCCAGAAGCGGTGGCACCGTCGGATAGCCGCCGAAACCGACGACGACCTGCGGCTTCAGCCGGGCAATCAGCCGACGGGCGGCGCGAACACCGGTCCACAGTGTCCAGAGCGACCTCGCCACCTTGATCGGGTTCTTCGATCCGATCGTGGCCGAAGGCACGACATGGATCTCGTCGGCCGGGAACTTGCCGGCGTAGCGTTCGGCGCGGCTGTCGGTGACGAGATGCACCGAGTAACCCTGCGCCTTCAATTCATAACCCAGCGCCTCGGCCGGAAACAGATGGCCGCCGGTTCCCCCGGCGGCGAGCAGAATAATACCTTTGGTCATGTCTTACTCCGCGGGAACGCCCATGCCGGACCGGAACAGGCTGCGCTCGACGGCGCGCTTTTCCGGACGATGGCGGGTCAGCGCCAGGATAAAGCCGGCCGTAACGCAGATCGCCACCATGGACGAACCGCCATAGGAGATCAGCGGCAGGGTCATGCCCTTGGCCGGCAGAAGCTGAAGATTGACGCCGACATTGATCATCGACTGGATGCCGATCTGCAGCACCAGACCGGCCACGGCAAAACGGGTGAAATCATTGCGTTCGCGGAAAGCATGGTTGAGGCCACGCATGACGAGGAAGGCGAAGATCAAAACGATCAGCATGCAGAAGACGATGCCGAACTCCTCAGCCGCCACCGAAAAGATGAAGTCGGTATGGCTGTCCGGAATGATGCGCTTGACGATGCCCTCGCCCGGACCCTGACCGAACCAGTCGCCACGGACAATCGCCTGAAGGGCCGTATCCACCTGGAACGTATCGCCCTCCCCGGTCATGAACCGGTCGATGCGGCCGGCCACGTGCGGCAATACGGTATAGGCGACGACGAGGCCGCCGACGGCGGAACCGCCGAGCACGATGATCCACAGCCACGGCATGCCGGCCATGAAGAACATGCCGCCCCAGACGGCAGTCGTCAGAATGGTCTGGCCAAGATCGGGTTGCGCCACGAGCAGTGCCCCGACAATGCCGAACAGCAGGATGGCAAACAGATTACCGGGGATTTCCGGCTGGCGGGCATGCTCGGAAAACAGCCAGGCGCAGACCACGACAAAGGCCGGCTTCATGAATTCCGACGGCTGCACGGAGAGACCGGCAAGCGAGATCCAGCGGCGCGAGCCCTTCACTTCCTGGCCGAAGAACAACGCAAGAACCATCAGGGCGAGCGACACCAGAAGCAGGATCATCGCCGCGCGCCGCACCTGCCGCGGGGTCAGGAAGGATATGCCGATCATCACCGCCAGCGACGGCAGAAGGAACGCCGCGTGCCGCTTGACGAAATGGAAGCTGTCGAGGTTGAGACGCTCGGCAACGGCCGGGCTTGCGGCGAAGGACAGCATGAAGCCGATACCCATCAGAAGAACGAAGGTCGCCAGGAAAAACCTGTCGATCGTCCAGAACCAGTCGGCCACGGGGCCACGCTCGGCACGGCTTACCATTTCTATCGTCCCTTCGTGTGGTGCGAAACGCCGCACCGGATTTGTAAAACGGAGCACCAAAGCCCCGCCTCGACCCGCGGGCCTGTCAGATCAGCATCGCCATGCCGTCGATCGCCGCGACATGCGCGACAAAGGCATCGCCCCTGACCTCGAAATTCTTGTACTGGTCGAAACTTGCGCAAGCCGGGGATAACAAAACGGCCGCCGGCCCGGCCCCTTCATCCGCGGCCGCGTCGACCGCCGCTCTCATCACGGCCTGTTCGAGCGTGCCGGATATTTCATGCGGCACCAGTTCACCGAGCGTCGCGGCAAAGGCCGGCGCGGCCTCGCCGATCAGATAGGCTCTGGCGATCTTCGGGAAGAAGGACGACAACGACGTAACCCCCCCCTCCTTGGCGACGCCACCGGCAATCCAGTAGATGCGCTCGTAGCTCGACAAGGCCGGTGCGGCGGCATCCGCATTGGTCGCCTTGCTGTCATTGACAAAGACCGTGCCCCCCATGCGCCCGACCGGCTGCATGCGGTGCTTGAGGCCGGGAAAGGATTGCAGACCGGCGCGGATGTCGTCCGGCGAGACGCCGACGGTCAGGCAGGCGGCAATGGCGGCGGCAGCGTTCTGTGCATTGTGGCTGCCGCGCAGGGTCTGGATGCCATCGAGATCGGCGAACAGATCGGCAATCCCGCCTTCGGAGCGCATGATCGCAGCGCCCTCGGCAAAGAAGCCCTCGCCCAGCTTGCGGTGGCGGGCAATGCGGATGACGGATTTTCCCGACAGCGCGACACGATCGGCGATCGCTTCGCAAAACGCATCATCGACGCCGACGATCGCGGTGTCGCTGCCCAATACAAGCTGCGCCTTGATGTCGGCATATTGCTGCATGCTGCCATGCCGGTCGAGATGATCCGGCGTCAGGTTGAGCAGGATGCCGGCGGAGGGATCGAGCGAGGGCGCCAGATCGATCTGGTAGGAGGAGCATTCGACGACATAGAAACGATCGGCAGCCGGCGGATCGAGCGTCAGGACGGCCGTGCCGATATTGCCGCCCAGCTGCGTATCGCGTCCGCAGGATTTCAGGGTATGGGCAATCAGCGCCGTGGTCGTCGATTTGCCATTCGTGCCGGTGATCGCAATCAGCGGGCAATCCGGCGCATGGGCGCGGCGTTCCCGCACGAACAGTTCAACGTCGCCGATCACATCGACGCCGGCTGCCTTGGCGAGATCCACCGTCCAGTGCGGTTTCGGATGCGTTAGAGGGACACCCGGAGACAGAACGAAGGCCGAGAAGTCTTTCCAATCAGCATGCCGGAGGTCGCCGGTGCCGATGCCTTCGGCCGCCGCTTTGGCGACGCTGTCGGGATTGTCATCCCAGGCCGTCACGCGTGCGCCGCCGGCCACCAGCGCGCGGGCCGTCGCCAGCCCCGAACCACCGAGACCGAAGAGGGCAACCGCCTTGCCGTCGAATGTTGTGACCGGGATCATTGTCGACTTACCGCAGCTTCAGCGTGGAAAGACCGACCATGGCCAGAATGACGGCAATGATCCAGAAGCGGATAACCACCTGGCTTTCCGTCCAGCCGAGTTTTTCGAAATGGTGGTGGATCGGCGCCATCAGGAACACACGCTTGCCGGTGCGCTTGAACCAGAAGACCTGGATGATGACCGACATGGTCTCCATGACGAACAGGCCGCCAATGATGACCATGACGATTTCGTGCTTGGTGGCAACGGCAATGGTGCCGATCAGGCCGCCCAGCGCCAGCGATCCCGTGTCGCCCATGAAGATGGCGGCGGGCGGCGCATTGAACCAGAGGAAACCAAGGCCCGCACCGATGACAGCCCCGAGGATGACGGCCAGTTCGCCGGTTCCGGGCACGAAATGGATCTGCAGGTAGTTTGCAAACACCGCATTGCCGGCGAGATAGGCGATGACGCCGAAGGAGGCGGCGGCGATCATCACCGGCACGATGGCAAGACCGTCAAGACCGTCCGTGAGGTTCACCGCATTGCCGGCGCCAACGATGACGAAACCGCCGAACAGGATGAAGAAATAGCCGAGATTGAGGGTGAAGTCCTTGAGGAAGGGAAAGGTCAGAGACGAACCGAAGGTCGAGCCGGTGACGCCGGTCGAAAGCGCGGTGCGCATCATGAAGAACACCGCGATGCCGGCGATCAGGAACTCGAAACCGAGCCGCGCCTTGCCGGAAAATCCCTTGTCCGACTGCTTGGTGACTTTCAGATAGTCATCATAGAAGCCGATAGCGCCAAAACCGAGCGTGACGAGCAGTGTCGAGACGACGTAGACGCTCGACAGATCGGCCCAGAGCAAGGCGCTGCCGACGATGCCGGCGAGAATCATCAGGCCGCCCATGGTCGGCGTTCCCGCCTTCTTGAAATGGGTCTGCGGCCCGTCTGCCCGGATCGGCTGGCCGCGTCCCTGGCGCACGCGCAACGACGAGATCATCCGCGGTCCGAAGAGAAACACGATCATCGCGGAGGTAAACAACGCCGCACCGGTCCGGAACGTGATGTAGCGGAACAGGTTGAAGAATTGAAAATGATCCGACAGTTCGACAAGCCAGAGCAGCATAAGGGACCTTTCCCCAAAGGTTTGTTGCGACGTCCCGGCAACAGAATCAACCGGGCCAAGGATAACCGCACGCATTCGAAAGTGTTAGGCCTGCAAAGCCCCCGTCAGAAGTTGCCCCGCGCGCCTAATTCGCCGGCTCCGTGTCGGAAAATGCCGGATATTTGTCAAGCAGATCGGCAACAATCTTGCCGCAGCCCGTGCCCTTGGACGACTTGATCATCACCACGTCGCCCGCAGACACCGCCTCGAGCGCAAAGGCCTGGAGGTGGGCAACGGTCTCGCGATACTCGACATTGCACCCCTCCGTCAGGGCATCGCGCAGGTGCGCCATGTCAGGACCGGCCAGCCAGACATCGGTGATTCCCGCCTCGGTCAGAGGGCCCGAAAGCTTGGCATGCACGTCGGCCGAGAATTCCCCCATTTCCAGCATGTCGCCGAGAATGGCGATCCTGCGGCCGCCCTCCTGCGGTGGCGTGTCGCGCAAAAGTGCGATCGCGGCACGCATCGAGGCCGGGTTGGCATTGTAGCTTTCGTCGATCAGCGTCAGATAGCCGGAACCGATGGCGAGACGATGGCGTTCGCCCCGGCCCTTTTCCGGCTGGAGCGTCGCAAGCGACGCAGCCACGCGCTCGAGATCGGCCCCCACCAGAAAGGCAGCGCCGAGAACAGCAAGCGCGTTTTCGGCGACGTGCCGTCCCGGTGCACCCATCGGAATTTCGAACGTCCGGTTGTCGATGGACGCCCAGAGCACGGCGCCGTCCGGGCCATTGGCGAATTCGACCATGCGAAAATCGGCCTTCGCACTGCTGCCGAAACTGTGGATATGCGAGGCGCCGGCATCGATTGCCGCCTTTTCCAGCTGCTTGAAACTGTCATTGTCGCGATTGAGGATCGCATGACCATTCTCGACCAGGCCATCGAAGATTTCGGCCTTGGCCGCGGCGATTTCCTTCAAATCCCTGAAATTGCCGAGATGGGCAGCCGCGACGCTGGTGACGATCGCCACATGCGGGCGCACCATCTTGACCAGCGGCCGGATCTCGTCCGGATGGTTCATGCCGATCTCGAAGACGCCGTATTCGGTGCTTTCCGGCATGCGGCAGAGTGTCAGCGGCACGCCCCAGTGATTGTTGAACGAGGCGACCGAGGCGTGCACGCTGCCAAGCGGTTCAAGCACGTGGCGCAGCATTTCCTTGGTCGTCGTCTTGCCGACGGATCCCGTGACCGCAATGATCTTGGCGGCGCTGCGATCGCGCGCGGCGCAACCGAGCCGGACCATGGCTTCCAGCACGTCATCGACGACGATCATCGGCGCGATCAGCCGGCCGAGTGCCGGCAGTTTGGCTTCGCTGACGACGAGAAGGCCAGCGCCATTGGCGATCGCCAGGCCGGCATAGTCATGGCCATCGACGCGGTCACCCTTGATGGCGAAGAAGGCGTCGCCCTTGCCCAGAGATCGGCTGTCGATCGCAATGCCGGTTATACCTTGTGGCATGTGTCCGACGGGACGACCGTTCAGGGCCGCGATAAGATCAGCGCTTGTCCAGAGCCAGCTCAAATCAGGCACCTCCCAATGCGTTTCTGAGTTCGATATGATCGGAGAACGGCAAAGTTACGGAGCCGACCGTCTGGCCTTCCTCGTGTCCTTTGCCGGCAACGATCAGCGTATCGCCGGATTGCAGCATCGCGACGGCTTCGTGGATGGCCGCGGCGCGGTCGCCGATTTCGGTTGCGCCGGGGGCCGCCGCCATGATTTCGGCGCGAATGGTGGCTGGAATTTCCGAGCGTGGATTGTCATCGGTGACGATCACCACGTCGGCAAGCCGCGTGGCGATCTCGCCCATGATCGGTCGCTTGCCCTTGTCGCGGTCGCCGCCACAGCCGAAGACGACCACGACGCGACCGGTGGTGAACGGCCGCACGGACGACAGGACGTTTTCCAGCGCGTCCGGCTTGTGGGCATAATCGACATAGGCGAGCGCGCCGTTTTTCGCATGGCCGACCAGTTCCAGCCGACCGGATGCCCCTTGCAATTTCTCCAGCGCCGCCATCGCGGCTGCGGCCGGAACGCCGGTCGACATGGCAAGACCTGCGGCCACCAGTGCATTGGAAATCTGGAAATCGCCGGCCAGTGGAATATGGACCTCGAAAATCTCGCTGCCGACATGCACTTCGGCGATCTGCTTGTGGCGGAAATGCTCGACGCGCTTCAGCGAAAGGTAATCGCCCTTGCGACCGACGGTGCGCACGTCGTGCCCCCCCTTGTGGGCAGCCGCGATCGCCTGCTGCGACCAGGCATCATCGGCAAAGATCACGGCCGGAGAGCCCTTTGGCAGGACGCCGTCGAACAGCCGCATCTTCGCGGCCATGTAATCCTCGATGGTCGGGTGATAATCCATGTGGTCGCGGCCGAGATTGGTAAAACCGGCAGCCGAAAGGCGAACGCCATCCAGGCGGTTCTGGTCGAGACCGTGACTGGAGGCTTCCATGGCGGCATGGGTAACGCCGGCATCGGCAAGATCGGCCAAAAGCCTGTGCAGGGAGACAGGATCGGGTGTCGTCAGGGACCCGTAATCATTGCGGCCCGGCGCGATCACCCCGGTGGTACCGATCATGGCGGCCGGAAAACCGCTCTGCGCCCAGATCTGCCGGGTGAAGGCGGCAACCGATGTCTTCCCGGCCGTCCCGGTGACCGCCACCATCATCTCCGGCTGCCGTCCGAAGATGCGGGCAGCGGCAAGGGCCAGCACGCGCCGTGGGCTCTTGGCGGACAGGATGGGAGCCGACGATAAGCTTGAAATTCCTGATGCGGCAACGATCGCCGCCGCGCCACGGGCCGCAGCATCGTCGATGAAACCCGCACCGTCGGCCTTGCTGCCGGCCAGAGCCACGAACAGCGAACCTGAAACCACCTGCCGGCTGTCGGCTGTTATGGCATCAATCTCGATGGCGCCCGTTTCCAGGGTCAGCTGCGCTGCAATTTCCGGGAAATCATTCCCGATCAGGTCTGTGAGCTTCATGGACGGCACTTTTCAAATCTGTCTCGACACGCCGGACGGCGAATCGTCCGGATTGTCATTGTATGCTCAATAAGACACAAGCAAGGCGGCGCCGTTCGGTCCGAATTTCGGCTTTATGCCCAGAAGCGGTGCTGTACGGGCAATGATCTTTTGCACCATCGGTGCTGCCGTGAAGCCGGAAATGCGCCCGCCGCTCTCGCCCGTCAGGGGCGCATCGATGATCGTGAGCACGATGTAGCGCGGATCATCCATCGGGAAGCCGGCAATGAACGAGTTGAAGTTCAGATCATTGGCATAGCGACCATTGATGACCTTGTCGGCCGTGCCGGTCTTGCCACCAACATGGAACCCAGCGACCTGCGCATTTCGGCCGGACCCGGCAATGCCGTTCCAGTTGAACAGATAGCGCATGTCGGCGCTGGTGCTCTCCTTCATCACCTGGTGCCGGAAGGGCGCTGCCTGCTCCTCGGTTCGCGGCAGGAAGGTCGGATCGAGCAGGTAACCGCCGTTCATCAGCGCCGCACCGGCAACCGCCGTCTGCAACGGTGTGGTCGAGACGCCGTGACCGAACGAGATGGTCACGGAATTGATCTTCTTCCAGGTGCGCGGCTGCGACGGCGTCGCGACCTCCGGCAATTCGGTCTGAATTTTGCTGAGCAGCCCGAGACGCGTCAGGAACTCCTTGTGCCCGTCGATACCGACGAGATCGGCAATCTTGGCCGTGCCGATGTTCGACGAATACTGGAAGATCTCCGGTACCGTCAGGACACGGTGCTTGCCGTGGAAGTCCTTGATCGTAAAGCCGCCCATCCGGATCGGATTGCGCGCGTCGAAACTGTCCTTCAGCGTCATCTTGCCGGAATCGAGGCCCATGGCGAGCGTGAAGCTCTTGAACGTCGAGCCCATCTCGAATGTGCCGTTGCTCATCCGGCTGAACCAGCCTTCCTCATAGACCTTGTCGACGGACCCATCGGGAAGCGTGCGCGACGGCTGGTTGGGATCATAATCCGGTGCCGAGGCCATGGCGAGAACTTCGCCCGTATAGGCATCCAGAATGACAGCGCCGGCGGCCTCAGCCTTGTAGTCCCTCATCGCGTTGACGACGACATCATGGACGATGTTCTGGACGCGCAGGTCGATCGACAGGCGCACGGGCTCGAGCTTTGCATCGCTGGTCATGCCGATGGCGGCAAGATCAGCCAGGCCCTGGCTGTCGATATAGCGCTCCATGCCGGCAATGCCGCGATTGTCGATATTGACGTGGCCGAGGATGTGCGAGGCGGTCGAGCCGCCGGGGTAGAAGCGACGCTTTTCCGGCCGAAAGCCGATGCCGGGAATGCCGAGCGCCAGGATCTGGCTCTGCTGCTTCGGCGTCAGCTGGCGACGCAGCCACTGGAAGCGCGATTTCGAGCGCAACTTGTTGTAGATATCGACCTGATTGAGATTGGGCAGGACGGTCGACAATTGCTCCACCGCCTCGTCGGCATCGACGATCTTGTGCGGCTCTGCATAGAGCGAAACGGTGCGAATGTCCGTGGCCAGGATTTCGCCGTTGCGGTCGAGAATATCCGGGCGCGACGCCATCAGATTGTCGGCGCGTCCGATGCTCGAAACAGCTTCCGGCTGCTCCAGACCGTACTGGATCAGGCGGCCACCGATGATGCAGTAGGCCACCGTGAAACCGGCAATGATGATGCCGACGCGGCTTTTGGCCTGGTTGCTGCTTTTCTTGCGGGTTCCCTCGAAGGACACGCCCCTGACATTGTCACCGGGATGATTGTTGCCGCCTGCGGAAAAATGCGCGCGGCTCTTGATGACCATGATGCGAGAGAGAAAGGACATCAGCGCGCCACCGAACCCGTTGCCATGCCATCCGTATCCGGAGCGGCCTTCTTTTTCTTGTCACCGCCTGCAACCTCGTCTGGCACGGGAACATCGGCCTTCAGCATCGGCAGTTCTTCCGGCTGCGAAAGCTGGGTGGACAAAGTCGGCACCAGCTGCAGATCCTTGCCATAGACGTCGACGAGGCGCTCCAGACGGTTCGGCTGCGTCAGCAGCGCCCAGTCCGCGCGCAGCAGATCGATCGTGTCTTCCTCGAGACGAATCTCCGCGTCGAGCTTGCGCACTTCCTCGAGCTTGTTTTCGGCCCGGTGCTTGATCGTGTAGGTCACCGTCGCGGCCGCGGTCATCACGACGATCAGAACGATGTCAAAACTACGCAACATGTCTCAGGCCCCCATCTTTCCAAGGCTTGCAAGGTTCGGCAAATCAAAGATCGACAGATCATCTGCCTCCGGCGGTACCGCAGTGCGGGCACCGACGCGCATCTTGGCGGACCGGGCACGGGGATTGCGGTCCGCCTCTTCTTCACTTGAAGTCACCATGGCCTTACCAACTGGTGCGAAGGTTGCGGCGCGTTCATGCGCGAGGGGCATGTGGCGCGAGCCCGATGCCTTGCCGGAGCGATCCTGGAAGAATTTCTTGACGATCCGGTCTTCGAGCGAGTGAAACGTGACGACGGTGAGGCGCCCGCCCGGCTTCAGCGACCGCTCGGCGGCAAACAAGGCCTTGGCGAGTTCGCCCAGTTCGTCATTGACGAAGATCCGCAGCGCCTGGAAAACCCGCGTCGCTGGATGGATCTTGTCCTTCATCTTGCGCGGTGTGACGACCTCGATCAGGCCGGCCAGGTCGCGCGTTGTGACGAAAGGCTCTTCCAGGCGCCGCTTCTCGATGGCACGGGCAATACGGCCCGACTGCGGCTCCTCGCCCAGAAAACCGAAAATCCGCGTCAGATCAGAGACTTTGGCGCGATTGACGACATCGGCGGCCGAAACACCGGTCGACGACATGCGCATGTCGAGCGGCCCCTTGCGCTGGAAGGAGAAGCCACGGTCGGCCTCGTCGATCTGCATGGACGAAACGCCGATATCGAGAACGATGCCATCGAGACCGCCCTCGGGCGCATGCGCCGCAAGACCTGAAAACTGCGAATGAACCAGCGTCAGATGACCGCCACGCGCATCGACCATCGCCTGGCCGGCAGCAATAGCAGCCGGATCGCGATCGAGCGCGATGACGTCGGCACCGGCATCGAGCAGGGCCGCGGTGTAACCGCCCGCGCCAAACGTGCCGTCGAGGATGATCTTGCCCGGGCCAGGATCGAGACTGGCCAGAACCTCCTGAAGAAGAACCGGAATGTGACGGATCGGCCCGCCATCGGCATCAGAAAATCCTCCGCCTTGATCCGTCACCATTCCGTTTCTCCATTCTAGACAGGGCGCAGACCTCGCAATCTTTGCCCCTCGCGAGCTGCCGCCTGCATATCCGTGAATGCCTGCGGCGCCCATAACTGAAAATGATCCGCCCGACCGACGAACGTCACGTCCGTGGTGATGCCGGTGAAGTCGCGGATGAAATCCGTGATCATCAGCCGACCTTCCTGATCGAGCTTCATGAAGACCCCGCCCCCGTGAACCAGGAGCGACATCTGATTGGCCTGCGGCGAGAAAGGATCCTCGGCCGCGATCTGCCGTTCGAACCGGCCCAGCAAATCCGGACCGCCGGCGCTGATCGCCGGAAAGACAAAATCCTGAAAGCAGTAAAGCTCCCGAATATCCAGAGATGACAGGACGGCGCGAAACATCGAGGGAACAGAAACCCGCCCCTTTGCATCGATCCGGTTTGTCGCATGTGACAGGAAGCGGTTCATGACGCGATACAGCCGATTCCAACAAAGAGCAGACCTCGAAAACCCTGCCCGTCCCCTTAAAAAAACGCACAGAACAGCATCGCCGGACGAGACGCCCGACCCCATAACCCCCTTGTGGGTCAGCGGTTTTTTGCGATGAGTGAGCCTGAAAAAGCCCTTGTGCAGTGCATGATTGGGATAGCATGGGACCATATGGGCGTCAATGGGAAATGCTTGTTTTGGGCATGCGGCAGAAGCAAATATTGATAGACTGTTAAGTTTAACAAATGGTTACCATTCCACTGACAAGACATTGGAATCAAAGGAAAAAAGATGGGCCAGAACAGCATCCCGGAACATCCGGTATTTCTAAAACGCATGGCTATTCAACGGGATAAAGGCCCTTGAAAAAAGGCCTTTCCAGATCGCCGCTAAAGGGAGAAATTTGCCAGTTGGCCTGTAAGCCGGGTTCTGTATGGCTCCGGCTTTGACACCGGAACGTGGCAGCCATTCATCTGGGACGACGCTTGCGCGCCGCCTCCTGCAACCCACCCGGACGACTGGCCTGAAAACCGGCCGGAGCGCTTGCGCGATCCACATCGTCCCTATTCGGTTTTGCTCCCGGTGGGGTTTGCCTTGCCACCCATGTTGCCATGCGCGCGGTGGGCTCTTACCCCACCCTTTCACCCTGACCTGCCATGAAGGCAGGCGGTTTTCTTTCTGTGGCACTTTCCCTAGGGTCGCCCCCGCCGGACGTTATCCGGCACCGTGTTTTCGTGGAGCCCGGACTTTCCTCCCCCCGCAGCCTTTCGGCCCTAGCGGAGCGCGGCTGCCCGGCCAACTGGCAAGCGGTGCATAGACGACGGTCGGCCAAATGGCCAGAGGCAATCGCCGCAAAATTCCGCCTTCGGCCGCTTAGCGATAGTGAAGGGAAAAATCCGTTCCGTATTCCGGCGCATCGAGGCGGCCATCAAGGAGCAATGCTGCGCCAAGGCGTCCGATCTCGTCCGAACTTTTCGCCGCCGCCCCATTGCCGCCGGTAAGCACACCGATGCGCGTGCCATCGATAAGGCCGATATAGGGATAGCCATGGCGCGTGAAGGTCGTGACGCAGGGCGCGGCATGCAGGGACTTCGGCGCGAAATCGGGCATGAGCGCCCGCAGAACGGCGAGAAGATGGCTGGCGGCGGCCGGATTTCCGCCGCTGCGAAACCAGGCACGAACCTCCGCCTCGCTGCCGAGCACGATGTCGCTCGGGTCGCCGCCGATCTTCAGATAGGCCCTGCCATCCGGATAGCGGATCGGCGGCAGCACATAGTAGCTTTCCGATTGCGCGGATGACGATCCGATCAGTGACGGCATGGTGGCAAAGTCCGCCAGTTGCGCCTCGCCAACTTCGGCAAACAGCACCGTCCGCGCCTTGACCGCGAGATCAAGCGGCCGCGGCAGAAGCTGTTTTGCGAGGGAAAATCCGCCGGTCGCGACCAGCACCCGTCCGGCCCGCAAAATCGTCCCGTCGATGGTGACGACCTCGACCTGTCCAGCGCGCTCGGAGACAGCTGAAACCTCGCTGGCCACGACCATGCCACCGTTTTTCACGAAGATCCTTGTCTGCGCATCCACCAGCGCCCGCGGATTGATATGGCCCGCCCCCCGTGCCTCGAACATCCCTGCGAAGCCTTCAGGGAATTTAAACCACGGAAACCGCGCCATCATCTCCTGGTGAGACAGGAGCGGCGCATCGACCGCCAGCGTGTCGCGCGCAGAAATGACCTGCTCGAGATAATCATAGGGATCGCCGGGTGCCGGCGCGGCGATCAGGCAACCGGCCTCGCTATAAAAAGCAACGCCGCTGCCCGTTTCGATCGCCCCATAACGCGCGATCGAGCGACGGGCGAGCAGCGCCCAGTCGCGATCCATGTCGATCGTTCGGGTGATGCGGCCATTGTCGTAGTGACTGGCGAAAACACCATCATGGGTCGTGCGATCGGCCGGTTCATCCGGCCCGACAAGGGCGACGCGTGCACCGGTCAAAGCCAGATATCGCGCGGCGGCTGCCCCCATCATGCCCTTGCCGACCACAAGGAAATCAAAACTATCCACCATTCCAACCATCCATCTCAATCACGATGGAGGCATACCATGCCAGATCCGTCTTGCCAGCAGCAGCAAAGGCCGGACCATAAAGGCCCGCACGGGACACCCATCCGGCATCCCTTTTGCGGTCGATCACGACGGTCAGTTGAGGATGGTCTGGACCTTGCCGCAATAGCGGCGCGAGACCGGGTTCATACGCTTGGCCCCATGACCGGCATTGTAGCGCAGGATCGTGCCGCAGGTCGCCCCACCCGAAAGCTGGTGGGCGACAGCCAGATATTTCATGCCGAACTTGATGTTGGTTTCAGGGTCGAAAAGTCCCTTCTTCGAGCCGGAATAGCCCATCATGCGGGCGGTCGCCGGCTTGATCTGCATCAGCCCGACTTCGCCGGCACTGCCACGGGCCCGCGGATTGAAATTGCTTTCGACCTTGACGACGGCATGGGCGAGATCGACGGGAACGCCGTATTCCTTGGCATAGGCGACGATGTAGGGCGAATATTGCGTCGCCGGCAGCGCTTTGTCGGCCTTGGCATAGCCCGTGGTGCGCGACACGGCAGGAATGGAAGAGGTTTTGATGGTTCTGTCGATGCCCCCGGCATACGATGTTCCAACCCCGGCAAAAGACATGCAGACGCACGCCGCGACCGCAGCAACAGACGATATTCTCATTTAACTTGAAGTCTCCGCTTTCAGGCATGGGCAGAAGGGGAAGAGCACCCCGCCCTCGCCGTCCGCATCCTGATCTTTCACTGACAGAAGAAGGCGCTTGGGCACCCGTTCTCCTGCGGTTCGATATGGCGGCAAAAGACCTGCGCAACATGGTCATCATGTGGCAATGCAGCATTTTTTCGATTTCAGCAGTGTTGAAGCCCGTTCAAAGACGCGGTTTCAGGACACCTCAGGCACCAAAGGAAGGGAGCATCGACAGCAGGCGATGGAGCGTGTCGATGGTCGACATATCGGCAATGCCATCAACCCGCGCAGGGCGGAAATGCCTCTGGAAAGCCGCCACGTCGCCCTCGGTCTTCTCGCAGAAAAGACCGGTAATTTCAGTGGCATAACCATAGAGCGAGAGCATCGACTGCAGCGCCTGGACCGGTTGGCCTTCATCGCCCCGCTGGAAAAACCGGCCACCCCCGATCACAGTCGGTTCAACCCAATGCCCGATCCCTTGACCGTGCAGACGGTTCCAAGGAAATTTTTCGCCGGGGTCGACCTTGCGAATGGGGGCAACATCACTGTGCGCGAGCACCCTTTCGGGGGCGATCGAACAGCGATCGCCACAGTCCCGACACAATTCGATGACCGCTTTTATCTGTGCGTCGGGAAAATCGGGCAATCCGCCGGGATGGCCGGCATTGACGATCTCTATGCCGATGGAGGCGGAATTGATGTCCGTTTCGCTTTTCCAGATGCTGCGTCCGGCATGCCAGGCGCGACGGGTCTCGGGAACCAACTGGTCGACGCGCCCGTCCTCGTGAACGAAATAATGGCACGACACCTGGCTTTCGTCGCGGCACAGCCAATCGAGCGCGCTTTCAGCCGTCTCCATGCCGGTATAATGCAGGATGATCATGTCAGGGCTTCGCCCGCCAGCCCGTTCGCCGTGATTGGGCGAAGGAACGCAGGCCGCTGGACCATAGTCGCAGGCAAACAGCGTCATGCGGCGCGGCGCTCTTTCTCGATCGCTTCATAGGCAGCGTTCAACGCGGCCATCCGGTCATTGGCGATGGCGTGGAACTCTTCCGGAACGCCGCGGGCAATCAGGCGATCGGGGTGATGTTCCGATACCAGGACACGATATTGCTTGCGGATCGTCGAGAAATCATCCTTCGGCGAGACGCCGAGTATCTTGTAGGGATCGACGCCGGCGATATGAACATGCCGGGCCATGATCCGCTGGAAGTGCGCCTCCTCCATGCGGAAGATTTCGGCGACGCGCATGAGATAGGCCAGTTCCTTTTCATGGATCGCACCATCCGCCTTGGCGATATGGAAGAGACCGTCGACGATATCCTCAAGGATCGGGCAATCCTCTTCGCAGGAGACGCAGAGCGACGCCATCTTCTCGGCATAGGCCTCGTAGCCGGCCACGTCCTGACGGGCGAGATTATAGAGCCGCGCAACATTGTGCGCCTGATCGTCGGGAAACTTGAAGATGTCGCGGAACGCCGATACCTCGGCCTCGGTAACGATGCCGTCAGCCTTGGCCATCTTGGCCGACAGCGCGATCATCGCGACCGAAAAGGCGACCTTGCGCCGGGTTTCCGGGTCGCCCTCGAACAAGGTGCGCACGGCTTCCACCACCCCGGCAAGGGCGTTGCCGGTCGCAGTGATAATCCCGAGGATACTCTCCCAGAACGACATAGGCACGTTCTTTCCTGTTTTTGCTACAGCGCAGCATGACCAGATGCGGCCGGATATTGCAACCCGCACAGCGACCGGGAACGCCCATCGAAGGCCGGCATGACGAAATTGTGATGGCCCTCATTATGCTGATGGCACAATAATCCGATCACCGTCAAGAAGACCGGGACAGGCCGCAATCCTGCATCGGCGGCCATGACCGATAGTCCGCTTGGCAAGCGGGTCGGGCGCCGAAAACTGCAGCAGGCTTCAGTAAAAAGGGAAAAGCAGTGTGCCAACAGCCGCGTGCTCATCCGGATTGCCGCGTGGGAATTTGGTCGTCCCGACCGCACGGTGCGGCTCACCTGCCCCGGTTGTTCTCGATCATCTGCCGCTCTGTCATTTAACTTCCGGGGGACTTGCGCTAGAGAGGCCTCGCTCTATTCTGCCGACATATCCTTGAGGAGACATCATGCCCAAACAGAAAGTCGCAATGCTCACCGCCGGTGGGCTCGCACCCTGCCTGTCCTCCGCGGTCGGCGGGCTGATCGAACGGTACACGGACATCGCGCCTGACATAGAGATGGTCGCCTATCGGTCCGGCTATCAGGGCCTGCTTCTGGCGGATCGGATCCCGATCACGCCGGATATGCGCGAAAAAGCCCATGTCCTGCACCGCCACGGCGGATCGCCGATCGGCAACAGTCGCGTCAAGCTGACCAATGCCGCCGACTGCGTCAAGCGCGGCCTCGTCAAGGAAGGCGAAAACCCGCTGCGGGTCGCAGCCGAAAGGCTTGCCTCAGACGGCATCACCATCCTTCACACGATCGGCGGCGACGACACCAACACGACCGCGGCGGATCTGGCCGCCTATCTCGGTGCCAATGGTTATGACCTGACCGTCGTCGGCCTGCCAAAGACCGTCGACAATGACGTGGTGCCGATCCGCCAGTCGCTCGGCGCCTGGACGGCAGCCGAATATGGCGCGAGGTTCTTCGATCATGTCAGCAACGAGCAGAGTGCCGCCCCGCGCACGCTCGTCGTGCATGAGGTCATGGGCCGCCACTGCGGCTGGCTGACGGCAGCAACCGCACGCTCCTACATCCAGATGACCGAAGACAAGGAATTCGTCGACGGCTTCATGATGAACCAGCAGCTGAAGAGCATTGACGGGCTCTACCTGCCCGAAACTGCCTTCGATCTGCACAAGGAAGCCGAACGGCTGCGTAGCGTGATGGACACGACCGGCTTCGTCACGCTATTCGTCAGCGAGGGTGCCTGCCTCGACGCGATCGTCTCCGAGCGGGAAGCAGCCGGCGAAAGCGTCAAGCGCGACGCCTTCGGCCACGTCAAGATCGACACGATCAATGTCGGCAACTGGTTTACCAAGCAATTTGCCGCGCTTCTCGGCGCCGAACGCTCCATGGTCCAGAAATCCGGCTATTATGCCCGATCGGCACCCGCCAATGCCGATGATCTGCGCCTGATCCAGGGCATGGTCGATCTTGCTGTCGAAAGCGCGCTGAACAAGGTCTCCGGCGTTACCGGCCACGATGTCGACCAGGGCGGCAAGCTGCGCACAATCGAATTCCCGCGCATCAGCGGCGGCAAGCATTTCGACACTTCGGTCAAATGGTTCGGCGAAATGATGGACGTCATCGGCCAGAAATGGGCCGCAGCCCACTGATAGCAGCGACTGACCAAGCTCTATACATGGCACCTTGACGGCTCCGCGTGCCCATGGCTTCCTCGTTCGGAAACCAATGCACGGGGAGCCTTTTTCATGTCCATCGAACACTGGCTCGCCTTCGTGGCCGCCTCGACCGTCATGCTCGCCATTCCCGGCCCGACCATCCTTCTCGTGATCTCCTATGCGCTCGGGCACGGCCGCCGCACGGCAACGGTGGCCGGTGTGGCGCTTGGCGACTTTACCGCGATGACGGCCTCGATGCTGGGCCTCGGCGCACTGCTCGCCACGTCGGCGGCGCTCTTTACCGTGCTCAAATGGGTTGGCGCCGCCTATCTCGTCTGGCTCGGCATCAAACTCTGGCGCATGCCCGTTTCGGGTGGGCCTGTCTCAGATGGACCATCAAAGCATATTGCGGAACCCAGGCAGGATCGACCGACGCGTATCTTCCTGCATACCTATGTGGTGACCGCGCTCAACCCCAAGAGCATCGTGTTCTTCGTGGCTTTCCTGCCGCAGTTTCTTGATCTGACCCGCCCCCTGTTCCTGCAGATGCTGATTTTCGAAACCACCTTTCTGGTGCTGGCAACGGTGAACGCGACCACCTATGCGCTGTTGGCCTCAGCGGCCCGCACGACGATCCGCAAACCGAAGATCCAGACGATCGTCAACCGCACAGGTGGCTCGCTGTTGATCGGCGCGGGCCTTCTGACGGCAAGCCTTCGCCGGGCCACCCCCTGAAAAGACGCTCGATGCTTGCGATTGGAGGGGCAATAGGTTAATGGAGGTTCACGTCCGGCAGCCTCGCGCTGCTGATCTGCGGGGGCTGCGGGGCCTGAAAGCACGGAAGCGACAGCATGGCTAAAATCGGTTTTTCCAATTCAAAACATGCGCTTACCGCGTGTGCTTTGATCACCGCTTCGTTCGCAACGGGGTGCTCGAGCGTCGAACGTACGCCGATGGAACAACTGATGGCGGCGCAGAGTGTCACGCCGCTTGCAAAACCCGGAACTGAACTGACAGCCTATGCCCTGCCGACACCGGACGGCACGCCAACGGCCTCCGTCGCAGCACTTGCTGCCGAGACGGCCATGATGCAGCCGGCCGAAAATGCCGCAAACGGCGTTGCGACCGCGCAGTTGCAGCCGGCAAACGCGGCTGCGACCTCCGCCCTGCCGGTCACGGCCAATGCCATGGTCGAAACCCGTACAACCCCTGTCCCGCAGA
Organism: Pararhizobium antarcticum; assembly: GCF_001885585.1. Taxonomy (GTDB): domain Bacteria; phylum Pseudomonadota; class Alphaproteobacteria; order Rhizobiales; family Rhizobiaceae; genus Pararhizobium; species Pararhizobium antarcticum. The sequence continues at coordinate 36,836 of NZ_LSRP01000084.1, forward strand.
TGCAGACGACCATGGTTGCCATGGCCGCGATGGATTCGGATTTCGATACCGGTGAACCGGTCGGCTTGGAAACGCTTGTCGCCTCTCGCATGATCGTGCCGGTGGCAAAGCCGGTCAGCGGTGCTGCCGTCGCCTATGCCAATGGCGTGGCCACGCCTGCAGCCTTCGGCGTCACCGAAAAGTTGACAAGCTCGCGCCCGGAACTTGATCGCCTGATCAGCTTCTATGCCAAGCTCAATGGTCTTCCCGAGGCGCTGGTCCACCGCGTCGTCAAACGCGAAAGCACGTATAATCCGCGCGCCTACAGCAAGGGCAACTACGGCCTGATGCAGATCCGCTACAACACGGCCAAGGGGCTCGGTTATGACGGCACGGCCGAAGGCCTGTTCGATGCGGAGACCAACCTGAAATATGCGACGAAATATCTGCGCGGTGCGTGGATGGTGGCCGACAACCAGAACGACAATGCGGTCAAGCTCTACGCCAGCGGCTATTATTACCACGCCAAGCGCAAGGGTCTGCTCGAAGAACTCGGCATGAAATAAACACGCTGAAATTGCTGTATCGGTATCAATCGCAGGCGGTCACTTGACCGCCTCGATTATTTTGGCGTGCAGCCTGCGAACATCATAGCCGCTGCGCGATGGCGTCAGGCCCATGCGCAGGACCGCGAGATTGAGCGATGGCACCATCAGCGCCGTCTGGCCGTCATGCCCCTGCATTCGGAACGCATCCGCCGGCAGGCCGATATCGCCCGGTTCCGCTGCCTTCGCCCGTCCCGCCTCGGTCCACACCTGGCCAGAGCCGTAGCGTTCCCCGGACGCAGCCGTCGGCCTTGCCATGAAGGACACAAAATCCTCCGGCAAAAGCTGACGGTCGTTCCAGCGCCCGCCGCGCAGAAGGAAGAGGCTGAACCGGGCCCAGTCGCGCGCCGTCGCATACATGTAGGATGAACCGACGAAGGTTCCGTGAGCATCGGTCTCGAGAACGGCGCTGGTCATGCCGAGAGGCCGGAAAAGTGCGGCGCGCGGGAAGGTCAGCGCGATCCGCTGGCTGGAAAACGTATTCATCCAGAGCCGCGATAAAAGCGTCGTCGTTCCGCTGGAATAGCTGAAACGTTCGCCGGGCGTCGCGACAAGCGGCTTGCCCGCCGCAAAGGCCGCCATGTCGCTTTCGAGAAACAGCATGCGCGTGACGTCGGCGACGGTGCCGTAATCCTCGTTGAAGTCGAGGCCGCTCTGCATGGCGAGAAGATCCGACAGCGTGATCGTGCTGCGGGCATCACCCCGCCATTCGGCGACCAGATCGGTGGCATCGAGCGCCATTCGGCCATCCCGGATACGCAGCCCGACAAGCGCCGCCGTCACGGACTTCGTCATCGACCAACCGAGAAGCGGCGTTGCCTGCGAAAAGCCGTCGCCATAGGTTTCGGCAATGATGCGCCCGCCCCTGACGACCACCGTCGCCCGCATGCCGGGACCGGTGAGTGCGGGATCCTCGATCAGCGCCTGGACAGCGGCATTCCTGACGATGCCGCCACCGTCGGGCCAGAACACTGCACCATCTGCCGGCGCTGCCCTGCGTCGCTCGCGCTGGATCCCGGGGAAAGCCGCAAACCTGTCGTCACTGAGTGTCGTGCATCCGAGCCCCTCGCGGTAGACCGCATGACCGGGGGCGGCAAAACCGAACATGCGCGCGGTTACCGTCTTGCGGGCCACATCGACACTGACACGCACGAACCGCAAAAGCGGATGACCGGGCGCCTGGACATCCTCGGCCAGAACCGTCTCGGCGTCGCGGCCCGCGATGAACACGTTGGAGCAGACGATCTTGGCAGCATAGCCGTCGCCGACGCGCAACAGCTCCGGCGGCGCAATTACCAGCCAGCCGAAGACCGCCGCAATCGCGGCGGTCGTCAGGCCCAGCAGCCATATCAAAATTTTGCGCATCCGGCAGTCTCCCGCTTCACCCACCGAGGAAAACAGGATTCCATCGCTTTTGGAAGGGTTTATCTCGACACTCGACGTCTCACGCCGACAACGACCCGGTTTGCGCCGGTTCACGCGACAGAATGCCGAGAACGTCCCGCGCCGAAACCGGGCGGGAAATCAGGAAGCCCTGCGCCTCAGAGGCCCCGAGTGCCCGGACGAACTCCAGCTGGCCCTCGGTTTCGATCCCCTCAATGGTCGTTGCGACCTGAAACGTATGGCCGAGTTGCAGGATGATGTCGACCAGATCCGCATCGCGCTGGTTGCCCAGCATGGCATGCGTGAAGGAGCGATCGATCTTCAACTGATCGAGCGGAAAGCGCCGCAGATTGTTGATCGAGGAGAAGCCGATACCGAAATCATCGAGCGCAATCCGCACGCCATAGGCACGCAGGTCGGCCAGGCTCTCGCAGATGATCTGCGGATCGATGGAAAAGATCGATTCGGTGACCTCGATCGTCAGCCGCCCCGGGGCCAGCCCCGCCTCGTCGAGGCACGTCTTTATAAAGTTGACAAAGGCCCTGTCCTTGAACTGGTCACCGGCGACATTGACGGCAACCCCAGTCGGCGCCGGCCAGCGCGCAGCCTCGGTGCAGGCCGTTTTGACCACCCAGTTGCCGATCGGCAGGATGAGGCCGGTCTTCTCTGCAGCGGCAATGAACAGGTCCGGCTGTATGATGCCCTTGACCGGATGGTTCCAGCGGATCAAAGCCTCGAACGAGCGGATCGCCCGGCTTTCTATGCCGACGATCGGCTGGTATTCGAGATAGAACTGCCCCTCCTCCAGCGCGCGGCCGAGATCATGCTCGATCTCGCTTTTGACGAAAGCTTCGACCGCCATTTCCGGCTGGTAGAAGAGGTGGCTGTTGCCCGGTATTTCCTTGGCCTTGTACAGCGCCAGGTCAGCCCTTTTCAGGACGGTCGACATCGACCGGTCGTCGCGCTCGAGAAAAGCGACGCCGACGCTGCAGCCGGTCCAGAACTGGCCGGCAAGCAACTGGAAAGGTTCGGAAAAAATCGAAAGAATGGTTGCACAGATGTCTTCGGCCTTGCCGTTTGATGGCGCGCCGGCAACCAGGATGACAAATTCGTCCCCCCCGAGCCGGTAGATCTTCGCCATTCCGGACAGCGCACGTTTGAGCCGATGGCCAAGCGCCACCAGCAACTGGTCGCCGGCATCATGGCCCATCGTGTCGTTGACGAACTTGAACCGGTCGAGATCAAGCAGCAAGAGCGCGTTTCGCCCGACCACGCCCTGGTCCTCCGAGACCAGCAGGCGGATGTCCCGCTCAAGAGCGAATCGGTTTGGCAACCCCGTCAGCCGATCGAGATGGGCGACCTGCATCAACTGTTCTTCCGTGCGCTGGCGCAAGGCGAGTTCGGACAGGAGCCGGCAACGCGAGCGGCCCCAAGCATAGAACAACGCGCCGCACACCGCGGGCATCAGCAAGACACAGACAGAGGTCGAAGCCATCGTGCCTTCGCCCAGCAGACTGTTTCCATTATCAAAAAATCGATCGATTAGCAGGCAGGCGAAGAGAAAGCCGACCCCGAACAGCAGACCCGCAGCAGCATACCGATGCTCGGATTTTGGAAGAAACGCATTTAACATCATGTTAGCCGCCTTTGAAGGAAGCGTTTATCTAACACGTCCAAACTTAATCAATTCTTATGGGTGAGAAATCATAAAAAACGCCGTCATCAAAGTGTAGCGGTGGCGTTCTAGAAGCGGGCAGCTTCAACGGATGACAGGCTGACATGACCGATCTTGCACCCGATGCCGGCTACGGCAAAAAGAACGAGAAACTCAAGGCGGCGTTGATCCAGCACAAGCCGCTGACGGCCAAGGGGCTGTCGGAACGCCTGTTCGGTCTTCTGTTTTCGGGCCTCGTCTACCCGCAGATCTGGGAGGACCCGGCCGTTGACATGGCGGCAATGCAGATCCGCCCGGAGCACCACATTGTCACCATCGCGTCCGGCGGCTGCAACATGCTCGCCTATCTCTCGGCCCGTCCCGAACGCATCGATGTCGTCGACCTCAACCGCCATCATGTCGCGCTCAACCGGCTGAAGCTGGCGGCGTTCCGCCACCTTCCGGGCCATGCAGACACCGTGCGTTTCCTCGCCCGCCCCGATACCGCGACCAATATCCAGGCCTATGACCTGTTTGTCGCTTCGAAACTGGATGCTGCGACCCGTGACTACTGGAACACCCGTGGCCTGACCGGCAGGCGGCGGATTTCGGTTTTCGGCAGGAATGTCTATCGCACCGGCCTGCTGGGCCGCTTCATCAGCGCTGGCCATCTGCTGGCCCGTCTGCACGGCGTCGATCCGTCCGAACTCGTCAATGCCAGATCCATGCGCGAACAGCGGCAGTTCTTCGACGAGCGCCTCGCCCCGCTGTTCGACCGCCCGTTCATTCGCTGGATCACCAGTCGCAAGAGTTCGCTCTTCGGGCTTGGCATCCCGCCGCAGCAATTCGACGAGCTGGCAAGCCTGAGCGCCGAAAAATCGCTGGCAGGCGTGCTGCGTCAGCGGCTGGAAAAGCTGACCTGTCATTTTCCGATACGTGACAACTATTTCGCCTGGCAGGCCTTTGCCCGCCGTTACCCGCTGCCGCATGAAGGGAGCCTGCCCGTCTACCTGCAGGCACAAAATCACGAGGCGATCCGCAACAATGCCGAGCGCGTCCATATTCATCATGCCAGCTTCACCGAGCTTCTGGCGCGAAAATCCGCAGCCTCTGTCGATCGTTACGTGCTGCTCGACGCCCAGGACTGGATGACCGACCAGCAGTTGAACGCGCTCTGGAGCGAGATCACCCGCAGCGCAGCCGATGACGCCGTGGTCATCTTCCGCACGGCTGCCTTGGCAAGCATCCTGGAGGGGCGCGTTTCGCCGATCCTGCTTGACCAGTGGGACTATGATGCAAAACAGTCTGCAGAGCTCGGCGTGCAGGATCGATCGGCCATCTATGGTGGCTTTCATATCTACAGGAAGAAGGCATGATCGCTGCGCAGTCGACCACTGACAAGGCGCATGCGCAGCGCATGGATCGGATGTATCGCTACCAGCGGCACATCTATGACCTGACGCGCAAATACTACCTGTTCGGACGCGACACGATCATCCGCGAACTCGATGTGCCCATGGGCGGCAGCGTGCTCGAAATCGGCTGTGGCACAGGACGCAACCTCGCGCTGGTTAGAGAATGTTTTGCCGATGCGCGCCTGTTCGGCTTTGATATCTCGGCCGAAATGCTCGCCACCGCAGACGCCAAGCTGAACGCCAGAGGCGACGTGCCAACGCTGCTGCGCATCGCCGACGCCACGGATTTTTCACCGGGCCTGTTCGCGCAGGCGGGATTCGACCGCATCGTGATTTCCTATGCGCTGTCGATGATTCCCGATTGGGAGAAGGCGATCGATTCGGCGATTGCGGCGCTCAATCCCGGCGGCTCCCTGCATATTGCCGATTTCGGACAGCAGGAAGGCTGGCCGGCCGGCTTTCGCCGCGCCCTGCAAAGCTGGCTGCGTCGCTTCGACGTCAGCCCGAGAGAGACACTTTTTGATGTCATGCGCGCAAAATCACGAGGGAATGGCGCCGAAATCGCGCTCCGCTCCCTCGGCCGCGGCTATGCCTGGATCGCGGTTTACCGACGCGCGCCGCTCAATTGACAATTCCCGCTTGAAAATAACGCATTTTTTACGATGATATGGTGAAAAGGAGGTTCGCGCCTCTCGGGTTCACCATTTTTATGGATGTCATCGTGTGAGGCAGGACGTTAGATCGGTTCGGAACGGGTATCATATGCGCCGGCTTCTCCTGGCTCTCCTGCCACTATTGACGCTTATGTCCGCCTGCACGTCGACAGATTACGATCTCCTGAAGACCGCGTCGATCCCGCCCCGCTTCCATGACAAGGATCCGCAGGATTTTGGTGTGCGCACCCCGCATCACCACACCGTGCACGGCATCGACGTCTCGAAATGGAATGGCGATATCGAATGGCCAACGGTGCGCAGTTCCGGCGTGTCCTTTGCCTTTATCAAGGCGACCGAGGGCAAGGACGTGGTCGACAAGCGGTTCCACGAATACTGGCAGGGCGCCCGGGCGGCGGGCCTGCCCTATGCGCCCTACCACTTCTATTATTTCTGCTCGACTGCCGACCAGCAGGCCGACTGGTTCATCGCCAATGTGCCGAAGAGCGCGGTCAGTCTGCCGCCGGTGCTCGACGTCGAATGGAACGGCGAATCCAAGACCTGCAAATATCGCCCCTCGCCGCTGACCGTGCAGTCGGAGATGAAGGTCTTCATGGACCGGCTGGAGAAACACTATGGCAAGCGGCCGATCATCTATACCTCGGTGGATTTCCACCGCGACAATCTCGTTGGCCAGTTCAACGACTACCATTACTGGGTTCGCGCCGTCGCCCAGCACCCGGGCGAAATCTATCCGGAACGCCGCTGGGCCTTCTGGCAATATACCAGCACGGGGACCATTCCGGGCATAACGGGTGATACCGACATCAACGTGTTTGCCGGTTCAGCCAAGAACTGGAAAACCTGGGTCGCCGCAGTTTCGAAATAGGCGTCACGCCAAACCACCCTCGACGATCCGGCGGTCTTCTTCATTCTGCCCCATTGCTCTGGAACAGCAGCGTTCATAGTTTCGGCTCGCCTTCGATGCTGCCGCCTGCAGGCAGGTGTGGTGGCACAAGGCATGACAACAAGGATTTGCGATGACACGCGGCACACGGCGCTCTCTCCTCTCACTGGCACTTTTCACGCTTCTGGCCTCGACAGCCCAGGCCCAGGACACGACCGCGCCTGCCACGCAGGCGACGGCGGCCTGCGGCGGTGATCTCTCCGCATTTCTTGATGGCGTGAAGACAGAAGCACTTGCCAGGGGCATTCCGGCCGAGGCCATCGACCGGGCACTTGCCGGCGCGGCGATCGACCAGAAGGTGCTGAGCCGCGACCGGGCGCAGGGCGTCTTCAAGCAGACGTTTACGGAATTCTCCACACGCACGGTCAGCAAGGCACGCCTCGACATCGGCGCGCGAAAAATGAAGGAATATGCGGCGGTCTTCGATCGGGCGCAGTCGGAATTCGGCGTTCCCGCCGCCGTCATCACCGCCTTCTGGGCGCTCGAAACCGATTTCGGCGCAGTCCAGGGGGATTTCAACACTCGCAATGCGCTGGTGACGCTCGCCCATGACTGTCGCAGGCCGGAACTTTTCCGCCCGCAACTGATAGCAGCGATCGAAATGGTCCAGCACGGCGATCTCGATCCGGCCACCACGACCGGCGCCTGGGCCGGCGAAATCGGCCAGGTCCAGATGCTGCCCGAAGACATCATCGCCTTCGGCGTGGATGGCGATGGCGACGGCCATGTGAAGCTCAAGGACAGTTCGCCGGACGCGATCCTGACAGCTGCGAAATTCATCCAGAGCCTCGGTTTCAAGGCCGGCGAACCCTGGATCCAGGAAGTCTCGGTACCCGATACCCTGCCCTGGGAGAAAACCGGCCTGCAGCCTGGCATGACCGCCGGCGACTGGTTCGCGCTTGGCGTCACCCCGCGCGACGGCAACACCGCCTTCCCGCAGCTTGCGGCATCCGTGGTGATCCCGCAGGGCCACAAAGGCGTGGCCTTCATGACCTATCCGAACTTCAACATCTATCTCGAATGGAACCAGTCGTTCATCTATACGACGTCCGCCGCCTATTTCGCCACGCGCCTGAACGGCGCTCCGCCCTATGATGCCGGCAATCCGGAAACAGGCCTTGGCGACGACGAGATGAAGGCGCTCCAGACCCGGTTGCAGACCCTCGGCCACGATGTCGGCAAGATCGACGGCATCCTCGGCTCCGGCACGCGCGCCGCCCTCCAGAAGGAACAGCAGCGGCTCGGCATGCCGGCCGATGGCTGGGCGACACAGGCCGTACTCAACGCGCTCTAGGTCTCACGATGACGCGCTGTCTTTTCCGGCCTTGACCCGTCGCCGGTGGTGGCGGGCGAGCCGGAAGGCGCGATAACGAAGCCGGAGCGACCAGCGCGCACCGGCCAGCGCCCGCCCCTGTTTCGAAACTTCCTGCAGTTCCCGCGCATAGGCCACCGCGAAAGCCTGCCGGTAGCTGTACAGATGCTCCGCGGTGATGTTTTCAAGCCTGTGCATCAGGCTGACCCAGAGCGGCGACACCAGAAGCGACACTGCCGTGACGGCGATCGCCACGCGGTAGATATCGAGATCGAGCGCGCCGGCGCTGAGACCGGCCGCGGCCAGCACAAACGAAAATTCACCGATCTGCGCCATCGACAGGCCGGCGACCAGAGCGACCTGCGGCGAGGACCCCGTCCGGCGCAGGAGGAAGATGTTCAAAACGGTCTTGGCGGCAATCACGATGATGGCCGCACTGAGCACCGTCCAAAAATTTTCGCCGACAAAAGTCAGGTCGATCAGGAGACCGATCGACAGAAAGAAGACGACCAAAAGAATACTTTGAATGGGCTCGATGACGGGAATGATGCGGCTTCGCAAAGTCGAATTTCCAAGCACGATACCGGCCAGGAAGGCGCCATAGGCCGGCGACATGCCGGCAAGGCCGGAGAGTGCCGCCGCCGTAAAACAGAGCCCGAGCGCGCCAAGCGCCAGGATTTCGACCTTGTCCTCGATATCCTCGCTGAACGGGATGCGCAGCTTTCCATGACGCCCAAACCACCAGACAAGCCCCCCCAGCAGGGCGATGGCGACGACCATCTTGACGAGCATCGCGCTGATATTGAGTTCGTCTCCCCCGAGGCTGGACACGAGAATCAGCATCGGGACCACGGCGATATCCTGCGCTATCAACACACCGACCGCAATCCGGCCCGTCTCGCTGCGCAGTTCCCCCATGTCATCGAGCATCTTCATGGCGACGACGGTCGAGGACATGGCGATGACAAAACCGAGAATCAGCCCCTCCGCCAGCGTGGCACCTGTGATCAGCGCGATCAGGGCCGCCGCCGCGAGCGCCGCAAGGATCTGCCCGCCGGCCACAATCAGCGACTGACGCAAGCTGAGCACGAACGCCTTGATCGACAGTTCCATGCCGATGAAAAACAGGAGCACGACGACGCCCATTTCCGCCAGAAGCGTGACATTGCCGCTGCTGGCGATGAGGCCGAAACCGGTCGGGCCGAGGGCAATGCCGGCGAGGATGAACCCGACCAGCGGCGGCTGGCGCAGCCGCAGAAAGCCCAGTCCGAGAATGGCTGCGACAGCGATGACGATGGCGATCGCAACGAGCCCCTGGCCGTCATGGGCAACATCCGCAGCGGTATGGGAAATCAAGGGCTCCAGCAGACTTTCCTTCGGATGGGTTCAGCAGTCGTCACGAATCGGGTGGATCGGACGGCGCGAACATCCTACCCCTGCGGCATGATCCGAATGCGGCGGGATAGGTCAAGGCACATGCAGGCAAAATCAGAAGGCACGACCATCAAGATGACGATCGCAACCTGGGGGCTGCTGGCACTGTTGGGGCTGATCTGGGGCGGATCATTCTTCTTCGCACGGGTCGCCATTCCCTATGTGCCGCCGTTCACGCTGGTGTTCCTGCGCGTTGCGCTGGCAGCGCTCGCCCTGCATCTCTATGTCTTCGGGCGCTACGACCTCTACCGCGAATTGCAGGCGCGATGGCGGCAGTTCCTGTTGCTCGGCCTTCTCAACAACGCCATTCCCCACACCTTCATCTTCCTCGGACAGACGGAGATCGGCGCCGGGCTTGCAGCCATACTCAATGCGACGACGCCGGTCTGGACGGTGCTGATCGCCAATACGCTGACGCAGGACGAAAAACTGAGTGCGGCCAAGATCGCCGGCTGCCTGCTGGGCCTTGCCGGCACCATCGTGCTGATCGGCCCCAGCGCCCTGCCGGGTCTTTTCGACCATGGCGCCGGCAGCATTCCGCTCTGGGCACTGGCCTTCCCCGTGATTGCCGCAATCGCCTATGGCTTTGCCGGAACCTACGGCAAACGGTTTCGCGGGCTGGCAGCACCGGTGACGGCGGCGGGGCAGCTCACGGCTTCGACGGTGATCATGTTGCCTGTAGCGCTTGTCGCGGACACGCCGTGGCTCCTGCCAATGCCGCCGCTATCAGCCATACTCGCGGTGCTTGCCCTGGCGCTGATCTCCACCGCCTATGGCTATATTCTCTACTTCCGGATCATGGCGGTGGCTGGCGCGACCAACACGTCGCTTGTGACGCTGCTCGTTCCTCCCAGCGCCATCCTTCTCGGCCTGTTCTTCCTGGGGGAAACGCTGGAGCCAACAGATATTTCCGGAATGCTGCTTATCGCCGTCGGCCTTCTGGTCCTGGACGGGCGAATCCTTGCAGGCTGGCGCCGAAAAGGGCTTCGCTAGAGAATCAGTGCCAAGGAGACAGGTCGAGTTTTGTGTCTTTCCGGTCACATCACGCGCTATTTCACTCGGTCATATTAACAAGCCTTCAGCGATTGTGAAAAAAATGTGGCAAGATGAAAATGATTTCCATTCATGGGCTTAAGCCTGTGCATAACCTCTTCAGCGCCTTGGTTTTTGCGGTGCAGCACAATTTTTCCTTTCGTGCGTGGCTTTTTGGCCCTATCTTTTTAACGTTAGCGGCAAGGAGGGTCAGTTATGGGACTTACACATTCGTTGAATGTCCTCATGATCAGTGCAGCGTTCGTGTTCGTGGCGACAATGCTTTTCATTTAATGGCAGGAACGAGCAGTCCAGACGGTGAATTCGAACTTTAATACCGCACAGAAATTGCAGCATCATCAAAAGGCGAAACGCTCAAACGAGCGGCAAAAGCCTGTAAGCTGCCAGGAGAATGAAAAAGCCCATGACACCGAAAGGTATCATGGGCTTTTCCTTGGGAATGTCACACAATCTCAGGCCGCCGCACCGGCCGCGGCATTGTCGCGCGCTGCTGATGCCTGGCGCTCGAACCCGACAAGATCGCACACCGCTTCAATCAGAGGCGAGCGGTTCATCGTGTAAAGGTGGAAATCGCGCAGGCCCCGGCGCGCGAGATCGACGATCTGCTCGGCTGCGATATGCGTCGCCTCCTTGATGCGCTCCTCCGGCATCTCGTCGAGATGGATGAGCCGCGTGATCACGGCATCCGGAACGCGGGCCCCGCAGAGGCCGGCAAACTTGCGCACCTGCGCCAGATTGTTGATCGGCAGGATGCCGGGAACGACCGGTATGGTGATCCCAGCGCGGCGAACGCGCTCGAGATACCGCTCGAAATCGTCATTGTCGAAGAAGAACTGCGTCAGCGCCCGGGTCGCGCCATTGTCGACCTTGCGTTTCAAGGTGTCGATGTCGGCGGCGACATCCGGGCTTTCGGGATGTTTTTCCGGATAGGCGGAGACGGAAATCTCGAAATCGCCTGCGGCACGAATGCCGGCGACCAGTGCGGCCGCATTTTCGTAGCCGCCCGGAAACGGCGTATAGGCCGAGCCGATGCCGCCCTGCGGATCCCCGCGCAAGGCGACGAAATGGCGAACGCCACACGCAGCAAAATCGGCAACGACGGCATCGACCTCGGACTTTGTCGCCCCGACGCAGGTCAGATGTGCGGCCGTGTTTGCAAGTCCGGTCTCGCGGATCATCCGGCGCACGGTAGTCAGCGATCGCGCCTTGGTCGACCCGCCGGCACCATAGGTCACCGTTACGAAGGCCGGCGAAAAGACCGCGAGTTCGGCGACCGTCTTGAACAGCTGGGTCTCCATCTCGTCGGTCTTCGGCGGAAAATACTCATAGGAGAGCGTCAGGTTGCCGCGTTCGGCGGGGTAGAGTGTGTGGATCGGCATGTCATATCCTCCCGGCCTGGGCGAAAATTGGGGGCTTGGCGGAACCGCCGGCGATCACCGCCTGGCGCGTGTCGCGGGCCAGCCACAGCGTCACCGTCAAACGGCCGCTTGCGGTGGCTTCCGGCGAAAGGTCGACAATCTCCTCCAGCACCAGACCGGCCCGTTCAAGCCAGTCCTTCATGGTCTGCCGTGAGAAGCCGAGCCGGACATGGGCGTGATCGTCGCGCAGATATTCCAGCGTGTGCGGCGCCAGATCGATGATCACCAGCCGCCCGCCGGGCGACAGCATGCGGGACGCTTCCCGGATCGCAGCATCCGGCTGCTCCAGGAAATGCAGCACCTGGTGGATCGTCACCAGATCGAATTCCTGGCCATCGAGCGGCAGATTGAAGATGTCGCCGTGACGGATCGACGCCTTTGTGATGCCGGAACGATCGAGATTGGCGCGCGCGACCGCGAGCATGTCGCGGCTGGCATCGACGCCAACGCCCCGGCGGTAGATCGGCTCGAACAATTGCAGGATACGGCCGGTACCGGTGCCAAGATCCAGCAGGCCATCGACAGGCTGGCTGCCAACCAGCGTTTTCAGCGCTGCCTCGACATCCGCGTCACTGACATGCAGCTGGCGAAGCGCATCCCATTCTGCGGCATTGCGGCTGAAATAGGCTTGGGCCTTTTCCGAGCGCGCCTGCTTCAGCGCAGAAAGGCGCTCGCCGTCCCTTTGCAGAACAGCATCGCCATCTGTCGCAAAGGACAGAAGCTTGCGCACGAGTGCCACGCCGTCACCCTCGCCGCGCAGGCGGAAATAGGCCCAGGCGCCCTCCTGATAGCGATCGATCAGCGAGACTTCACCGAGAAGTTTCAGATGACGGGAAATGCGCGGTTGGGACTGGCCGAGAATTTCGGTAAGATCGGTGACCGTCAGGTCGCCAGCCGCCAGAAGAGCCAGAAGCCGCATGCGCGTCGGCTCGCCTGCCGCCTTCAGCACATCGACCAACTCTTCAAGACCAAGACCGCCCGCGTCCGCCATGCAAAACCCCATCAACACATAAAGATATGTTTATGTGATTTGCGGACGTCATGCAAGCGTCAAATCGCGACACGACGCGGTCACGGGCTTTTCCCATGAAAAAAGCGGCCCGAAAGCCGCTTTCTCCGATCCCTTTAAGGGCCGATCAGCGCGTCAGACGCTTGAAGCTGACACGGCTCGGATTGACCGATTCGGCGCCGAGGCGACGGATCTTGTCCTTTTCGTAGTCCTCGAAGTTGCCTTCGAACCATTCGACGTGGCTGTCGCCTTCGAAGGCCAGGATATGGGTCGCCAGCCGGTCGAGGAACATACGGTCATGGCTGATGATGACAGCGCAGCCGGCAAAGTTTTCAAGCGCGATTTCCAGCGCGGCCAGCGTTTCAGTATCCAGGTCGTTGGTCGGTTCGTCGAGCAGCAGCACGTTGCCGCCCGCCTTCAGCATCTTGGCCAGATGCACGCGGTTGCGCTGGCCGCCGGAGAGATTGCCGACCTTCTGCTGCTGGTCGCCGCCCTTGAAGTTGAAGGCGCCGCAATAGGCGCGGCTGTTCATGTCGAACTTGCCGAGCTTGATGATTTCGGCACCGCCGGAAATTTCCTCCCAGACGGTTTTGTCGCCGTCCAGCGCATCGCGGCTCTGGTCGACGTAACCGAGATGCACGGAATCGCCGATCCGGAATGCGCCCGTGTCAGGCGTTTCCTGGCCAGTGATCATGCGGAACAGCGTCGTCTTGCCGGCACCGTTCGGGCCGATGACGCCGACAATGCCGCCCGGCGGAAGTTTCAGCGTCAGCCCGTCGATCAGCAGACGGTCGCCGTAACCCTTGGTGATGTTGTCCATCTCGATGACCACCTGGCCAAGACGCTCGCCGACCGGGATGATGATCTGGGCATCGCCCGGACGCATCTTGTCGGCTGCTTCCACCAGCTCGTCATAGGCCTTGATGCGGGCCTTCGACTTCGACTGGCGTGCCTTCGGGCTGGAGGCGATCCATTCCTGCTCGCGGCTGATCGCCTTCTGGCGCGAGGCGTCCTCGCGGTTTTCCTGCTTCATGCGCTTGGCCTTGGCCAACAGATAGGCAGAGTAGTTGCCTTCATAGGGAATGCTGCGGCCACGATCGAGCTCGAGAATCCAGCCGGTGACATTGTCGAGGAAGTAGCGATCGTGGGTGATCATCATCACGGCGCCAGCATATTGGCGCAGGTGATTTTCGAGCCAGGCGATCGTTTCCGCGTCCAGATGGTTGGTCGGTTCGTCGAGAAGCAGAAGGTCGGGCTTCGACAGCAGAAGCTTGCAGAGCGCGATACGGCGGCGCTCACCACCCGAAAGGCTGGTCACATCGGAATCGCCGGGAGGGCAACGCAGCGCCTCCATGGCCATCTCCACCTGGCTCTCGAGGTCCCACAGGTTCTGTCCGTCGATGATGTCCTGGAGTTTCGCGCCTTCCTCGGCGGTCTCGTCGGAATAGTTCATCATCAGTTCGTTGTAACGCTCGAGCACGGCCGTCTTGTCGGCAACGCCTTCCATGACGTTTTCGAGCGCCGTCTTGCTCGCATCGAGATGCGGCTCCTGCGCCAGATAACCGACGGTCGCACCTTCGGCGACCCAGGCCTCGCCGGTATATTCCTTGTCGAGCCCCGCCATGATGCGCAGGACCGTCGACTTGCCGGCCCCGTTCGGGCCGAGAATACCGATCTTGGCATCCGGGTAGAAGGACAGGTTGACGTTGTCGAGAACCTTCTTCGCGCCGTAGGACTTGTTCAGCCCGGACATGTGATAGATGAATTGACGTGCCATAGAGAGACTGCTCCGACGGAATGGGATTTTGCCCGCTATGTAGGCGAATTATCCCGCCGGAGCAATCCGCAAACCGGCCTTTGCCGGTTCAATCACTGAATGCCGGCCGCATCCACCACGCCCCTGGCACATTTGAAATCGGTTGTGCCGGCCGCCTGAATGAGCGCGGCCAGATCCGCACCGCGCGCCAGCGGACCCGAAAGGCCGATGGTCAGACCGGTGATCACGCTGCGTTCGCCGTCTTTCTGGCAGCGCATGCGCACCCGCTCGCCAGCGCCCCTGCCGAACCCGGCATCAAAAGCCTGCTTGATCTCGGTCTCCGTCACCGTTTCCCCCAGCTTTCCCGCAAACAGCGCGCCGACCGGAGACGCATTCAGCCGATCAAGAAAGGCAAGCTGCAGAGCGAAATAGTCCTGCGCCGTACCGGACTGGCAGGTGCCGCTGCGCAGCCATTGGTGGCGATCCAGGCCCGACTGGCTGCCGGGCATGGCGATCAGCAGCCGATCGGCTGTTTCCGGCGCGACGGCCAGTAGCGGCAGGTCGAGCCAGTTGCCTTTGCGCGCGCGCGCCTTGGTCTCGGCAGCAACGCCGCAATAGCTTTTCTTCACGGGCCAGAGCCCGTGCAGTGAAAAATGGGTGGCATCAAACCGGTCGGCGGTCTGGCCCGCACATTCCTTGCGGCTCGGCCGCGTCTCGCAAAAACCCGGCTGCCAGCTGACGGCCAGAATATACTCCGTCTTGCCCCTTGGCGTCTGTTTCGCATCTTCAGCCGCCTTCGCCGCCGTCACACTGAAACCACAAAGGACCAGGCCCACCAACCCGGAGATCAGCGCCCGCATTCTTCCAGAACTCGATGTCATGCTCGCCTCCCATAAAGAACAAACCATGAATATTAACCAACATATGCGGGAAAATTGCAACCGTGAATCGTACTTGTGCCAAACTTTTTGTGACCTGATGCAAAACCATCATCAGCAGCTGATTGCCTTTGCCCTGTAAATCACGTTCATAACGGCAGGCGACGATGAGGGAGGCGGCGATGGTCATGGAGATGCGGCAGGTGGCGAGCCCGACCGGCGCGATGCTTGCACTCTACAGTCTTGCTGCGTCGGCTCCCGCGCGTGGCATCGTGCTCATCAGCCACGGGCTGGCCGAACATGCGGCGCGCTACGACCGCTTCGCGATCTTCCTGGCGACCCGCGGTTTCCACGTCTACGCCCACGATCATCGCGGGCATGGCCTGACGACAGCGCCGGATGCGCCGCTCGGCCGTTTTGCGGCCCGTGACGGCGTTGACACCGTCGTTCGCGACGTGTGCGCGATCCGCGATCTGGCGGCGAAAGAACATCCGGGCCTGCCGATCGTGCTGTTCGGCCATTCCATGGGCGGACTGATCGCGCTGAACACGGTCGAGGCCGAGCCGTCGCTTTTTGACGCAGTGGCCGTCTGGAATTCCAATTTCAACCCCGGTCTTGCCGGGCGCTGCGGCCAGGCGATCCTTGCCATCGAAAAGATGCTGAAAGGCTCCGACGTGCCGAGCGGCCTGTTGCCGCAATTGACCTTCGCCGCCTGGGGCAAGTCGATCCCCGGCGGCAAGACGCCGTTCGACTGGCTGTCGCACGATGAAGCGGAGGTGGCGAAATATGTCGGCGATCCGCTCTGCGGCTTCGATGCCAGCGTCTCGCTGTGGATCGACCTGTTCAAAATGGCCTATGCCGGGGCTAGTCCTGCGCAACTGGCGCTCCTGGCGCCATCCCTGCCCGTCCACCTCGTCGGCGGCGGCGAGGATCCCGCCACCAACCGGGCCCGCGAAACCGCATGGCTCGCAAGGCGCATGGAAACATCCGGCCTGCGGGACGTAACCACGCGCATCTATCCCGCCATGCGCCACGAAACCCTGAACGATATCGGGCGCGAGGCGGCGATGGCCGACTTCGCCGACTGGTGCGACCAGGTTTGCCCGCAGCAGCAGGCTGCAAAGGGTTAGACGGCGCAGGCATGACGAACATTTCCGCAAAAATCAGCCCCGTGGCGCGGGACAACGACGTTTCCTTCGGACTGATCTTGATGGTGATCGCGGTGCTGATCTCGCCGGTGATCGATATTTTCGCCAAGCTGGCGATCGCCACCATACCCTCAGCCGAAATCACCGCCGTGCGTTTCCTGCTGCAGGTGGTCTTCATCCTGCCGATCGTTGCCGTGCGCGGAACGTTGCTGGATCTCACCTGGAAAAAGACCGGCCTGCACGCCTTGCGCGGCGCGCTCCTGGTTATCACCATGCTGTCCTTCATCACGACGCTGAAGGTCATGGAGGTCGCCGATGCGATCGCCATCTTCTTCGTCGAACCGATCATCCTCACCATCCTCGGCAGCATCTTCCTCAAGGAAACCATCGGCTGGCGCCGCTATACCGCCTGCGCCGTCGGCTTTTTCGGTGCCATGCTGGTGATCCAGCCAAGCATGCAGGAGGTCGGGCTGATCGCACTGCTGCCGGTTGTCTCCGCCGCCAGCCTTGCCGTTTTCCTGCTTGTCACCCGCATGGTCGCCCAGCATGAGGATCCCTGGTCGATGCAGCTTCATGCCGGCATCTGGGGCGCCCTGTTCTGTGGCGTCCTGCTCTGGTTCGGCAGCGGCAGCGGCTCGGAAATCTTCGACCCGGTGATACCGGACGGGCGCGCAAGCCTTTTTCTTCTGGGCGTCGGCGTCACCGCCACGATCGCCGGCGTGCTTGGCGTCTACGCCTATCGTGCCGCACCGGCCTCGACGCTGGCGCCGCTGCAATATCTCGAAATCGTCTCGGCGACGATCTTCGGCTGGTGGGTGTTCGGTGACCTGCCCGATGCGCTGAAATGGCTCGGCATCGCGATCATCATCGCGTCGGGCCTCTACGTCATCTGGCGGGAGCGCCAGGTGCAAAAAAGCGCCAGCATTGCGCCGGTCCTGCCGGCAATCTGAAACAAAAAAACGGAATGCTTTGGGAGGAGCGGACATGAAGACGGGCGGAGAACGGATTGTCGAGGCGCTGAAGGCCAATGGCGTGAAGCGCATTGCCTGCGTGCCGGGCGAAAGTTATCTGGCGGTGCTCGATGCGCTCTATGACACGGATATCGACGTTGTCGTCTGCCGGCAGGAAGGTGGCGCGGCGATGATGGCGGATGCCTGGGGGCGATTAACCGGGGAGCCCGGCATCTGCATGGTAACCCGCGGCCCCGGCGCGATGAACGCTTGCGCCGGCCTGCATGTGTCCCGCCAGGACTCGATCCCGATGATCCTGTTCATCGGCCAGGTTCAGCGTGATGCGCGCGAACGTGAGGCGTTTCAGGAGGTGGAATACCGCCGCGCCTTCACCGAGGTCGCCAAATGGGTCGGCGAGATCGACGACCCCGCCCGCATCCCCGAATTCGTCACGCGGGCCTTTGCCATCGCGACATCCGGCAGACCGGGGCCTGTGGTCTTGACCCTGCCCGAGGACATGCTGCGCCAGCTATCGGAGGCGCCGGCGGCCAAGGCCTATTTGCCAGTCGAAAGCCATCCGGGTCGCAGCCAGATCCGGGCGCTGGAAGCCCTGCTTGCCGGGGCCGAGCGCCCGATCGCCATCCTTGGCGGCACGCGCTGGACAAAAGATGCCGTTGCGGCGTTTCAAACCTTTGCCGAACGCTGGCATCTGCCGGTTGGCTGCTCGTTCCGGCGCCAGATGCTGTTTGATCATCTGCATCCGAATTATGCCGGCGATGTCGGCATCGGCATCAATCCGGCGCTGGCCGCCGAAATCCGCAGCGCCGATCTGGTGCTCCTGATCGGCGGCCGCTTTTCCGAAATGCCGTCTTCCGGCTACACGCTGCTCGACGTGCCCTATCCGCGCCAGACGCTGGTGCATGTCTATCCGGATCCCGGCGAACTTGGGCGGGTCTACCGGCCGGATCTTGCGATCGCCGCCAGTCCGCGCGATTTCGTGGCCGCACTCGAAGAGCATGCACCCGCCGAACCGGTGACCTGGCAGGCACGGACAGCGGCCATGCACGCGGCCTATCTCGCCTGGTCGACGCCGCCCCTCACCGGCCCCGGCCATGTCCAGATGGGGCCGATCATGACCTGGATCGAAGCGAACACGCGCGCGGATACGATTTTTACGAATGGCGCCGGAAATTACGCGACCTGGCTGCACCGTTTCCACCGCTTCCGGCAGTTTGCCACGCAAGCCGCCCCGACCTCCGGCTCCATGGGCTACGGCCTGCCGGCCGCGGTTGCCGCCAAACGGCTTTTTCCGGACCGCGAGGTGGTCTGCTTTGCCGGAGACGGCTGCTTCCTGATGCACGGACAGGAGTTTGCCACAGCCGTGCGCTATGGCTTGCCGATCGTTGTGCTGGTCATCAACAACGGCATGTACGGAACGATCCGCATGCACCAGGAGCGTGACTATCCGGGCCGGGTCAGCGCCACGGATCTGACCAATCCGGATTTTGCCGATCTTGCCCGCGCCTATGGCGGCCATGGCGAGACCGTCGCTCACACAACGGAATTCGCCGCCGCCTTCGAGCGGGCGCGATCCAGCGGCAAGCCTGCAATCATCGAGATCCGGCTCGATCCGGAAGCGATCACGCCGGCGCGGACGCTGACGCAGATCCGAAACGGCTGAGCGCCCCCTCAAAATGCCTTCGGGCGAGCGGCGTTCGGGCTAGCTGCGAATATGCTGGCTCTGCTGGTAGATGGCCGTCGAGCGGGCACCCGAGCGGCAGAAACCCAGCATCGGCCGCGGGAATTCGTCCAGCGCATCGACCATTTGCTTGACCGCATCGCCGGTCACGCCCATCGGGCCGACGGGGATATGGCGAATGTCGAGGCCGAGTTCGGCGGCGCGGGCAGCCACATCGGCAAACATCGGCTGGTCCGGAGATTCATGGTCCGGACGGTGGCAGACGAGCGACTTGAAGCCCATGGCCTTGATCTGGTCGAGTTCCTCGACCTCGATCTGTCCGGTGACCGAATATTCATCGTTGATCTGGCGGATGTCCATAGCGAGGCCTTCCCGAAAAATGAACCGAAATGCAGAGGCCTTTGTTTAGGCCCCAAGATCACCGGGCGTCAATCCTTGCCATCGAACACGTTGGTCGAGCGGCACAATCAGCCGACCCGGAAGGCCAGCGCATAGTCGATTGTCTCGCCGGGATGCAGCAGCGGCAATTCTCCGGCCTCGGCAAGCGCGGTCCGGGATGCGATCCGGTGCGAGACCGGTTCTATGCTGACGACATCGGCAGTGCCGCGCTGGCAACGCCAGATCTGCAGGAAGGGAAGCGTATCGACGCGGAACCGCACCTGCAACGACCGCCCCCCCAGCGCTTCGAACGGACCAAGGGCCAGCCGTGCCCAGCCATCGACGGCGGTCTCGGCCGCCGGCAGGCACAGATGGGCGCTGTCGCCCTCCCCGAACAGAAAGTGTTCTGAGCCATCCGCCATCATCGCGCCGGAAATCAACGTGCTCTCTCCGCAAAGCCAGCCGCCAATGTTCATGTGATACATCAGCATCGGCGCAAAAGCAGTCTCGCCTGTGTTCGTGACACGATCCGAAAGCGTGATTTCGGACGCATCGTCGCTGATCGCCCAGTGGCGCGAAACAAGCGCCGTCCCGCCATCGGCGAGGTCGACGCTGGTTTCGGCAAAGCAGCCTGGGCGATCGTCGGCGCCGGTCATTTCGGTACGCCCCACAGGCGTACCGCAAAGCGAGCCGTGCAGCGGATAAAGCCGTCCCTCCGGACCACCCGCGATCGGTTCCGGATGGCGAACATGATCGGGGCCGCAGGTAAAGAAAAACCCCTGGAGCGCATGGTCGATCCGCAGGTCGCCGTCGGAAGGGATGGCGATGCCCGGCGCGAGATCCGTGCCGTCGACGACAAAAGCGCCAATGTCGAGCGCCGATTGCCGGTCGAGAAGGATCTGGAATCCGTCGGCATCGTCCCGGCTCGAAATGCTGATCGACATGCCGCAATCTCCGTCCGCTCGGCCGTTTTGGCCATTCTTTCGCTGGAATCAGCGAAATCCTGTCACACGCTATCCCAAAGAATTCGGCGCATCACCTCCTTGAAAGGTCCAAGGCACCGAATTAGATGCGTTTTATCGGTTTGTTCATCATGAATTCAGAACTTTCATATTACCGTCCA
>NZ_LSRP01000085.1 GCF_001885585.1 Pararhizobium antarcticum
GGAGGCGGTCGGGCGGGTATCGTTGAGGTCAGGCTCGGAAAAACGCGGATGGGACATGATTTCTTTCTCAAACAGTCCCCGCACCATGGCACGATTCCGCAGCGAGGATCGACCCGATAATCACGGCGCGTACGTTTGTCGCGTCTCGCAGTCGAACGCAGAACGGCCCCGAAGCACAGCACAGTGCCCGGAGCCGTTCTGAAAATCGATGTGATATCGCTTACTTGACGTAGACGACCTTGCCACCATTCGCGGCCGTCTGGATGCCGACGACATTTTCGATCTGGACATTCTTCTTGACGAGGATGTCCATCAGCGCCGGATCAGCCTGGATTTCCGTCTGGGCGCTGGAGATGGTTTCAGGCGACGCGTTCTTGTAGGTTTCCGGAACCTCCGTCTGGCCATCGTCCGGCAGCGGCTCGGACACAACGATGATGCTGACCATCTCCTCGGTCATCGCCATCGGCGCGGCCATGGGCGTCGTGGTGGTTGTGGTTTCCTGCGCGACGGCGATGCCGCCGATGGAAGCCGTCGAGAAAACTGCAGCAAGTGCAAGCGTAAGGGCCTTGTTCATGATTCTTCTCCTCGTTTGTCAAAATTCCTGTGCGACCATCTTCAAGGCTCTCGCCATGTCAGTCACACAGAGCAAACGGCTCATTCCCTTGATGGTTCCGCGATAAGATCGGGAGGAGAGAATGGGGGGAGACCGACCTGCCGGCAGGTTAAAAGGCAGAGGGCTACTTTCCGGCCGGCCCTTTGATGCGCCCTGACAGAACGCCGAAACCATCGATGATGGCCTCCTGGTTTTCCATGCGCACGACTTCGAGCTGGACCTCCTGGAGACTGCGCAGGACCTGCGATACGGTCTCGCCGTCGCCCTCCTCCGTGGCATAGGCCAGCTCGTTTTCCAGCTCCCGTCTCTGCCACAACAAGGCCTTGGTGCGCTTGTGCAGCGACATCGCCTGGCGGTAACCTTCAAGCGCATCTTCGGGGGCTGCGGCTGCCGTCGCAGTCCACAGGCGCGCGAAGCGGATCTGCTGGTCGAGCCCCTTCAAAAGCGCGCCAAAACCTTCCGCCTCCAGCATCTCGATCAGCACCTCGCGGGTCAGGCGCGGACCGGCGGACGACGCGGCGTTGAGCACGGCCGACCAGAACTTCTGCATATCGCGGTTTTCGTAGTCGATCGCCGAAACCTCGTCATACTCCTCGAACAGAAGTTGCGGATGGTTGACGATGGTGAGCGCCAGAACGCTCTCGCGCAAGGGCGGCAGCGCCTGGTTGCCGCTGACCATGGAGGAGCGGGCCAGCCGGTCGGATATGGCGCCCGTCCCTGCCCTCTGGGCCGGTTGTCCGCCCCTGCCCGCCGGGCCGCCGCGGCCGGCACTCTGCCGCGGATTGCGCTCGAAACCGCCACGCGGGGCCGATTGCTGGCGCGACGCCCCCTGGAAAAACGCGTTTAGCCGATCGCGCACGTCCTGACCGTAATGGCGCCGGACATTTTCATCGGTGATGACGGTGGTGATCTGCTTCAACCGCGCTTCGAGCTCGGCGCGCTTTTCCGGCGTGTCGAAGCCGCCGCCCTGGACTTCCCGGGTCCAGAGCATTTCGGACAGGGAGCGCGCATTCGCCAGCACCTTGTCGAAGGGCGCCCGGCCCTCGTGTTTCACCAGATCATCCGGATCCTTGCCGTCGGGCAGCATGGCAAAGCGCACGGAAAAACCGGGCTTCAGATGTGGCAAGGCAAGATCGACGGCGCGGTTGGCGGCGCGGATGCCGGCGCCGTCGCCGTCGAAGCAGAGCACCGGCTGCGCCGTCAACCGCCAGAGCAGCGAAAGCTGGTTTTCGGTGAGCGCCGTTCCAAGCGGCGCCACGGCATTTTCGATACCCGCCTGATGCAACGCAATCACGTCCATATAGCCTTCGACGGCGATGATCGTCCCGGCGCCGTCCGCGCCCCCCATCGCCTTGCGGGCACGGGAAAAATTGTAGAGCACGCTGCCCTTGTGGAAGAGTTCGGTCTCGTTGGAATTGAGATATTTGGCCGGCGCATCCGGCGACATGGCGCGGCCGCCAAAGGCAATGACCTTCTCGCGCGCCGACAGGATCGGAAACATGATGCGGTCGCGGAAGCGGTCGTAGGACACCGGGATCTCCGGCCCGTGAACGACAAGCCCGCAGGCCTCGATCTGTTCCTTCGGCACGCCTCTGCCGGCAAGATGCTCCTTCAGCGCATTGCGGCTTTCCGGAGCATAGCCGAGACGGAAGGTCTCGATGGTGCGGCCGGTCAGGCTGCGGTCGCGCAGATAGGCGCGGGCCTTCGCCCCATTCGCCGTCTGCAGCTGATCCTGAAAGAACTGTGTCGCCATTTCCATGACGTCCTGCAGGCTGGTGCGCTCCCGGTCGCGCTTTTCGGCCTCGACATCCGGTTGCGGCATGGCAATGCCGGCCATATCGGCAATCTGCTGCACGGCTTCGGGAAAATTCATGCCGTCGAGATCGGTCAAAAAGCGGAAATGATCCCCCGACACCCCGCAACCGAAACAATGATACCGGCCCTTGCGATCTTCGCAGTGGAAGCTCGGCGATTTTTCGCCGTGGAAAGGGCAGCAGGCCCAATAATCGCCCTTGGAGGCATTGGTCTTTTTCCGGTCCCAGGAGACGCGTTTGCCGATCACGTCCGAAATCGGCACGCGGTCGCGGATCTCGTCAAGAAAGGTCGGTGAAAAGCGCATTCGATCCTCTGGGGTTGGCCCTTGCTATAGATGGCAATGAAGGCAAGCGCCAGCAAGCGGAACGATGTTGCCCGCAATCCACAGCTTGATGAAACGCCGACAGTGGATATAGATTTTGGAAGCATGATCGTCGGGTTGATAACGCATGCCGGAACGATCGACGCCTGCCGGGACCGCAGCCATGACGTTTTCTGCCGAAGACCTCGCTTCCAGTGCGGATTTCTTTTCCGCGATGCGTCTCTATGCGCGGGACATGACGGCGATGTTCAGCGAAAATCCGCGGCTGACATCGATCTTCGCGTCGCAGCAACGCTGGCTGATGGCCCAGGCCGGGCTCGCCCTTTATTATGGCAGGGATCCTGCCGATCCCGCCTCGGGGCTCTATGCCGGTCGTTTCGTCGCCCAGACGCTGGTTCATGGCATTGCCAGCCGCAACACGGCGACCGCCTTCGTCCAGGAAATGCTGGCTTACCGCTTCGTGCGACCCAGCGACAATCCGCCGGACCGGCGCATGCGCCCGCTGGAGCCGACCGAGACCACCTATCAGGCGGTCTGGAAATGGCTGAACGCCCATCTTGCTATCCTTGACGGACTGGACGGTGGCAGCCGTGCCGAGCGTTTGGCCTATGGCGACCCGCTGTTTGAACGGATCCAGCCGCGCATCGCCGAAGCCATCCTGCAGAACCATCAGGTGCGCAATCCCGGCGAGACCTTCAATCTCTTCACCTGGGCCAATTCCGGCGGAGTGGTGATGGACCACTTCATTTCACAGATCGAAGCGTTCGATCCCGCACTGGCCCGCATCGGGATCGGCGTCCTCTCAACGAGCACGATCTGCCAGCGCTATTTGATCTCGAAAACCCATCTGAAGCGGCTGATCAACAAGGCGGCCGGCCTGCAAAGCCTCGGCATCGAGGAGCGCAGCGGCAAGAACCATCTCTGGCTCTCGCAGGGTTTCATCCGCGAATACTGGCGCTATCAGGCCGAGAAATTCGCGATCATCGACCACGCCTTCGAACAGGCTGTCGCCACCGGTGCGTCGGCTCTCGCCACTGTCGAAAGGCTCACGCCCCCGACAGCAGCGCTTTCAGCGTCGACGACGCTTTAGCGAAATCCATCTGGCCGGCATAACGCTCCTTGAGCACGGCCATGACCTTGCCCATGTCCTTCGGTCCGCTCGCGCCGAGTTCGGCGATGGCCGCGGCAACATTGGCCTGAACCTCGGCCTCGCTCAATTGCTTGGGCATGAAATCCTGGATGACGACAATTTCCGCGCGTTCCTTGGCAGCCAGTTCCGGACGGGCATTGTCCTCGTAGATCTTGGCTGATTCCTCGCGCTGCTTGACCATCTTTGCCAGGATCTGCAGAATTTCGTCGTCGCTGGCGTCGCCCTTGCCGGTGCCGCGATTGGCGATATCGCGTGTCTTGATCTCGGACTGAATGAGGCGAACGGCCGAGAGACGCGGCGCATCCTTCGATTTCATCGCATCTTTCAGGGCGGCAGCGAGGTGATCGCGCATCATTGTCCATACTCCTGTTGTTGCCGCTGCATAAACCGGCGGGACTATCGGGTGCAAACGAATTGCGCCACTTCCCTGCAAAAGCCAAGGGAAAAGCCGGATCTGCCCGTCTTCAACATTGACCTTGGCCGACATGGCGGCTATTGACCGTCACCTGCACAAACATCGTGACCAGGCCTTGAGAGCGCGCGCCCACAGCCCGCGCTCATCCGCCTGCGAACCACATCGGTCGCCCGGCGTTCGTCTGAACGTCCGGTCCGCGCCGCCTGAACGGGATGAAGACCATGACTGCGACAAGCCCCTGGACCACGGAAAAACCAACCGCCCTGCTCGTTCTGGCCGACGGCACGGTGATATCAGGCAAGGGCATCGGCGCCACCGGCACGGTTCAGGCCGAGGTCTGCTTCAACACTGCTTTGACCGGCTATCAGGAAATCCTCACCGACCCTTCCTATCTCGGCCAGATCGTTACCTTCACCTTCCCGCATATCGGCAATATCGGCGCCAATGACGAGGACATCGAAGACCTGACACCGGCGGCCCGGCACGGCGCGGTCGGCGTCATTTTCAAGGCTGAGATCACCGATCCCTCGAGCTACCGGTCCGAAAGACACCTCGATGACTGGCTGAAGGCTCGCGGCATCATCGGCATGTGCGGCATCGACACGCGCGCCCTGACGGCCTGGATCCGTGAAAACGGCGCACCAAATGCCGTCATCGCCCATGATCCGAACGGCGTCTTCGACATCGACGCACTGAAGGCACAGGCAAAGGCCTGGAGCGGGCTCGAAGGTCTCGATCTTGCCAAGGTCGCCTCCTCCGGCCAGTCGTCGCGCTGGAGCGAAAAGCCCTGGGTCTGGAACGAAGGTTACGACGACCTGGCAGATGCCGACACCACACACCATGTCGTGGCGCTCGACTATGGCGTCAAGCGCAACATCCTCAGGCTGTTCACCGGTCTCGGCTGCAGGGTCACGGTGATGCCGGCATCGACGTCGGCGGAAGAGGTCATGGCCCAGAAGCCGGACGGCATCTTCTTGTCCAACGGCCCCGGCGATCCGGCAGCGACCGGCGAATATGCGGTGCCTGTCATCCAGGACCTGATCAAGACGGATATTCCGATGTTCGGCATCTGCCTTGGCCATCAGATGCTCGGGCTTGCGCTCGGCGCCAAGACCGAAAAAATGCACCAGGGCCATCACGGCGCCAACCACCCGGTCAAGGATCACACGACCGGCAAGGTCGAGATCGTCTCGATGAACCATGGCTTTGCCGTCGATGCCAAGTCGCTCCCTGACGGTGTCGAGGAAACCCATGTCTCGCTGTTCGACGGCACCAATTGCGGCCTGCGCCTGAGCGGCAAGCCGGTGTTCTCCGTGCAGCATCATCCGGAAGCCTCCCCCGGGCCGCAGGACAGTCACTACCTCTTCCGCCGCTTCATCAATCTGGTGCGCGAAAAGAAGGGCGAGCCGGCTCTGGCAGAGCGCGGGTAACGTCCGGACACATCGCTAGCCGTAGTGTTACCGCGTCTGGAACATCTGATCAGCCCCTTCACACCCGTGAGGGGGCTTTTTCTGTGCCATTCCTGGAATCTCAGCGACGTTTGCCTTTCCGCTTTATTAAACACTAACATCTAATATAACAGCAGTGTTGGTTTGGATGGCGATCGCATCATTGCGCGATGAAGTTTACAGTGAGTACCATGCTCAAGCGCATTGAGATCAGTCAGCTCCGTGTCGGGATGTTCATCGAATCGCTCGAGGGTCCATGGTTGAACAGCCCGCTGGCCGGACGCCGTTTCCTCCTGGAAAGCGAAACGGATGCGCAGACATTGAAGCGAAGCAATCTCAGCGGCATCTTCATCAATACGGCAAAGGGAGTGGATGTGCCTTCGACCGCGAAAGCCTCTGCCGCTGTCGACAAGATGCGCCTCAATTTGCAGACACCGGTTCGGCAGAAGCGGCAGCGGGAGGCGATCGCGAGGATCCTCAGCGACGCCACCGCCATGCTGAAGGGCGTTTTCGACGGTGCCAGCGCTGGCGGGGACGTCACCGTCGCAATGGTTGCACCGATCGTTGCCCAGATAACCCAGGCGAGCCAGCGACACGGCGATATCATTTTGAGCATGACCCGCCTCAAGACACTGGACGAGGCCACGTTCCTGCACTCCATCGCGGTCTCTGCCTTGATGATCCGGTTTGGCCGATATTTGAATCTCGACGAACAGACCATTCGCACGCTCGGCATGGCTGGACTTCTGCACGACATCGGCAAGCTGTCGGTGCCGAGTGAACTGCTAAGCAAGGACTGCGCCCTCAGCGAGAGCGAGATGTATCTGATGCGCGAGCATCCCTCGAAAGGCCATGCCACGCTCTCACGCCAGCCCGACATGCCGGAGATCGTGCTGGATGTCTGCCTGCACCATCACGAACGCATTGATGGCAAGGGCTATCCGCGTGCCCTGGCAGGCGACGAGATCAGCCGGTATGCACGCATTGCCGCGATCTGCGACGTCTATGACGCCATCACCTCGGCGCGCCCCTACAAAAAAGCCTGGTCCGCACAGGAAGCCTCGACCTGGATGCTGGAGCGCAAGGGCTATTTCGATCGCGCGCTCCTGCTGCAGTTCCTCAACGGCGTGCTGCACTCCTGATCGGACCCGCTCCTGTCAGGCCGGCAGAGCCAGAAGTTTGCGCTCCGACGACAGGAACCGGAAAAACCGCCATGTGAGGGAAACGCTCGCGGCGGCAAGCCCGAGAACAAAACCGTACCAGACGCCGACGCCGCCAAAACCGGCATGAAATGCCAGCAGATAGGCGGCCACGAAGCCGATGGCCCAATAGGAGACGAGCGCCAGGATCATCGGCACCGTCGTATCCTTCAGTCCCCGCAGCATGCCGGCCGCCAAAGCCTGAACGCTGTCGACCAGCTGGAAGGCGCCGGCAATAACGATCAGCGGACCGGCATAGGCCAGAACCTGCGCCGCATCGGGGCGCCGCGTATCCAGATAGAGCGCCGCAAGCTCGCGCGAAAACACAGCCAGGACGACACTGCCCAGGACGGCAAAACCACAGCCGATCACAAAGACTGCAATCGCCGCCCTCTTGATCCCCTCGGCATCCCGACGCCCATGGGCAAGACCGATGCGCACCGTCGCCACCTGCGCCAGACCAAGCGGCACCATGAAGGCGATCGAGGCGAACTGAAGCGCAATGCCATGGGCAGCCAGTTCGACCGTGCCGATCATGCCCATCAGCAGCGAGGCCACCGTGAACAGGCTGACCTCCGCCAGGATCGTGACAGCGATCGGCAGGCCGAGCTTGAAGACATCCCACAGGACCGGCCAGTCGGACCGCCAGAACCGGACGAAGATTTCATAGGACCGGGTTTCCGGCTGGAACTGGATATAGGCGTAGAGCAGCAGAAAACTCAGCATGTTGACAATCAGTGCCGCAATGGCGGCCCCGACGATGCCGAGCGCCGGCGCGCCGAAATGGCCATAGATGAAGACATAGCAGAGCGCGGCATTGGCGATGAGCACGATGATCGTGACATAGAGGATGATGCCGGCGCGCTCGAGCGAACTCAGAAATCCGCGCAGGACCATGAACAGAAGCGCCGGAAACATGCCCCAGAGTGCGATTTTCAGATAGCTGCCGGCCAGGGCTGCGACGTCGGGCTGCTGGCGCATCAACAGCAGGATCGCTTCGGCATGCCACAACAGGGGCGCTGTCAGGGCACCGTAGCCGAGAACCGCCCACATGCCCATGCGCACGGCACGGCGAACCGCAACGCGGTCGCCCCTGCCCTCCGCCTGCGCCACGATCGGCACGACCGCATTGGCAAAGCCCGAGCCGAAAATGAACACGGTGAAGAACATCTGCGCCGCCAGCACCATGGCGGCAAGTTCGGTGGTGCCAAGACGGCCAACCATCAGCACGTCGGTCGCATGGATGGCAAACTGCGCCAGTTGCGCGCCGACAAAGGGAAGGCCCAGCGCGATGCTCGCACGATAATGCGCGGACCAGGAATTGTCGGTGCGGACGCCCGTATCGCTATGGGTCGAAATCAACATGGGAAAGCGGAGCCTTGACTGCGTCGCAGCCGGAATGGGCCGCATGACGGAGACCCCCGAAATAGATCAACCGCCGCATAAGAGCCAGAAGGAAACACGGACATGCTTATTTTTTCATCGAAACATCACAAAACGTGATGGATTTTTCGCAGATGGGCGTCTTCCAGGCCTAGGCCGGCTGCGGCGTGACCTTTGCAGAGCCTTGCGGAGATGGCCGCACCTTCAAAAGATACACGAACAGCGCGACCACGACAAAACAGGCGGCCAGCGCATAGGGCGCGCCGGCAAAGGCAACAGACGCCGATGGTCCGCCGAAATGGCTGAAGATCTGCGTGAAAATGAGCGGGCCGATGATCGTCGTGAGGCTCGAAAGACTGGAAAGCGCACCCTGCAACTCCCCTTGCGCCGACGGCGGCACTTTGGCGGCCGCAACGCTGCGCAGCGGCGCATCGGCCAGCGCTTCGAAGCAGGTGAGCAGGATGACGGCATAGATCATCCAGCCCTGCCAGGCGATGGCGTAGCCGAACAGCCCGATGGCCGTGAAAACCAGACCGACAGCACCGGTCTTCCATTCGCCGAGCACGGGAAGGATGCGCGGCAGAACAAAACCCATGACAAAAGCGCCGCCAATGCCGAAAATACCCAGCGACAGGCCGATCTGGCCTTCGCTCCAGCCGTAACGCGCCGCAGACACAAAAGGCCAGACGGAGGGATAGACGGCATGCGCCAGCCAATAGAGAAAGAAGACCAGGCCGATCCAGCCGATACCAGGATAGTTCCGCATCTGCTTCAATGCGCCGAGCGGGTTTGCCCGGCGCCAGTCGAACCGGCGGCGATGCTCCGGCGCGAGCGTTTCCGGCAGCAGGAACAGAGCGACGGCGAAATTCGCAAAGGCAAGCGCGGCGGCGCCATAGAAAGGGACACGCGGTCCGAATTCGCCGAGCAGGCCGCCGAGCACCGGGCCGAGCGCGAAGCCGGTGCCGAAGGCGATGCCGATCAATCCGAAATTCTTGGCCCGGTTGCTGTCGTCGCTGACATCGGCAATGTAGGCGGCGGCGGTCGAGAAACTCGCACCGCTGATGCCGGCCAGTACCCGGCCGACAAACAGCATGCCGTAGCTCACCGCCAGCGCGCAGATGAGATTGTCGATGGCAAAGGTCAGCACCGAGGCAAGCAGGACCGGCCGGCGGCCGAAACGATCCGACAGATTGCCGATCAGCGGCGCAAACAGAAACTGCATGGCGGCATAGACAAGCAGCAGCCAGCCGCCATCCACGGCCGCCTCGCTGAGGCTCGCCCCGGTCAGTTCGACCAGATAGGCCGGCAGCACCGGCATGATGATCGCGATGCCCATGACATCGAGAAACAGAATGACGAAAACGAGGAACAGGCCGCGCCGTGCAGATTTCGGATCGATCAACGGAAAACCCTCGTGTTTGCCTCCCGCATCAGGACGGAAGGCTGACCAGGAACGGACCGGGCTGCACGCTGGATAGACGAACTGCTGGTGCGAAACAATCGATGACATTTCGATCGCCGCGCCGGCCGCAGGCGTGATGCGGATCGATGCAGTCACGGCCGCTCACGGGCGCGGCAGCGCCTTGAGGAAATCGACAAAGGCCATGAGCGGCGGCGGCATGTGCCGGCGGCTGGCATAATAGAGATAGGGTCCGGGGAAATCGGGCATCCAGTCCTCAAGGATCGGCACGAGTTCGCCACGGTCAATCGCAGGGCCTACGAACTCCTCGAAGGTGGCGATGATCCCGAGCCCGGCAATCGCGGCACCGATCTCCACTTCCAGCGTATTGGCGGTGATCCGGGCCCGGGGCGACAGACGCACGGTTTCCCCGCCACGTTCGAATTCCCAGGGCGCGACCCTGCCGCTGGCGAACCGGTGACGGATGCAGGCATGATCGAGAATGTCGCGCGGATGCTGCGGCTCGCCATGCGCCTCGAGATAGGCCGGCGAAGCGGCAATGACGAAACGCTGCCGGCGCGGGCCTATCGGCACGGCGATCATGTCCTTCTCGAGCATTTCGCCATAGCGCACGCCGGCATCGAAGCCGGCGGCGAGAACGTCGATGAAATTATCCTCGGCGATGACTTCCAGCGTGATGCCCGGATAAAGATGGAGAAAATCCGCGATGATGCCGGGAAGCACGACGCGGGCGACGATGGTGGCAACGTTGAGCCGCAGCGTTCCGGTCGCGCTGTCGCGGAAACTGCCCACCTGGTCGAGCGCGGCGGCGACCTCGCTGAGCGCCGGCGACAGCCGCTCCAGCAATTGCTCGCCCGCTTCGGTCAGGGTCACGCTTCGTGTCGTGCGATTGAGCAGTCGCACGCCCAGCCGAAGCTCCAGCCGGCGCAGGGCCTCGCTCAAACTGGATGCCGAGACGCCGCGCAGGCGGGCAGCAGCACGAAAGTTCCGCTCCCGCGCAACGGCGGTGAAAGCGTCGAGATCAGCCAGCGGCAAATCATTCATTGTGCAATTTTCCAAACAGGCTGTTCATTCTAAAATGGATTATCGCACAAAACAATTGCGCGTAAACCCATCTCCGGAACGACGCCGCAACGGCGGCCCAGATGGAGAGACGACATGAAACAGGTTCAACTCGGAAACACCGGCCCCATCGTATCGAGCCTTGGCCTCGGCTGCATGGGCATGTCCGGCATGTATGGCCCCTCCGACCGGGCCACCAGCATCGCCACCTTTCACGCCGCCATTGATGCCGGGGTCAACCTCATCGACACCGGCGACTTCTACGGCATGGGTCACAACGAGATGCTGATCGGCGAGGCGATGAAGGGCATCGACCGCGACAAGGTTGTTCTCAGCGTCAAGACCGGCGCGCTGCGGGACCGCGACGGCGGCTTCACCGGCACCGACAACCGCCCGGCGGCGCTGAAGAACTTCATCGCGTATTCCCTGCAGCGTCTCGGCGTCGACTATATCGACATCTACCGGCCGGCCCGTCTCGATCCGGATGTGCCGATCGAAGACACCGTCGGCGCCATCGCCGACATGATCAAGGCCGGTTATGTCCGTCATATCGGCCTGTCCGAAGTCGGCGCGGAGACAATCCGTCGTGCCGCCGCCGTGCATGCGATCGTCGACCTGCAGATCGAATACTCGCTGATCTCGCGCGGCATCGAGGAGACGATTCTGCCGGTCTGCCGCGATCTCGGCATCGGCATCACCGCCTATGGCGTCCTGTCGCGCGGCCTGATCAGCGGTCACTGGCAGAAAGCCCAGGGCTTGGAAAAGGGTGATTTCCGCTCGCACAGCCCACGGTTCCAGGACGGCAATATCGACAGCAACCTCGGCCTGGTCGAGGCATTGCGGACCATTGCAGAGGCCAAGAACGCCTCTGTCGCCCAGATCGCCATCGCCTGGGTCGCTGCCAAGGGCACCGATATCGTGCCGGTGATTGGGGCCAGAAGGCCCGATCGCCTTGCAGAGGCGCTTGGCTCGCAGCAGGTCAGCCTGACGACGCAGGATCTTGTCGCCATCGAACGGGCCGTGCCCAGGTATGCTGCGGTCGGCGCACGTTACCCGGACGCCGTGCTCGCCCATATGGACAGCGAGCAATAAAAGGCAAAACGCGAACACCCCGTGCAATGCGCGGGGTGTTCGGCATGGTTTTCACGTCAATCGACGTAGACCACCTTGCCGCCGTTCAAAGCTGTTTTGACCGCATTGACGCGGTTGAACGGGATATTCCGGCGCTCGAGAAGCTGGCGGATGGCGGGTGTCTTGCGGATCTCGTCCTGCGCCCGTGCCAGCGTCTGGGACGATGGATTCCGGTAGATCGACGGAATCTGCGGATAGTCGACAATATCGGAATACTGATAGATATAGATGATCTGCACACCGGGAACAGACTGGGCTTTCGCCGGGATCGCGCCCAGCGACAGGGCAATGGCAGACAACGCCATCAGGATGATTTTTTTCATGGCAGTTTTTCCGTCTTCGCGAATTGTGCTTGCGCCCTAGCGGGCGAACAGGATCTTGCCGCCGTTTGCCGCCGTCTCGATCGCCAGCACATTGTGCGGCGCGATATGGCGACGCGCGATAAAGTCACGCAGCATCGGGTCGGACATTACCTCGGACTGCGCGTTGGCGCGGGTCTCGGGCGACGGATCGCGGTAGATGACCGGGGCGCGCTGATCGTTGCGCGAATCCGTACTCAGCCAGACGACGTTGATGCCCGGCTCAAGCGGCCTGCCGAAGATGATGTTGCCGGCCGCCGTGTCGTCAGCGACGTCGTTGGCGCTGGCAGCAAGCGGGCTGGACAGCGATAGGGCCATTGCGGCAAGGGCAAGAGCAGTCAGTCGACGCATGTGTTTCTCCTTCATGTCCCTGCCCCGCGGCTGGCAAAACAGCTGCGGAGCAGATGGTAATCATGGAAGAAATATAGGACGCCAAGCGGTCTTTACGACGGCAGAGGCGACAGTACACGCAAATTTGACAGTCCCCGGCACAGGCAACAGGCCGTTCGAACCGTCAGATATTACCGCTGAACGTATCGCAGGACGCCATCTTGCCGCTGTCGTAACCCCGCTTGAACCACTTGGCGCGTTGCGCAGAGGTGCCGTGGTTGAAGCTTTCCGGAACGACATAACCCTGGGTGCGCTTCTGCAGCGTATCATCGCCGATCTGGGTCGCTGCGTTCAGGGCTTCCTCGACGTCGCCCTGCTCGAGAAGTCCCTTCTGCTCGGTATACTTTCCCCAGATACCGGCGAAACAATCGGCCTGCAGTTCAACACGCACCGACATGGCATTGGCCTCGGCCTCGCTCATCGACTGGCGTGCCTGGTTGAACTTCGGGAGAACACCGATCAGGTTCTGGACGTGATGGCCGACTTCATGCGCAAGCACATAGGCCTGGGCAAAATCACCCGTCGCATTGAATTTCCGCGCCAGTTCGTCGAAGAACTGCATGTCGAGATAGACCTTGCTGTCACCCGGGCAATAGAACGGACCGGTCGCCGACGAGGCCATGCCGCAGGCCGAACTGACGCTGTCGCGGAACAAAACAAGCTTTGGCTCCTGGTAGGTTTCGCCTTCCGCCTGGAAAATGCCGTTCCAGGTATCCTCGGTCTCGGCCAGAACCGTCGACATGAAGGCCTTGGTCTCTTCTTCCTGTGCCGTGCCCTGCGGCGCCTGCGATCCGTCGCTCTGCTCGTAGCTGCTCGACGGGCCGGACATCTGCCCCCCATCCATCAGTTGCAAAAGGTCGATGCCAACCATCTTGAGACCGAAATAGACGACGACCAGAAGAACGATCGTGCCGATGCTCATGCCGCCGCCGGCCCTGCGGGGACCGCCACCGCCCGGCATCCGGAAACCGCCGCGACCGAAGGGATTGCCCCTCATGCCGCCCGAAGGCCCCGCGCCGCGCTGATCCTCGACATTGCTCGACTGGCGCCGACCCTTCCATTCCATGCCTGATCTCCCGGTCTCGCCTGCCTTTGCGGCACGCACATTGTTGTTTGCGATCATATAACGCGCGAGACGCAAATTTGTACAAGAGCAAAGGAAGAAAACTCTGCAGACGTTTCGGCAGCGCTGCCAAGACCATTGGCAGGCGATGGACGCCCATGCCACAGTGCCGAACACGATTTGGGAGGAACAATCGAATGAAAGCAGTGCGGCTCGAATCCATAGGCGAAATCTTCGTGCGCGAGGTCGAGAAGCCCGTGCCCGGCCCGGACGATCTTCTGGTCCGCGTCGAGGCCTGTGGCATCTGCGGCACGGACCGGCACCTGCTGCACGGCGAGTTTCCATCCAAACCGCCGCTGACGCTCGGCCATGAATTCTGCGGTATCGTCGAGGCGATGGGCAGCGGCGTGACGGGGTTTTCGCTCGGCGCCCGCATCACCGGCGATCCCAACATTTCCTGCGGCCGCTGCCCGCAATGCCTGGCCGGCCGGGTCAATCTCTGCCACAATCTGAAGGCCATCGGCATCGCCCGCGACGGCGGATTTGCCGACTATGTCATCGTGCCGCAAAAGCAGGCTTTCGAAATTCCGCTGACGCTTGATCCCGTGCACGGCGCCTTTTGCGAACCGCTGGCCTGCTGCCTGCACGGTGTCGACATGGCCAGCATCAAGGCCGGCTCCTCGGTCGTGGTCCTCGGCGGCGGCGTCATCGGCCTTCTCACCGTGCAGCTGGCGCGGCTCGCCGGTGCCACCACCGTCATTCTGTCCACCCGCCAGCAATCGCGCCGGGCGCTCGCCGAAGAGATTGGCGCGACGGCCAGCGTCGACCCCTCCGCCGGTGACGTCATCGAAGCGATTGCCGGGCCGAACGGGCTTGTTCCCGGTGGTGTTGATGTGGTTCTGGAATGCGCCGGCGTCAGCGAAACCGTGCAGCAGTCGCTACGGCTGGCCAAGTCCGGTGGCACCGTCGTCATTCTGGGCGTGCTGCCGCAGGGGCAAAAGGTCGAGATCGAGCCGTTCGATATTCTCTTTCGCGAATTGCGGGTTCTCGGCTCCTTCATCAATCCGTTTACGCACCGCAGGGCAGCCGACCTTGTTGCCTCCGGCGCGATCGAGATCGACAAACTGATTTCCCGGCGCATCTCGCTCGACGAAGCCCCCGATGTCATCAGCGCGCCGGCAGCCGCGGGTGAGGTCAAGGTCCTCGTCATTCCCGGCAAGGCCTGACGACCGGCAGCCCAGGCAGAGCGAATTGCGGGTCGGCGTCACGGCATGGTGAAGCGGCGGTTCTTTTTATTGGAACACAAGCCGTGTAAGAATCATTGTTGTGCCGCCGGCTCAGCTTTGGCATGACGACGGAAAATTCGGAGGATCGGGATGGATATGTCAACGCTCAGGCGGATTGCCGCAAAGGCGACGATTGTTCTGGCTGTGGTTTCGCTGCCGGCCATGCTGGCTTTTGCAGCCGGTTCAGCACGGGCTGCCGATTGCAGCGGCACAGCCGCGCCCGGCCTCGACTGGGGCGAATGCAGCAAGAAGAACCTGATGCTGCAATACAGCGACCTGCAAGGCGCCAACCTGTTCAGCACCGATTTCGCCATGACGGACCTGACAAGCTCCAATCTCGCTTCGGCAAACCTCGAAAAGGCCACCCTGCTGCGCACCTGGCTGAATGGTTCGAAGGCCGAAAAGGCGAACTTTACCAAGGTCGAGGCCTATCGCAGCAGCTTTGCCAATATCAGCGCCGCCGGTGCAACCTTTTATAGCGCCGAACTGCAGCGCGCCGACTTCACCGGCGCGGACCTTACCGGTGTCAGTTTCGAGAAGGCCGAGCTTGGCCGCGCCAATTTCAGCAAGGCGAACCTGACAGGGGTGAAATTCTCCTACGCCAACCTGTCGCGTGCGCAACTCGACGAGGCTGTCTTCGACGGCCCCCTCGGCTTTGACCACGCCTTCCTGTTCCTGACACGGATAGAGGGGCTGGATCTGTCGGCCGCAAAAGGCCTCGAGCAATCGCAGATCGACCTTGCCTGCGGCGACAAATCCACCAAACTGCCGACCGGACTGACGACGCCGCCGGACTGGCCCTGCGATTTCGAATAGGGGCATGGCGCCGCGCGTAGGACGCCGCTTTGGACGATCAAGGGGCGACGACGAACGGCCACGTATTTTCCTGTCGATTCCGGAATTTTCGGGGTTCCGCTGTGCCCCGGATTTCCCTATAAGCCGCTTCTAGCCTCGAAAGACCATTTCTGCGCACCCGGCCGGTGAAATTCACCCTGGCCGGTTTTTCGCGCAGACGGACAAGCGGATAGAGATCATGCCAAAGCGCGAAGACATTAAATCGATCCTCATCATCGGTGCGGGACCGATCGTCATCGGCCAGGCCTGCGAATTCGACTATTCGGGAACGCAAGCCTGCAAGGCGCTGAAGGAAGAAGGCTACCGGGTCATCCTGGTCAACTCCAATCCGGCGACGATCATGACCGACCCGGATCTGGCCGATGCCACCTATGTCGAACCGATCACGCCCGAAGTCGTCGCCAAGATCATTGCCAAGGAACGCCCGGACGCGCTTTTGCCGACCATGGGTGGCCAGACGGCGCTGAACACGGCGCTGTCCCTGAAGCGCATGGGTGTGCTTGACCGCTACAATGTTGAGATGATCGGCGCCAAGCCCGCCGCGATCGACATGGCCGAAGACCGCGCGCTGTTTCGCGAAGCCATGGCGCGCATCGGGC
This sequence comes from Pararhizobium antarcticum, assembly GCF_001885585.1. Lineage (GTDB taxonomy): Bacteria > Pseudomonadota > Alphaproteobacteria > Rhizobiales > Rhizobiaceae > Pararhizobium > Pararhizobium antarcticum. Next base: position 16,511 of record NZ_LSRP01000085.1, read on the forward strand.
TGGAAACCCCGAAATCGCTGCTTGCCAATGCAACGGACATCAAGGATGCAGACCGCAAGATCCACGAGATCGAACGCGCCAAGCTGCGCGAAACGCTGTCGGGCGCCGCGCTCGACACGGCGCTGGACGATCTTGAAAACACCTGGAACCTTGGCGAGACCGACCGCAAGCAACGCTACATGAGCCATGCCATGGCAATCGGCGCGCAGGCGCTTGACGTCATCGGCCTGCCGGCGATCATCCGCCCGTCCTTCACCATGGGCGGCACCGGCGGCGGCATCGCCTATAACCGCTCGGAATTCTTCGAGATCGTCAATTCCGGTCTCGACGCCTCGCCCACCACCGAAGTGCTGATCGAGGAATCGGTTCTCGGCTGGAAGGAATATGAGATGGAAGTGGTCCGCGACACCGCGGACAACTGCATCATCATCTGCTCGATCGAAAACATCGACCCGATGGGCGTGCACACCGGCGACAGCATCACGGTTGCGCCGGCCTTGACGCTGACCGACAAGGAATACCAGATCATGCGCAACGCCTCGATCGCGGTGCTGCGCGAGATCGGCGTCGAAACCGGCGGCTCGAACGTGCAGTTCGCCGTCAATCCGGAAAACGGCCGCCTTGTCGTCATCGAGATGAACCCGCGCGTCTCGCGCTCGTCCGCGCTTGCCTCCAAGGCCACGGGCTTCCCGATCGCCCGCGTCGCCGCCAAGCTTGCGGTCGGCTATACGCTGGACGAACTCGACAACGACATCACCGGTGGTGCGACGCCGGCCTCGTTCGAACCGTCAATCGACTATGTGGTCACCAAGATCCCGCGCTTTGCCTTTGAAAAATTTCCCGGTGCCGGCACGACGCTGACGACGGCGATGAAATCGGTCGGCGAAGTCATGGCGATCGGCCGCACCTTTGCCGAATCGCTGCAGAAGGCGCTGCGTGGTCTCGAAACCGGCCTCACCGGTCTCGACGAGATCGAGATCCCGGGGCTGGAAGCAACCGGCGACAACCGCAACGCCATCCGCGCCGCCATCGGCACCCCGACACCCGACCGGCTGCGCATGGTCGCGCAGGCACTGCGCATGGGCATGTCGGAAGCCGACGTGCATGACGGCTGCAAGATCGATCCGTGGTTCATCGCCCAGTTGAAGGCGATCGTCGACATGGAAGCGCGGGTGCGCGAACATGGCCTGCCGACCGACCCGGAAAACCTGCGCATGCTGAAGGGCATGGGTTTCTCCGATGCCCGTCTCGCCACGCTTTCGGGCAAGCGCCCGAAGGAAGTCGCCGAACTGCGCAACAGCCTTAACGTTCGCCCGGTATTCAAGCGCATCGACACCTGCGCTGCCGAATTCGCCTCGCCGACGGCCTATATGTATTCGACCTATGAAACGCCGTTCGACGGCATTGCTCGCTCGGAAGCGCAGATCTCCGATCGCAAGAAGGTTGTCATCCTTGGCGGCGGTCCGAACCGCATCGGCCAGGGCATCGAGTTCGACTATTGCTGCTGCCACGCCGCCTTTGCGCTGCGCGACGCCGGCTACGAGGCGATCATGATCAACTGCAACCCGGAAACCGTGTCGACCGACTACGACACCTCCGACAGGCTCTATTTCGAGCCGCTGACGGCCGAAGACGTGATCGAGGTGCTGCGCGCCGAGCAGGAAAACGGCACGCTGCACGGCGTCATCGTCCAGTTCGGCGGCCAGACACCGCTGAAGCTTGCCGAAGCGCTGGAAAAGAACGGCATCCCGATCCTCGGCACCGCGCCCGACATGATCGACCTTGCCGAAGACCGCGACCGCTTCCAGAAGCTTTTGATGAAGCTCGACCTCAACCAGCCGAACAACGGTATTGCCTATTCGGTCGAGCAGGCCCGCCTCGTTGCCTCGGAAATCGGCTTCCCGCTGGTCGTGCGCCCGTCCTATGTTCTGGGCGGTCGTGCCATGCAGATCATCCATTCGGAATCGATGCTGCAGAATTATCTGCTCGATACGGTGCCCGGTCTCGTGCCCGAGGACATCAAGCAGCGCTATCCGAACGACAAGACCGGCCAGATCAACACCCTGCTCGGCAAGAACCCGCTTCTGTTCGACACCTATCTGACCAACGCCATCGAGGTCGATGTCGATGCCATCAGCGACGGCACGGATGTCTTCGTCTCCGGCATCATGGAACATATCGAGGAAGCCGGCATCCATTCGGGCGACAGCGCCTGCTCGCTGCCGGTCAACACGCTGTCCGACGAGATCGTCGACGAACTCGAGCGCCAGACCAAGGCGATGGCCAAGGCGCTCAACGTCGTCGGCCTGATGAACGTGCAGTTTGCCATCAAGGAAGGCACGATCTACGTGCTGGAAGTCAACCCGCGCGCTTCGCGCACCGTGCCCTTCGTCGCCAAGACCATCGGCGCGCCGATCGCCAAGATCGCCGCCCGGATCATGGCCGGCGAAAAGCTCGATGCGGCGATCGCCGCCTATGGCAAGCGCCCCGACCCGCGCAACCTGCCGCATATCGCCGTCAAGGAAGCCGTCTTCCCGTTTGCCCGCTTCCCCGGCGTCGACATCCTGCTCGGCCCGGAAATGCGCTCGACCGGTGAAGTCATCGGCCTCGACAAGACCTTTGCCATGGCCTTCGCCAAGGCCCAGCTCGGCGCCGGCGTCGATCTGCCGCGCGACGGCACAGTGTTCGTCTCGGTGCGCGATGACGACAAGGATCGCGTCCTGCCGGCCATCCGCATGCTCGTCGACAGCGGCTTCAAGGTGATGGCGACCGGCGGCACCGCCCGCTTCCTCGCCGAAAAGGGCATCACCGCCATCAAGATCAACAAGGTGCTCGAAGGCCGCCCGCATATCGAGGACGCCATCCGCAACCGCCAGGTCCAGCTGGTCATCAACACGACCGACAGCTCCAAGGCGATCTCGGATTCGAAGTCGCTGCGCCGCGCGACCTTGATGCAGAAGGTACCCTACTACACCACCATGTCCGGCGCCGAAGCCGCTGCCCGGGCCATCAAGGCCCTGAAGGCCGGCAGCCTCGACGTTCACCCGCTGCAGAGCTATTTCTGAGGGTCGTGTGATCAAGCCGCTGCGCTATACCTTGCATGCTGAGACCGTAATCCGCGAGCGTGGGTTGAACAAAAGCTGGATTGAGAACACGGTCCGCCAGCCGGACTGGCGGATACCGGACCCCGAGGACAAGGACATCGCGAGGCTGTATCGTCATATTTCCGAACGCGGGGACCGAATATTGCGGGTCGCATGCTTGGAAAATGTAGAGGAAATACGTATTATATCGGCATTTTTCGACCGAAAAGCGCGGAGACCATGATGAAACCCATCGTAGAGTATGATCGCGACGCCGACGCCGCCTATATCCGCTTCTCAAGCGAGGCAATCCTTGAAAGCGAAGAGGTATCGGCTGGCATTGTTCTGGACTACGATCACGAGGGACATATCGTCGGTATGGAAGTTCTCGACGCCCGATCAAATCTGCCACCTGCAATGCTGAGCGCCGCGGCTTAACTGACAAGACCGAATTGCTCGACCCGGTGACAACGCGCAACGTTAAACGTTGTCATCCGAAAAATCTGGCTTTCCTGCTGTTACTTCTGCTATAAGCGACGTTCAAATGTTTCGGACGGTTCCAGAGTTAACGCTCCGGTGACCGTTTTCTTTTGTGCTGACGTCTGCTGGATGCGGGCTTGGCGCGGACTATGAAGGACAGTGAAATGGTCGACAAAGTACCGATGACTCAGGCCGGATTCGTCAAGCTGCAGGAAGAACTGCGCTGGCGCCAGCAGGAAGAGCGCCCGCGGATCATCGAAGCGATTTCCGAAGCGCGCGCCCATGGCGACCTTTCGGAAAATGCCGAATATCACGCCGCCAAGGAAGCCCAGAGCCACAATGAGGGCCGGATCGGCGAGGTCGAGGATTACGTCGCCCGTGCCGAAGTCATCGACCTGTCGAAAATGTCGGGATCGAAGATCAAGTTCGGCGCCACCGTCAAGCTGGTCGACGAAGACACCGAGGAAAACAAGACCTACCAGATCGTCGGCGACCAGGAAGCCGACGTGAAGCAGGGCCGCATCTCGATCTCCTCGCCGATCGCCCGCGCGCTGATCGGCAAGGAAGTCGGTGATTCGATCGAGGTCGTCGCCCCCGGCGGTTCCAAGGCCTACGAGGTCCTGGCGATCAACTGGGGCTGAGACGTCTGAAGGCATGAATTGAAGAGCCCGGACGGCGCATTGTGCCTCCGGGCTTTTTCTTGAGATGACGGGCAATATCAGGGGCAGTCGATCGTGGAACACATCAGCGACGTCGAGATCATCGCGCCGAATTTCAAACGCCGGCTTTCCGGCGTCACCTCCACCATCATCCAGCTTGTTCCCGTCCAGCGCCGGCTCGGCCAGAAGGTTGCCACCCTCGGGCCAGGCTTACCCGAAACCCTGCCGCAGATCGGCTTTCTCAGCCTCCTGTCCCTCTGGAGCCCTCCAAAGGCACGGACGCAGCGGATCTGGCATGCGCGCCGCAACCTGGAAATGCTGCCGGCGATCATCCTGCGCGATCTCCTGCGGATGAAGCTGAAGATCGTCTTCACCTCCGCATCGCAGCGCCGGCACACCGGATGGAGCAAGTTCCTGATCGGCCGGATGGACGCCGTCATTGCAACGAGCAGCAAGACCGCAGCCTATCTCGAGGTGCCCTCGACCACGATCCTGCACGGCATCGACGCCGAGCGGTTTTTTCCGGCCGACGACAAGCCAGCCGCCAAAACCATGCTCGGCCTGCCCGCGGACAAAAACATTGCCGGCTGTTTTGGCCGGATCCGCCACCAGAAGGGCACCGATCTTTTCGTCGACGCGATGATTGCGCTTTTGCCGGACCGACCGGACTGGATTGCCATCGTCGCCGGTCGCGCAACCGGCGCGCATGTGGCCTTCGAGGCGGCGCTGAAGGAGAAGGTGAGAGCCGCCGGCCTTGCCGAACGCATCCTGTTTGTCGGCGAACATACCAATATTCCCTGTTGGTACAGGGCGCTGGACCTGTTCATCGCGCCGCAGCGCTGGGAAGGTTTCGGCCTGACCCCTCTCGAGTCCATGGCGACCGGCGTTCCGGTGGTTGCAACGGATGTCGGGGCCTTTGCCGAACTGCTGGCCACCGACGACAGCAGTCCCGGCACCATCCCTGGCACCAGCATGGGCAGCAGTGTCGGGCAACTGATCGAGGCGGATGCGCCAGAGGCCATGATGGCGGCCGCAGCAGGCCTGATGGACGATCCGGCGATGGCGCGACGTTGCGCGGAAAACGGGCTCGCGCGGGCGACCGCCCGTTTCACCATCGACGGCGAAGCCCGCAGCATCGGCGCTGTCTATGAGCGCCTTTTGAACGGGGCCTTTTGAACGGGGGCCTTTTAAAAGGAGGCCTGACGCATCACGCCCGAGCCGGTCTCAGGGCTTGCGCTTGAAAAGCTCGATATAGGCGCCAGCAACAGCGTCTTCGGAAAAGTGCTGCATCAAGGTCGTATGTCCGCCCGCAGCTACATGGTCGGCCAGCGGCTTGTCGTTGATCAGGCGCTCGATGGCGCGGGAAAAGCCATCGACGTCGCCGATATCGGCAAGCAGGCCGTTTTCGCCATCCTGCATGAACCAGTTTGGGCCTTCGGAGCGGCTGGAGACCACCGGTTTCTCCTGCGCCCAGGCTTCGAGGATAACGTTTCCCAGCGGCTCGTGGCTGGATGGCATCACGAAGATATCCGACGCCGCCAGGAAAGGACGTGTGTCCTTCTGCCAGCCGAGAAACCGGACGCGGTCGCTGACGCCGAGATCCGCGGCCAGCTTCTCGACGTTTTGCCGCTCCTCGCCATCACCGGCCAGCCAGAGATAGACGCCCGGCAGCCTGGCCACCGCCTCGGTCAGCAGCGCAAAGCCCTTGCGCGGCACAAAGCGGCCCATCGACATGACCACTGGCACACCTTCCGGCGTTGCGAGGCTCGCACGGTCGACCGGCGCGACGCGCTCGGTATTGGTGAAATTGGAGATAACCTCGACGCCGCGTGTCCAGCCGATCCGGCGCACATGCTCGCCGATCCCCGGCGTGTTGCAGACGAGAACATCGGTATTGCCGAAATAGCTGAGATTGGTCGGATAGTCCCCCAGCCGCGAGATCTTGATGCAGCCCTTGTAGTTCGGCATCAGGCGGCTTGCCCGCGTCGCCCAGGAAAACAGCGCATCCGGCTTTTCGCGCCGGGCATTGCGCATCACCTTGAGCGGCAGCAGCAGACGGTCGGGCGAAAGGTTGCGAAAGTTGCTTTCGATGAGGCGGGCGGATTGCTCGATATCCTTGCGCCACAGGCGATTGGGCCGGATGACTGCGCTCTGTTCGACGCCCCGCCGCGCCAGCGCATTGACGAGGTGGACGAAGAAGCGCTCGGCCCCGCCATCCTTGCCGAAATGGTAGTGGTGAACCTTCATGGCATCCTCATTTGCCGCGACGTGCGCGTTCCATGTCGTCGAAATTCGGCTTCCGCTTCAAGGCATGCCGCTGGTAGATCTTGGCGGCCGTGAGAAAGGCATAAACCCCTCCGGTCGCAGCCTCGATAAAGCCGGGAAAACCGCAGCGCCAGAGACCGTTGCGAAAATACAGCCGCAGGAAATACAGCGGCGGGCCGAAGATCATCTTGTAGGCGCGCAGCGGCTTGCCGGCGGCAAATTGTTGGTCGGCCTTGAGCGTCGAGTACCTGTTTTCTTTCAGGATCTGTTCGTCGATGATCAGCGGCCGGTAGTGCAAAAGACTGCCGGTCGCCGCGGCCTCGACCCTGCCATCGGGCACGATGCCCTCATGGACTGTCTGGGCAAGATCATAAGCACCCCGCCCCCGACGGATCAGCCGCAGGTTCTTGCGCTCGCGGACCTTTTCGGGCGTATAGCCATAGCCGACAAGATAGGGCCGGCGCGCAATGCGCCATCCCACCGTTTCGGCAGGCGCTGCCAGCAATGTCGGCAACAAGGACCGCAGCGGCGCGTCCAGCCGTTCGTCGGCATCGATGTTCAGGCACCAGTCCTGCGTGCATTGCTCCAGCGCAAACTGCTTCTGCCCGGCATAACCGCGCCAGGCCTCGAACAGGAACCGGATCGGCCAGCCCTTGTCGACATAGGACTGCACCAGCGCCGCCGTGCCATCCGTCGATCCGGAATCGACGATGACGATCTCGGCGCAGCTTTCCAGGCTCTCGATGCAATTGCCGAGATAGGCTTCCTCGTTCAGGCAGATGATGAAGGCGGAAATCGGCAGTTTGGTCATTCACAGGTCCCGTCAGGCTGGCCTTACAAGATAAGCCGTCTTGCGGATACGCTCCTTGATCATAAACCCGCGCTCCTCAAGGCTCTTCAGCAGCAACGCTATTTTCTCGTCACCGACAATATGCGGGTGAACTTCGACGATGATGTGCTGGATGCTCTTGAGGCTGCCAGCGCCGAGGAGATCGATTTCCGCGCCCTCCACATCCATGATCAGGACATTCGGATCGTGCTGCTCGAGAATGTCCGCCAGCGCCGTGCTCTGGACGGTAATCTTCTCGTCCTGGCGTTTGCGGTCATAGAGGCTTGAGGAAATGATGTTGTCGCTTCTGAAAAAGCTGATTGGCTGTCCATCGACCGTGACAGCATTCATCACGAGATTGGGCACACGATTGTTGCGCGCAAAGTTGTCTCGAATAATGGGTTCCAGCTCCGGGTTGGCCTCGAACGAAACCACATTGCCATCGCCGGCCAGGCGGGTTGCCAGAAGGCTGATGAAGCCGATCCCTGTGCCAATCTCCAGCACCTTCATGCCCGGTTTGACGACCTTGGCAATGAGAACGCGTTCGGTATCCTCGTAAATATCCTTGTAAAGCGCGTGCCGCACAGAATCTGGTATATGACCCGGCGCGCAGTTAATCTGGATGCCCGAGATCGTCACAGAACGCACCTGAAACAATTTGCGGTATCTGTTTCGGAGCGACCTCAGCAGCTTGTTCAACGGATATTCCTAACTTGGCTGGACGCAACACTGCCGACGCAATGCCTGCGTATCAAACTATACCTGGACCAAACCGATGTTCTTGATCTGCCGGATGGTCAACATGGTTCTGACGGCATCGACATTGTCGGTCGCTATCAGTTCCTCAATAACAAAATCCTGAAATGCCGCAAGGTTCTCCGCCACGCACTCCAGTAGAAAATCAGTCTCGCCGGACACCATCCATGCCTGGCGGACAAGGGGCCAGTCAACGGTCATCGCGGAAAACGCCTTGAGGTTGCCATCGGCCTGATGCTTGAGACCAACCATGCAGAAGGCGACGAGTTCATACCCGAGCGAAGAGGCGTTAAGCATCGCCCTGTAGCCCTTGATGACGCCCGCCTCTTCCAGCTTGCGGACACGCCTCAGGCAGGGCGGTGCGGAAATGCCGACCCGCGCGGCCAGTTCCACATTGGTCATGCGACCATCCTGCTGAAGTTCCCGCAGGATCTTCAGGTCGATCGCATCGAGTTCAGCGCGTAAAGCCATGCGTTGAGATCCTTGAAACGGCAACCTTCGCTCCCGAGTTGCCGGCGGGCGTCAATCCGGCAGGCGTTATCCGGAAAAGCCCGGCACTCGGATTATCAGCTATTGGCTTTTCACGTTTCCAGCAAGAGCGTCCCGTCATCCGTCCCCCGATCCTTCAGACGGACCGCCGGGCTTCCAACGTAAATTCCGTAGGGCTCAGTTCTGCCTTTGACGACCGCATTGGCGCCTATGATACAGCCGCGTGCAACATACGAGCCGCCAAGGATCTTTGCACCGGCGCCGATCCAGACATCATCTTCAATGACAATCGGCTTTAGGGTGACGCCCTGCATGGTGATCGGTTTCTTGCGGTCCTGGTAATTGTGATCAAAGGAGACGATGACAACCTGCGCAGCGATGCGCACATGGTCTCCGATCGTGATGCCGCCGAGACCATAGAGTATGCTGTAGGGATTGATCGAAACATTGTCGCCCAGAACGATCGAGCCCTTCTGCGCATCGATGATCGCACCGCGATTGATCTTCGCCCGTTTTCCGATCCGCACAGTGCCACGATAGGCATTGATATAGGCACCAGAGAGAATCTGGCTCTTGCTGCCGATGCGAAAATGGCCGGGCAGAACAAACGCGCGCACGACATTCAGATAATAGGCGATTGTCCCAATGCGCATGGCGTTACCATATTTCCTACAAAATCCAGAATTTCCTACAAGGTCCAGGGTGACCGCATAAAGCCGAGATCCAGCAATTGCTTCACCCCTTTATATTCGACGGTGCCTGCATACACAAAGTCCAGCTCGCCGCTTTCCGCGACAGCATCGAGGATCCGCTGATACTCTTGCGCTCCGTTGAAATACTGTTTGTCGGCGACGGCATCCTGCGTTTTCTGCTGGAAATCGGCGAAAAACTTGAAATGCAGCAAGACGCCCAGAATCGGCTGAAAATTACGTTCGAACGGCAGAGGCTGGTGAATGCTGACGCCGTAGCTGCAGGCGTCGTCCCAGTATAACAGGGGATATTTCATCAACTCGGCTTCCGTCCCGAACTTTCGGACGCGCGGACCTCCGCACAGGCTGGCAAACCGTTTCATGCGCTCGATGACGTAACCGTCGCCGTCAATCGAGTTCGCGACGTCCCAGGGTCTGCGGTCATCCGTGCCATCGAACGTGAAAGAGGCAACGCTGCCGGCAGGATACATGTCGATCATCGGTGCGGACAAACGACGAATACCGCGGCTCTCCAAGTGCTGGATGAGATCGGGCAAGCGGCGCTTGTCGCATTCGTCATAGACCAGATATTCGTCGGCATCGATATTGAGATACCAGCGGTTCTTGCCATAACGGGCAAAGAGCCACTCGCGCCAAAGCTTGCCCCGCTTTGCCTCCCGGTAGCGGACGCCAGACACCCAAACATCGACATCCGACTGGGCACAGAGAAACTCCCGCGTTCCATCGTCCGAGCGATCATCGACACAGATGAACCGTGTCACGCCCAGCGCCCGATAATGCGCCAGTAGCGATCGCATGAACTTGAAGTCGTTGTGCGCAAGGAAAACTAGCGGCATATCGCCCGCGCCCAGTGGACGGAACGCCTTGGGTTGCAGCAGGTCAAGAGGAACATGCTCGGCGGTCTTTTTACGCCTGGACGAAACCCTCTGGGTATCCAGCCATGTCAGCATGCGATCGACAAGATTTCTATCATTCGCGAAATCCGTCACCGTCCGGAACGGATAGGGGTGTTGTCGTTTGTTCACGGCCTGCCTTTAAAAATTCTTACCTAAACCCGCGTGTTCCTAGCATCCATATGGCCTGGCCGACGAGCAGATCCAGTCATCCATGAACAAAAACCTTGTCAAAGACCTCTTCCGAGCCATCCACCTGTGTGTATCGCACGTCTTGCCCTTGAAACAAGGCACCCGGAATCCCTAAACTAAGGCAAGCTCTGAAACACATTCACACGCCCGCTGCAGGACAGGCATTGCCGCCCCGGGGCGCAAGGATTTCGACCATGACATCCCGCCACACCAAGGTTCTCATCATCGGCTCCGGTCCGGCCGGTTATACGGCGGCGATCTATGCGGCGCGTGCCATGCTCAATCCCGTGCTGATCGCCGGCATGGAACAGGGTGGGCAGTTGATGATCACCACCGATGTCGAGAATTATCCGGGCTATGCCGATCCGGTCCAGGGGCCCTGGATGATGGAGCAGATGCTCAAGCAGGCGCAGCATGTCGGCGCCGAGATCGTCAATGACCTGGTGACCGACGTCGACACGTCGGTGCGTCCCTTCCGGCTGAAGACCGACAGCGGCACCGACTGGACAGCCGACGTGCTGATCATCTGCACCGGCGCAAAAGCCAAGTGGCTCGGGATCGAGAGCGAACCTGCATTCATGGGCTTCGGCGTCTCGGCCTGCGCCACCTGCGACGGCTTCTTCTATCGCAACAAGGACGTGATCGTCGTCGGCGGCGGCAATTCGGCCGTCGAGGAAGCGCTCTATCTGTCGAACCTGGCAAAGACCGTGACCGTCATTCACCGCCGCGACAGCTTTCGCGCGGAGCGCATCCTGCAGGAACGCCTGTTTGCCAAGCCGAACGTCAAGATCATCTGGGATCACGAGGTGACCGCCTATACCGGCACGCCGCCAAAGCCGCCCATGCCGGCCTCCGTCAGCGGTGTGACGCTGCGCAACACCAAGACCGGGGCGGAAAGCGCCATGCCGATCGACGGTGTCTTCGTGGCGATCGGCCATGCACCGGCGGTCGAACTGTTCAAGGACAAGCTGCGGATCAAGCCGAACGGCTACCTCTGGACAGCACCGGATTCAACTGCCACTGATATTCCAGGAATTTATGCAGCCGGCGATGTGACCGACGACATTTATCGTCAGGCTATCACCGCGGCTGGCATGGGCTGCATGGCGGCGCTCGAAGCGGAAAAATACCTGGCGGGTCACATGCCCGTCGCAATTGCGGCCGAATAGAAGCCGCGAACAATCGGAGCGGAACCACCCGCTCCGGAGTGGGAACAGACCAAACGGCTGGCGGGCGGGAAAAGCGAGGGCATTTTCCGTCACGATCGCATATGGGGGAAAGCATGCCGCTAGACTGGGACAAACTGCGCATTTTTCATGCGGCGGCAGAAGCGGGATCCTTTACCCACGCAGCCGACAAGCTGCATCTGTCGCAATCCGCCATCAGCCGCCAGGTCTCGTCACTGGAGCAGGATGTCGGCATCAAGCTGTTCCACCGCCACGCGCGCGGCCTGATCCTCACCGAACAGGGCGAAATCCTCTATCGCACCGCCCATGAAGTGCTGATGAAGCTGGAAAGCGTCAAGGTCCAGCTGACAGAGACAACCGACAAGCCGTCGGGCAAGCTGCGCATCACCACGACGGTCGGGCTCGGCCAGGGCTGGCTGACCGACAAGGTCCAGGAATTCCTCTCGCTCTATCCGGAAATGCAGGTCCAGTTGATCCTCGACAATGAGGAGCTGGACGTGAACATGCGCCATGCCGACTGCGCCATCCGGCTGCGCCAGCCGCAGCAGTCCGACCTCATCCAGCGCAAGCTCTTCACCGTGCACATGCACGTCTATGCAGCCCCCTCCTACATCAACAAGTTCGGCGAACCGCAGAGCGTCGAGGATCTCGACAATCATCGCATCATCACCTTCGGAGAGCCGGCGCCCAACTATCTGCTGGACGTCAACTGGCTGGAAATCGCCGGGCGCGACAGCGACAATCCGCGCCCCTCGCACCTGCAGATCAACAGCCAGACCTCGATCAAGCGCGCCTGCCTGCTGGGCATCGGCGTTGCCATGCTTCCGGACTATATTGTCGGGCGCGATCCCGGCCTGATCCAGCTGCCGATCGGGGCCGACATCCCCTCCTTCGATACCTATTTCTGCTACCCCGACGAGATGAAGAACGCCGCAAAGCTGAAGGTTTTTCGCGATTTCATCGTCGCAAAGGCGCGCAACTGGAGTTTCTGACGGCTTGAAAAACTGCTCAAATAAAAGGCTTGCCTGATACCCGTCGGCAAGCCTTTGTTTTATCATGATTTTGCTGCCTCATTGGAATTCTCCGCCGCGCAAGCACGAACAATACGCCTGTTTTATGCGCAGCGGTGCGCCCAGCACATGGCTGACATGCATAAGGATTAATTGCTAAGCGCACAAAAAACCATCATACCGACTGCAGCTGATGCAGTTTGGTGGCTTTTTTCCTCCCAGTGCCACCGCAGCAGCTGTTCCCCTCTGGAGGTTAATTACCTTCATAACTATAAAGGGCCCAAGTTTTCTTGTGGCCCTCTTTTTTTGCGCTTTTTTCGAGATCACCGCATGGTTGTATTGATTTACACTGCCAGCTCTTGAAATCGGCGCAGCGGCTTTCCATATCCAGTTCAGCTGTTGCAGTTTCGGTGGCCCATTTTCCTCCCAGTGCCGCCGCAGCAGCTGTTCCCCTCTGGAGGTTTTGGAAACCTTCAACCTTACAGGACCCAAGTTTTCTTGCGGTCCTTTTTTTTGCCTGATCGGCAGGCAGGTTTACCAGCTGAACCGTCGGCAGATTTCGATTTCACGGCTTCGTGACTTGATATCGGGAATTTCCGATCCATATATCGATAAATCGCGATTTGGCGATTTCGAAGCGATCGATGATCGGAAACGGACGATGGACAAGGACGAAATCCTGAAAGCGCTGGCCCACCCCAAGCGCATCGAAATGCTCGCCTGGCTGAAGGAACCGCAGGCGCATTTTTCAAACCAGGAGCATCCGCTCGACATGGGCGTCTGCGCCAGCCAGTTCGAGCGCTGCGGCCTGTCGCAATCGACCGTTTCAGCCCATCTGGCAACGTTGCAACGTGCCGGACTGGTCAGCACCCGCAGGGTCGGCCAGTGGATCTTCTATCGACGCAACGAAGAGACAATCGCGGCCTTCCTCACCGATATCAGCAGGACGCTCTGATCCGCGCTCTACACGCCCTCTCCCAAGACCCAATCCCAACCCTGAAATGGATAATCCCATGCCCACATTGTTTGACCCCATCACGATCGGCGACATCACGCTTTCCAACCGGATCGTCATGGCGCCGCTGACCCGCAACCGGTCGCCCAAGGCCGTGCCCGGCCCGCTTGTCGCCGCCTACTACGAGCAGCGCGCCTCGGCCGGCCTGCTGATCACCGAGGCCACCGCGATCACCCACCAGGGACAGGGTTATGCCGACGTTCCCGGTCTCTACACCAAGGAAGCACTGGATGGCTGGAAGGCCGTCACAGACGGCGTGCACAAAGCAGGCGGCAAGATCGTCGTGCAGATGTGGCATGTCGGCCGTATCTCCCACACTTCGCTGCAGCCGGATGGCGGCAAGCCGGTCTCCGCTTCGGCGATCCAGGCGAAGTCCAAGACCTACCTGATCAATGACGACGGCACCGGCACCTTTGCCGACACGTCCGAGCCGCGTGCCCTCGAACTTTCGGAAATCCCAGGTATCGTCGAGGATTACCGCAAGGCCGCCCGCGCCGCGATCGATGCGGGTTTTGACGGTGTCGAGATCCATGCCGCCAACGGCTATCTGATCGACCAGTTCCTGCGCTCGGGCTCCAATGTCCGCACCGACGCCTATGGCGGCGCCATCGAGAATCGCGCGCGCTTCCTGTTCGAAGTGACCGATGCGATCACCAAGGAAATCGGCGACGGCAAGACCGGCATCCGCATCTCGCCGGTGACCCCCGCCAATGACGCCTCCGATCCGGATGCACAGCCGCTGTTTGCCCATGTCGTCGAAGGCCTGGCCAAGTACAAGCTCGCCTATATCCACATCATCGAAGGTGCCACCGGCGGTCCGCGCGACTTCCAGCAGGGCGACACGCCCTTTGACTATGATGCGCTGCGGGCAGCCTACAAGAATGCGGGCGGTGCAGCCGCCTGGATGGCCAACAATGGCTATGACCGCGCGCTGGCGCTCGAGGCTGTCGAAAAGGGTCATGCCGATCTCGTCGCCTTCGGCAAGCCGTTCATCGCCAATCCGGACCTGGTCGAGCGCCTGAAGGATGATGCGCCGCTCAACACGCCGGATCAGCAGACCTTCTATGGTGGCGGTGCAAAGGGCTACACCGACTATCCGACGCTGGATCAGGCTGCCTGAGCCTTTCGGCGATAAGACATCTGGAAAATCCCGCCCGCGTGGCGGGATTTTTGTTTTGGAGAGTTGTTGCCCGCGCCGGACTGTGGCAACACGCCACCGCGTGAGCCAACAGCGACCACCACAGCGACAAGGACGGGGATTTCAGTGCAGATACGGGATGCAGACGAAAACGATCTGGCGGCAATCTGCGCCATCTACAACGACGCCGTCGCCAACACCACTGCGATCTGGAACGAGCGCGAAGTCGACATCGCCAACCGCGCCAACTGGCTCGCCGACCGGGTCCGCAGCGGCTATCCGGTGCTGGTTGCGGTGACCCAAGACGGTCTCGTCGCCGGTTACGCCTCGTTTGGCGACTGGCGCGCCTTTGACGGCTACCGGCACACCGTCGAACATTCCGTCTATGTCGAGAAAACCCAGCGCGGCGGCGGCATCGGTCGTCAGTTGATGCTTGCCCTGATCGAGCGCGCCAAGGGCTGCGGCAAACATGTCATGGTCGCCGGCATCGAGACAGGCAATGCCGGCTCGATCCGCCTGCACGAGACGCTCGGCTTCGAAGTGACCGGCCAGATGCGCGAAGTCGGCACCAAGTTCGGCCGCTGGCTGGACCTGACTTTCATGCAGCTGATCCTCAACGATCACGCCCCGGACCAGGCTTAACGCCAGTCTCTTCCGGCTATGCCCTGCGCCCGTGCCGGGTAGCCGGCTTTGGCTTCATTACGCCGGCGACAAAGGGTCATGGCGGCACGGACTGTCCGTCCCCTGCGATCCCCAAACAGAATGGGCTCAGCCGTTTCCGGCGGAGCCGATTTTCAAATGGCGAACTTTACTTGCAGGCGGCGGCGAAGCGCTGGATGCGCTTGCAGGCTTCTTCCAGCAATTCTTCTGATGTCGCATAGGAGATGCGGAAGTTCGGGCCCAGACCAAAGGCCGAGCCGTGAACAACGGCGACACCTTCGGATTCCAGCAGTTCCGAAACAAAATCCTCGTCGGTCTCGATAACTTTGCCGGTCGGTGCCGTCTTGCCGATCAGCCCCTTGCAGGACGGATAGACGTAGAACGCACCTTCCGGTGACGGGCACTCGATGCCGGTCGCCTGGTTGAGCATCGACACGACGAGATCGCGGCGGCCTTCGAATATCTTCTTGTTTTCCGGAATGAAAGCCTGCGTGCCGTTCAGCGCCTCGACGGCCGCCCACTGGGCGATCGAGCAGGCGCCGGAGGTCTGCTGGCCCTGGATCATGTCCATCGCCTTGATCAGCTCCAGCGGGCCGGCGGCGTAGCCGATGCGCCATCCGGTCATCGCATAGGCCTTGGAAACGCCGTTCATGGTCAGGGTGCGATCATAGAGCTTCGGCTCGACCTCGACCGGGGTCGCGAACTTGAAGTCGCCATAGGTCAGGTGCTCGTACATGTCGTCGGTCAGGATCCAGACATGCGGGTGCTTCAGGAGCACGTCCGTCAGCGCCTTCAGTTCGTCATGGCTGTAGGCGGCACCCGACGGGTTCGACGGCGAATTGAAGATGAACCACTTGGTCTTCTCGGTGATCGCCTTGTCGAGGTCTTCGGCGCGCAGCTTGAAATTGTTTTCCTGCGTCGTCGCGACAAACACCGGCGTACCCCCGCAGATCGACACCATTTCCGGATAGGACACCCAGTAAGGTGTTGGAATAACGACTTCATCGCCTGCGTTCATGGTGGCCATGAAGGCGTTGAAAAGAATCTGCTTTCCACCGGTGCCGACAATCGTCTGCGCTGCCGTGTAGTCGAGATTGTTTTCGCGCTTGAACTTCTTGGAGATGGCCTCGCGCAGTTCCGGAATGCCCGAAACCGGTGTGTATTTCGTCTCGCCACGGTTGATCGCGTCGATCGCCGCCTTCTTGATATTGTCCGGCGTATCGAAATCCGGCTCGCCGGCGCCCAGACCGATGACATCGCGCCCTTTGGCTTTCAGCTCGCGGGCTTTCTGGGAAACGGCGATGGTGGCGGAGGGCTTCACACGGGAAAGGATGTCGGCAAGAAAGGCCATGGGTCAGGTTTCCTGAACTGGTTGAAACAGCATGTCGCCTCTGGAGCAACACGCGGCTCCATAGCGGTTAGGTGTATGTCGAAAGACGACAGGCGTTTCAAGCGCAAAGGCCACGGAATCCGGCACCCCGACACGAAAATGCGTCACCCTGACAAAATTTCGGTCCCGGCATCCGCACAAAAGATGAATCAAACTGTCGGCATTTTCCGCCAGCGCGCTGAAAAGACTCCGTTTTCGGGCGATTGAATTGGGTCTGTGCCGCGCCATCGCGCGGACCAGAATTCACTAAGGAAATTTGCAATTTGTTAATAAAAATCAGCATGTTTCCTCAATTTTCTCATGCCTTTATTTTGCCGCAACAAAAGACGTGGCCCGCCGCAATTCGGTCCTTGTCCAGCCGGTTTCCTGCGCTTTTTTAGGGCTTGGCAATCTGCATGGCATTGAAGGACGGAACGATGGGTCTCGACCACGAAATCGGCGCGACACGCAGGGCGGCGCGGCCCATGCGGTGGCGGGCCCATCTGGCGCTGGGCACAATCGCCATCGGCATGCTGATGACCATGGGTGTCGGAACACAGGCCGCGGCTGAACCGCAACCGGCAACGACGTTGGGTGCGGCGTTGACGACATCCGCGGCGGCCGGCACGGCCGGAGCGGCGATGGCGGGCGCGCATTCGAGCGCTTGGCGTACGACCGAGTCAATGGCCGACCGATCAATGCATACGGGTGGCATTCCCGCCGTTGAAGGCGCATCCCTGGTCGAACTGTCGCGCGCCTCAAGCGCCGAACGCCATATCCAGATCGGCATGCTTCTGATCATTGTCTCGCTGATGGCGGCGACGTCTTTCAGCCTGTGGCGCTGGCAACTGCGCGGCCTGATTTCGGAAGCTGCCCACCATGACGCCTGATATGTCCACACCACCGCGCCACGGCTTCCTTGCCCGGCTCAATCCGATCGAGACCCTCGTTCTGGCGATGATCGCGCTGCTTGCGCTCGCCGGCCTGATGCTGATCGGCAAGGGTCTCCTGCTGAAGAGCGGGCCGGCCATCGACAGCATGCCCTCGAGCCCGCAACTTCTCGCCCCGCTATGATCATGACCGGTGCCTGGCAAGCACCGGGACATCCGGCCGCGCAGGATCGTCAAACCAGCATCAATCCGGACCGATCCGGGCCGAGAAGCTCCGACCATCGAGACTTGGTGTTACTTCCCGTGCATTTGTCCCGTGCGGGGATATGCTTGCGCCCTGCGCCAGGAAGCATCCGTTCAATGCCAAAGAAACCGTATTGCGCCAGAGCGGATGACTAAATCCTCCATCAGGACAAAAGGTTTCAGAAGCCAGTTTTATCAAACGGTTAATAAATCTGCTCGGTCCTGCCGGCCCGTTCGGCCGGGCAGCAAGCGACATGAAAGGACGCAATCAGCCCAGAATTTCCGCATAAATATCGTAAAATTCCATGATTTCAATAGCTTGCGATACAAAACCCTAAAAATCGAAAAAGCGGCAGATGCGCGGTTTTTGAACAATGCCACTTGGCGTCGGACCTTCAAAAAACTTTTGCTTGCCAATTTAAACTAAACCCATCAATCTTACTGTGTTCGGGCATTTTGCGAACATGGGAAGA
Source organism: Pararhizobium antarcticum (assembly GCF_001885585.1). Classification (GTDB taxonomy): domain Bacteria; phylum Pseudomonadota; class Alphaproteobacteria; order Rhizobiales; family Rhizobiaceae; genus Pararhizobium; species Pararhizobium antarcticum. Next base: position 34,852 of record NZ_LSRP01000085.1, read on the forward strand.
CCTAGAATAATGCGCGCCGGAGACGCAAAATGCTCCGGGCAGTCGGATGAAGAGGCCGCCGCAAGGCAGTCTGTTTGATGACTGGCTGTAATGACAGGATCCTTTCCTCTTAGTCGAGAACTGCCTGCCCCCGCCCCCATGGGCATATAATGTGATGCTGCCCGCCGCTCCTCCGGGCAGAGGAAAAAGGACCTGACGCATGGCCGAGACTGGCATTGTAAAATTCTTCAACACCGACAAGGGCTTTGGATTTATCAAACCGGACAATGGTGGCGCCGATATCTTCGTCCATATTTCTGCCGTGCAGGCATCCGGCCTGAACGGACTTTCGGAAAACCAGAAGGTCAGCTTCGACACGGAACCGGATCGCCGCGGCAAGGGGCCAAAGGCGGTCAACCTGCAGGTCGACGGCTAAGGCCGCACCCGCAAAATCGTTCACGTTGAAGCCCGGCGGTCTGCCGGGTTTTTTCGTTCAGCCTGCATTCAGTTTCGCCACACTACTCTGTTTTCATCATGAAGGACGGAATGTGATCCGGACCATGCACAGGATTAAACCAATGAATACGTTCATCAAAGCAGCAGTTCTTGCAATCGTTGCAACGGCGACCGTTCTGCCGACGCTGTCGGTCGCCCATGCGGAAGATTGGCGCCGTCATCGTCGCCATCATGATAGTGATCGCGGCGACGGCATAGCACTCGGCGCACTCGGCCTTGCAACCGGCGTGATCATCGGTGGTGCCATCGCCAATTCGCAGCCGCGCTACCGGGAACGCGTCTATATCGATCCGGAGCCCGAATATTACGAGCCGCGCCCGGTCTATCGCCGCCAGCGTCCGGTCGTCGTACAGCAGACCTACGGGTCGGTCGAACCCTGGTCTCCGGCTTGGTACCGTTACTGCTCGCAGCGATACCGCTCGTTCAACCCGAACTCCGGGACGTTCCGCGGCTATGACGGTCGCGACTATTTCTGCACCGCCGGCTGATCGCGACCACGGTCAGACAACATTCAAAGGCATGCGCTTTGCGGCGCATGCCTTTTTTGCGTCCTGAGGCGCGTCAGAGCCCGCGCAGATAGGGGTTGGTTCGCCGCTCCTCGCCGATCTGGCCGCCGGGGCCATGACCGCAGATGAACCCGACGCCATCGCCCAGCGGCAGGATCTTGTCGCGGATGGAATCGAGAAGCTGCTGGTGGTCGCCGCCCGGCAGATCGGTGCGCCCGATCGACCCGCGGAACAAGACGTCGCCGACATGCGCGAAACCCTGTTCGCGGTTGAAATAGACGACGTGGCCCGGCGCATGACCTGGACAATGCAGGACTTCGAAAAGGTGATTGCCGAAGGAGACCGTATCGCCATCCTCCAGCCACTGGTCCGGGATGACGTTCTGGACTTTCATCGCCAGGCCAAAGTGCTCAGCCTGCGTTTCGAGTTTTTCGAGCAGGGGCAGATCGTCCTTGTGCGGGCCGATGATATCGAGACCCAGCGCTTCCTTGAGTTCCTTGGCGCCACCGGCGTGGTCTATATGACCATGGGTCAGCCAGATCGCCTTCAGTGTGATGCCGTTGCCTGTGACCGTTTCGAGGATGACATCGACGTCGCCACCGGGATCGACGATCACGCCTTCCTTGGTTTCGGTGTCAAACAGCACCGTGCAATTCTGCTGGAAATGGGTAACCGGGATAACGCCCGCCTGTAGCATGCTGTCCGTACCTCTCATGCCCGAAGATTGGGTCGGGTCCAACGATAGGGTCGCACCCGAAGGAACGGACCAGGTCCAAAGATCGACCCAGATATAGCGAAGCTGCCGGCTGAGTACAGGGGACGACTAACGGATCGAGGCAATTTCCACCGGTGCATGGATCGGCGCCGGGAGGTTGAGCGTGGTCATCAGCAAGGCAAAGACCATGATTTTGAGTGTGACGACGGTGACGACCACCGGCCGAAGCTGCGCGGCGGCAGTGTGGTGGTCATGGGGCAATTGTGGCTGCATGGTGGCGATCTCCGGTTCGGCCCATAAACCAGCGGGCCCGCAAAAAGTTCCCATGAAAACGGAACGATTCCAGTATTTTACATTTTCATATTTCGTGAAGTTCCGCGGGGAACATCCCCGCCCCGCCGGCGTTTTGGTGGCATTGTCAGATTGGAGAACGAGACCATGAAACCCACCCTGAAATTGCGCCACATGATCGCCTTGAGCGGCTTTGCCCTTGCGGCGACGACGTCGCTTGCCTTTGCCCAGATGAGCGTGACGACCGTCACCGATCTCAACATCCAGTCCGGGCCCGGGACGGAATATCCAACCGTCGGTCTCGCAACGCGCGGCAGTGCCGGCGTGCTCGATGGCTGCATCGAGGGCAGCAACTGGTGCCGCATCGACGTCAATGGCATGCGGGGCTGGGTCTTTGCCGAGAACCTGTCGGTCGACCAGGGCGGTCAGCCGATGATCGTCGAACAGCACCGCGTCGACCTTGGCGTGCCTGTCGTCACCTATGAAACGACAAGCAGTGCCGTCGCCGCGCCGGATCCGCAGCCGGGTGACGAATTGCTTGGCCGCGTCGGCGAGGTCAATCCGCCGGAACTGGTGCGCACCTATATCGACACCAACCCTGTCGAAACCGTGACGATCGATGGCGACATCATCGTCGGTGGCACAGTGCCGGAGACCGTGACCATGGTCGAAGTCCCGGATTACCAATATCGCTATGCACGGGTCAATGATCGCCAGGTTCTGGTCGACCCAGCGACCCGCCAGATCGTCTACGTCTACCAGTAACAGCAGCGACACGACAAAAACGGCGGCCTTCGCGGGCCGCCGTTTTTGCATGGATTATTGTGGATCACGCAGCTTCCGCCCGGCAGCGTTTTTTGGCCACAGCGACCACCGCACGGTCTCCACCCTCTTGCGACAATGCACACAAGCCTGTTCCACGAATTGCGAATTGCAGATTGTGGATTGGCGATCGGCACGTCACCGCCTATCTTGCGAAGCACGGAAGCGCAGGTTCATGGCATCCGGAATGATTGATGCTATCAATCTGAAAAATATGTCAATAAAGCTGACATATCCTGATGACTGTGTCGTCAAGTGCAGGCTGAGTGAAAGGAAACGACCGCGTGGCAGGACAGCCCAAAGACACCCGTCCGGAACTGGCGGCGATCGCTCCGGGAAACGATGACGGTGTCATCGACTACGAGATTATCGAACTGCTGTTTTTTGCCTATCGCGATTTCATTTCCGATCCCGATGCGATCCTGGAAAGGCGCGGTTTCGGGCGTGCCCATCACCGCGTCGTCCACTTCGTTGACCGCGAACCCGGCATGACGGTGGCCGATCTTCTGGAAACCCTGAAGATCACCAAGCAAAGCCTTGCCCGTGTCCTGAAGCAATTGATCGACAGCGGCTATATCCATCAGGTCGCCGGACCCGAGGATCGTCGCCAGCGCAAGCTCTATACCACGCGCGAAGGAAAAGCCTTCGCCCATGCCCTTGCCGAGCCACAGTCCCGACGCATAGCAGCGGCACTGGCAAAAACAGGACCCGGCGCGCGCGAAACGGTGAAACGCTTTCTGGGCGGGATGAAGACCGGCAGTGATACAAGCGGCACCGACCGCTAGAGACAGGGCTTGGCCAACATGACGAAGACGACGAGGATCTCAGACGATGCCGCCCACCTGCTGGTGGTTGACGACGACCGGCGCATCCGCGACCTGCTCAATCGCTATCTGGTCGAACAGGGATTTCGCGTCACCGTCGCCGGCGACGCCGACGAGGCCCGCCGCAAGCTGAACGGCATCGACTACGATCTGCTGATCGTCGATGTGATGATGCCCGGCGAAACCGGAATCTCGCTGACCCAGAGCCTGCGCAAGATCAAGACCGTGCCGATCATCATGCTGACGGCGCTGGCCGAAGCCAATGCCCGCATCGAGGGCCTCGAGGCCGGCGCCGACGATTATCTGCCGAAACCCTTCGATCCGCGCGAGCTGGTCCTGCGCATCAACAATATCCTGCGCCGCAATGCGCCCGCCCAGGCGCCGAAGGTCGAGCAGGTCATTTTCGGGCCGTTTACGTTTTCCGTGGTGCGCAAGGAATTGCGGCGCGGCGCAGATCATATCCGGCTCACCGACCGCGAACAGGACATCATGATGCTGTTCTCCCAGCGCGCCGGCGAGACCATCCCGCGTCACGAACTGGTCAGCGACGATGCAGAAGTCGGTGAACGCACTATCGACGTGCAGATCAACCGTCTCCGGCGCAAGATCGAGGATGACCCGTCGAACCCCGTTTTCCTGCAGACGGTGCGCGGCATCGGCTACCGGCTGAGCATCGACTAGGAAAGATCGTGACCGCAAAGGCTGTGCATGGCGAGCTATGATTTCCTGCGACGCGACCGCCTGAGGATCGCAGCCAAGGTCGGGGACGGCTACTGGAAACGCGCGACCCGCTGGATGCGCAGGCGCCTGCCCATGGGCCTCTATGCCCGCTCGCTGCTGATCGTCATCATTCCGATGGTGCTCCTGCAATCCGTCGTCGCCTTCGTCTTCATGGAGCGGCACTGGCAGATGGTGACACAGCGCCTGTCGGCCGCGGTCACCAGCGATATCGCGGCGGTCATCGACCTGATATCGGCGGAACCGGAGGGAGACTATGCGGACATCATTCGCATTGCCCGCGACCGGCTGAGCCTCAATATATCCGTCGAACCCGACGGCGAATTGCCGGCACCGCGCCCGAAGCCCTTCTTCGAAATTCTCGACCAGATCCTCAGCGAGGAAATCTCCCGGCAGATCCGGCTGCCCTTCTGGATTGACACCGTTGGAAACTCGAACCTCGTCGAGATCCGCATCAAGATCGATGGCGATCGTATCCTGCGGGTCTATGCCCGCCGCAACCAGGCCTATGCCTCCAACACCCATATCTTCATCGTCTGGATGGTCGGCGCCTCGCTCGTGCTGCTGGCCATCGCGATCCTTTTCCTGCGCGGCCAGATCCGGCCGATCCTGACGCTGGCAAAGGCCGCCGAAAGCTTCGGCAAGGGCCAGAAGATCGACGATTTCTCGCCGCGCGGCGCCGAGGAGATCCGGCGAGCCGGCCTTGCCTTCATCCAGATGCGCGAGCGTATCGAACGACAGATTGAACAGCGCACGGCCATGCTGACCGGTGTCAGCCACGACCTGCGCACCATATTGACGCGCTTCAAGCTGCAACTGGCATTGGCCGGCACCAGCCCTGACCTCGACAATCTCAATCAGGATGTCGAGGACATGCAGAGCATGCTGGAGGGCTATCTCGCCTTTGCCCGTGGCGAGGCCGAGGAGGACGTCGGGCAGCTGCGGCTGAACGACCTGATGATCCGTCTCGAGGCGGAGGCAGAACTCCACGGCAAGGCTTTGACGACATCCGTCGAGGGCGACGACCTGATCCGTGTGCGGCCGAACGCCTTCACCCGTCTTGTGGCCAATCTGGCGTCGAACGCCTATCGCTACGCCAACACGGTGCATATAGACGCGCGCCACAGCGGCAAATGGCTGACGATCACCGTCGATGACGATGGGCCCGGCATTCCGGAACGATCCCGCGACGACGTCTTCAAGCCGTTCTTCCGGCTCGATGAAGCGCGCAACCTCGACAGTTCCGGCACCGGCCTTGGCCTTGCCATCGCCCGTGACATCGCGCGCAGCCATGGCGGCAATGTCACCCTGTCCGACAGCCCGCTGGGCGGGCTAAGGGCGATGATCCGGGTGCCGGCGTGATGACATACCGCGTCACCACCTGCCCTTCGGCAGACGATTTTTCGGGAAACGGGATGGATAGAGGCTCGATGCGCTCTCATCCAGACAATCGATGACACATATGCCCCACTTTCGCGAACGCATCGCGCTCTACGCCTGCCTGACCTCCCTGACCTCGCTCAGCATCGACGCGCTCCTGCCGGGACTGCGCCAGATCGGCGTGGCGCTCGACGTTTCCCCGCCGCTGTCCACCCAGCACGTCATATCGCTCTTCATCCTCGGCATGGCCTTCGGCGAACTGCTGCTCGGGCCACTGTCAGATGCGATCGGGCGCAAGAAGGCGCTGGTGCTGGGCCTTGCGGTCTACGCGCTTGGAACAGGGATCGCCCTGCTGGCCGGATCATTCGAGATGTTGCTGTTCGGCCGGTTTCTGCAGGGCGTCGGTGTGTCCGGCCCGAAGATCGCCACACGCGCGATGATCCGCGATCAGTTCGAGGGTGATGCCATGGCCCGTATCATGTCCTTCATGTTCACCCTGTTCATCCTTGTGCCGATGCTGGCACCGGCGCTGGCACAGGCCCTGATTGCCGTTGCAGGATGGCGCAGCCTGTTTGGGTTCTATCTCGCGATTGCAGCGGTTCTCGGCACCTGGCTTGTCGCGCGCCAGCCGGAGACCCTGCCGCCGGATCGCCGCATCGCTTTTCGTCCATGGCTGCTTTTCATCAACGCCAGGCGCGTTCTCAAAAATCCGCGGGTCGTGCTGTTGATCCTCGCCACCGGCCTCGTTTTCGGGGCACAGCTTTTGTATCTGAGCACGGCGGCGGATCTCTTCTTCGATGCCTATGGAATCACGGACACGTTCCCCTTGTACTTTGCAGGGCTCGCGCTGGGCATAGGGCTCGCATCCTTTGTCAATGCAAAGCTCGTGCAGCGCTTTGGCATGGAGGCCATGGCACGCGCAGCCTTTGTCGGCCTGAGCTTTGCAGGACTGGCAATGGTGATCGCAACCCACCATTGGGCCGGACGCCTGCCGCTCATAGGTCTGCTGGTGCTGGGTTTTGCGGCGTTTTTTGCCGTCGGCCTGCTCTTCGGCAATTTGAACGCGATGGCAATGCGCCCGCTCGGACAGATGGCCGGTCTCGGCACATCGCTGATCGCATCCGGGTCAAGCCTCGTTGCAACCCTGTTCGCGATTGGAATGGGGCATTTCTACGATGGCACAGCCCACACCCTCGGCTTCGGCTTTCTACTTGCCGGCGTTTTGGCACTGATCATGGCCGAAGTCGCCATCCGCTGTGCCTGCACGCCTGTAGAGGCCGCACGATAAATCCGACAAGACGGGTTACAGCAGCTTCTGCCCGTTCGGAACGGCCTGTCCGACAGCGGCCAGCACAACGGCACCGGCCGCATCCTCGAAGCCCAGCGTCAGCACCTCGGAGCGGAACGGCCCGATCTGGCGCGGCGGGAAATTGACGACGCCGAGAACCTGGCGGCCGATGAGGCTCTCCAGCGTATAATGCACGGTGATCTGGGCGGATGACTTCTTGATGCCGATCTCCGGCCCGAAATCGATCACCAGCTTGAAAGCCGGTTTGCGCGCTTCGGGAAAGGCGGCGGCCTCCAGAATGGTCCCGACCCGGATGTCGACACGCTCGAAATCGGCGTAGCTGATGGACTCAGACATGGAAGTTCTCCGACTTAACCGGCGAGTTCTTCGGCGCGCTTGCGGGCTGCAGCAATCGCTTTGTCGAACAGGGGCTGCATGCCGTCCTCGGCCATCAGCACATTGAGGGCAGCGGCGGTCGTGCCGCCGGGAGACGTGACGTTCTGGCGCAGCCTGGAGGCGTCATCGGGGGACTGGTGCAGGAGTTCACCAGCCCCCGCGACGGTTTCCCGAGCGAGACGCATGGCGAGGTCCGCCTGGAGCCCGGCCTTGCGACCGGCTTCCGCCATGCACTCGACGAGATAAAAAACATAGGCTGGGCCGCTGCCCGAAACGGCCGTCACCGCATCGATATCGGCTTCCGTTTCGACCCATTCGACCGGGCCGCTGACCTTGAGCAAGTCATGGACGAGCTTGCGCTGGTCTGCGGAGACCGCGCCATTGGCAAATGCGCCCGTGACACCGCGTCCGATCATTGCCGGCGTGTTCGGCATGGCGCGAACCATGGCGGCATCGCCGAGATGCGTTTGCAGGAAAGAGAGCGTCGTGCCGGCGGCAACGGAGACGACAACGGTCTCCGGGCCGACGAGGCTCCGGAGCGGCGGCAGCACCGCGCCCATCATCTGCGGCTTGACGGCAAGGAAAAGTACACCGGCCCTGAGGCCTTCCGGCGCTGTTGTTTCATGCCGCGCGCCCTTGTCGGAAATAAGCGCGGCCATGGCTGGAGCCGGACCCGGGTCGATCACAAGGACCTGCGAACCGGCAATGCCGCTTTTCAGCCAACCGCTGAGCATTGCACCGCCCATGTTTCCCGCACCGATCAGAACGATCGGACCCGCCGTGCCCACTGCCATTGTGTTTATGCTTCCCCGACTGTTTCGAACATGACGGCTTCGACAGCGCTCTGCGCATCGACGCCGGACCAGACCACGAACTGGAACGCCTGGAAATAGGATTCGCAGGCCTCGAGCGCGCTCGACAGAAGAACTTCGACCTGCCTGTTCGTCGGCTCGGCGCCCCCGGAGAGCAGCAGCGACTGGCGGAAGATCACCACATCCTCCTGACGCCACAGATCGAAATGGCCCATCAGAACCTGACCGTTAATGTGGGACAGCAGCCGGATGACTTCGTTGACGCGGCTTTCGGGAACCTTGATGTCGAAGGCGCAGGCAAGATGCAGCGCCTCGAACTCCTCCATCCAGGAGAAGGAAACATGATAGTCCGTCCACTTGCCCTCGACGGTCATGGCGATCTCGTCTTCGCCGGAACGCTCGAAGGACCAGTCATTGTTGGCAGCGACAAACTCGATCATATCGACCGGGTTTGATTGACGCTCAAGTTCCAATTCCATCAAGCTCATGCTTCACCCTAAATGCTCCGGCAATGGACGTGCGCCATCGTGCTCACACACGTATGCAGCAAACTCCAGATACCGGAAACGAACACAGTTATGATTGTTTGGATACACGGTCATCCTGGCTGACTTACCCTGCCTGGAGCTTGTGTGATCCGTTTCGAATCATCATTTAAAATCAGTGTATAATGCCGGAGTCCGCGTGCCAGCCCCCCAGACCCAAATTAGCGCTGCAGGCCTGTGGAAAGGCTTGCGAAACTGATTCAGCGGCGGTTCTTAAACGACTCTGCCGTAAGCGTTTTTTGGCAGTGTCCACAGGGCGAAAATAATTCGGGGAAAGTCGAAAGTGTGCGCTTGCGGAGCGTGTCCCACCTTGGCGCAACAGACACTGCCGGAGCCAGGGGCCCGGGCGGGGGATCGGCGCATACAGAGCGATGCGCCGATCGGCGGGAAAATGACCCGTCGGTGAACAGAAGCCTTATTGCGCGGGGTCTGACAGGCGGGCTTCAAGTGCAGCGATACGGGCCAGAAGCGCATCGTTTTCATCACGGGCCTTGATCGCCATGTCCCGCACCGCCTCGAATTCCTCGCGCTTGACGACATCCATGGAATTCAGGAGGCGCTCGCCTTGGGCGCGAAAGACGGTTTCCATCTCGCGCCGCACGCCCTGCGCGGCACCGGCGGCATCTGTCATCAGCTTGGCGAAATCATCCAGAATGCGGTTTGTCCCAGTGCTCATCGTCTCGTTCTCCGATTGATCCTCACGGCCCTTGATAGAAGGGCATCCATGCGCATGAGGTAGGAGCCCAGAGCGCCCGTTGCAAGGAAAAATACAGTGGTCAGTGACGCCGCTTTGGCAGCTGTGCCTTGACCGTGCCGAATTGGAACGCCATGTTCCGCCGCAATGATCAATCCGGAATTGAACCAACACCTTGGAAACACTCGCGACCCTCCTGTCCATCATGCCCTTTCCGGATATCGATCCGGTGCTGTTTTCGCTCGGCCCGCTGCAGGTCCACTGGTATGGCCTGGCCTATGTCTGCGGTATCCTCATCGGCTGGCAATATGCCCGCCGGCTGGTACGCAACCCAGCCCTCTGGCGTGACGGCCAGCCGGGGGCAACAGAAGCGCAGCTCGACGACTTCCTGCTCTGGGCAGCGGCCGGCATCGTCGCCGGCGGGCGGATCGGCTATATCCTGTTCTACGACCTCGGCACGGTGATCGACAATCCGCTGCGGGCGCTGGAAATCTGGAACGGCGGCATGTCCTTCCATGGTGGCCTGATCGGCACCCTGATCGCCATGCTGGTCTTTGCCCGTCGCAACGGCATTGCCATCTGGAACCTGTTCGACATCGTCTGCGCCGTCGTCCCGATCGGCCTGTTCTTCGGACGCATCGCCAATTTCATCAATGCAGAACTCTGGGGCAGGCTGTCGTCTGCGCCCTGGGCCGTGGTCTTTCCGACCGGCGGACCCTTTGCACGACATCCGAGCCAGCTTTACGAGGCAGGCCTTGAGGGCGTCGTTCTGCTCGCGGTTCTGGCCATCTTGATCTATCGCCGCCACGCGCTGAAATCGCCGGGCCTCGTTTCAGGCGTCTTCGTCAGCGGCTACGGCCTGTCGCGCATCTTCGTCGAATTCTTCCGCGAGCCCGATGCCCAGCTTGGCTATCTCGCCGGCGGATGGCTGACCATGGGCATGCTGCTGTCGCTGCCGATGGTGTTCATCGGCCTTTGGGCTGTGCTGCGCGCGCGTCGCGCCGCCGCCATGGCCTGAGCGGAGCCGTCCGATGACCACGCCGCTTGCGGAAAAGATCAAGGCCATCATCCAGCTCAACGGACCGATCAGCGTCACCGACTATTTTGCCCTGTGCCTTGCCGATCCAGATCACGGTTATTACCAGGTCCGGGAGCCATTCGGGCGGGACGGAGACTTTACCACTGCGCCCGAAATCAGCCAGCTTTTCGGCGAGATGATCGGCATCTTCCTCGTGCAGGCCTGGCAGCAGCATGGATCGCCGGACGAGGTCATTCTCTGCGAAATCGGCCCGGGCCGCGGCACGATGATGGACGATATCCTGCGCGTCGTTGAAAAACTGGCGCCGTCCCTCTACGAAAACGCCTCCGTGCATCTGATTGAAACCAGCGAACGCCTGCGCAAGGTCCAGAGCCAGACGCTCATCCGCCACAAGTGGAAGATTTCCTGGCACGACAGTTTCGACACCCTGCCGGAGGGCTTCGTGCTGCTGGCCACGAACGAACTGTTCGATGCCATCCCGATCCGCCAGTTCATCAAGACCGCGCAGGGGTTCCGCGAACGTCTGGTCGGTCTTGATGCGCAGGACGATCTCATTTTTGCAACCGGTGCCGCCAGCATCGATCCGGACCTTCTGCCCGTGCCGGCAAAAGACGTGCCGCTCGGCACCGTCTTCGAAGTGGCGCCGGCCCGCGATGCGGTGATGGCAACCTTGAGCGCCCGCATCCGCAAGGGCAGCGGCACGGCGCTGATCATCGATTACGGCCACCTGTCGACCGGCTTTGGCGATACGCTGCAGGCGATCCGCGATCACCAGTACGACCCGCCGCTGAAACATCCGGGAGAAGCGGATATCACCAGCCATGTCGACTTCGAGCAACTGGGTCGGCGGGCGCTGGCCGAGGGCCTGCAGGTCAACGGGCTCACCTACCAGGGCGATTTCCTGACGGCCCTCGGCATCGTCGAGCGAGCCTCGGTTCTCGGCAACAGCAAGGATCCGATAACCCAGGAAGGCATCCGTCAGGATGTCGAACGGCTGGCCGGTTCCGGCGAAGGAAAGATGGGCGAACTGTTCAAGGTTCTCGTCGTCAGCAGTCCCGTGGTGGCGCTGGCGCCGTTCCAGAAATAGGCCCGTCGATGACAGTCCAGATCGAGGTCGGGCGGTCCGATGATCAATCCTGCAATTGACAGCGGCCGAGCCGGGGGCCAACATCCGCGCCAAATCACCCGGACAGAATGCCACGTCCACCCTTTCAAAAAACCTCCACGATCCCAGCGCAGAAAGGGGCAAGACCACCGATGAAGCATGACGCCCTGCCCTCTCCGGTCACAAGTCCGCTGCTGTCGGAAACGCTCGGCCCGACGATCCGGCACGGCTATTTCACACGCGCAGGCGGTGTTTCTGACGGCATCTATCGCGGCCTGAATGTCGGGCTCGGCTCGAACGACGACCGTGACCACGTCCTCGAGAACCGCCATCGTGTCAGCCGCTGGTTCGACGCAGCACCCGAGAGGCTCGCGACCCTGCATCAGGTCCACTCGCCGGACGTCGTTGTCATCGACGCTCTCTATGACGGAAGCCGTGCGCAGGCGGACGCCATGGTCACGGCGACGCCGGGGCTGGTGCTTGGCGTTCTCTCGGCCGATTGCGGCCCGGTGCTGTTTGCGGACCCGGATGCCGGCATCATCGGCGCGGCGCATGCCGGATGGAAGGGGGCGCTGACGGGCGTTCTCGAAAACACGATCGATGCGATGGTGGCGCTCGGCGCGGCGCGCAACCGCATTCACGCCTGCCTCGGCCCCTCGATCAGCCGGCGGAACTATGAGGTCGGCGCGGAGTTCATCGCGCGTTTTCTGGAGAAGGATGCCGCCTACACCCGCTTTTTCACACCCTCCGACACCCCCGGACATTCGATGTTCGACCTGCCTGCCCTGACCTTGATGCGGCTGGGCGAGGCCGGAATCGTGGCCGAAAACCTCGACATCTGTACCTATGCGGACGAGGAGCGCTTTTTCTCCTACCGCCGCACCACCCATCGTCGGGAACCGGATTACGGCCGACAGATTTCTGCAATATCCATACGGGAGAGATAACATGGCTCTGCACTTTGCACCCGAAGAATACGCGGCGCGACTGGACCGGATGACAGCCAGGATGCGTGAAGACAAGCTCGACGCCGTTCTCCTGTTTGCCCAGGAAAGCATGTACTGGCTGACGGGTTACGACACGTTCGGCTACTGCTTCTTCCAGACGCTGGTGGTCAAGGCGGACGGATCGATGGTGCTTCTGACGCGCTCGGCCGATCTTCGCCAGGCACGCCACACCTCCAATATCGAGCGTATCGAGATCTGGATCGACCGGGTCAATGCCGATCCGACGATGGACCTGAAGAACCTGCTCAGCGACATGGACCTGCTCGGCGCCCGCATCGGCATCGAATATGACACCCATGGCATGACCGGGCGGATCGCCCGCCTGCTCGACCACCAGCTGACGAGCTTCGGCGAACTGACCGATGCCTCGATGCTGGTCAGCCGCCTGCGCCTGGTCAAGAGCCCGGCGGAGATCCTGCATGTCGAGAAGGCCGCCAGCCTTGCCGACGACGCGCTCGACGCGGCCCTGCCGCTGATCGTGCCCGGTGGCAGCGAGGCCGCGATCCTGGCCGCCATGCAAGGCGCTGTCTTTGCCGGCGGCGGCGATTATCCCGCCAATGAATTCATCATCGGCTCCGGTGCGGATGCGCTTTTGTGCCGCTACAAGGCCGGCCGGCGCGATCTCGACCCGCAGGACCAGCTGACGCTGGAATGGGCCGGTGTCAGCGCCCATTACCATGCGGCGATGATGCGCACCGTCGTCGTCGGCGAACCGACCAACCGCCACCGCGAACTCTACAGCGCCTGCCGCGAAACGCTGCAGGGCATCGAGATGGTGCTGCGCCCCGGCAATACATTCGGCACGGTGTTCGACATCCATTCGAAGATCATGGACGAACGCGGCCTTGCCAAACACCGGCTGAATGCCTGCGGCTATTCGCTCGGCGCGCGCTTCTCGCCGTCCTGGATGGAGCACCAGATGTTCCACATGGGCAATCCGCAGGAAATCGAGCCCGACATGTCTCTGTTCGTGCACATGATCATCATGGACAGCGACAGCGGAACGGCAATGACGCTCGGCCAGACCTACCTGACGACGGCGGACAGCCCGAAGCCGCTGTCGCGCTATGGCCTGGACTTCATCTCTGCGTAAGGAAATGCGGTTAGCATATCCTGCGATTGACAGGGCAAGACGGCTCCCGTCATAAATCTGTCGCCGAGACATCACGGGACGGTGGAAACAATGCAGAAGCTGGTCATGCTCCTCCTGGGCCTTGGTCTTGTTGCAGCCCTTTCGGGCTGCAACACAACGGATGCGCTGACGCCGCAGGTGGATGTCGGCGACGGCACTGTCCAGTCGTCATCGCCCGTCAACCAGGCCGATCTCGACCAGATGGCGCAGCAGCAGCCGGTTGTCACCGAACAGCAGCTTGCGCCGGTCAACCAGACGTCAGCCTTTTCCGCGCAGAACACCACACCGGCCGAAACGGCGCTGGCGCGCGCGGACGCGACCTATACAAACCCCGCCGGCACGCTCGACGCCCAGGCCGGTCAGTTGCAACAGGGCAGCATTCCGGCGCAGGTTACCCAGCCTGCCGAAAGCGCGACCGAGCAGGAAATGCCGCAACAGCAGCAGACCACGGTTGCCGCCGTATCGCCGGCCGCAGCCACCGGCACGATCCGCTTCCTGCCGATCATCGGCGCGCCGGTTCAGGCCGTGACGCCCCTGTCGAAGCAGCTTGGCGCCGAAGCCCGTGCCAAGGGCCTGACCATCAAGGGCGCCGCCGACCCGACCAGTCGCCATATCCTCAAGGGCTATTTCTCGGCCTTCAAGGACGGGGACCAGACGACGGTCGTCTATGTCTGGGACGTTCTCGACAATTCCGGCAACCGCCTGCATCGCATCCAGGGCCAGGACACTGTTGCGGGAGCGGCCGCGGATCTGTGGTCAGCAGTGCCGGCGACAACCATGCAGGGCATCGCCACCCGCTCGATCGAGGCCTATCTGTCCTGGAGCCAGAGCAATCCGGGTTGATACGGCGACAGCTGGACAAACTTTTTAGGATAAACACGATCCACACGTCGCTATCCCCTTGCATTCGGGTTCAGGGCCGCTAAAAAGCGGCCAATCGGTTCTGAACCAATCGCATTCAGACTGCATACGATCACTCGGATAGGCTTACGGAATTTGCGCGGAGACGGACCCTTTCAGATACTTCCATCTGAGAGATAACCGCGCCAGCACAGGCGGACCATCAATGAAGGTATTCGCAGGCAACTCGAACCGGCTTTTGGCCGAAGCGATCTGCAATTATCTCAACCTGCCCCTGGGCAAAGCAACAGTCAGACGCTTTGCGGACCAGGAAATCTTCGTGGAAATCCAGGAAAACGTGCGCGGCGAGGACGTTTTCGTCGTCCAGTCCACCTCGTTTCCGACCAATGACCACCTGATGGAACTGCTGATCATGATCGACGCGATGCGTCGCTCGTCGGCCCGCCGTATCACCGCCGTCATTCCCTATTTCGGCTATGCCCGTCAGGACCGAAAGCCCGGTCCGCGCACGCCGATCTCGGCCAAGCTGGTCGCCAACCTGATTACCGAAGCCGGTGCCGACCGCGTTCTGACGCTCGACCTGCATGCCGGCCAGATCCAGGGCTTCTTCGACATCCCGACCGACAACCTCTACGCCGTGCCGATCCTGTCGCGCGACGTCAAGGAAAACTACGACCTCAAGAACGTCATGGTGGTCTCGCCGGACGTCGGCGGCGTGGTGCGTGCCCGTGCGCTCGCCAAGCGCCTCGATTGTCAGCTGGCGATCGTCGACAAGCGCCGCGAACGGGCCGGCGAATCCGAAGTCATGAACGTCATCGGCGACGTGACCGGCAAGGACTGTCTGTTGATCGACGACATCGTCGACAGTGGCGGCACGCTCTGCAATGCTGCCGAAGCGCTCCTGAAAAACGGTGCAACGAGCGTGACCGCCTATATCACCCACGGCGTCCTGTCCGGCGGCGCCGTTGCCCGCGTCACCTCGTCCAAGCTCAAGGAACTGGTGATCACGGATTCGATCCAGCCGACGACCTCGGTCCAGTCCGCCCACAATATCCGGGTCATCTCGACCGCCAGCCTGATCGGCGAAGCCATCAACCGAACCAGCCAGGAAGAATCGGTCTCCAGCCTGTTCGATTGACCGCCAGCTTTGACAGGGCGCAGCCGATGTTTCGCCGGTTGTTTGGCGGCGAAACCGCCGTCTTTCCGGTTGTCAGACGCCCTTGACCCAAACGGCCTCACTTGTGCTCGAGCAGCGATGGAAGCTCTTGAAACAGACTGTCGCGGGCGCGAAAACCGGCGCTGCCTGCGGTTTTCCGGTCATCCCGGACGAGGCGTGCAAAGACGATGGTCCGGTCGCCCTTTTTTCCCCAACCGACATACCAGCCCCACGGATGGTTCCGGTCGAACCTGCCACCCGCATCGCGGGGATAGGCCATGCCGGTCTTGCCCTTGACGGCCCAGCCCGATGCCAGGATCCGCCCCTCGACAACAGCCACGGTCCTGTCCACTGCCGCATCGCTGACGCGAAACTGATGGTTGATCAGCCGGCGCAGAAAAGTGACCTGCTCGATCGGCGATATCTTGAGGGATGACGCGATCCACGCCCGCTCAAGGCCGTTGTTCCTGCCTGGATCGCCAGAGAGGTCGGCATTTCCGTAGTCAAAGCGCCGGGCATAGTCGGTCAGTTTTTCTGCGCCAAGATGCGCAGTCATCCGCTGCGAGAACCAGACAACCGAATATTTGAGCCAGCGGACGGCATCGGTCGGCTGCTTCCAGTTATCGCCGCCCCAATCGGGATCGCCCTTGCGGAAGGGCAAGGTGGGCGTGTGACCGTCTGTCAGGAAACCGGAATCATAGCCCATGACGGCCAAAGGTATCTTGAAAGTCGACGCGGGCGTGACGCGCGCGTCGCATTTCCCCTCCCGCACCAGGATGTCACCCGTCTTTGCATCGGCAATGACGGTGCACAGTGTCGCGGCTTGCGCGGGTATGGCGAAGAGCGCAGACAGCGCCAGCACTGTCACTGAAAACCGAATACCCGGAAAAGAACGAAAACTCATGCGCAGCCCTCCATGCGCTTTTCTTGTCCGTGACCTTGGTGGCAAGACTTTGACCAGGAAAACAAAAAGGCGATCGCCCCGCGTCGCTCAGGCATGCGCCTATATCGTCAGGATCGGCAGGTGGGGTGCTGCGTCCGTCGGGCTGCGGCCGGACAGGCGCGGATCATCGAAGACCTCAACCTGGCGCTTGAAGGGGCTGAAACCCGAGCGCATGTAGAAGGGCAAAGCCTGCGGACTGTCGAGCGTGCAGGTGTGCAGCCAGAAGCGTTCGATCGGATGGCGCCAGGCAAGGTCGATGGCCCGGTTCATCAACCAGCGACCGGCACCGGTACCGATCTGGGTTGCGGAGATACCGAAGAAGGCCATCTCACACATTCCGGCTTGGCGAAAATCCAGTTCCGCGATGCCTTGCGCGACACCGTCGACCTCCAGAAGGTGGACTTCGACCTCGGGAGAATGCACATGCGACGCCAGCTCTTCATCCGACATCATGAGGCGCGAGCACCAGAGCCATTCGGCACCGATCTCCGTATAGAGGTCCCGGTAACTGTCGAGGGCGATGTTTGCGTGCTGGCGCAGCGTCCACGGGCCGGATGCCTCTGCCCGGACAGGCGGACGTTGCAACATCTGCAGGGAGGTGACGACGGCAACAATCTTGTCGGATGGAATGTCGTGATAGCCGTCTTCGAGCATGGAATGCGCCTTCTTGGAGATCGAGGCAGAGCCGCGATGCGGAGAGTGGCGCCATCAATAGCCGTGCGGACCCGTTTGCATCAACCCTGTCAGCGCTGACGTCCCATGAATATTGCGCCCGTCATACCCGCTTGACGACGGGAACGGCACAGGCTTCGCCGCCGGCAAACAGTTTCGACCGCGTCAGGAAGCGGCGCTCGCGACCATTGTCGAGCGAGAACATGCCGCCCCGGCCGGGCACGACATCGATGATCAGCTGCGTATGCCGCCAGACCTCGAACTGGCTGGCCGAGATATAGACCGGCACGCCGCCGATCTCGCCGAGCTGCACGTCATGGTCGCCGACGATATAGTCATCCGCCGGATAACACATGGGCGATGAGCCGTCGCAGCACCCACCGGACTGGTGAAACAGCAGATCGGGGTGATCCATCTGGATTTCGCGGATGAATTCGAGCGCCGCGTCGGTGGCGAGAACACGGGGTTCGCCGTTGATGGTACCGGTCATGGTCGTTTCCAATGGTTCGGCTTGGCGGAACCGCATCTTCGGGCTGCTCCCTCCCCCTTGTGGGGAGGGGTTGGGGAGAGGTGTTTTTAGTCAACGCCTTCCCTTCGCTTGGCTTTGACACTGCCCACAAGGGGCGGATGAGACCCGGCTCAGAAGAACCCCAGCGCCTTCGGGCTGTAGCTCACCAGCATGTTCTTGGTCTGCTGGTAATGGTCGAGCATCATCTTGTGGGTTTCGCGGCCGATGCCGGACTGTTTGTAACCGCCGAAGGCAGCGCCTGCCGGATAGGCATGGTAGCAATTCGTCCAGACGCGTCCGGCCTGGATGTTGCGGCCGAAATTGTAGCAGCGGTTTGCATCGCGGCTCCAGACGCCCGAACCCAGGCCGTAAAGCGTGTCATTGGCGATCTCGAGCGCTTCCTCGTCGGTCTTGAAGGTTGTCACGGAGACAACAGGCCCAAAGATCTCCTCCTGGAAGACGCGCATCTTGTTGTGGCCCTTGAACACGGTCGGCTTGACGTAGAAACCACCGGCCAGTTCGCCGTCGAGCGTGTTGCGCTCGCCGCCGATCAAAACTTCGGCACCTTCCTGGCGACCGATATCCATGTAGGACATGATCTTTTCCAGCTGTTCGCCGGAGGCCTGTGCGCCGATCATCGTCGACATATCGAGCGGGTTGCCCTGCTTGATCGCCGCGACGCGTTTCAGTGCCTTTTCCATGAAGCGATCGTAGATCTTCTCGTGGATCAGCGCCCGGCTCGGGCACGTGCAGACCTCGCCCTGGTTGAGCGCAAACATGGCAAAGCCTTCGAGCGCCTTGTCGAGATAGTCGTCGTCCTCGCGCATGACGTCTTCAAAGAAGATGTTCGGCGACTTGCCGCCCAGTTCAAGCGTCACCGGAATGAGGTTCTGGCTGGCATATTGCATGATCAGCCGACCGGTCGACGTCTCGCCGGTAAACGCCACCTTGTTGATCCGCGGATTGGTCGCCAGCGGCTTGCCGGCCTCCAGCCCGAAGCCGTTGACGATGTTGAGAACACCCGGCGGAAGCAAGTCGCCGACGAGCTCGATCCAGACGAGGATCGAGGCCGGCGTCTGTTCGGCCGGCTTGAGGATGACGCAATTGCCGGCAGCAAGCGCCGGCGCCAGTTTCCAGGCGGCCATCAGGATCGGAAAATTCCAGGGAATGATCTGGGCGACGACGCCGAGCGGCTCATGGAAGTGATAGGCGACGGTGTCATGGTCGATCTCGCCGATCGAGCCTTCCTGGGCCCGGACGCAGGAGGCGAAATAGCGGAAGTGGTCGATGGCGAGCGGCATGTCGGCGGCCATCGTTTCACGCAGCGGCTTGCCGTTGTCCCAGGTTTCTGCCTTGGCCAGAAGCTCGATATTGTCTTCCATCCGTTGCGCGATCTTCATCAGAATATTGGCGCGCTCGGTCGACGAGGTGCGGGCCCATTTGTCCTTGGCGGCATGCGCGGCATCGAGCGCCAGCTCGACGTCGGCGGCCTGGGACCGGGCGATCTGGCAGAGAACCCCACCCGTGACCGGCGTCGTATTGTCGAAATAGCGCCCGTCGACCGGCTCGCGCCACGCACCGCCGATGAAATTGCCGTATTTCGGCTTGAACGGATTCTCGACGATCTTCTGATGCAACATGAAACTTCCTCCCGTAAAACAGACTCCAACATCTGCTGGGGAAACGGTGCGCCGGAACGTCCGCGGGCGGTAGAGGGCCGAGAACGCAGGCGCAAGGATGTGTTTCAGATTTGCGACAGGTCGGCGTCGCGTTCCATGCTGCAGCGCAAGAAAGTCGCGTCAGTTCATCGAGAGGCGTCGCATCTTGCGATAGAGCGTTGCACGGCTGATGCCGAGAATGTCGGCCGCCTGCGAGACATTGCCGCCTGCCCGCGACAGGACGCGGCGCAACGCTGCTCGCTCGGCATCCGGTAGGTCAGTGCCCTCGCTGCCGGCGTCTTCGCCGAGAAGATCCGCCGCCGCTATGCCGGCAGCGATCCGGCGATCGTCGATGTTGAGCCGCAGCCGGGCGGCCCGTGTCGCACCGAGCACGAGATCGTCGCGGTCGATGGCCAGAAGCGCCGGCGCCGACTTGCCTTCGGCCGGAACCAGCAGGATGCGCGCGCCGGCATAGGCGCGGTGGAACAGGTTGGCCTCGATCCGGGCGGCAGCGTCGCGCACCGCCTGCGAGAGGATCATCATCGCCATGTCGCCGGCATCATCGCGGCAAGTGGAAATGTCGATCGCTGCAGCGATCCGGCCCTTGTGGTCGCGGATCGGCGCAGTGGCGCAGGACAGGCCGGTATTGCGCGTGAGAAAATGCTGGTCACGGTGGATGATCACGGCGCGCTCGTCGGCGATCGCCGTGCCGATGCCGTTGGTGCCGACACTCGCCTCGCTCCACAGCGTGCCCGACCACAGACCAATGCCGCGAAATTCCTTGTCGTCGCCGGCAGCCCCCCGGCGGTCGAGTGCCACACCCTGCCCGTCCGTTAAAAGCAGGCAGCAGCCCGCCTTGCCAACGGTGGAAAACAGCCGGTCGAGTTCGCTGGCCGCTTCCTCGAGCAGGGGACCGGAGCGGTCCTTCGCGCTGAGAAAATCTGCCTCTGACAGGCGGATCGGAGTGCGCGCCTCTTCCGGCGACAGACCATGCTGGGTCATGCAGCGGCGCCACGATGCGGCGATCGGCGAACTGGCGGCCGCCGATGTCTGATGCGCGATGGTCTGGACATGATCCGAATGGTTCATCTGCTTCCCTCCCTGAAAGCCGACACAGGCGCAATATAGGCGTTTATCGCCCGGCGTCTATCCTGACGAAGGTCAAAGCCACCGTTTCGGTTTCGGACATTCCGTCGCAAGAGCATTCTCGTGGTAACGGGAGTGTGATAGGAAGCCTCGCATCCTGCCAATTGCTTTCGGTTCACACACCTATGCTTCGCGACTTTTCCCTGCAGAGCCTGTTCATGGGCCTGCTCACCGCCTTTGTCGGCTTTGCCAGTTCCTTTGCCGTCGTGCTGCATGGCCTGACCGGCGTCGGCGCCACCGAAGCGCAGGCAGCGTCCGGCCTGATGGCGCTCTCCATCTCCATGGGCGTCTGCGCCATCGTGCTCAGCATCGCCACCCGCCTGCCGGTCAGCATTGCCTGGTCGACGCCGGGTGCAGCCCTTCTGGCAAGCTCGGGCATCGTGGTCGGCGGCTTCAACGCCGCGGTCGGCGGTTTTCTGGTCTGCGCCGTGCTGATCGTGATGGCCGGTCTCTGGAAGCCGCTGGGGCGGATGGTTGCCGCGATCCCGGCGGCGCTCGCCAATGCCATGCTCGCCGGTGTACTGATCGGGCTCTGCTTTGCACCCGTGAAAGCGATCGCTTTCAATCCATTCTTCGGGCTGCCGATCGTGCTGGCCTTCATCGTCGTCGGCAGCATCAACCGGCTGTTTGCCGTGCCTGCGGCGCTGGCCGCATTCGTGCTGGTGCTGGTCTTCGGCGTCGATATCCCGGCAGACGCCCTGGCAAAGCTCTCCGGGACGCTTTTGCCGCAGGCCGAGCTGGTCAGCCCCGTCTTCAATATCGCAGGCCTCGTCAGCATCGCCCTGCCTCTGTTCATCGTCACCATGGCATCGCAGAACATTCCGGGCATCGCCGTGCTTCAGGTCAACGGCTTTGAGCCCAGGCCCGGACCTTTGTTTGCGGTCACCGGAGTCTTTTCTCTGCTCAGCGCGCCCTTTGGCGGCCATGCGGTCAATCTGGCGGCAATCACGGCGGCCATGTGTGCCGGCAGCGATGCCCATCCGGATCCGGCACGGCGCTATTGGTCGGCGATCGTCGCCGGTGTCACCTATGTCGTCTTCGGCCTGCTGGCCGCAACCGTCACCGCCTTCGTCAGCCTTGCACCGCCCATCCTGATCCAGGCAGTCGCAGGCCTTGCGCTGATCGCCGCCTTCGCCGGATCGTCAATGGCAGCCTTCAAGGAACCGGACACGCGCGAAGCCGCCGCCGTAACCTTTCTCGTCACGGCGTCCGGCGTCAGTTTCGCTGGCATTTCCGGCGCGTTCTGGGGGCTTCTGGCCGGCGGGCTGATGCTTGGGCTCGCCCGGCTGACACGTCGTTTGAAAGGCTGATGCTCAGGCGGCGCTGCGTGTCACAGGCATCTTCGTTCCCGGCGCGGCGTTGACGATATGGGCGATGCCGCTCAGCGGCATCGGTTTGCCAAACAGATAGCCCTGCACCTGCAGACAGCCTTCCCGACGCAGAAAATCCATATGCTCTTCCCTCTCGACCCCTTCGGCCAGCACCGGAATATTGAGGCTCTGCGCCAGAATGATCGTCGAGCGGACGATCGCTGCAGATTGCCGGTTGCTGTTGACGCCGTCGATGAAAGCCCGATCGATCTTGATCTTGTCGAAGGGAAAATTCTGCAGGGTCGAGAGCGACGAATAGCCAGTTCCATAGTCGTCCATGGCGATCCGGACGCCGAGATCTTTCAGCTGGCGGATGATGTGCAGCGCATGCTGCTGATCGGCGATAATGCCGGATTCAGTGATCTCGAGTTCCAGACGCGCGGCGGACAGGCCGGTTTCCAGAAGAATCCGGTTGACCCGCTGGGGAAAATTTGCGTCGGCAAGCTGGGCGGGCGCGACATTGACCGCGATGTTCACGGGATTGTTCCAGCCGGCCGCCTCCTGGCAGGCCGTACGCAAAACCCACTCCCCCAACTCATGGATGAAGCCGTTCTTCTCGGCGATCGGGATGAAGTCCAGCGGCGGCACCTTGCCCCGCACCGGATGGTTCCAGCGCAACAGCACCTCGAAACCGATGATGTCGCGCGTCTGCGAACTGTTCTGATACTGGTAATAGAGTTCGAACTCGCTGCGGGTGATGCCCTGGCGCATGTCGGCTGCAAGGACGCTGCGGTTGCGGGCGGCATCGTCCATCGACGAATCATAAAGGCGTATCGCATTCGAGCCGGCGGCCTTTGCCCTGTACATGGCAAGGTCAGCCTGGGCCAGCAATTCCTCCGATGTGCGGGCGTCGACCGGAAACAACGACATGCCAACGCTGGTGCCGACCATCAGCGTGCGGCCCTCCCATTCGATCGGCTTGACGATCTCCGCCACAAGCCTGGCGGCAAAGGCGCGCGCATCGCCCTTCATGAAGAAATTGCTGGTCAGCGCCACGAACTCGTCGCCACCGATGCGTGCCACGAATTCGCCTTCGCCGAGAACCAGGGTCATGCGCTCGGCCACCAGGCGCAAAACAGCGTCGCCGGCCGCATGGCCGTGCACGTCGTTGACCTCCTTGAAGCGATCTAGGTCGAAGGACAGGACGGCAATCCGGGCTGTATCGTCGGACTGACTGCGGATGCTTGCGCTCAGATGCTCGCCGAAGGCCGCCCGGTTCGGCAGACCGGTCAGCGGATCGTGCAGCGACAAATGGCGGAAGCGCTCGACCGCCACCTGCGTCGCATGCAGGTCGATGATATAGGTCGAGGCGCCGAGCCCCAGCATGACGCAGACAAGGGCAAGCACCATGATGGTCATGAGGCTGTCGGGCATCATGTCGGCCGCAAGCGGTATCAACGGATCGGGCACGATCGTGATTGCCGCCATGCCGGTGAAGTGCATGGTGGTGATGGCAAGAATGAGCGCGATGGAGGCGCCGTATTTGCAAAAACGCGTGACGGGCCGCGCAATGCGGCTCGTCGCAAGGGCGCCGAAGACAATACCCAGCACGATGGAAGCCGCGTAATAGGTGGGATCCCATTCCAGCCGACCGGTGACCTGGTAGGCCATCATGCCGACATAGTGCATGATGGCGATGCCGGCGCCCATGATGGCGCCGCCAAGCTCGATGGTCGGGCCGGTCTTGCGCAGCGCCGTGACCAACAGGCCGCACGTCGTCATGCCCACGGCAATCGCCAGCGACAGGACGGTCAGCGTCGGGTCATAGGCATGCGGCAGCGACGGCTCGAAGCTCAGCATTGCGATAAAATGCGTGGTCCAGATGGTGGAACCGCCGATGACACCGCCCATGAAGAGCCAGTTCATCTGCTGCACGCCGACCGTTCGCCGCACCCGTGCATAGAGCCGCATGGTCAGGATAGAGCCGAGGATGCAGACCAGCACCGCCAGAAGCAGCAATCCATATGTATGGTCCGTGGCAATGCAGGACAAAACCGTAATCATGAAACACCTGTACCCGTCATGACGGCGATCCTCGCATCCAGGTGTTAGGATTTGCTAAGCACCCTTGATTTCGATCAAATGAGAGTTAGCAAGCGCTGAAGCGAATCCCGCATGAGGCGAATTTATGCGGCGGCGTCACCGCAGGGCGCAGTTTCGCACAGAACGCCGTCTGGCTTGCTTTTCAGGCTGTTCTCGGTTATGGACCCCGCGTCCGCGCGGACACCCTTGGAGGCAAACGCGGATGAGGTTTTCACCGGCCTCGGTTTTCCGGACCACGTCTGGACCGGCAAACTCTCCAAAAACACCAGAAAGGTACGACCATGAGCCACGCATCCTATGAGCTCAAGGCCGAAACGCGCGAACGGGTTGGTAAGGGGTCCTCCCGTGAACTGCGCCGCAACGGTCTTATTCCTGCTGTCATCTATGGCGACAAGCAGACTCCGATTTCGATCTCCCTGTCTTCCAAGGAAGTCACCCTGAAGATTCACGCCGGTGGTTTCATGACCACGATCGCCACGATCGACGTTGGCGGCGAGAAGATCCGGGTTCTGCCGAAGGATTACCAGCTCGATCCGGTCCGCGACTTCACCATGCATGTTGATTTCCTTCGCGTTTCGAAGGACAGCGTCGTGACCGTTGAAGTTCCGGTTCACTTCGTCAACGAAGAAAAGTCCCCGGGCATCAAGATCGGCGGCGTTCTGAACATCGTTCGCCACGCAGTCGAACTGGTTGTTCCGGCCGACGACATTCCGGAATTCCTGACGGCCGACCTGAGCGGCCTGAAGATCGGCGACGGCATCCACATCTCCAACATCACGCTGCCGAAGAACGCGACCCCGGTCATTTCCGATCGCGACTTCACGATCGCCACGATCGCCCAGCCTGCTGGCGGCACGACCGAAGAAGCCGAAGCAGAATAAGGTTCGCCTGACGGCCGCAAGGCCGGATGAGACGATCTCCACAAGACCCGCTCCTGCGCCCGCAGGGGCGGGTTTTTTCGTGCGCACAGCCACACGTGTCTGCAAGCGGACCGAGAAAAACGATGTGCCCTGCTACCGGAAGACAACTTTTCACGGACGAATTTCAGCAAGCTTTAAGACTTTGATGGTGTTTTAGTGGTGGGGGATTTTAACGGCATTTATGTACGAGAATCCTAAATGATATTTGAAAGCCGCAAGCCGCCGGAATGCGCACGATGATGCATTCCGTCGAGAACCGATTTATTGCAATCGTCTGTGCCGCGATGCTGATATTCGTGGCGCCTCTGCTCGTCCTGTTCCTGACGCTGTCTTCGGACCGGCTGGCGCGGGAACGCGTCCATAACCCGCATGTGCTGATGGAAGCCAGTGCCAAGGCTCTCGGAAAGCCGCTCTGGGACTTTGATGCCGATAGCGTCACGCAGATTGCCAGATCCCTGACCGACGACCCGAATGTCATCCTGGTTCATATCAAGGACAGTTCCGAATCGATTTCCGTACAACTGCCGGCCGGCACCATTGATGCCAGCATTCCACACACCTCTTTGAACACACCGATCCACTATGTTTCGTCCACCGGGCTCAGGCAGGTTGGCAACATCGATGTCTGGGTCGCCGCACCCGGACTGCTGTCGCGCTTCAGCATGGACGAAATCAGCGTTTTCGCCATCCTCATCTTTGCCGTCGGCATCGTGTTTGCCTCCGCCATCATCGGAAACCGGATCACCGTCATCCGCCCCCTCATGCGCCTGACCGCAGCCATAGAGGCAACGCGACGCCTCGGGTCGCGTCACCATGTCGACTGGACGTCCGACGACGAAATGGGCAGTCTTGCCGAGAACTTCAACGACATGCAGATCCGCCTCGACCGCGAGGAAAAGGAACTGCAGCTGGCGCACAGCCGAGCCAAGGACATCTACAACCAGACGCCCGCAATGCTGTTCTCGCTCGACACGGAAAACCGCATCACGGCCGTCAGCGACTACTGGCTGCTGGCCACCGGCTATGCCCGCGACGACGTCGTCGGGCGCGCCTTTACCAGTTTCGTCCATGAGCACTGGCATGAAACCTACCGGGCGCGAAACGCCCATGTCAACGCGACGCACGCCAACATCTGCGAAGTCACCGTTCCCTTCGTCCGCGCCAACGGCGAAGCGATGACAGTGCTGATCCTGGAGATGAACTCGGCGACCTGCGATGCCGACGGCACCACGTCGCTTTCGGTCATGACGGATGTCACGGAGCTGAAGCAGGCCGAGAGTCGCAACCATGCCCAGGCGATTACCGACCACCTGACCGGTCTCTTGAACCGGCAGGGCTTCGAAGCCGCGCTCGATAACAGCATCCGCCAGGCTGACGAGCGCGAAACGCAACTCGCCTGCCTCTTTATCGATCTCGATCGTTTCAAATGGATCAACGACAATTTCGGCCATGCTGCCGGGGACGAGGTGCTTCGGCAGGTTGTCTCGCGGATCAAGACGACGCTGCGGCCCGACGACACGATGTCACGGCTCGGCGGCGACGAATTTGCAATCCTCGTTATGGCGCGCGACGTCGAAGCCCTGGCAAGCGAGATCGGTGAGCGGATCTGTGCCAGTCTGCGCGAACCCATCCTCATCGAAGGCGCCGAGCTGTGCGTCAGTTCCAGTGTCGGTATCGCGCTCTACCCGATCCATGCGGCCAACGCCGCCGAACTGCTGCTGAAATCCGACATGGCGATGTATGCCCGCAAGCGCGACGGCAAGAACGGTATGCAGATCTTCGATGCCAGCATGCTGGATACGGCGCGGGAGCGTCATGAAATCGAGCAATATATCGAATCCGGACTGAGGGAAGACTGGTTCGAAGCCTATCTTCAGCCGATCGTCAGCCTGAGCGACGGCCGGATCGCCGGCTTCGAGGCACTGATGCGGCTCAATCATCCGGAAAAAGGCATCCTTCCACCCGCCAAGATCATCGGCATTGCCGAGGAGACCGGCACGATCGCGCTCGTCGGCGAGCGTATGATGGAGAAAGCGATCCACAATCTGGCCCGGATCTCCCGGCTCGATGGCACGCAGGAAACCTATCTGGCGATCAACTTCTCGCCACTGCAATTCGAGGAGACGCTGCCGCACAAGCTGGCAGCCCTCCTCCTCAAGCACCATATCGCGCCCAACCGCATCGTCATCGAGATCACCGAGGCGGTTCTGATGCTCGACAACCCGCATATCCATGCCGTCCTCAAGCAACTCAGCGAATTCGGCTGCCGCATCGCGCTCGATGATTTCGGCACCGGCTATTCCTCGCTCAGCTATCTCAACCGGTTTCCGGTCGATATCGTCAAGGTGGATCAGTCCTTCACCCGCTCGCTCAGCACCGGCACGGCGGATGTCCGCCGCAAGAGCCGGATGTTGATCAAGGGGATTCGCACGATCTCGCACCAGATGGGCTGTACGGTTGTCGCGGAGGGGATCGAGACACAGGATCAATGGGAATTGCTGCGCAAGCTGGGGCTCGACTATGGCCAGGGTTTTCTGTTCAGCAAACCCATGCCGATCGAAAGCATGTTACAAATGCTCGAGACGAATTCCGAAGCAAAAGCCAGCAATCTGGCATGACACACCAAAGCGGGAAATGGTATGAAATCTGCAACTCTTGCACTTCTTCTTGCCCTTTCCTGCCCTGCCCGTGCCGAGCCGCTCAGGCTGCTGAGCGAAGAATATCCGCCGTATAGTTCAGCGCTGGCGGCCAGCTGAGCGGTGCATCGGTCGAACAGGCCGAACTCATGATGGCGGCGCTCGGCATCGACTATCGGATGGAGATCCTTCCGTGGGCACGGGCTCTCTCGCTGGCCGAAAGCCAGCCATCCACCTGCATTTTCACCACCGGTTATGACGAAGACCGGGCCCCGCGCTTCAAATGGGTGATGCCGCTGCTTCTCGACCGCATGGTGATGCTCAAGAAGGCTGGCTCCGCCGTAAAGCCCTTGAACGTCGAAGACGCAAAGCGCTTCACCGTCGGAACGCAGCGCGAGGATCTATCCAGTACCTATCTGAAGAACAACAACTTCACCCGGGTCGACCTCGCTGTCGATATGGAATCGACACTGAAGAAGCTCCTGAGCGGTCGCATCGACCTGATGATGACCTCGGAAAAGACATTCGAGACCATGCGCGCCGATGGCAAGGCGGTCGAGGCCGCATTGACGCTCGAAGGCAAGGCCTACGGATTTGCCTGCAATCTCGCTGTCCCCGACGCGACGATCGCCGCGATGCAGGGCGCACTCGACAGGCTGATCAAGGACGGCGTCCAGGATCGCATTTTTGCGAAATACGGTTTGCGAAAAAACAGGTAACATCGCTGGCCACCCTGCAGCCATCACGCAAGCGCGCCTGCGCCCGGAAAAGGCGTCTCGTCCCCATCGACAGGAAAACATCATGAGACGTCTGATCCCCACGCTCCTTGTCCTTTGGTCTTCCTCCGCCCAGGGCCAGGAGCTGCAGCTCCTGACAGAGAACTACCCGCCCTTTTCCTATAGCGAGAACGATGAACTGCGCGGCATATCCGTCGATCAGGTGCGGGCCATCATGAAAGGCTCCGGCATCGGCTTCACCATGGAGATGCAGCCCTGGGCCCGGGCCTTTGCGCTTGCCGAGAGCACGCCGGATACCTGCGTCTTCACGACGGCTCTGCTGCCGGAGCGCAAGGCACGGTTCAAATGGGTCCAGCCGCTGGTGCTGGACAGGATGATCATGGTCCGCAAGCAGGGCCAATCCTTTCAGCCAAAGACACTCGAGGAGGCAAAGTCCTTCATCATCGGCGTGCATCGCGACGATTCGGCCGAGACCTATGCCGAACAGCAGGGATTTCCGCAGCTTGACAGCGCCCCCAGTCTCGATATTTCGCTGAGGAAGCTGTTGAGCGAACGGGTACAGCTGATGATCATGACCAACACCACCTATGAAAGCCTGAAACAGCAAGGCGAGCCGATCGAATCCGTGCTCGATCTCGAAGGCACGCGCGCAGGCATTGCCTGCAATCTTGCCGTTGCCGATACGCGCATTGCCAGGATGCAGGCGCAGCTTGACGGGCTCATCAAGGATGGCGGCCAGGCGGAGATCTACCGGCGTTATGAAAACACAGCAAAATAGCCGCTGGTCGGGCCGCCATGGTTGACTTCCGCGCGCCAACGCGATGGAAGACAGTCAACAGCAGCGCGGGGTGCCGTGCTGTAAAGTGTCATGCAGCATCCGGGCGGGCGCGTCGCCTGCAGGGTGCCCCGGGAAGAGATCGTCATGCAGATTTTCGCAGGCCTTGGGAATCCGGGCAGCCAATATGCCGGAAACCGGCACAATATCGGCTTCATGGCCGTCGACGCCATTCACCGTCGTCACAGCTTTTCGCCCTGGAGCAAGAAGTTCAAGGCCCTTGTTTCCGAGGGAGAGGTGGCCGGCCAGAAGCTTTTGCTGTTGAAGCCGCAGACCTTCATGAACCTGTCCGGCGAATCGGTCGGCGAGGCCATGCGCTTCTACAAGCTGGAACCGGGCGCGGTGCTGGCGATCTACGACGAACTCGACCTGCCTCCCTGCAAGGCCCGGATCAAGACCGCCGGCGGCCATGGTGGCCACAACGGCATCAAGTCGATCGACGCGCATATCGGCAAGGACTACCGCCGCCTCAGGCTCGGCATCGATCATCCCGGATCGAAGGAACGCGTGCAGGGCCATGTGCTCGGGGATTTCGGCAAGAACGAGCGGGTCTGGCTGGAGCCGCTGCTCGACGCGCTGGCCGACAATGCCGAGATGCTGGCCCGCGGCGAAGATTCGCAATTCATGAACAAGATCGCGCTCGCCACCGGCGGCAAGCCGGAGCCTGAGCCCGCCGCGGCCAGGCCGAAGCCTGTGGGAAAATCCCATATCCGCCAGGCCAACAACAGCTTTCAGCCGAAAAAACTGCCGACCACAGGCCCGATGGCCGACATGCTGAAAAAGCTGTTCGGCGGCGGCGACAAGAGCGAGTAGCGACGCGCCCTACTCTTCCGGCTCGGTGCTCAGCATCAGGGGGAAGCCTGCTTCCTTGGCGAGATCCGTCGCTTGCTTCGACTTGGTCTCCGCAATGTCCTTTGCGCAGACGACGATGACGCAGGACCCCATCTTATGCGCCGTCATCATCAGCCGGTAGCCGGTTTCCGGACCGATGTTGAACACCGACTGCAACACCATGATCACGAATTCGCGCGGCGTGTAGTCGTCGTTGAGCAGGATGACCTTGTAGAGTTTCGGCCGCTCGAGCTTCGGTTTGGTCTGGGTTTTCCGGTCGACGACCGTATCCTTCTGGTCTGCCATGATTGTCTCCGCGGAAGGGCAAAGCCCGTTCCTGTCCTGCTGCAATGTCGGATTGCCGGTCGAAACCACCCTGCAAGGGCACGCAAGGCTTGACCGCCTTCCTCCTTTATCTCATAGGCAGGGCAAGAGTTTCAAGAATAACGGACCAGTCTCATGGGTTTCAAATGCGGTATCGTCGGACTGCCGAATGTCGGCAAGTCCACCCTCTTCAACGCCTTGACCAAAACGGCGCAGGCGCAGGCGGCGAACTATCCGTTCTGCACCATCGAGCCGAACACCGGTGAAGTGGCCGTGCCCGACGCACGCATGCGCAAACTTGCCGATGTCGCGAAGTCGAAGGAACTGATCCCGACCCGCATCTCCTTCGTCGATATTGCCGGTCTGGTGCGCGGCGCCTCCAAGGGTGAAGGTCTTGGCAACAAGTTCCTCGCCAATATCCGCGAGGTCGACGCCACCGTGCACGTGCTGCGCTGCTTCGAAGACGACGACATCACCCATGTCGAAGGCCGCATCAACCCGGTTGGCGATGCCGAGACGATCGAGACCGAGCTGATGCTCGCCGACCTCGAAAGCCTCGAGCGCCGGACGGAGCAGACCCGCAAGCGCGCCAGCGCCAAGGACAAGGAATCCATGACGCTGCTGCCGATCATGGACGCATCGCTGAAGCTTCTGCAGGACGGCAAGCCGGTGCGCACGCTGGTGCCGACGCTCTCGCCCGAGGAAGTCGAGATCCTCAAGAGCCTCAATCTCCTGACCTCGCATCCGGTGCTCTATGTCTGCAACGTCGCCGAGGCGGACGCGGCAACCGGCAACGCCCACACCAAGGCCGTCGAAGCCATGGCGAAAGCGCAGGGTGCCGAGACCGTGATCATTTCGGCTGCGATCGAATCGGAAGTCGCACAGCTTCCGGATGACGAATCCAAGGAATTCCTCGAGGCGCTCGGCCTGCATGAAGCCGGTCTCGACCAGCTGATCCGTGCCGGCTACAAGCTGCTCGACCTCATCACCTATTTCACCGTCGGTCCCAAGGAAACACGCGCCTGGACCATTCCGCGCGGCACCAAGGCGCCGGGCGCCGCCGGCGTCATCCACACGGATTTCGAACGCGGCTTCATCCGCGCCTTCACCATCGCCTATGACGACTACATCACCTACAATGGTGAAGTGGGCGCCAAGGAAGCCGGCAAGGGCCGCGACGAAGGCAAGGAATATGTCGTGCAGGACGGCGACGTCATCCATTTCCGCTTCAACACCTGATCACAGCAAGACAGCCAGCCAGCAGCAAGACAGCAGCAAGACAGACAACGGCCGTCCCTCATTCGAGGGGCGGCCGTTTCAGTGTCAGGCGATCCCTCTCGGCTGATCTTCGGACACTGTCAGATCCGCTTTGCCGGGCATGACGAAATGCCGAGGAGAGAATAGAGGGGGCAGGTCGACAGAAGTCCGGTCAGCAGCGGCACCACGCCGATCAGCGTGAAATAGCGCCAGGGCGCAGCCGGATAGAGAAAGAACAGCGCCAGCAGCGCCACCCCGACAACAATGCGCAACAGCCGGTCGATGGACCCGATATTCTTGGCAAACATGCGTTTTTCCCTTCAAGGTTCCGTGTGGTGATGTCTCACATTAGAACCTCGTTGCAGGCTTCACGGTGACTAAGTCACACGGGATCGAAAGAACTCAGTCTTGTGCCGCCATTCGGCTGAGCGCCGGGCGGTCGAGAATGCGGATCGCTCCCCGCTCGTTGGCAATCAGACCTTTCGACTGCATGGCCTCCAGCCTGCGCGAAATCACCTCGCGAGCCGTGCCGATCACCACGGCAAGGTCATGATGCGTCATGGAGACGAGCCCATCCGGCCCGGCCCGCTCCAGCAGCGCATGGGCCAGTCGCTGCTCCACTTTGACGAAGGCCACTTGCTCCAGCACGAACATCAGATCACCCAGGCGCGCAGCAAACGCCTTGAAGACGAAATGCCTGAAGCCCGCCGACCCTGCCATCAGGCGCTCGAACAAGGCCGGTGGCACAAGAACCGCCACCAGATCCGTCTCCGCCAGCGCCTCGCCCGAATAGGGCGCTCCGCCGAGAACACCGAGGGTCGTCTGGACGCAGGTTTCCCCCGGCGTCACCGAATAAAGCAGAAGTTCACGACCGTTGCGCCCGGTCAGGTAAACGCCGATCTTGCCCGACAAAAGCACGACAAAGCTCTGTGCGTGATCGCCGGGACGAAACAGCGTCGTGCGCACAGGCACCAGAACGGGCTTGCAGGCCCTCAGTTCTTCCCGCCATTGCGGCTCCAGTCCAGCCAGAAAGCCTGCGTCATCCACCCAACCCGCCATAGACCCTCCAGGATTTCCAAGGCATAAGCTGCATACTGCACATCGCAGGGAAGGAAGGAACACCGGATGCAGGCAGATCGTCTCCATATCGAGGACTTTACGCCGGGGCGCGCCTTCGCGCTCGGCCCCACACCTGTGTCCGCAGACGAAATTGTTGCCTTTGCCAGCGAATTCGATCCGCAGCCGATGCATCTTTCGCAGGCGGATGGTGCGGCGAGCATCCTCGGCGGCCTTGCAGCCTCCGGCTGGCACACCAGCGCCCTGATGATGCGCATGCTCTGCGACAGCTATATCGGCAACAGCGCCTCCGAGGGATCGCCCGGGATCGACAGCATGGAATGGAAAAAACCGGTGCTGGCCGGCGACACGCTGTCCGGCCAGAGCCGCGTCACCGCCGCACGCGTGTCGAAATCCCGACCGGAGATCGGCATCGTCACGTTCCGGGCCACCGTCACCAACCAGCGCGGGGACGTCGTCGCCATCTGCGAATATGCCAACTTGATCCGCTGCCGCCCTTCAGGAGAGGCCGCATGAAACTGTCGGAGCTTCATCCCGAAGGCACGAAAGTCCGGATCGGGACCGTGGATTTCACCCAGGACGACATCATCCGCTTTGCAGGACAATTCGATCCGCAGCCGTTTCACCTTGATCCGGAGGCTGCGCGTCAATCGCTGTTCGGCGGGCTTTGCGCGTCGGGCTGGCACACATGCGCCGGCTGGATGAAGTGCTTCGTGCCGTATTGGACAAGCGAAACGATACGGCTGGGCAAGGACGGTATCGTTGCGCCGAAACTTGGCCCCTCCCCCGGCTTTGCCGATCTGCGCTGGCTGCGACCGGTCTTTGCCGGCGACAGCATCACCTATTTCGTGACGTTCCTTGCCGCCAAGGACCTGGAATCGCGACCGGGATGGCGGATCAACACCATCCGTTGCGAGGGCGAGAACCAGAACGGTGAAGCGGTCATACGCTTCGACAGCAAGGTGATCGAGTTTCCCTGATCCCCTGCATGACGTCAGAACGCCGGATGCAGCCGCCGTGCGATGGCAGAGGGCATCGGGCGCATGACAAGCCGGCGCAGCCGCACCCAGAAGATACCGATGGCCAGAACCACGACGCCGACCGCCAGCAGGGTTGTGAAGCCATATTCCACCCCCTGAAATCCGCTTCGATTGATCAGCGCAAAAATCGCAAAGCCGAGCGAGATCAAGCCCGAAGTGACGAAAGCGCGGCGATCGATAATCAGCCCCAGAAGCATGAACGCCGCAACGATCACCATGACGACAGCAGCATAACCTGTCGGCATTTCGAAAACCGGTTGTGTGAACTGTCGCAGGAGAATGAGAGACAGCATCGCGTAGAGCAGCGCCGGCGCCGTCACGAGATGCAGCCAGAAGGCGATATCGGACCGCCGCGTCTGCCGCAGAGGGTCTGAAACATCATAGCGCATCGCCAGCGCGAACAGCCCGAATGCAACAACAAGGAAAACTGCCGAGACCAGGTGCGGATGTGTCTCGAAAATAACGTTCGCTCCCAAGACCTTGCCGATCAGCACAAGAACACCAAGCACGAAACACCCGGCGAGCGACACGACGGCCAGCGCCAGGGCGAGTGGCACGCGATAGCGCCAATAGAACAGGCCAACAACAAGCGGAACCGGCGCAAGCATCGCAAGAGCCGCAAGCAGGCCGGGTTGTCCCTCCAGGTAGTCACCCAGGAAAACCACGGACAGCGTTGCTGTCCAATAGACGAGGGCAATCGTAATCACCACGGCCGGCAACGCCAGACGCTGGCGGCGAATGAGGACTTCGGCAAGCGCGACGATCAATGGCAGGCTGGCGAAAGGACCACCGAGCCCCGACGCGCCCGTCAGCACGATCAAAACGCCGATGGTGATCAGGATATCGTGGAAGCCACGCACAAACCGCGGTTGCTCGCTGTCTTCGGCAATCAAGCCGTCTTCAGCCGGCCGCGCCACGGCATCGGCTGTCTGCTGAAAATAGGGCGCAAGCCGATTGGCCTGATCGGGCGTGATCAGGCCGTCACCGGCCGCGGCATTCAATGCATCGGTGATCGACCGCATGAACAATCTCCGCTCAATGTCCGCCGAATTCGATCAGCGTATGGACGTTGACGCCGAGCGCCTCGAGCTTCTTGCGGCCACCCAGGTCCGGCAGGTCGATGATGAAGCAGGCAGCGACGATATCGGCCCCCATCTGGGTCAGGAGCTTGACCGCCCCTTCGGCCGTGCCGCCGGTGGCAATCAGGTCATCGACGAGAATGACCTTCTCGCCGGGCGTGATTGCGTCCCGGTGCATCTCCATCTCGTCGACGCCATATTCCAGGCTGTAGGCAATGCGCACGGTATCGTGCGGCAGCTTGCCCTTCTTCCGGATCGGCACGAAGCCCGAAGACATCTGGTGTGCCATCGCACCGCCCATGATGAAGCCGCGCGCCTCGACGCCAGCGATCTTGTCGATCTTGGTGCCGGCATAGGGATGAACGAGTTCGTCAATCGCCCGGCGAAAGGCGCGCGGATTGCCGAGCAGCGTGGTGATATCGCGGAACATGATGCCGGGCTTCGGATAGTCCGGAATGTTGCGGATGGCGGCGGTCAATTCCATTTGCAGGGAAGACGTCATGGTATCTGGCATGCCTTTGAACGTGTCACGATGGGCGCAAGGCATAGCACCAAACCGGGATTTTTCTAAAGCTGTTTCTGACAGCGAAAGGGCCGCCAGGGGCGGCGGCCCGACGTTCAACGCAAAGACGCGTTGGTTTACGGTGCTGCGGCCGGTGCCTGCAGTTTTTCCTGCAGTTTCTTGGCAATGACGGGATCGGTCTGCGCGGCGCTGATCACGGTCTTGTAGTCTTCGACCGACATGTTCGGCGATGTCTCGACGGCCTTGATCATCTGCTGATTGGCCTCGTTCTGCAGTTTCTGCTTGGAAGTCGAATCCTTCGCCGCGCCGATCTTTGCAGAATAATCCTGACGCACCTTGTCGACCTGCAGATAGGCGACGGCAAAGGCCTGCAGCTTCTCGTCGGAGATCGCGGCCGGCGCCGCCTGTTCCATGGACTGACCCTCGCTAGACCGGCCCTCGCTAGATTGGCCCTCGCTAGATTGGCCCTCGATCGGCTTGGCCTGCGGGGCGGTGTTTTGCTGGGCAAAGGCCGGCGCGCCGATGACGACGAGGCTGAGGACGGCAGCGCCGAGCGCGGCAATGGGCATGTGGCGAATGGTCATTCGTTCAGTTCCTTCTCGGTTCTGTGTCTGAAGGACGGGACCAGCGCGAGACGACCCGCTTTGCCAGATAACCAACGTTGCAAAGACAAGCCTGCTTGCTGTTCCTGTCGACCGGGCACAGGGTCGGGGATCGATCGGGCGACAATGTGACCCTCGAAAGGGAGGAATGGGGCCATGTCCGGGTGATGTCTTGACCCTCGAACGGCCATTTCATGGCATGCGGTCGCCCTTACCGGAACAATTCGGCCCGTAAGCCGGTTCGTGTTATGCTTGCCGCGCGGGCCGGATCGCCCGCGACGAACACAGAGAAAAGACCCAGATAGCTGAACAGACAAGGAGGAACATCATGCGACTTTTTGAATGCGGTTCTCTCGTGCCCGGTTGCGACTGGCACACCCGCGCCGACAGCGATGCGGAGGTCATCCGACGCACCGTCGACCATATGAAACAGACCCATGGCGAAACGACCATCCGCGAAAGCATGATCGAGAACATCCGCGCCCGCCTCGTCAACGAGACGAAGGCAGCCTGACCGGCGTCAGGATACCATCGATCCCAGCCGGGCAACCAGCGTTGCCCGGTCCGCATGAAAGTTTCCCTCCACCCACTGCTTTTCCAAGGCCGCCAGGATTTCCCCGACACGCGGCCCAGCCGTGATACCGGTCTGAAGGACGTCGGTTCCGGACAGCGGAAAAACTGGCTTTTTCCAATCTGCCGCACGCGTCAGGAGACGCTGCAGCTTGCCCATCTGCGGCAGCAGCGCCGGGTCGTTCTCTGCTTTCGCGCGAAGGCCGGCGAGCATCAGCTTCAGCCTGGGAATGATCCCTGCCGGGCCGTACCAGTAGAGCAGCCGATCGAAGGCGGTGTCGGCGATCGTATCGGCGACAGGTGGCGATGTCGCCCATTGCTGTAAAGAACCGCCCTCGACCTTCGACAGCCGCAAACGCGCGGCCATCGCTTCCAGCCGTTCCGCATCGGGCGGCACGATCGCCGCGAGGCGCAGCAGCGGGTCCGGCTGCCACTGCAGGACGGTTTCGGCCGCAACCAGGGCCGGGATCGCATCGATACCCCATTTTTCCGTCTCGGGCAGGACGGCGGTCAGAACACCGGCCTGCCGCATCCAGAGCAGGGCGCGGCCCGGATCGCGCGCGCCAAGCAGCTTTTTCGTCTCCGACCAGATACGCTCGGCCGACAGTGTCGAGAGTTTGGATTTCGCTTGCGCGCAGGCCCGCAGACCATCGGCATCGGGGCGGCCCGAGCCGTAAAAGGCAAAGAAGCGGAAGAACCGCAGAACCCTGAGATAATCTTCCGCAACACGCGCCTGCGCATCGCCGATAAAGCGCACCGTGCGGGTCTCGATGTCGGCCATGCCACCGATGAGATCGATGACCTCGCCGTTTGCATCCGCATAGAGCGCGTTGATCGTCAGGTCCCGGCGCGCCGCATCCACCGTCCAGTCGGTTCCAAAAGCAACCTCGGCATGGCGACCGTCGGTCTCGACATCGCGGCGCAGCGTGGTGACCTCGAACGGCTGCCGGTCGATCACCAGCGTGACGGTGCCATGCGCAATCCCGGTCGGGACCGATTTGATGCCGGCTGCCTGCGCCCGGCGGACGACCTCGTCCGGAAGGAGCGTCGTCGCCATGTCGATATCGCCGACCGCAAGCCCCATCAGGGCGTTGCGCACGGCGCCGCCCACGATACGCACTTCGCCACCATCGGCATTCAACAGATCAAAGACGCGTCGCAGCGCCGGCGCCGAAAACCAGGTTTCGGCGGCAATCGAGGTCATGCGTAAAGCCTTTCATAGAGCATCCGGACAATTCCCGCCGTGATACCCCAGATGTTGCGATCGCCATAGGGCATGCTGTAAAATTGCCGCTCGGCGCCCTGCCAGTGGGCAAGGCCCGTGCCGTGATTGCGCGGATCCATCAGGAACGACAAGGGCACGTCGAAGATCGCCTCGACCTCGGTCGGGTTTGCAACGAGATCGAAACCGGGCCGGACGATGGCCAGCACTGGAATGATCCGGAAACCCGACAGCGCCATATAATGCGGCAGGCGGCCGATCGGCTCGACGAAGCGGCGATCAAGGCCGATCTCCTCCTCGGCCTCGCGCAGCGCGGCCACTTCCGGCGTGTCATCGGCCGCGTCGATGGCCCCACCTGGAAAGGACACCTGGCCGGAATGCTTGCGCAGCGTCGCTGTCCGCTGGGTGAAGATCACCCGCGCATCCGCGCCATCATCAACGACCGGCACCAGCACGGCGGCGTCCTTCAACTGCAAGGTCTCAAGATAGGGAACAACATCCGGATTGAGCAGGAAATCGCCATGTTCGCGCCAGGCATCGTCGATCGGGCTGCCGGTCTGGGCAAGGGCCCGACGGCGAAAACCTTCGGCAGAAAACAGATTGCTCTGGAGAACGGTCATTTCGACAGCATGTCCAGCTCGGCGGCCGGCATGACCGGAAACACGGCCCCGCACGAGCGCAGCGCAAACATCGCCACACCATCGATTACGACTGTTTCGCCGAGCGCCACCAGATCATACATGACAGGGCGCGAAACCAGCGCCTGGAGCCGGCCGCGCACATGCAAATAGGGCTTCAGTTCCTTGTTGTCGCCATGAATGACGAACTGCAGCGGATGCTCCGGCCCCGCCTCGACGACATCGCCGACATTGGTGCGGAAGGTCAGGATCGGTTGGCCGTCGCGATCGCCGACATTCATCTCGACCGCGATGAAATGCGCATCGACGACGCGGATGCCGACCTTTTCCACAGGCGTGACGAGATAGGTCCTGCCATCTTCCTCCTTGCGCAGCACGGTGGAAAAAAGCCGCACCAGCGGTTGCCGACCGATCGGCGTACCCATGTAGAACCATGTGCCATCGGCGCGGATCTCCATGTCGATATCGCCACAAAACGGCGGATTCCAACGCTCTATGGGCGGCAGGCCCTTGTTCCCGTCGCCCGTCTGGCCGGCGGCACGGGTAATCAGCGCCGCCAGACCGGCGGCATCTGCTGCCGCGTGTATTTTCGCCTCTGCCATCGTTCCGTCCCGTTTGGTGGTGATCGTGCCCGAATGCTGTCCGGGCTTCGTATCCTTCTCACGAGATAGTGCAGTGCCCTTGGCTTGTCAGCCGCCGGGCATAGCCTAGATTGAAAAAGACGATCGAAACAGCATATTTCGCGATTCGGCGATCCGCCGACCGGCCACTGGAGACGACGATGGGTGTGATGAAAACCGCCGACACGGCCATGGACGACAAGGCCATCGTTGCGGCAGCCGAAAAGGCACTGAGTGAAATCGCCGTGATCCGCAAGGAAGTCGGCAAGGTGATCTTCGGTCAGGAAAGCGTCGTCGAACAGACGCTGCTCGCCGTCCTGTCCGGCGGCCATGCGCTGCTGGTCGGGGTTCCCGGTCTTGCCAAGACGAAGCTGGTCTCGACGCTCGGCACCGTGCTCGGCCTCAATGCCAGCCGCATCCAGTTCACACCCGACCTGATGCCTTCGGATATTCTCGGGTCCGAAGTCATGGACCAGGACGAAACCGGCCGCCGGTCCTTCCGGTTTGTGCCCGGTCCGATCTTTACCCAGTTGCTGATGGCCGACGAAATCAACCGTGCCTCGCCGCGCACCCAGTCGGCGCTGTTGCAGGCCATGCAGGAATATCACGTCACGGTCGCCGGCCAGCGCAACGACCTGCCGCAGCCTTTCCACGTTCTCGCGACCCAGAACCCGCTGGAGCAGGAGGGCACCTATCCGCTGCCCGAAGCCCAGCTCGACCGCTTTCTGATGCAGGTTGACGTCGGTTATCCCGAACTGGCCGCCGAGCGCCAGATTCTTCTTGAAACGACCGGTATCCACGAATCCGAAGCGCGTGGCGTCATCGACGCGACCCAGTTGAAGTCGATCCAGCACCTGATCCGGCAGATGCCCGTCAGCGAAAAGGTTGTCGACGCAATCCTCTCGCTGGTCCGCTCCGCCCGCCCCGGCAACGGCAATGCAGAGACCGACAAGAACGTCGCCTGGGGACCCGGCCCGCGCGCAGGCCAGTCGCTGATGCTCTGCGCCCGCGCCCGGGCGCTCTACGACGGCAGGCTGGCACCATCCATAGACGACATCATGGCGCTCGCGGAACCGGTTCTGCAACACCGCATGGCACTGACATTTGCAGCTCGCGCCGAAGGCATGACGGTCCGCGATGTGGTTGCCGGGCTGGTCACCAAGGCTAAGGGCTAGGCCCAGGGAAGAGTGAATGGCTGCGATCGGGCAAAGCGTTGAACCGACACCTTCAGGAGACGTGCTTCACCGCGCCCAGCAGCGCGCCATGCTCATTCCCGACTGCATGGTCGAGGCCAAACGCATCGCCAACACCGTGATTTCCGGCTGGCACGGGCGGCGCAAGCGCGGCGTGGGTGAAAACTTCTGGCAATTCCGACCCTATAGCGACGGCGAAAGCCTGTCGCGCATCGACTGGCGCCGTTCGGCCCGCGACGATCACACCTATGTCCGCGACCGCGAATGGGAAGCCGCCCACACGATCTGGCTGTGGGCCGACCTGTCGCCATCGATGATGTACAAATCCCGCTTCGGCGCGGTGTCCAAGGAAAGCCGGGCGCTGGTGCTGATGCTGGCGCTTGCGGAAATCCTCGCGCGGTCCGGCGAGCGCATCGGCTGCCCCGGCATCATGGAACCGGTGTCCGCCCGCAATGCTGCCGAACGGCTGGCAACGGCGCTGATGCACACGCCGCTGTCGGGCGGCCTGCCCGAGACCCAGATGATCCGGGGATCAAGCGACCTGATCCTGATCGGTGATTTTCTCGATCCGACCGATCGCATCATGGCACGGCTCGGGCCGCTGGCCCGGCGCGGACTGCGCGGCCACGTGGTCGAGGTTGCCGACCCCGCCGAGGAAAGTTTTCCCTATGCCGGGCGGACCGAATTCACCGACCCCGAAACTGGCGAGAAACTGACCGCCGGCCGCGCCGAGATCGTCCGCGACGACTATCGCCGCGCCTATCTTGCCCGGCGCGACACAATGGGCGAAAGCCTGCGCCATCTCGGCTGGACGTTCACGCCGCATCGCACCGACCATCTCGCCTCCGAAGCTTTGGTTGCCGTCCACATGTATCTGTCGGGCATGCCGGGACGCGCCACCCATGGAGGCCAATTGTGAGCGGCCTGTCCTTCCTCTTCGCCAATCCGCTGATGCTGGCGGCGCTCGTCGCCCTGCCCGCCATCTGGTGGCTGCTGCGGCTGACGCCTCCAAAGCCGGTGACGGAAGTCTTTCCGCCGCTGCGCATCCTCGCCTCCGTTCTGAAGCGCGAGGAAACGCCGTCGAAAAGCCCGTGGTGGCTGACGCTTCTGCGCATGCTGATGGCGGCCGCCGTGATCCTTGCGATCGCCGACCCGGTGTTCAATCCGCGCACCAACACGCTCTCTGCCGAGGGGCCGCTGGTTCTTCTGATCGACAACAGCTGGGCGACCGCCAGCGACTGGGAACGCCGCGTCGAAACCGCAGATGCGCTGATCGGCGATGCCGAGGCCAGGGATCTGCCCGTCTCGATTGCGTTTACCACGGACCGCGAGCACAATGCCGTCCCGGCCTCTGCCGCGACAGCCCGCAACCGGCTCGCCGCTGCTGCGCCGCAACCGTTGCGAGCAGACCGCAAGACGGCAGTCGAGGCAATCACGACTGCGCTGGATGCTACACGGATCGGAACCCTGGCGTTCCTGTCCGACGGCATCGCGACCGGGGACGATACGGCCATGACGGATCTCGCCAGCCTTGCCCCACAAAATCTCCGGCTGATCGCGGGTGACGGCGAACAGGCGCTGGCGATGACCGATTCGGCCAATGAATCCGATGCCATGGCGGTCACGGCCAGCCGCCTCAACAAAGCTGTGGCACGCACCGTCCCGATCACCGCCTATGACACGCGGGGACGCGCGATCGCCAATGGTACGATCGCCTTTGCCGCCGGGGAAGGCACCGCCAAGGGCACGATTGCCGCTCCGTTCGAACTGCGCAACGATTTTGCCCGCATCGGCATGGACGGCGCGGCGAGCGCCGGCGGGACCTTCCTGCTCGACGACGGGTTCCGTCGCCGTCGCGTGGCACTCCTGTCGGGCGAAGCGCGCGACCTGTCGCAGCCTCTGTTGTCGCCGCTCTACTATATCAATCGCGCGCTTGCGCCCTATGCCGAACTGATCCAGCCCGAAGAGGCAGATCTTGCCTTGGCGATCCCCGCGCTTCTGGAACAGAAGCCGTCCGTGCTGATAATGGCCGATATCGGCCGCCTGCCGGAGCAGAGCTATGCGCCGATCAGCCAGTGGATCGAGAATGGCGGCACGCTGATCCGCTTTGCCGGGCCGCGCCTTGCAGCCGCGCCCTCCGACGATCCGCTGGTGCCGGTCACGCTGCGACAGGGCGAACGCGCCCTCGGCGGCGCCTTGTCCTGGTCCGAGCCGCAGGCTTTGGCCGACTATCCCGCGCTGAGCCCGTTTGCCGGCATGGCGCGGCCGCAGGATATTCTGGTCAAGCGCCAGGTTCTGGCCGAACCGACGGCCGATCTGGCCGAGCGCACCTGGGCAAGTCTTGCCGACGGCACGCCGCTGGTGACCACCCGAACCACCGGTGCCGGCCGCATCGTCCTGTTCCATGTCAGCGCCGAAGCGACATGGTCCAACCTGCCGATCTCGGGCGATTTCGTCGAGATGCTGCGCCGCAGCGTTCAACTGGCGCGCGGCGGCGGTGTCGCCAGCGACGGCAATGCACAGGCGCAGACGCTCGCGCCCTACCGCCTGCTGAATGCCGATGGCGTGCTGGTCAGCGAAACCGGCAAGGCCCGTCCGCTGGAGGTGGCCACCGGTACGGCACCCGTCTCCACAGCGGAACACCCGCCCGGTCTCTATGGCTCGGAAGACGGCTTCACCGCCCTCAACCTCCTGCCGCGCAATGCCGAGCTGGCGCCGATCGATACGACCGGCCTTGCAACCGCCTATACCAGCGAACCGCTGATCGGCACC
Organism: Pararhizobium antarcticum; assembly: GCF_001885585.1. Classification (GTDB taxonomy): domain Bacteria; phylum Pseudomonadota; class Alphaproteobacteria; order Rhizobiales; family Rhizobiaceae; genus Pararhizobium; species Pararhizobium antarcticum. Next base: position 77,874 of record NZ_LSRP01000085.1, read on the forward strand.
GAAGCCGTGTCGCTGAAACCGGCGCTCTTCACGCTTGCCATGATCCTGCTTTTGATCGACAGCCTCGTCGTCCTGTTCATGGCCGGTGTCTTCGCACGGATGCGCCTGCCGCGGACCGCCACTGCCAGCCTGCTGGCGCTTGCCGCCGCAGCCCTGATCCTCAACCCCGGCCCGGTAATGGCGCAGGACTTAAAACCCGGCGACGATACGATCCTCGAGCGCCTCGACCGGACGCATCTCGCCTATGTCGTCACCGGCGAGGCGGAGGTCGATCGCCTCTCCGAGCGCGGGCTGTCCGGCCTCACCGATTTCCTCACCTATCGCACGACGCTCGAGCCCGGCCTGCCTGTCGGCCTCGACATCGCCTCGGATGAGCTTGCCTTCTATCCGCTGATCTACTGGCCTGTGTCCGCCAATGCGCCGATGCCGAGCCCGCAGGCGGTCAGCCGCATCGACGCCTATATGCGCGCCGGCGGTACGGTTCTCTTCGATACACGCGACCAGTTTTCATCCCTCGGTGGCTCGGGCGGCAACAGTCCGAACGGCGATCGCCTGCAGGCGATCCTCGCCAATCTCGACATTCCCCCGCTGGAACCCGTTCCAACCGACAACGTGCTGACCAAGTCCTTCTACCTGCTCTCGAATTTTCCAGGTCGCTACAATGGCAGCCCGCTGTGGATCGAGGCGCAGCCGGAAAACAGCGAGGACCAGAGCGGGCGACCGGCGCGCTCCGGTGATGGCGTTTCGCCGATCATGATCACCGGCAATGATTTTGCCGGTGCTTGGGCCGTCGATGCCAGCGGTGTCGCACTTTTGCCCACCGTCCCGCCGGACGAGACTCAGCGCGAGCATGCGTTTCGCGCCGGGGTGAATATCATGATGTACATGCTCACCGGCAACTACAAGGCCGATCAGGTCCATATACCCGCGCTGCTCGAGCGGCTCGGACAATGAGGACGCGCCGATGACAGTCGATTTCCTGCCCCTTCTCGCCTGGCCCGTGATCGCCCTCATAGCCGTGCTCGCGCTGATGGTGTCGGCGCTCGGCTTCTGGCGTGGCGTGCGCGGAACGACCTTGCGTGCAGCAGCGCTCGCAGCGCTATGTCTTGCCATCGCCAACCCCGTCTTCTTCCAAGAAGAACGCGAACCGCTATCGAGTATCGTTGCCGTCGTCGTCGATCGCAGCCAGAGCCAGGATGATGCCGGGCGTCGGCAGATGACCGATGAAGCCCTTGCGACCCTGAAGGAGCGCCTGGCGAAGTTTCCGCAGATCGAGGCGCGCATCGTCGAGGCGGCGGACGATCCGGACACCGAGACGCCGTCGACAAAACTGTTTTCGGCACTCTCGACAGCCCTTGCCGATGTGCCGCCAGCCCGTGTCGGCGGTGCGATCTTCATCACCGACGGCCAGATCCACGACGTGCCCGACGTCAACCAGCCGCTCGGGTTCGATGCGCCGATTCACGGGCTGATCACCGGTCGGCCCGACGAATTCGACCGGCGCATCGAAGTGGTCAGCGGCCCGCGCTTCGGCATTGTCGGCGAAGAGCAGACGGTGACCTTCCGGGTCATCGACGACGGGCAGGCACCGGGTGGCACGGCCGAAGTGCGGATCAGTCTCAACGGTAACGAAATCGCCACGGAACAGACCGAGCCGGGCACCGACGTGCCGTTTGCCTTCACCGTTCCGCGCGGCGGCAACAACATCCTTGAATTTGCGGTCAGTCCCGTGCCCGGCGAAGTGACGGAGGCCAACAATCGCGCCGTGCACGTGCTCGACGGCATCCGCGAGAACCTGCGCGTGCTGCTTGTCTCGGGTGAGCCCCATGCCGGCGAACGCGCCTGGCGCAATCTCCTGAAATCGGACGCGTCCGTCGATCTGGTGCATTTCACAATTCTGCGCCCGCCGGAAAAGCAGGACGGCACGCCGATCAACGAATTGTCGCTGATCGCCTTCCCGACGCGCGAGTTGTTTGTCGACAAGATCTCGGAATTCGACCTGATCATCTTCGACCGCTACCAGCATCGCGGTGTGCTGCCGATCCTCTATTACGACAACATCGCCCAATATGTGGAAAACGGCGGCGCGCTTCTGATTGCAGCCGGGCCGGAACATGCCGGCGACGATTCGATTGCGACGACACCGCTGTCCGCAGTCCTGCCGGCAAGCCCGACGGGCGTCATGAACGAAGAGGCCTTCTATCCGCGCCTGTCGGAAGATGGCAAGAAACATCCGGTCACCCGCGGGCTGGAAGGCGCCGGCAGCGAACCGCCGCAATGGGGCCGCTGGTTCCGCACCGTCGATGTGCAGCAACCGCTTGGCCAGACCGTGATGAATGCCGCCGACGGCAAGCCGCTGCTGGTGCTCAACCGTGTCGGCAAGGGCCGCGTCGCCATGCTTCTGTCGGATCAGGGCTGGCTCTGGGCGCGCGGCTTCGAGGGCGGCGGCCCGAGCGTTTCGCTCTACCGCCGCACCGCCCACTGGCTGATGCAGGAACCGGCTCTGGAAGAGGAAGCCTTGACGGCACGCGCCGCCAACCGCGCCCTGGAGATCACCCGCCAGACCATCCAGGGCGATCCGGGCGCTGCCACGGTGACGACGCCGTCGGGCAAGACCGAACAGGTGCCGCTGATCGAAAGCGAACCCGGCCTCTACAAGGCCGACCTTGGCAGCAGCGAGACCGGACTTTTCGAAATCGCCAATGGCGAACTGACCACGCTTGTCCATGTGGGCAGCGTCGATGCGCCGGAGTTCAAGGCGACGATCTCGACCGAGGAGACGCTGAAGCCCTGGGCCGATAAGACCAAGGGGCTGGTGCGCCGTGTCGCCGACGCCTCCGGGACCATCGACCTGCCGCCGATCCTGCCTGTGCGCGGTGCGCTGCGGGTGGCCGACGACCAGCGCCTGTCGCTGCGCATGACCGACGAGACCATCCTCAAGGGGGTCAACTCCCTCCCCCTGTTTGCCGGTCTCCTCGGCCTTGCCGCCCTGCTCTTCGCGATGTCCGCCACATGGTACCGCGAGGGGCGGTGACCGAAAGCGCGTGCACGATATCGGACCTCAACGACCGCCCGGATTTCTGCGCAACCGTCGCAGACCGGATCTGGCTTGCGTGGTGGAAGGAAAAGGGCACCGCGCGCCATGAGATAGAGACACGCGTCCGCGAAAACCTCAATCCGGATGGCTTCCCCTTTGCGGTCATTGCCCATGATGGCGATGATTTTCACGGGACGGCATCGGTGATCGCGTCCGACCTGGACGAACGACCGGACTATACGCCATGGATCGCCGCCGTCTGGGTTGATCCGCAGCACCGCGGCAAGGGCACAGGCGGCGCCATCGTCCGCCATGCAGCCCGGATCGCACTGGCCCGCGGCTTCGAGACGATCTATCTCTGCGCCCTGCCGGAAAAAAGCGACTTCTACCTCAATCTCGGCTGGAGCCTGCTGGAAGAGGACGTCGGAGAGCACAAACTGTGTGTTCTCACCGTGACAGCGACACCCTGACCGGCCGTTATCAAGCCCGGTAGGCGATGGCGCCTTCGAGCCGTGCGTGCACATCCTCAGCCATCGGAACGATCAGCACCCGGTTGGGATCGACAGGCCCCGGAAACGCGAGCGCTGCGTATTTGACCTTCTCGAAGCCGAGCGGCTGGTAATAGGGCGGGTCGCCGACAAGGATCACGCCTTCGGAGCCCTGCCGCCGGGCAGCCTCGATGGCGATCCGCACAAGTTCGCGTCCAATGCCCCGGTTCTTGTGGGAGGGGCGCACGGCGAGCGGCCCGAGCAGATGGCCCTTGACGGCCCCGGCCATCACCGGCGTCATCCGCACCGAGGCGATTGTCTCGCCATCATCGGCGCAGATGAAGGACAGGGAAAGGTCGTGTGGCCCCTGCTCGCGGATGCGTGCGGCGGCACGGGCGAACCGGCCCGGCCCGAAGGCTTCCTCATTGATGATTTCAATGGCAGCGTCGTGGGAGGCGTCTTCGGTAAGATAGACGAGGTCGTGCTTTTTCATGAACATCGGAAAACCCGGTATGCGAGACGGAAATGGGGAAGGCTTCGCCCGAGGGGGCGTTGGCAGCTTCAGCGTCGTCGCGGGTTTCCTGAAATCAGCATGGAAGGTTGGTCCATATGGCACGATTGAAAAAGTCTGGCTGCGCGGATAGCAGAAAAAGACCGCGCGTCAAAGCCAAAAACGCACTGTTCAACATTTGCGGTCTATATGGCGGGCAATTGTCCGCTATCTAGAACCAGAGAACGGACAACGCGGCGGCATCGTCGCAGGAGGCGAATGATGGGCAAGCTTGTGAACGGCATCTGGCATGATGTCTGGTACGACACCAAGGAAACCAAGGGGCATTTCAAGCGCTCCGAATCGCAGTTCCGCAACTGGGTGACTGCGGACGGGCAAGCCGGTCCGACCGGAAGCGGTGGCTTCAAGGCCGAGGCCGGGCGCTATCACCTCTATGTGTCGCTCGCCTGTCCCTGGGCGCACAGGACGCTGATCTTCCGCCAGCTCAAGCGACTCGAGGACCTGATCACAGTTTCGATCGTCGATCCGCTAATGCTCGCCAAGGGCTGGGAATTCAAGAACGAGGACGGCGGCACCGCCGATCATCTGTTCGGCTCGGAGGCGCTCTGGCAGGTCTACGTCAAGGCCGATCCGAATTATTCGGGACGCGTCACCGTGCCTGTGCTCTGGGACAGGAAGACCAACACCATGGTCTCCAACGAATCCGCCGACATCATCCGCATGTTCAACACGGCCTTTGATGCGCTGACCGGATCCGGCGTCGATTTCTACCCGCCGGCGCTGCGCGGCGAGATCGACGCACTCAATGCGACGATCTACGACACCGTCAACAATGGCGTCTACAAGGCCGGCTTCGCGACCGTTCAGGATGCCTATGAGGACAGCGTCACCAGCCTTTTTTCAACGCTCGACGATCTCGAAAAACGGCTTTCGACCCGCCGCTATCTGACCGGCCCTGAGATCACCGAGGCCGATTGGCGCCTGTTTACGACGCTGGTGCGCTTCGACCCGGTCTATGTCGGCCATTTCAAGTGCAACATCCGCCGCATTGCCGACCACCCGAACCTGCAGGGCTACCTTCAGGAACTGTACCAGATCCCGGGCATCGCAGAGACGGTCAATCTGAACCACATCAAGGCGCATTATTACCGCAGTCACACGATGATCAATCCGACAGGCGTCGTCCCGGTCGGGCCGGTTCTGGCTCTGAATGCACCCCACAGGCGCGCAGACCTGTAGCAGAGCGCGACTACCAGACGTCGGCGGGCGGCGTCGACGCAGAAAGGTCCGCAAGCCGCCGGTGCGTGGCGCTTGTCGTGCCCGGCGGGAGTGATTCAAGGGGGAAAAAGCCGGTCTCGATGATCTCACGGTCCGGCAGTTTCGGGCTGGTCTGGCGAACATTGTCACAGCGATAGAACAGCACGTGGTCGCGCTTGCTGGTCCGGATGTTGAAGTAGACATGGAACAAGACCGGCGTTTCCGAGAGCACGAGGTTGCCTTCCTCGCGCAGTTCCTTGGCGAGGGCCTGCAGTGCCGTTTCGCCGCGCTCCAGGCCACCACCCGGCATATGCCATCCCGCGACATAGGAATGTTTCACCAGAAAGATCCGCCCCTCGGCGTCGAAACAGGCAGCCCGAACGCCCAGCGTCATGCCGCGTGTCAGCGCGAAATAGCCATGCACGAGGCGGGTGAAAAGACGGGTCCGCCAGTTTCGCATCTCGGGCGGTGGCTCGCTGTTCATGATCTCATCCTCGCAAAACGGGCTGTCCGGGAAAAATGGCCCAAATGATTCCCCTTTTTGGGAATATGCGCTAGGTAACCCTTATGTTCAAACTTGCCCATATGTCCGACGTCCATCTCGGCCCGCTGCCGGATCTTTCGTTCCGGGAACTTGCCTCGAAGCGCATCACCGGTTTCGTCAACTGGCATCGCAACCGCCGCAGCCATCTTGTCGGCGACACGCTGAACCTTCTGATGGACGAGATCGAGCGCTGCAACCCCGACCACCTGGCAATCACCGGCGACCTCGTCAACCTGGCGTCGTCGCGCGAGATCGAGACGGTGACGGCCTGGCTGAAAGAGGCGGGCGAACCGGAGAATATCTCCATCGTGCCCGGCAACCACGATGCCTATGTTCCCGGCGCCTATGAGAAGACGACGCGGGCCTGGTATCCGTTCATGCGCGGCGAAAGCGGCCCGGAAACCTGGAACGAGGATTTCCACTGCTTCCCTTATCTGCGGGTTCGCGGACCCGTCGCTTTGATCGGCTGTTCGACGGCCGTCGCCACGCCGCCCTTTGCAGCCAGCGGCTATTTCGGCCGGCGGCAGGCACGCGAAACAGTCAACCTTTTGCGCGCGGCCGGAGAGGCCGGGCTGTTCCGGGTGGTGATGATCCATCACCCGCCGGTACGCGGTGCAGCCTCGATGCACAAGCGCATGCTCGGCATCCGCCGGTTTGGAGCCACCATCACCGCCGGCGGTGCCGAACTGATCCTGCATGGCCATACCCATCTCAACACGGTCAATTGGCTGAAGGGACAGATCGCGCCGGTTCCGGTCGTCGGCATCGCATCCGCCTCGCAGGGCAATGGTGGCAAGAAACCGCCGGCTGCATTCAACCTGTTTTCGATCTCCGGCGGTCCGGGGCACTGGAACTGCTCGCGCGAACGGTTTGCCCTGACCCCTGATGGCCGCTCCGTGGCGCTGGCCGAAAGCACCCGCTTCTGAGACCGCGACAGCCCTCGCCAAACGGATGAAAGCCGGTATGCTGCCGAATAATTGATCTGCCCCGTCCGTTACCCGTGCTGGACCTTAAGAGGTTCGTGGCGGCGGTCACAGGATGGCGTGCGACCAGCTGTTTGACCGTGATCCGTTTCAGCCAAGGGAGATGACCTATGATCAATCGCAAGACCGCTCTGATTGCCCTGTTTTCAGCCGTTTCGACATTCGCTCTGACCCCTGCCGCCCGTGCGGCCGGCGAGGATACAACAACGCCGCCCGCAACCACGAAAACCTCGACCGAATGCACGGACGGCAAGATCTGGGACGCGGAAAAGAAGGAATGCGTCGAACCCCAGAAAAGCGGCATGACCGACGATCTCCTCTTCGAGGCCGCGCGCGAACTGGCCTATGCCGGCCAGCATGACAACGCGCTGAAGGTGCTGGATGCCGCAAGAGATCAGAACAGCGCGCGTATCCTGAACTATCGCGGCTATTCGAACCGCAAGGCCGGCCGCGTCGAACTCGGCATGACCTACTACAAGCGTGCGCTCCAGGCCGACGAGAACTACATTCTCGCCCGCTCCTACATGGGCCAGGCGTTGTTCGAACAGGGCGAGATCCAGGAAGCCAAGGTGCAGCTGATCGAAATTCGCGACCGGGGCGGCGAGAACAGCTGGGCCTACCGCGCCCTTCTCGAGACGCTCGGCGGTATACGCCAGTATTGATGCACTCTTCTGATATCGGCCGGCCTCCGCCACCGCGCGCTCCGGCCGATACCAGCATCCGACCCTTGAAAACGGCAGACGAACGGTAAAATCTGGCCCTTCGCCCGGCTCTTGGCTTGCGGACAGGCAATCAAATGTTTCATATCAATCGGCGTGTTCCCTGCACCGACGAATAAAAGATTGATCCGGAACGTTTCTTTGGAAGAGCAATGCGCCAAGCGACAGAATCGAATGAGTTCAGACGGGATTTGGTCAGTTTTTTGCCCAAATTGCGCCGTTTTGCGATGACGTTGACGCGAAATGCCGCAGATGCCGATGACCTGGTGCAGGAAGCCTGCGAGCGGGCCATCACACGCAGCCACCTTTGGAATGGCGAAGGACGGCTGGAAAGCTGGATCTATGCAATGACACGCAATCTCTGGATCGATGAAATCAGGAAACGCAAGGTGCGCACCGGCGGCGGGACCGTCGACATTGCCGACCAGGACGAACTGACGATCGAAGCCTCCGGTGAAAAAGCGGTCTATGCAAACCAGTTGCAGAAGATGATCCTGTCGATGCCGGAAGGCCTCGCCAGTGTCTTTGTCCTGGTTAATGTCGAGGGACACAGCTACCGCGAGGCGGCAACGATTTTGAACATTCCGATCGGCACGGTGATGAGCCGCCTGTCCACGGCCCGCATGCGGCTGGCCGCGATGATTTCAGACACGACGGAAAGGAGGGCCTGAGCGTTGCAGAATACAAAAGGTCTTTCCCTGGAGATCCGGCTTTCCGCTTACATGGATGGCGAAGTCAGCGACGCGGAACGCCGTGAACTGGAAGAACTGGTTGCACACGACGACGAGGCGCGCCGGATTCTGGAACTGCTGCAGGCAGGCACCCAGTTTGGCAACAAGGCATTCGAGGATTTCCTCCACGACCCCGTGCCACTGGCGCTGGTGCGCCAGATCAAGCAGGGTACCACAGCCAGCCCGAAGGCAGAACGTTTGACAGCCACTGCGCCCAGCCGCCACAGTGAGCGCCTCTGGCCCCGTGCGCTGGCAGCCTCGGTTGCCATGCTGCTGGTCGGCGGATCCACCGGTTACATTCTCGGCATGGCCAACAGCGGCCCCCCTGCGGTCACGCAGGTGGCGGCCGCGCGCTCCTGGCTCGACGACATTGCCGACTATCACCGCATTTACGCGCGACAGGAAAAACACCTGGTCGAGGTGCCGGCTGCAGAGGGCGAAGCGGCGATCCGGACATGGCTTGCTTCCAGCGTCGGCGTGGACTTCACGATCCCGCAACTGGCCAAGGACGGCCTGACCTTCGAGGGCGCCCGTCTGCTGGTCGCTGCCGGCAAGCCGGTGGCGCAGTTGATGTACCGGAATGCTGAGGGAGAGGTCTTTGCCATCTGCTTCCTGAAAAGCGAACCGATCGGCGAACAGGGCATGCTCAGGGAGAGCATGCGCGACGATCTGGCGATGGTCTCTTGGCAGAAATCCGGAGCATCCTACGTGGTCGTCGGCCCGTCCGCGGATGCAAGCCTGCGACGCTTGGCAGAAACCGTCTCCACCGACATCTGAATTCCACCCTGCCCGAGCAACTGTCTGCGAGTGATGGAGCGCCCCCTCAATCGCAGACAGCCGCCCCCCGTTGGGAGGCGGCTGTTCCACGCAAGCGGATGTGGTGCAGGCCGATGTGATCAGGCGTCTTTACCCTGGAGCAGGGTATTGGCGGCCGAGACGATGGCCTCCAGCGAAGCCCCGACGATGTTGGTGTTGATGCCGACACCGAAAAGCTTGCCGCCGGGATGCTCGACCTCGACATAGGCAATGGCCGCAGCATTCGAGCCGTGCTGCAAAGAGTGCTCGGAATAGTCGGCAACCGACATGTCGATGCCGAGATAGATCGACAGGGCATTGATGAAGCCGTCGATGGGGCCGGTGCCCCTGCCCTCGATCCGCTTGGTTTCACCATTGTCGATGATCTCGGCGGCGACGACACGCGCCCCCTTCTGCTCACCGACCGGGTAGGTGTGGTGATCGACATAACGGATGCGGGCGCCCGGCTGCTCGACGTAACGCTCGAGGAAGCGTTCATGGATAGCCTTGGAGGGCAGCTCCTTGCCGTGCTCGTCGGTGATGCGCTGGATATCCTCGCGGAACTCCACCTGCAGGTTGCGTGGCAGGTTGATGCCGTAGTCTTCCTGCAGAATATAGGCGATGCCGCCCTTGCCGGACTGCGAGTTGATGCGGATGATCGCCTCGTAGGAGCGGCCGACATCGCGGGGATCGATCGGCAGGTAGGGCACTTCCCAGAGCGGCTTGTTGGCCTGCTTGATCGCCTTCATGCCCTTGTTGATCGCATCCTGGTGCGAGCCGGAAAACGCGGTATAGACGAGCTCGCCGACATAAGGGTGGCGTTCGGGAATGATCATCTGGTTGGAATACTGGTAGACGTCCTTGATCCGCTCGATATCGGAGCAATCAAGCATCGGATCGATGCCCTGCGTGAACATGTTGAGCGCCAAAGTCACCACGTCGACATTGCCGGTGCGCTCGCCATTGCCGAACAGTGTGCCTTCGACGCGGTCGGCACCGGCCATCAGGCCGAGTTCGGTGGCTGCGATGCCGGTACCGCGGTCATTGTGCGGGTGCAGTGAAATGATCAGGTTTTCGCGATTGTCGAGGTTGCGGCACATCCACTCGATCTGATCGGCATAGATATTCGGCGTCGCCATCTCGACCGTCGACGGCAGGTTGAGGATCAGCTTGTTGTCCGCGGTCGGCTGGATGATTTCAGCCACCGCGTTGCAGATATCCAGCGCCACTTCCAGCTCGGTGCCGGTAAAGCTTTCCGGAGAATACTCAAAGCGGAAGCCGCCACCAGCCTTGGCCGCCATGTCGGCAATCATCTTGGCGGCGTCGGTGGCGATCTGCTTGATGCCGCGCACGTCCTTGGCAAACACAACACGGCGCTGCAGTTCACTGGTGGAATTGTAAAAATGCACGATCGGCTTCGTCGCGCCCTGCAGGGCTTCGAACGTGCGGGTGATCAATTCCGGCCGGCACTGCACCAGGACCTGCAACGACACGTCGGCAGGCACATTGCTTTCCTCGACGCACCAGCGCGCGAAATCGAAGTCCGTCTGCGATGCCGAGGGAAAGCCGATCTCGATTTCCTTGAAGCCCATGTCGAGCAGGAGCTGGAACATGCGGGCCTTGCGGTCATGGCCCATCGGATCGACCAGCGACTGGTTTCCGTCACGCAGGTCCACGGAACACCAGATGGGTGCCTTGGTGATGGTCTTGCCGGGCCAGGTGCGGTCGGCAAGGTTGATCTGCGGATAGGGCTGATACTTGACGCTCGCGTCGGGCATGCCCTGCTTGATGGTGTGGGACTTCAAAATCATTGCGGCTTCTCTTCGTCATGAGGCGCTTTGTCCGCATGCAATAACCGATCATCGACCGCATTGCGATGGCAAATGGCGCTACGTGGGTTCTTTTGTCTTCAGATTTTCAGAGGAAGGCAAGGAGCTGGGGCCGGTGGGCTTTGGGCCACCGGGCGCTCCTTTAAAGAACCCGGCAACCGCGCGTAAGGCCGAGGAGAAGAAGCGATGTGAAGGCGCGCGAACGCTCACGCACGGCGTTACGCCCGCGGGAAACCTGTTCGATGATCTGTGCGCCTGTCTTCAACATGAAGCGGTGTATAGGCGCAGATGGAAAAAAGGGCAAGGGGCGCCAAAAGAAAAGGCGAATTGCCCGAAAGGATGCAATCGCGCCACGTTTGCGAATGGTGTCGAGTGGCGTTACCATCCTCTCATGACCCAGATCCCGCTCCGCGAAGCCGAAACCCAGTTGATTGAGCTTGCCCGCCGCGTCGAGGCCGGCGAAAGCATTACCGTGACGCACGACGGCAAGCCGCTGATGCAACTGGTGCCCGTCAAGAAGAAGGGCGGGATCAATTGGGAGGGCCTTGAGGCGTTTAAAAACGAGCGCGGGATCGACCAGTTTGTCACTTACATTTCTCCCGATTTCGACGATCCGCTTCCGGAAGATTTTTTGATAACTCCACTTCCCCCCTTCAAGAACGGGCCATGAAGCTTCTCCTCGACACCCATGTATTCATTGCATTTCTGAACGCGCAAACCGGACTGCTGCCTTCAAAATCAACGAAGTCCTATCGAACAATTCTCCCGATCTTTATGTCAGCGTCGCCACGCTTTGGGAAATGGCGATAAAATGGCGGCTGGGAAAGCTCGAATTTGGTATGGCACTTGAAGATTTAACCGCTGCGGCCCGGAGCGGAGACATCCAAATTCTGGCAATTACCGAGCATCACGCGCTTCATCATGTCGAGCCCGAGCCGCCTACCCGAGATCCATTCGATCGACTGTTGCTCGCCCAATGTGCCATCGAAGACATGCGGCTGGTCACAATTGATCGCGCCCTCGCCAACCACCCGTTGTCGGCGACCTCCTCTTAAAACGAAACCCCGCCAGTTGCCCGGCGGGGTCCAAAACATGAGCGACAGAAATCAGCTCAGATTTCCGAAGCGTTGGTCACAACACGGGAGACGAGACCGTAGGTCTTGGCTTCCTCGGCCGACAGCCAATAGTCGCGGTCGGTGTCCTTGGCGATCTTTTCGTAGGACTGGCCGGTCGCTGCCGCAAAAATACGGTTCAGGCGCTCGTTCATCTTGATGATTTCGCGCGCCTGGATTTCGATGTCCGATGCCATGCCGCGCGTCCCGCCCGAGGGTTGGTGCAAAAGGAAGCGGGTGTTCGGCAGGCAAATGCGCCGTTCCTTCGGAGCCGACACATAGATCAGCGCACCGGCGGAGGCGACCCAGCCGGTCCCGATCATCCAGACCTTCGGCTTGATGAACTGGATCATGTCATGGATGCTGTCGCCGGACTCGACGTGGCCGCCCGGCGAATTGACGAAGATCCGGATGTCGTCGTCGCTGGCAGCCGATAGCGCTACGAGCTGCGAGCAGACCTTCTGTGCCAGTTCCTGGTTGATCGGGCCGTAGATAAAGATCGAGCGCGACTTAAAAAGGTTCGCCTCTGTTTCCTTGCCCAAAGGCAGTTCCGTTTTCTTGTCGTCCTCGTCTTCGTTCATTCGCATTCTCCGCGATAGATGTGTGTTTTCCAGTCGCCCTCAGATAAGGCGACTCGACTGTGAAAACAATGCAACAAAAGCCCATGGCCGCGAAAGGGGCAATCAAGCGCAGTGTTGCCCTATGGTAAAGATCTCGGATTAAGGCAATTGCCGTATGGACAGAAAGACGATCGCCCATAATATGCCCCGGACAGAATTCGCATCTGGCGGCCGCGGCTCCCACGCATCCGCCCAAAAATGGGGTCCTCATGCAAAAACGTACTCTGCTGACAGCCGCCGCCCTGCTCATCGCTTCCAGTGCGCCGGCCTTCGCCCATCTTGACCCGGCCGAGCACGGCTCGCTGCTGGCCGGTATCAGCCATCCGCTGGTCGGTCTCGATCACATCCTGGTCATGGTGGCCGTTGGCCTTTGGGCCTCCCAGATCGGCGGAAAGGCCCTGTTGGCTGTTCCGGGCGCCTTTGTCGGCACCATGGCGACCGGTTTCCTGCTCGCCATGGTCGGCGTCCAGCTTCCCTTCGTCGAACCCGCCATCCTCGCCTCGGTCGTTGCGCTCGGTCTGCTTGTCGCCATGGCCATTCGCATGCCGGCGGCGGCCAGTGCGGCTGTCGTCGGGGTGTTTGCACTGTTCCATGGCTACGCCCATGGCGGAGAACTGGGTGCCGCCGGCGCCCTGCCCTTCGGCCTCGGTTTCGTAATCGCGACTGCGCTGCTGCATCTCGCCGGCATCGCCCTTGGCCTCGGCATCAACCGTCTCGCATCCGGCCGCGTCCTGTCGCGGATCATCGGCGGCGTGACGGCGCTGGCCGGCGTGGCGCTGATCGTCAACTGAAACCCTGTTGGATTGCGATAACGACGGCGGGCAAAAAGCCCGCCGTGAGTTTGCTGACAAACCCCAGAACTACCTCTGGGAGTGATGTGGCCCCTCACTCTCCGTCTTCCTCGCCCTTGTGGCGGGGATCCAGTGCCCCGATGTCTGTCGGGTCAAAAGACTCTTTTCGCCCAAGGACTTGGGCGACTGGATTCCTGTGACAGGCGCAGGAATGACGGAGGACGTGGGATCCCCGTTTCGATCACGGACAGTCATTCCAAGCAGCAGAAAACTGGTTTGTCAGCAGCCCGCCGTTTCCGTTTCAGCCCCGGCCGCGATAGGGCTGCACGCCCTGATCCGGAAGCCAGACGCCTTCCGGCGGTTTGCCCGTCTGCCAGAAGACATCGATCGGAATACCGCCGCGCGGATACCAGTAGGCACCGATGCGCAGCCATTTCGGCGACAGAAGATCGACCAGACGCTTGGCAATGTCGATGGTGCAATCCTCATGGAAGGCGCCGTGATTGCGGAAGGAATGCAGAAAAAGCTTCAGCGACTTCGATTCGACCAGCCATCCATCCGGCACGTAGTCGATGACGATATGGGCAAAATCGGGCTGACCGGTCATCGGGCAGAGCGAGGTGAATTCCGGCGCGGTGAAACGCACGACGAAATCTGTGCCCGCATGATGGCTCGGTACGCGTTCGAGGACAGCATCCTCTGGTGATTGTGGTGACGAAACGGCCTGGCCAAGCTGTGACAGGCCGGAAACATCGGTGGTGCTCATTTTTTCAGTCCTTCGATAACCTTGACCCGAATGCCGTGGGCCTTTTCACTTTCCGGTTCGACGTGGATGGCAATCTTCGCGCCCGGATGCACCACGCGGATCGCATCCTCCAGCCGGTCGCAGATATCATGGGCATCGCCGACCGGCATGGCGGCCGGAACCACCATGTGGAAATCGACGAAGATCGCCGCTCCCGCCTCGCGGGTCTTCAGGTCGTGCACGCCGAGCGAGCCGGTCGCGTTGGCGGCGATCGCCTGCTTGATTGCCTCTTCCTCCTCGGCCGGGACCGCCCTGTCCATCAGGCCATCTACGGAGCGGCTGATCACTTTCCAGCCCTGGTAGAGAATATTGAAGGCAACGAGGATGGCCAGCAGCGGATCGAGCACCGCATAGCCGGTGACGATCGCAAGCACGAGCCCGATGAGGACGCCGATCGACGTCACCACGTCGGAGAAAATATGATGACCATCGGCCGACAGCGCCGGTGACCGCAGCGACCGTCCGGCCCGGATCAGCGTATAGGCCCAGATGGCATTGACGACGCCCGCCAGCACATTGATGGCCAGGCCGATGACCGGGGCCTCCATCGGGCGCGGCTCCAGCACGGCCGGGATGGCTTCCCAGACGATCAGAAGCGCCGCCACCACGATCAGCACGCCTTCGATGACTGCGGACAGATACTCCGCCTTGTAGTGCCCGAAGGGATGATCGGCATCCGCCGGCTTGGCGGCATAGCCGATCACGACGAAGGCGACGATCGCGGCGATGACGTTGACGATCGATTCCAGCGCATCGGACAAAAGCGCGACGGAACCTGTCATCCACCAGGCAAGCATTTTCAGCCCGAGCACGAGGATAGCCAGCGGTATGCCCCAGAACGCGATGCGTTGGGCCTTGTTGACCTGAGTGTTCGTCGCCATCACTGGCTCCCATCTGCATTTAACGCACTACAATAGAAACGACCGCCGCACCGGGTCGGGTGCGGCGGTCTTGACCCTCACAACCCTTTGATCAGGCGGCTTTGATCTTCGCCCGCTTGGCCAGATGCGACACCACGTTCTCGATCATCCGCATGCCGGCGTCGCCACCCAGCGTCATGATCGATTCCGGGTGGAACTGCACGGCGGCGATCGGTTCCTTGGTGTGCTCGATGCCCATGATCGTGCCGTCATCGCTTTCGGCGGTGATCATGAAATCGCGCGGCAGCGTCGAGGGATCGGCAAAGATCGAGTGATAACGGCCGACCGTGACTTCCTTGCCGAGACCGGAAAAGACGATGCCGGGCTCCAGCACGCGAATGCGCGACGGCTTGCCGTGCATCGGCACCGCGAGATGCCTGAGTTCGCCGCCATAGGCTTCGGCGAGCGCCTGCAGGCCAAGGCAGACGCCGAAGATCGGCAGGTCGCGGGCCCGCGCCTTCTTGATTGTCGCCTTGCAGTCGAAATCCTTCGGCGAGCCGGGACCGGGCGACAAAACGACAAGATCGGGCTTGACGCTGTCGAAGATATCTTCCGATACCGGCGAGCGCACGGTGCTGACGGTCGCGCCGGTCTGGCGGAAATAGTTGGCCAGCGTATGGACGAAACTGTCCTCGTGATCGACGAGCAGGATGCTGACGCCCGCACCGACCGCCGCGACATCGCGGCCGGACTTGCGGTTGTTGGCGGACTTCGCATCGCGGATGGCGGAAATCATGGCGGATGCCTTCAGTTCGGTTTCGGCTTCTTCTTCGTCCGGATTGCTGTCATTGAGCAATGTGGCACCGGCGCGCACCTCGGCAATGCCGTCCTTGATGCGGATCGTGCGCAGCGTCAGCCCCGTGTTCATGTCGCCATTGAAGCCAACCATGCCGATGGCGCCGCCATACCAGGCGCGCGGGCTCTTTTCATGCGCTTCGATGAATCGCATGGCCCAGAGTTTCGGCGCACCGGTGACGGTGACCGCCCAGGCATGCGACAGAAAGCCGTCAAAGGCGTCCATGTCGTCGCGCAGCCGGCCTTCGATATGATCGACCGTATGGATGAGCCGCGAATACATCTCGATCTGCCGGCGGCCGATGACCTTGACCGAACCAGGCTCGCAGACACGGGACTTGTCGTTGCGATCGACGTCGGAGCACATGGTCAACTCTGACTCGTCCTTCTTGGAATTCAGGAGCTTGAGGATCTGTTCGCTATCGGCGATCGGATCATCGCCGCGCTTGATCGTGCCTGAGATCGGGCACGTTTCGATCCGGCGCCCCGATACGCGCACGAACATTTCCGGCGAAGCACCGACCAGATATTCCTGGTTTCCGAGATTGATGAAGAAGGAATAGGGCGACGGGTTGATCGCCTTCAGGCGATTGGAAATCTCCGACGGCTTGCTCTCGCAGCGCTCGAAGAATTTCTGACCGGGTACGACTTCGAAGAGATCGCCGCGACGGAAGCTTTCCTTGGCCTTGGTCACCAGTTCGGCATATTCGCCGGGCCGATGGTCGCCATGCGGCGGGATGCTGTCGACGGTGTGGAAGGGTTCGGACGGGATATCGCCCGCCTTGCCGTGCGTATCCAGCCCGTCCTTGGAGAAATCATAACGATCGATCCAGGCCTTCGCCGAATAATGATCGACGACGAGGATTTCGTCGGGCAGGAACAGCACCATGTCGCGCTGGTCGTCCGGGCGCTTGAGCTTCAATTCGATCGCATCGAACTGGAAGGCAAGATCATAACCGAAGGCACCATAGAGGCCGAGGCTTGCATCTTCCTTGGAAAAGAACAGGCCGGTGACGGCGCGAAGGACCGTGAAGACGGTCGGCATCTTCGAGCGCTCTTCCTCGGTAAACACCCGGTCCGGCAGGTTGATCGAAAGGTCCAGCCGGCGCGTCGATGCGGCGCCCAGCGTGATGTCCGCAACCGTCTCCAGATGTGCCGAAATCATCGCGAGCAGCACTTCGCCGCGCGCGTTATAGGCTTCGATCCAGAGCGCGCGGCCAAACGACGAGATGCCGAGCGGCGGATCGATGATGGCCGTATCCCAGCGCGTATAGCGGCCCGGATATTCGTAATTGGAGGAAAACACGGCGCCGCGCCGCTCGTCGAGGCGGTCGACATAACCGGAAATCGCCTCCGCATAGGGGGCTTCGCGCCTGCGCCGCGTCACCGCGATCCCGCCCTTGGTGGTGTAGGATTCCGCGCCGTCGTCCAGAATTATGGTCGCCATTCTCTCGCTCCGTTCAGCCCGGCTCAAGCGCGGCCCGAATACAAAAAAGCCGCCTCGAAACTTCGGGCGGCTCATCGTCTCAATCACGCATGACTGGTCAAGGCCGCTTTAGCGAGCCCACCACCAGATTGCAATGTTGCGTGCCTGTGTCATGGGCGAATTGTTAGCCTGCGAAACTGGATTGCGCAAGCGGGTGCGAGGCGAAAAAGCGGACCGCCGTCCAACAGCCAGGAAAAAGGCGCGATCCTTTCGAACCGCGCCTCTTCGGCTTTCGTCTGGAGGCGAAACTCAGAACCGCTGCGTCAGCGAAACCTTGAAGGTCCGGCCGGGCTCGGAATACCACGACTGTGGCTGTGAGCTCACGGCCGTGAGGTTTACATCACGCGTGGCCAGAGCGCTGTAGTATTCCTTATCGAAGACATTGTAGACGCCGGCCTGGATGCGAAGGCCTTCAGCCTGGGCTGGAGTCCACCACGTCGTGAAATCAACGATGCCATAGCCCGGCGCATCGAAGGTTGTCGTAGCACCGTCATCGGGCATGTTGGACGAAAGCGTGGACGAGAGATCGAAACCATAGATCTCATTGCTCCAACCGGCGCCGACAATTGCCTTGACTGGTGCGACAGACCGCAGTCGCGCATTGGTGTCGCCGTTCTTGCCATAGGCGTAAGCAAGCGACGCATGCAGATTGATGCCATTGTCGAAAGCCTTGGTTGCCGCGAGTTCGACGCCCGAAATCGTCGCTTCGCTGACATTGGTGTAGTTGAACTCCATGATCCCAGTTTTCTGGTTGGTGGTCGTGACGGTTTCGATGAAGTTCTCGTACCTGTTGTGGAAGGCCGAAACCCTGCCAGTCATGCCGCCAGCGTCGAAGGTCGAACCGACCTCAAAGCCGTTGCCCGTTTCCGGTTCCAGATTGGGATTGCCGAGTTGCGCATAGTTACCCATCGGATTGTAGAAGCGGCTGTAGAGTTCGTCTACTGTCGGCGCCCGGAAGGCCATCGCCCATTGCGCATAGACCTGAAGGTCTGCCGATATGTCGTAACTTGCCAGTAACTTCGGCGAGAACTGCGATTCCTGGCGATCGATCAGCGGACCAAACACGGGCAGGGCCGGATTATTGGCAAAGCCACCGCCTGTCGATGGCTTGTAATCGAACCAGTCGAAGCGCAGCCCGGGCGTCAGAGAAAAGCTGTTGCCGAAGTCGATTTTGTCCTCGATACTGAAGCCGAACGTCGATCCATCGACATCGGGAACTTCAGCCTGATTGTTGAGCATCGGGCATGTTACCGGAGTCGGGCAAAGCGCGAAGCTGTATTGGCTCCAGTCGGATTTGGCGGTCTGGAGGCTGGCGCGAACAGAATGGGACAGACCGCCAGCATCGAAGTCCTTGGTGGCCGCAGCGTTGAAGCCGAAGGTATCGTTTTCGATTTCGTTGTTTCGTCCATAGGGAATACCGAGAGCATTGCTGCCATCCGTACCCGATTCCTTTTTCAGGCTCTGCCAATAAAGTGTCGAGCGAGCCGTCGTGAAAAATGCGTCGGACGACATAGCTTCATAGCTATAGTCCAGTGAAAGTCGATCGCGCTGCCGCTGTTCGCGGCCATCGTAGTCACCGATCTGATAGGTGCGGCCGGGCCCCTGAAGCTCGCGTAGGTCGGTGTTGAGTTCACGATTGAAACGCTCGGCGGTCAGACCGATCTTGTGGCCGCCCTCAAGCTCCTGACGAACCTTGAAAAGCAGGTTGTACTGATCGAAATCGGCGGGGTCAGCTTTGGTGCGGGTCGCGCCGTAGGTGTCCGTGTCGCCCGCTTTGGTGCGTTCGTTGCCCTTGCGATAACCACCCTGGAAAAGGATGGACGTGTTTTCGATTCTCTGAGCAGCGGCGGCCGAGCCTGAAAGGCTCCGATCTTCCGTGTCATAGGTCGACTTGACGATTGCGCCCCAGTTGCGCCCCTCGGTGATAAGGTCTTCGGGTTCTAGGGTGTTGACGACGATTGCCCCTCCAAGCATGCCTGACCCTGCCCTGCTTGAATCCGCCCCACGCACAATATCGAGCGAGGACAGCGAGTCGAAGTCAAAGGTGTCTGCCCCGCCATTTGCATTGCTTGTCGCGAATGCACCCTGGCGTGCGCTGTTGGAAAGATAGGGGATGGGAATTCCATCCACCAACGTGATAACGCGTGGGCCCGACAGCCCGCGCAGGTTGAAGCCAGCGTCGGCGCGCGAATAGTTGACACCGGCATCCACGCTACGCCCGATATCGTCGAAGCTTGTCACCTGCTTTTCTGTGAGTTCGTCCTGACTGACATTAGTTGCCAGCGGCGTGTCGGCAACACCCTCGCCACCGGACGTCACGGTGATCACCTTGAGGACCGTCACCCGATCCTGTTTCTTCAGTACACCATTTGTCTCGGACGGCTCCTCGGCCGGAGCACTCTGGGAAAATGATGGGGACGCAGACACAAGCGCAAAAAGCGTCGTGCATGCCAAAAGCGCCGTGCGATACCGCCGGTTCGTCATGGACCAATCCTTTGAAAGTTTCACCGGGCTGGCTGCAGAGACGATCCGCTCAAGGGGCTGGCTAGGCATGGGTTCGATAGAAGCAGGCAACAAAGCGTCGCCTTGTTTATGTCGAATAAAAAACATGATTATAATTTTCAACATATAAAAACAGCTTCTCCCGAACGCTGCTTTGTCCCGCCACGGGACGTTGCCGAAACGCCACGATCGGAGCCTTGATGCAACCCTCGCGCTGTTCAAGCGTTATCCCTGCGCAACCGGCCGCCGTTGCAAAACCGGAGACCGTTCATGTTGCCCCGTTCCCACCTGATCATCCTGTTCGCCGCTTTGCTCTGCTCCGCCGCCGCCTTGCCGGAGCGCGGGCCGCTTCCCCTCGAAAAACCGCAGACACTGGAAAAACCGAAGGCGCTTGAAAAACCGGAGACAGCGGAAAAAACCACGCCGGCCGAGGCTGTCCCGGGAAAGACGGATGGCGGCACAGACGCAGCCAAGGACAAGGACAAGGACAAGGACAAGGACAAGGACAAGGACAAGGACAAGGACAAGGACAAGGACAAAAAATCGGAAGCGGCGCCGGACATCAAGCCGGACGTGAAAAAGACGGAACCGGAAAAGAAAGCGGAACCGGTTCTGACCATCGAACCCGAAATCGCCGCCGATCATGCCACCTGTCTTGCCGATCTCAAGGCACTGGGCGCGAGCTTCAAGGAGGTCGAGCGGATCGATGACGGACAGGGCTGCGGAATCGACAAGCCGATCCTGCTCCATACGGTCCTGCCAGGCGTCGCCCTTGCGCCCGAGGGCACCATGCGCTGCGAAACGGCACTCGAACTGGCGCGCTGGACAAAGGATTCCGTTCTGCCGGCGGCAAAGGCAGCACTTCCAGACGCGGGCCCGCTGACCACGGTCAACCAGGCGTCGAGCTATGTCTGCCGGCTGCGCAACAATGCCGCGACCGGCAAGATTTCAGAGCATGCGCGTGGCAATGCCGTTGATATCGCCTCCTTCACCTTCAAGGGCGGAAAGACCATCGTGATCGAACCGCGCGACGAGGATTCGACCCTGAGCGGTGCGTTCCAGAGGGCCGTTACAGCCGCCGGCTGCCTCTATTTCGAAACCGTGCTGGATCCCGGCAGCGATGAAGCGCACGAGGATCATCTGCATTTCGACGTGCTGGAACGGAAGAATGGCTATCGCTATTGCCGATAGGGCAAGCCGCCTGTTCAATGCTGCCTGTTCAATGCCATTTGCCGCATACCGCTTGTCCAAGACCGCTTGTCCGGAAAGAAGCGCGTCCCCATCTGTGCACGGCAATCGCACAGGAAAAAATCATGTCCGTCACAATGTACAATCTCACCGTCCCGGTCTTCAGCCGCGGCCTCACCGTCCTGTCCACCCTGCTGACCAAGGCGGAGGCCCATGCCGCAGAAACCGGCGTTTCCGTGGAAAGCCTTGTCAGTGCAAGACTGGTGGAAGATATGCTGCCGCTCTCCGGCCAGATACAGCGGGTCAGCGACACAGCCAAGAACACGGTCGGCCGTCTGATGACGATCGCGGCACCGAGCTTTCCGGATACCGAAGCGACCTTTGCGGAACTGAAGGCGCGGGTCGAAAAGACGCTCGCATTTCTGCAGACGATCACAGCGCAGGACCTCGAAGGCAGCGACACGCGCGACATCAGCGTCAAGTTCGGCAAACTGGAACTGACGTTATCAGGCAGCGACTATGTGCTGAAATTCGCCATTCCGAACTTCTTCTTCCACGTCACGACCGCCTACGACATCCTGCGCGCGCAGGGTGTCCCGGTGGGCAAGGCCGACTATCTCGGCGCCTATAGCTGAACGGCGGCCCCGGAGCCACAACTCCGGGGCCGCCTTTTCCAATCGCTCAGAACAGCCCCTCGATAAAGCCCTCGTCATTGAGGAAGATCTTTTCCGACGACGGCACCCGCGGCAGGCCCGGCATGGTCATGATCTCGCCGGTGATGACCACGACAAAACCCGCGCCAGCCGACAGCCGCACCTCGCGCACAGGCACCGTATGGCCTGTCGGCGCCCCACGCAGGTTCGGATCGGTAGAGAAGGAGTACTGGGTTTTCGCCATGCAGATCGGCAATGTGCCGTAACCCTGCTCCTCCCAGGTGCGAAGCTGATCGCGCACCGACTTGTCGGCAATGACCTCGCCGGCATGGTAGATGCTCTTGGCGATCGTCTCGATCTTCTCGAACAGCGGCATATCGTCGGGATAGAGCGGCGAGAATTGCGACTTGCCCGATTCGGCCAGTTCCACCACCTTGTGGGCCAGTTCCTCGATACCGGCCGAACCCTGCGCCCAATGCCGGCACAGGATCGCTTCGGCCCCGAGCGTCGCGACATAATCCTTCACCGCCTGGATTTCAGCCTCGGTATCCGCGATGAAGTGATTGATCGCCACCACCACCGGAACGCCGAATTTCTTGACGTTCAGCACATGCCGTCCGAGGTTGGCGCAGCCCTTGCGGACCGCCTCGACATTCTCTTTGCCGAGATCTTCCTTCTTGACCCCGCCATTCATCTTCATGGCCCGCGCCGTCGCCACGATCACCGCCGCATCAGGCTTCAGACCGGCCTTGCGGCACTTGATGTCGAAGAATTTCTCCGCCCCGAGATCGGCACCGAAACCGGCTTCGGTAACGACATAGTCGGCGAGCTTCAGCGCCGTCGTCGTCGCCACGACCGAATTGCAGCCATGCGCGATATTGGCAAACGGGCCGCCATGCACGAAAGCCGGGTTGTTTTCCAGCGTCTGTACCAGATTGGGCTGCATCGCATCCTTGAGCAGCACCGTCATGGCGCCATCGGCCTTGATGTCGCGGGCAAACACCGGCGTCTTGTCGCGGCGATAGGCGATGATGATGTTTCCCAGCCGCTTTTCGAGATCCTTCAGGTCTGTCGACAGACAGAGAATGGCCATGACCTCGGAGGCCACGGTGATGTCGAAGCCGGTTTCACGCGGATAGCCATTGGCAACACCGCCGAGCGAGCCGACGATCTGGCGCAGCGCCCGGTCGTTCATGTCCATCACCCGCCGCCAGGCGACGCGGCGAATGTCGATGTTCTGCTCGTTGCCCCAGTAGATGTGATTGTCGATCAGCGCGGCGAGCAGGTTGTGCGCAGAGGTGATCGCATGAAAATCGCCGGTGAAATGCAGGTTCATGTCTTCCATCGGGATGACCTGCGCATAACCGCCGCCGGCCGCTCCCCCCTTGACCCCGAAACAGGGGCCAAGCGAAGCCTCGCGGATGCAGACGACCGCCTTCTTGCCGATGCGGTTCAGTCCGTCGCCCAGCCCCACCGTCGTCGTCGTCTTGCCCTCGCCCGCCGGTGTCGGATTGATCGCCGTGACGAGGATCAGCCGGCCGTCCTTCCTGCCCTTCTGTTCGGCGATGAAGGCGGCGCTGATCTTGGCCTTGTCATGGCCGTAGGGCAAAAGATGTTCGGCTGGAATGCCGAGCTTGGCGCCAATCTCCATGATCGGCTTCTTCTTCGCGGCCCGTGCAATCTCGATGTCGGACTTTACCTCAGCCATGCGGTGTCTCTCCCTTCCACCTTTTGTTATTCCCGACATAAGATCGTGAAGGAGAGACCGTTTCCACACCTGCCTTTGCCGTCTGATAGGCTAAAAACGACACATTCACCCAAGCGAAGCGACAAAACCGCGGTCTGGGCGGTTTGCCGCACCTGCGGCGGCCTCTGCCACGCCACAGCCGGTGATGAACCGGCGGCGACGTTGTCTTTTATCGTGCGAGAATGTCGCGCATCTCGACGAGATTGGAGCGCACACGCAGGATGTAGAAGCCCATGGTGGCGAGATGCGTGGCAAACAGACCATCTTCGCGCGCATTGGAAATGATCCAGGGCTGGATGTTCAACGATGCGCGCAACTGCTTGATGCTCTCGTTCCAGATCGGAGCGAGGCCGCGCTGGTTGATGACGCCGTCGAAATCGGCACCGGCGGCAGAGAGCACGCCATAATAGCCATACAGCTGGCCATAGGCGAACCAGAAACGATCGTCGGCGCGCGTATCGAAGAAGCCGCCATTGTAGTTTTCGGAGCGCTCGCGCAGCATGGCCGAAGTGCTGCCGATGGAACTCGCGATGCGATCCATGAATTCAACGAAATTGTCCGCGCGGGCATCGAAGGTCACGGTGCATTTCGCAAGTTCGTCGTTGAAACTGCGCAGATCAATTATCGCCGCGCGGTACTGCGATGGCGTCGGCGTCAAGGGGCCGAAGGGCGACAGGCCGAAGTACCAGTTGGTTTCCTCATACTGCATCTTGCTGCGCACGCTCTGCAGCTGCGGATTGATGCCCGACGTGCCGCGCATGCGAACGAGCGAATCGACGAGTTCGACCGTGGTGCGCCGCACCGCCTCGTTGACGCCGCGCTGGAACGACGCCTTGTTGTCGAGCCAGGGCGTGTTGTCCCAGTCCATGCCGAACAGACCGGCCTTGTAGAGGATCATCGATGAGATCCAGGCGTTCTGGTTGACATTGTAGTCGATGAGATCAGCTGCAACATCGACGATGGCGGAACGCTCGCACGTGTTGGCAGGCGCAGTTGCAGTGGCGGTCGCAGTCGCCCCCGCAGCCACCTTCACCGGCTGACCGGCATCATTCTTGCGGGCCGCAAAATTATAGGTGTTGACGTAGTCCGGGTTGAAATTGGTCCAGACCGTCGCCTGCCACAGGAAATAGCCGTAGAGCCCGATCAGCAGGGCGAAGACAATGCCGAGCGGTCCCTTGATGATCCAGCTGCGCCCGGTGAACCACTGGCCGATCTTGAGGAACGGCAGGCAGATCCAGGCGACCAGAAGCCCGATGCCGCGGCCGATCGCGGAGAAAATGCGCTGAAAAAACGCGACGATCGGATCAAGCATTGTTGTTGTCCTCTTTCAATCCATAGAGACGCCTGCGAAAGGCCGCCTTGTCCATCAGATAAGTGCCGCTCAGCGTCGCAACAACATAGTCGCGAAATTTTTCGCTGTAGTGATCATAGGCGGCATAGAAACCCTGCTTGTCAAAGATGAAGCGCGAAACAAAATCCTGCGACACAAGCTGGGCAATCAGGCGGTTGGTCAGCCACTGGTCTGGATGTGCGGGTGCTGCCCGCACCAAGAGGAAACGCCGGGCCGGCGCCACGTCCTGCATCTTGACCGTGCCGGTGGTGGCAACGGTGCGGATCATCTCCTGCAGGAACGGATAGAGCCCGTTCTTAGACACGCGCTCGGTATTCCCGTGCATCCATGTCTGCAGCCAGATCCTGTCGATGGCGGTCTGGTCCGTGGTCGGATCGGCCTCGTTGATCAGGCTGCGGATGACCATGTCGGCGCGATGCTGGTAAAGACCGGAGCTTTCCACCCAGGATGCCTGCGGCAATTGCAGACGGTTGGTCGACGCCAGGAATTCAAAGATCCGCTGATGATCGTTGAGGCCGATATAACCGACCTGCCAGGGCCGCGAGCGCCGGAAGCCCGGAACCGAGGGATCGCAGATCACCGTCGTCGTCTTTTCGTCCAGGAACACGTAGACGCCGCCGAAGTGATTGGCCCAGAAGGCATCATGGCGGAAGACGAGTTGGTCGGGCACCAGCGCATTCTGGCGGATGTCGCCGGTAACCTTTGCCAGCTCCACCATCCGGTTGAGCAGGACATCGTCGGCCCAGGCCGTCGGTACGGATTTCAGCCGGTCGGCAAGCGCGCGCAGTTCCGCCGCCTTGCCCAGCATGTCCTCGGCGGACAGCACCCGGAAGCGGACCTCGTTGATCGACAGGAGATCGTCGATGTCGTTGACGACAGAGACACTGTCCTCGATCTCGCCGTAGAGCGCATCCTTGATCGTCACGGCATTGATGGCACGGCTGTTGGCGTTGAAGAACTCGTGCATCAAGGCGGCCGTGTTTGAAAAGCTCGTATGCACGACCGGAAGCTCGGCCTGGTCCGGCGTCATGATGATGAAACGGCGATTGACGCGGTTCGGATCGAGATAGTCCCGATCCCCCAGCTCATCGGCAATTTCGGGCGAGAACCCGGTCATGTCGATGCTGAAGGCGGTGAGCGCCGTCGGGCGCAGGCCAAAACCCTGCAGCGCCTTGTTGTAACGCGCAATCAGGTGCGGCTCGGAAATTTCGAGCAGGCGGCCATAGATCAGTTCGGCTTCGAGGAGGCGTTTCATGCAGGACCGATCATGCGTGGATCATCTGTAGCCATCGCGACGATGACCGATTTCGACAACAAGGATAACAAGGCGTTGATCGCGGATTTCGCACAGCACGCGAAAGTCCCCGTCACGGTAACGCCAGAGGTGACCGAGTCTCGTTCCCTGTAGAGCGTGTCCGAATTGGCGAGGATTTTCGAGGAGCGATATGCGCTGGCGCAGATCGTTGCGAATTCGCTGTGAATCCGGTCGCCCCATCTTTTCGAGGTTCCGGAGCGCATCATCGGTAAACTCAATCGTCCAAGCCAAGACGACGCTCTACTTCTTCCAGAGAATAGGTTTGAATCTCCCCTCTCGCCAGCTTCTCCAGCACCTGTTCCGCGAGATAGATGTCCTCGAGATCCTCAAGATGCTGTTCGATCGCTTCCCGGATATAATAGGTCGCGGTTCTGCCGGTCCGCGTCGCCAGCACCTGTAGCCGCTCATAGGTTTCGTCGGGCAGACGTATCGCTGTCTGTCTGGTCATGAGATGCCTCCTTGGGATATATGTATCCCAAACCTTATCATGAAGGCAGCACGAGTTCCATGCTGCGGATTGGCAAAATTGGCCTCACCTACCACCGACCATCGCCCTTCATCGTCTCGATCTCGCGGATTGCCTTTTCGCGCTGGCGCTCGCGGCGGATAATGTCGGTTACGGCGGCATCGTCGGATTTGTCGGTGTAGCGGAATTCGCTGTCGGCGTAGCGGTTGATCTCCTGCAGAACCATGTCCAGCGTGATCGGTCCGCGCAACGCCTCGATCATCGCCTTCTTCTCGTCGTAGCCCTTGTGCATGAAGGCTTCCGGCGTCGAGAACCAATCGTCCGGCAGGTCGACATCCATGGCCCGCATCTTGATCGCGTCGGTGATGTTCTTGATCGCGCGGCCGGTAAAACGCGGCTCCGCCACCTTGATCCTGTGCAGATAGGCGCCGACATCGGCAATGCTCTCGATCCGCCCTTCCTGCTTCTCGAACGTCTCCCAGACGGCCAAGAGCCCCTCCTCCTTCGGCCTGGCATGCGCCTCGTAGGATTGCGAAACCGCCTTCTTGATTTCCTGCCCCGCAAACAGCGCGTGCTCGCCGAGCGGGATCTTGTGGTTCTTGCCGACCAGCATGGCAAAAATGTCGATATAGTCGCCCTCGCTCTGGGGGCCATCGACCAGCCAGCGGGCACCGGCGCGCTGGCGCAGCGCATCATCGACATTTTCCGGATAGTTGGAAAACATGCCGAAGGTGCAATTGCCGCGAATGACCGTGGACGCCCCGGCAAAACTCTCCATCAGCACCGCAGTGACCTCGTGCTGGCCGGCAGACGCCCGGTCATCGGATCGCTTCGCCGCCACCTGATCGATATCGTCGATCGTGCCGAAGCCGATCGCCTTCGGATTGATGATGTTGTTGACGAACTCCTTGCAGTTCTGCCCGGACTTGCCCTGGTAGGAGGAAATCTGGTCGACGCCGAAATTCTCATAGTGAAAGGCATAACCGGCGATCTGGCAGTAGTCGTTCAGCAGGCCCGCCAGCATCTGGATCAGGATGGTCTTGCCGGTGCCCGGCATGCCGTCGCCGATGAAGGTGAAGAGGAAACCGCCAAGCTCGACAAACGGGTTCATCTGCCGCTCGAAATCATAGGCCATCAGCATCTTCGACAGCTTCAGCGCCTGATATTTGGCGATGTGGTTGCCGATGATTTCCTCCGGTTTCTTGAAGGTCATCGACAGGGCTTTTCGCTTGACGCCGGGCGCGACATCAAAGCCGTTGATGGTGAAATCATCCTGCTCGATGCGGATATGGACATTCTCGAAGCTGGAAAGCCCGGTAAACCGCGCCTTGCGGCCGATCAAACCTTCGATGGCGACACGCGCAAAAGCCCGGGTCCGGGCCGTGAGCGTCGCATCATCCGGCGCGCCTGAAATGCTGCGGTCGAGCGCCGCGATCATCGATTTCAACGCATCCTGCGGCGTATCGAACAGAAAATCCGGTTCCTTGGCATCGTCTACCGGTTCCCCCTCGCCTGAAAGCGTCGAGGAGAGATAGGCGGCCAGCGTAAACGCCGAAACGTAGGCCGAGGCCGACAACAGCGCCTTGAATTGCGTCGCGTCGTCGCCGGACAAAGGGGCAGTCGCATTGCGCGCTTGCAAACCCTCCAGATTGGTCTGCCTCGAAAACACATCGGCGACGGCCAGCGCCACCTGCAGCCCGCGCCGGGCACGATAGAGAAGCGCATGCTGGGCGGGAGACATCAGCGGATCGGCTGCCCGGACGGACTGGATCGTTTTCGCAAGTTCGACCTCACGCGTCCGGCGCGTGCCGGTCGTCGCCACGGTCGAGACGAAACGCCGCCCGGTTCCAGCAAGCGCCGTCGCCGTTGCCGGATCATCGGCCTCCAGAATGATCAGCCGTGTCACCATGCCTTGCGCCAGCGCCTGGTGTCTGGCGATGTCATCCTCGTGGATCGTTGTCAGACCTGCGTTCAGGGACATGGTTCAAACCTCGCTGATCACCTGGTTTCCGGAAATCACGTGCACCTTGTAGTCGCCGAAGATCGCTTCGACTTCGCCGCTGGCATAAAGCGCCTGATAGGCATCGTGCGGCACGAGCGCATGTTTCTCATAGGCGCTGACGCCCATGCGGGTGGCTTCCAGATTGCCGGTATCGATGTGGAATTCCTCCATCGCCGGCGTCGTCGACCAGAAACCCTTTTTGGCCGGACGTTCGGCCTTGGAAAAGACCTCCTGCACGGTCCAGGTCAAAAGCCAGGCGTTTTCCGACTTGCGCACCTTCGACAGGATCTCGTTGATCCGGGCATTGTTCTCGGTGATCCCGGCCGAATAGAAGGGCCCGAGCACGATCCGGCGCACCTGCTTGGGATGCAGTTCGGGGAAATCCGTATCGAGATTGGAGGCAATCGTTGCCGGCGTCAGCGAATAGGAACTGTTCTTCAGCGCAAAATCGTCAAAGCGCGTGGCAAGCTCGGGGTTGAGCAACCCGCCGACGGGGAGCACGATTTCCGTTTCCGGATTGAGCTTGCCGTCCTTCGTGACAAGCGCCTTGACGATGTTTTCGGAACTGTCCTCGATCGTCGCCATGTAGACCATCGGCAACGTGCTGCTGCCGTCAAAGGCGCCCCAGGCAACCACGTAATAGGGCCGCATGGTTTTCGGATTAACGGCCACGCGGATGGTTTCCGGCAGGATGAAAGGCGAGAAGATGTCGCCCTTGCCAATCTGTTCGAGATAGAGACGCTCGGCCATGCGCGCCTGGAGGGCATCTGGAAAGGCCTTCTGACGCAGGATGAAATCGACCATTTCTTCGCGCAACGCATCGGCCAGCGGGATGCTCGCCAGCCGCTTTTCCGAAGTCTGGCGGTCGTTTTCCAGTTCCAGCACGTTCTGGAACACCGGAAACCCGCTTTCAGCGCGCGAAATCCGGAATTGCTCGACAAAGCCGATGCGGTTTTCCCAGCAGGAAAACGAGGCTTTCAACCGATCGAGATAGGGAACCACGACCTCGCCGACCACGGAATTGCGATAGAGCGGCGAATTGCGGTCCCCGAGAAAGATCTCGAGACCGCCCAGTGCCGCCCGGATCGACGAGAAATACTGGCCGACCGGGCTGTCTGCTGCAGCGCTCATCGGGACTTTGGAGTTTGCGGACGCTTACCCCCCTCTGTCGGCAATGCCGACATCTCCCCCACAAGGGGGGAGATCGTTATGTGCCCTAGACGGCCCAAAGCGTTCGGCCAATCTCCGCCCTTGAGGGAGAGATAGCCCGGAGGACCAGAGGCGGGCAATCCTGCGCGTACTCCTTCCAAAATCACCGCCAGCACCATCACGGCTTCACGTAGTTCGCGGAATTGTGCTTGTCCATGACCGTCTGGAACCGGCGGGCAAAGGCGTCGTCAGCGAGCTTCTTGCGGCGCTGGATATCCTGCGTCGAGAGCATGTTCTTCTCGTGCATTTCGAGCAGATCGCCGATGTGCCGCTGCGAGGCGGAACCGATGCCGGCCATGGTTTCCTCGGCGGCCGTATCGACCTGGCTGCCGAGCGTGTTGATCTTGTGGGCGACGTCCTGCTGGGCCGCCGTCTTCAACGAATCCTCCAGCGCCTTGTAGAGGACGATGCGCTGTTCGGTATCGATCGTCAGCTTGTTGATCAACGTGTTCTGCGCAGCGATCTGGTTGTTGAGGCTGTCGACGAAGGTCTGGAACATCGAGGTGTAGCGCTCCAGCGTCTGGCTTTCGGCCAGGAGTTCCTGCTCCTTGGCCTGCTTCTGGTTGTATTCCGTCGCCAGTGCCGAGCGCTCGCCTTCAAGCTGCGCCCGGGTCATCTGGTCGGTCGAAGCCGCAATCTTGTTTTCGATATCCATCAGCATCGGGTTGAGTTCCTCGATGCGCTTCTGGGTGTCCTGCAGCGACGTCATCGTGCCCTTGCGCCGCTCGATCACCTGGATCAGGCTCGCTTCCGACTGCTTGTACCGCTGGTCGAGAACCGCCTTCTGCTCTTTGAGGATGCCAACGATCGTATCCGATTTCGACAGGAGCTGCTGCAGGTTGCCGGCCAGCGACATGTTGCGCACCCGGTCGGTGCGCATGCGCTGCATGCTCTGCTTGGAAAACATGCCGATGAATTTCTCGTAGCCGGTATAGCTCTTCATCGTCTCGAATTCGGCGCCGAACGTGTTGGTCGCGTCTTCGAGCCCGAGGATCAGATCGGCAATATTGCCTTCCATCACCCGCTGCTGGTTGACGACATCGCTGATGCGGGCGTTTTCGATGTCGAAATTGACATCGCCGAGCTTGGTGTCGGCCTTGGCGAACTGGTCGAGCACGGCGCCGGACTGCTCCATCTTGCCGCGCATCTGGCTGACGATGCCGCGCGTCTTTTCGATTTCGCTCTCAAAATTCTGCAACGTCGCCATCCCTGTTCCCCTTGATGCTGTTGTTAAGGCCGGACGCATCGCCGGGCCGGATTATTCGGTTGTCACATCAGCCTATATAATGGGACTGGCAATTTGAAGCACAAGTATCCGGCTGCCGAAATTCGCCCTGGCCTATTTCCCAACCACCGTGCTCTTGAGATAGGCTATCAGGTTGACGATATCGGTTGGCTTGCGCAGACCGGCAAAGGTCATCTTTGTCCCCGGCACCATCGATTTCGGGCTCAAGAGATAGTCCGACAGCCGCCCCTCGTCCCAGAGCTTGCCGTCTTCGCCGAAGGACGCCATGGCCGAAGAGTAGTTATAGTCCGGCACCGTCGCCACAGGCCGGCCGAGGATGCCCATCAGGCTGGGCCCGACGCGGTTCTCAGCCTCTGTCGCGCTATGACAGGCGCCACATTTCCTGAAGACCTGTGCCCCGGCCGCCGCATCGCCGTCGGCGCGCACGGACCCCGCCGCAAGCAGCAGACACAAAGAGAGCAGAACAGCACGAAAGGACATCGACAGGTTTCCTCGGCAGGAGCGACGGACCGCCATCATGACGGGCTTCAGCGCCCAGCGATAGGTGGTCACTGTGTCTCGTTCATCTTGTCTTCCCAGTGGCGGCGGCAATAGACGACGTATTTTTCGTTGCCGCCAACATCGACCTGCGCGCCCTCGCGAACGATGTTACCCTCTGCATCCAGGCGCGCGACCATGGTCGCCTTGCGGCCGCAATGGCAGATCGTCCGGACCTCGCGCATTTCGTCGGCAATCGCCAGCAGCGCCATGGAGCCCGGGAAAAGCTTGCCCTGGAAATCCGTTCGCAATCCATAGGCCATGACGGGAATGCCGATACGGTCGGCGATCCGCGCCAGCTGCCAGACCTGGTCGGGATCAAGAAACTGCGCCTCATCGACAAACACGCAGGCGATGGCGTCCTCCGCATGCAGGCGCTCCAGCAGCACATAGAGATCGTCACCCGGCTGAAAGGCGATGCCGTCTTCCATGAGGCCGATACGCGAGGAGACACGACCCGTTCCGGCACGATCATCGAAGGCTGCGATCAGGATCACCGTGCGCATGCCGCGTTCACGGTAATTGTAGGACGCCTGCAGAAGAAGCGTCGATTTTCCGGCGTTCATCGTGGCGTAGCTGAAATACAGTTTTGCCATGGCGTCCTCTCCTGTATGTTGGCCCGTGTTCATGACCAGAGCGGGAGGCGGAAGGCCAGAGCGCAACGACGAAAGTCACAGAAAATCGAATGTCGGGGGCGAAACGAAGGCAATGCGACATTTCGCGTCGCTAAACGGGGCCGCCTCCGGTAAATGTCCCAATACACTTGAGACAACATCAAGGGCGCTGGGAAGAGCGGACACTTGATGATTGGCTAAAATGATAAAGTCAGGGGAATATCAGCATGATCAAAACGCTTTCATTGAAACTCGCACTTGCCACAGCGGTCTCCGTTGCGGCGCTTTCCGTCGGCACGGCTTCTGCCGCCGAGCCTGAAGCCTGCGGTACGGTTCGTTTCGCCGATGTCGGCTGGACGGACATCACGGCGACGACCGCGACCGTCTCGACGATTCTGAAGGGTCTCGGTTATGAAACGGACGTCAAGGTCCTCTCGGTTCCAGTGACCTACCAGTCGCTGAAGAACAAGGACATCGACATCTTCCTCGGCAACTGGATGCCGACCCAGGAAGCCGACGTGCGGCCGTTCCTCGACGACAAGTCCGTCGAATCCTTCGGTCCGAACCTTGAGGGCGCCAAATACACGCTGGCGACCAACGCCAAGGGCGCGGAACTCGGCATCAAGGATTTCAAGGACATCGCCACCCACAAGGATGCACTCGAAGGCAAGATCTACGGCATCGAGCCCGGCAATGACGGCAACCGCCTGATCATCGACATGATCGAAAAGGACACGTTCGGCCTGAAGGGCTTCGAAGTCGTCGAATCCTCCGAGCAGGGCATGCTGGCGCAGGTCGCCCGCACCGAGAAGGACGGCGCGCCGGTGATCTTCCTCGGCTGGGAACCGCATCCGATGAACGCCAACTTCAAGCTGACCTACCTCACCGGCGGCGACGACATCTTCGGCCCCAATCTCGGCGGCGCGACGATCTTCACCAATGTTCGTGCCGGTTACACGACCGAATGCCCGAATGTCGGCAAGCTGATCACCAACCTGAAATTCTCGCTTCCGATGGAAAACGAGATCATGGGCAAGATCCTCAACGACGGAAAAGACCCGGACGCCGCTGCAACGGAATGGCTGAAGGCCAATCCTGCGGCAATCGAGCCCTGGCTGGCTGGCGTCACCACCAAGGACGGTGGCGACGGTCCGGCAGCCGTCAAGGCCGCTCTCGGTCTCTGATCGAACGACAAAGGCAGGGCAAAGTCCCTGCCTTTTTCACGCGCATCCGCTCCTATCCTTGATCTCGAAAACCAGGCGAAAAATCCGTGGAATGGCTCACCGACCCTGAACGACGTATCCCCATTGGCCGCTGGGCGAAGGAATTCTTCAACTGGCTGACCACCAATTTCGAGAGTTTTTTCGACAATCTCTCCGCCGTTCTGGCCGGTGTCGTCAACGTCATCCTATGGGTGTTTCAGACACCGCACCCGCTGCTCGTCGTCGCGGTGGTGACAGCTGCAGCCTACTGGTTCCGCCGCTCGATCGGCGTGACGCTGTTCACGCTTTTCGGCCTGCTGCTGATCATCAATCTCGGCTACTGGAAGGCGACGACCGAGACGCTGGCGCTGGTGCTCGCGGCCAGCTTCGTCTCCATGGCTGTCGGCATCCCGCTCGGTATCGCCGCCGCCCGTCGCGCCTGGGTCTATGCCGTGATGCGACCGATTCTCGACCTGATGCAGACGATCCCGACCTTTGTCTACCTGATCCCGGCCCTCGTGCTCTTTGGACTGGGCATGGTTCCCGGCCTGATCGCAACCGTGATCTTCGCGATCCCCGCCCCGATCCGCCTGACGCGCCTCGGCATCATCTCGACGCCGCCATCGCTGGTGGAAGCAGCACAATCCTTCGGCGCGACACCGATGCAGGTGCTGCGCAAGATCGAACTGCCCTTCGCCATGCCGCAAATCATGGCAGGCCTGACGCAGACGATCATGCTGTCGCTGTCGATGGTGGTCATTTCGGCACTGGTCGGCGCTGCCGGTCTCGGCGTCCCGGTTGTGCGCGCCCTCAACACCGTCAACATCGCCATGGGCTTTGAATCCGGCCTCTGCATCGTCATCCTCGCGATCATTCTCGACCGCCTGTTCCGTTCGTCCGATGAAGGAGAAGGCGCATGACCGAAGCCGTCGTTTTCAAGAATGTCGACATCATCTTCGGCAACAGGCCGCAGGCAGCCATCGCGATGATCGACCAGGGCAAGACCCGCGACGAGATCGGTGCGGCAACCGGCCTGGTGCTGGGCGTCGCCGATGCCTCGCTCGCGATCCAGGAAGGCGAGATCCTCGTCCTCATGGGGCTCTCAGGTTCAGGCAAGTCGACGCTTCTGCGTGCCGTCAACGGGCTGGCGCCCGTGGTGCGCGGCGAGGTCGCCGTCAATACGGCGAACGGACCGCTCAATCCCTACAAGACCAGCGCCAAATCGCTGCGTGATTTCCGCATGCACACCGTATCCATGGTGTTCCAGCAATTCGCGCTTTTGCCGTGGCGCACCGTCGCCGACAATGTCGGCTTCGGGCTCGAACTTGCCGGCATGCCGGACAAGGAGCGCAGGGACCGCGTCAACGAGCAGCTTGAACTCGTCAACCTGACGAAATGGGCCGACCGCCAGGTCAAGGAACTGTCGGGCGGCATGCAGCAGCGCGTCGGCCTTGCCCGTGCCTTTGCCACCGGCGCCCCGATTCTTCTGATGGATGAACCCTTCTCGGCGCTTGATCCGCTGATCCGCACCCGCCTGCAGGACGAGCTGCTGGAATTCCAGCGTCGCCTGAAAAAGACAATTCTCTTCGTCAGCCACGATCTCGACGAGGCCTTCCGCATCGGCAACCGCATCGCCATCATGGAAGGCGGTCGTATCATCCAGTGCGGCACCCCGCAGGATATCGTCAAGAACCCGGCCAACCAGTATGTTGCGGATTTTGTCCAGAACATGAACCCGATCACCATGCTGACGGCGCTCGATGTCATGCGCCAGGGCGTCAACCGCACCGACACCGCCGCGGGCGTAACGGCAACTGCCAAGCCGACAACCCCGCTGATCGATATTCTCGATGCCATGTCCCGGCAGCCGGGCAGCATCGGCGTGGTTGACAACGGCACGATCGTCGGCACGATCACGGCCCAGAACGTCGTCGAGGGCCTGACGCGGCATCGCAACAGGACCTGACGAACGACCGATGCACAGTGCATGCGCCCGGACCTCGAAGCTCCGGGCGTCTTCGTCTGAGGAGATGATCATGACAGACAAACCTTCCGTCCTGCGCGAAACGGATGACGCGGCCCGCAAACAGGCCCGCATTCTGTTGCGATCGGCTCGCCATGCGGCGCTGGCCGTCATCGAACCGGGCAGCGACGGATTTCCCTTTGTCAGCCGCGTGCTGCTCGGCATGGATATCGATGGCACCCCGGTCATCCTGGTTTCGGCCCTGTCGACCCACACCCAGGCGCTGGCCGCAGATCCGCGCTGCTCGCTGCTGACAGGCGACATCGGCAAGGGCGACCCGTTGGCCCATGCCCGCCTGACGGTCCAATGCGAGGCGGCCAGAGTGCCGGGAGAGAGCCCTGACCACGTCCGGATCCGCGAGCGGTTCATCCGGCGTCACCCGAAGGCGCAACTCTATGTCGACTTTCCCGATTTCAGCTTTTTCCGGCTCGTTCCCCTCAGGGCCAGCATGAATGGCGGCTTTGGCCGCGCCTTCCTGATGGAAGCGCAGGACCTGCGCATCGAATCACCGGCGACGGCAGAACTCCAGGCCATGGAGGCCAGCGCAATCGAACACATGAACAGCGATCATGCCGATGCGGCCGGCCATTATGCGCGGACCCATTGCGGCGCAAAGGGCGAGACGTGGCAGATTCGCGGGATCGACGCCGCAGGGATCGACCTGGCGAGCGGCGACCAGCTGAAGCGGCTGGAATTCGATGCGCCACTGCAAAATGCATCAGGTCTGCGGCCATTGCTGAAGAAACTTAACGGTTAAACCGATCCGCCTACCCCGATTTTTTACAGTAGGTGGTTGTCCTTTTATTCATCACGACTAATTATCCCGGCTTCACACTCATAACCAAGCGTGATGTAATTTTCGCATGGAGCCTTGAATGCAAACAATTTCGCCCCAGAAACACGTCAAAGCAGAGGTTGCTGCCGGATTTTTAGCCGCCATGGCCAATCCGAAACGGCTGCTCATACTCACTTCGCTGGTCCGCGAAGAAATGGCCGTGGGTGCGCTGGCAAATCAGGTCGGACTCAGCCAGTCGGCGCTGTCGCAGCATCTGTCGAAATTGCGGGCCCAGAACCTTGTCACCACGCGTCGCGATGCACAGACGATCTATTATTCGAGTTCGTCCGATGCCGTTTTGAGAATTCTGGAAACGCTCAAGGATATTTATCCGGAAGACGAGACCGCAGAAGCAACGGCGCCGCGCCTGAGAGCCTGACGGAATACCGAATTCTCGTATATGCAGAGCCCCCATTTTGGCCGAAGCCTGATTGGGGGCTTTCTTTTGGCGTGCTTTTGGCCCGCAAGGCACCCGCGCTCGCTGCGGCCCTCAGCGCGCATCCGCCAGAAACGAGGCGATGTAAACCAGCGGCGCATTCCAGTTGATGGTGATCTCATTGGTCCCCCAGGACATGATGTCGTCGACATAACAGGCCTGCGGCACGCAGCCCTGCAGTTTTTCCTTTGCGACATCATCGACCAGCGCGGAATTCGGCCCGCCCGCGAGTGACCCTACCGGCGGATTTGGCAGGCTGTCGTCGACCTGGTTGGCATACCAGCGGCTGTGCTGGTTCTGGGCCCAGACCGAGCCATAACCGGTGATATAGGACAGGTTCATGAGATTGCGCCCGAGAAGATAATCCATGCTTCCGCGCACGGCGTTCAGGAAGGACCGTTGGCCGGTCAGATCAAAAGCAGCTGACAGCACAATCATGTTCTGCAGGATCAGCTGGTTGGACCCCCAGTCAAATCGGCTGTTGCCGGGACGGTAGATCTGGCCGAAGGGCTCCCTGCCCTGCAACGCCTGGAATTCCCGCGCCGCCGAAATGACGCTGTCGCGGATCATCGCCCTGTCGTCTTCGGCAAGCGTTCTGCTGTAGAGCGCCAGGTCGAGCCGCCCGAGGCCGGCCGTGCTGCGCCAGTCGAAGGCACCGACAGCCGAGAAGACCGGTCCTGCCCAGTGCGGCGATGCCTTCAGCGCCACCAGATACGGTGCCTCGCCGGTGGTGATATAGAGCTCTGCCGCGGCCCAGTATGTCTCGTCGGTGATGTCATCATCGGCATAATCGCCACCGCCTTGTCCGCCATCCGATTGGGGCGCGTAGAGAACAGGATTGGCCGCGGCGGCCAGCCAGGCCTTTTTTGCAGCTTCCAGCAGGCGTTGCGCAAACGCGGCATCATAGGAAGCAAAGAGCCGTGCGCCCTGCGCGGCCGCGGCCGCGAGGTTGAGCGTGGCGGCCGTGGAAGGGCGATGCAGCACGCGCAGTTTCGGATCGAGATGCGGCAGCATCGGCAGACCGGTCCATTCGGTATCATGGATCTTGTGATGCACCATACCAGCCAACGGCTGACCATCCGGCACCATCATCCTCATAAGAAACTCCAGTTGCCAGCGCGCCTCGTCGAGAAGGTCGGGCACCCCGTTTCCTGTTTCGGGGATGCGCGACAGGCTGTCGCTCAAGACCGGCGAAGCACCACCGCCAAAGGTTACGCCACGTTCGAAGGTGCCAAGCAATTGCGCAACGGCAATGCCGCCATTGACGACGTATTTTCCGTGATCGCCGGCATCGTACCAGCCGCCGGAAACGTCGAGCTGGTAGTCGCACGACCAGTCACCGAAAAGACGGGCTGCCGCCTCGCCGGAAAGACACGGCACGCTGGTGTCGCCGTCATTGGGACGCAGACCGATATGGCCGGCCGGGCGCGCATAGCCTTCGCCTGCAATCTCAGCCCGGATCTCCATGCCGCTGCGCTGCGGGTAGAACCAGGACAACGCATCAATGCGCAGCCTGCCATAGACGTCGCGACCAATCGAAAACGGCGGGCTTTCCTTGCCGCCGACAACAAGCCTGTATCCCTCGCCGATGGTCTGGAAAGATGAAAAATCCGCGACCTGCGTGCCGGCTTCCACCGTCGGATCGATGCCCATGGGCTCGGTCATGCCCTCGCGGGCGACGAGGCCGGACGCGTCGAGCAATCGGAACGGCAGCGGCGCCTGATCGTCGCTCACCACGGTTGCACGCTTCGGGCCATCGGCAAAATAACCGGCCTGGTTGACGCGCGGGGTCAAATCGACGGCAATGCCGGACTTGGCTGCGGGCGCGGGCGTTGTCTCGATCTGGGCGCCCTCGTCGGCCGAGGCCTCCCGAACCGACAACATGTCGAGGCACAGCCGCCAGGGAGACGCTGCCCCGCCGAGATGAAAGATGACCTGGGCCGCCTTGTCTTCCGTGGCCCGGAAATCCGCCGAGAACGGTTTCATGGCAACCTCGGCTTCGACTGTAAAACTTGCCTGCGCCGTCCACGGGTCTTCATTGCGCTGCACGAACACGGGGATGCTGCGTGGCACGCTGCTCTCCAACCGTGCGGAAAGATGATAGACCGTATCCGGGATAAAATTCAGATCATTGACGCCCATCAGGCGGTCCCATGGCTCGCCACCGGCGGGAACGGAGGCACAGAGCTTTCCATCTTCGCGCGACAGGCTGACACCGCCGCTGGCCCAGATCCTGTCGCCGCCCTTGTCGAAGGCGCCATCGGCAATCATCTCGCTCGCCTGCACCGCAGCGATGGGGAAAAACACGGCCGACAGCGCGAAAGCCGCCAGAAATTTGCGCAAGGTCATCATGTCCAAGGCCCAGGCTCGGGGAATTATGTGCGCACTCTGTGGCAAACATATTAAACTTCGGGAAAGACGCCCCATCATTCTGTCCGGATCGAAAGGCGGTTTTCCGCGCGCAACGCGCTCTTCGCGCTGCATCCCAACTTGACGCTGCAGGGGGCACTGATAGTTTGGCCGCCAGCTAAAGATTCCACCCCGTTTCCCTGGACCTGGCCGCCGGGCATCAAAAAAGAGCCATGGAGAAGAATGTCGATGTCGAACCGCCTGAACGCCACGCCCAACGACCTGCGCGCCTTCTGGATGCCGTTTACGGCCAACCGCCAGTTCAAGAAGGAGCCGCGCCTGTTCGTCAAGGCGAAGGACATGCACTACACGACCTATGACGGTCGCACCGTGCTTGACGGCACGGCCGGCCTCTGGTGCGTCAATGCCGGACATTGCCGGCCCTTGATCACCGAGGCGATCGCCGAACAGGCGGGCGAACTCGATTATGCCCCGGCCTTCCAGCTTGGCCACCCCAAGGCCTTCGAACTGGCCAACCGCCTGGTCGATATCGCGCCTGAGGGCATGAACCATGTGCTTTACACCAATTCCGGTTCGGAGTCGGTCGATACGGCGCTGAAAGTGGCACTTGCCTACCACCGCGTGAAGGGCGACGGATCGCGCACCCGCCTGATCGGCCGCGAGCGCGGCTATCACGGCGTCAATTTCGGCGGCATATCGGTCGGCGGCATCGTCTCCAACCGCAAGATGTTCGGCACGCTTCTGACCGGCGTCGATCACATGCCGCACACGCACATGCCCGACAAGAACGCCTTCACCAAGGGCGAGCCCGAGCATGGCGGCGACCTCGCCACCGAGCTGGAGCGCATCGTCACGCTGCATGACGCCTCGACCATTGCCGCCGTCATCGTCGAACCGGTCGCCGGCTCCACCGGCGTTCTCATCCCGCCGAAGGGCTACCTGAAGAAACTGCGCGACATCTGCACCAAACACGGCATCCTGTTGATCTTCGACGAAGTCATCACCGGTTACGGCCGTCTCGGCACGCCCTTTGCCGCGCAATATTTCGACGTCATGCCCGACATCATCGTAACAGCGAAGGGCCTGACCAACGGCGTCATTCCGATGGGGGCGGTCTTCGTGACGTCGGCGATCCACGACGCCTTCATGAGCGGCCCGGAACACATGATCGAATTCTTCCACGGCTACACCTATTCCGGCAACCCGATCGCCTCGGCCGCCGCCATCGCCACGCTCGACACCTATCGTGACGAAGGTCTTTTCGCCCGCGCCGCCACGCTCGCGCCCTATTGGGAAAAGGCGCTGCATTCGCTGGCCGACTGCCCGCATGTCATCGACATCAGAAATATCGGCCTGATCGGCGCGATCGAACTGTCGCCGATATCAGGCGAACCGACGAAACGCGCCTTCTCGGCCTTCCTCAAGGCCTATGAAAGCGGCTTCCTGATCCGCACCACCGGCGACATCATCGCGCTGTCGCCGCCGCTGATCATCACCGAAGCACAGATCGACGAATTGGTGGACGGCATCCGCAAGGTGCTGGTGGCAAACGCCTGAGGCTGATCTTGATGGATCTGGAAAGGGCGGCCGCAGGGTCGCCCTTTTTTCATTGCATGGGGGAAAGCCGGCGCGCCACTGTCAGTCCAGATGGACCGTCAATGTCTGTTTCAATGTTTTCAACACCACGCTGGTGGTGAACTTCCTGATATTGGCATGAAGTGCCATCATGCGGTCGGCGAAAGCGTCGAAATGCTCGATGGAAGAGGCAACAACCACGAGCGTATAATCCCCCCTTCCGGTGACGCACCAGGCTTGCTGGATTTCCACCGTATCGGCAATCCAGCGCAACAGCGGCGGCAGGAGTTCCGGCCGGTCACGCTCCAGCTCCAGTTCCACCAGCATCGCCACGTTCGGCCCGGTCTTCTTCGCGTCGACCACCGATATGTCGCGCAGGATCACCTTGTCCTCGCGCAGCTTCTGCAGCCGCCGCTGGGTCGATGATGGAGAAAGCCCGACCCGGTGTGCAAGTTCTGTCAGCGTCAGCGTCGCGTCTTGCTGCATCTCTCTGAGGATGGCGCGATCGGCCTTGTCCATTGACATTTAAAATCTCATCCAAGGGCATTATTCGGGGATAATTCCCATCCTGCTGGAAAAATCGGGAACTTCAACCGAGAAATTGCCGTCATCTTCAGGGCATGACACAGCAACTATTTCCCACCCCCGAAGGCATCATTGCCGCCAGCAGCCGCATTGATGGGCGCTTTACCAACAGCCCTCTCTTGGAACAGCAGACGGCGAATGATGCAACCGGCGTTCGGCTTCTCGCCAAGGTCGAGATGCTCAATCCGATTCGCTCGTTCAAGGGGCGTGGTACCGATTGGTGGCTGCAGAACCAGCCGCCCGGCACCGATCCGATCATATCCGCTTCAGCCGGAAATTTCGGCCAGGGCTTGGCCCGTGCCGGACGCAAGCATGGGCGCCCCGTGATCATCTATGCCGCAACATCAGCCAATCCCGCCAAGATCGAGGCAATGCGCCGGCTTGGCGCAGACGTGCGTTTGCAGGGCAAGGATTTCGACGCCGCCAAGGCAGCCGCCCGCACATTTGCCGACGCCCACGGCTATGCCTTCGTCGAGGACGGTGCCCTGCGGGAGATTGCCGAGGGAGCCGGCACCATCGCACTGGAAATCACCAGAGAACTTGCTGGCGAAGACGTCCAACTCGACGCTATCCTTGTGCCGCTCGGCAATGGCGCGCTTTTGACCGGTGTCGGGACATGGATCAAGGCACATGCTCCGACCTGCCGCGTGATCGGCGTGGTTGCTGCCGCCGCACCGGCGATGAAACAGGCCTTTGAAACCGGCATGCCTGTATCGACAAAAACGGCCATGACCGCGGCCGACGGAATTGCCGTGCGCGAATGCGTGCCCTATGCGCTGGAGAGCATGAAGACCACGGTCGATGCCGTCTGGGCGGTGGACGAAGCCACCATCACGGCCGCACGTCGTTTTTGCCTGGAACACTACGGCCTTGTCATCGAGGAAGCGGGTGCCGCCGGTGTAGCCGCCATCATGGATCGCAAGGAAGAGCTGAAGGGTCGAACGGTTGCAACGATCCTGTGCGGCAGCAATGTTCGCGCGCAGCTGTGAATTTCTGAATTTACGCGTTTTCTGGTCAAACTGCGGCTAGATGTGGTCGGTGGCCGAGACGTCTCTGCCGCTGTCTTCGCTTCCCCTGCCCCTCCCGGACCGCTAAAGTCGCGGCGGGCGGGAATCGGAGAACAGATATGACAAGACTCGAAAACCGCATCGACCAGGGCACCGGCCGCGAACCGGCCGACATCGTTCTCAAGGGCGGACGCTTTTTTGATCTGGTGACCGGCGACCTCGTCGAAAGCGACATCGCAATCTGTGGCGACCGGATCGTCGGCACCTGCGAAAGCTACCAGGGCCGAACGGAGATCGACATCACCGGTCGGATCGTCGTTCCCGGCTTCATCGATACGCATCTGCATATCGAATCCTCGCTCGTCACCCCCCATGAATTCGATCGCTGCGTTCTGCCCTATGGCGTGACCACGGTGATCTGCGATCCGCATGAAATCGCCAATGTGCTCGGCACGGAAGGCATCCAGTTCTTCCTCGACAGCGCCCGCGAAACCATCATGGACATCCGCGTACAACTGTCGTCCTGCGTGCCGGCGACGCATCTGGAAACCTCGGGCGCAGCACTCCCGATCGAGAAACTCTTGCCCTTCCGCTCCCATGAAAAGGTCATCGGCCTTGCGGAGTTCATGAATTTTCCCGGCGTCATCCACAAGGATCCGATCTGCCTTGCCAAACTGGAAGCCTTTCAGGACGGCCATATCGACGGACACGCCCCGCTTCTACGCGGGCTCGACCTCAACGGTTATCTCTCGACCGGCATCCGCACCGACCATGAATGCACCACGGCAGAGGAAGCGCTGGAAAAGATCCGCAAGGGCATGCACATTCTCGTGCGCGAAGGCTCCGTCTCCAAGGACCTGCACGCGCTGATGCCGATCCTGACGGAGCGGCTCTCGCCGTTTCTGGCGCTCTGCACCGACGACCGCAATCCCCTCGATATCGCCGAACAGGGCCATCTCGATTACATGATCCGCGAGGCCATCGCGCAAGGCGTCGAGCCGCTCGCGATCTACCGCGCCGCATCGATTTCAGCTGCGCGCGCCTTTGGCCTGCGCGACCGCGGGCTGGTTGCGCCGGGCTGGCGCGCCGATCTCGTGGTCGTCGACAGCCTGGAAAGCTGCAAGGCGCAGATGGTGTTTTCCGCCGGGCGCCGCGTCGACGACGCGCTGTTTGCGACCCGCAAACCGATTGCCCCCGTCGGGCTGAACAGCGTCAAGGCCGGCCATGTCAACGCTGCCGATTTCGGCGTGCCCTATGCGGAGAACGAAACCTCCGTCATC
Source organism: Pararhizobium antarcticum (assembly GCF_001885585.1). Lineage (GTDB taxonomy): Bacteria > Pseudomonadota > Alphaproteobacteria > Rhizobiales > Rhizobiaceae > Pararhizobium > Pararhizobium antarcticum. Next base: position 121,440 of record NZ_LSRP01000085.1, read on the forward strand.
GGCGTTTTGCCGGGCAAGATCATCACCGAGCATCGTCGCTTCCATCTCCCGGCAAAGGGCAACCAGGCCGGCGTCGATCTCGGCCGCGACATCATCAAGGTCGCCGTCATCGAACGCCACGGTATCAACGGCAACCATGCCAACGGCTTCGTCCAGGGCTTCGGGCTGAAGAAGGGTGCCATCGCCTCGACCGTTGGCCATGACAGCCACAATATCTGCGTCGTCGGCGTCAACGAGGACGACATGGCGCTCGCCTCCAACCGGCTTGGCCAGATCAAGGGCGGCTTTGTCGTCGTCGAGGACGGCAAGGTCACCGGTGAAATCGCGCTGCCAGTCGCGGGATTGATGAGCCTCGAGCCCTATGAAAGCGTGCGCGACACGCTGCATCACCTGCGCGAGGCGGCGTTTGCCCTTGGATCGACGCTACAGGAGCCCTTCCTGCAACTCGCCTTCCTGCCGCTGCCAGTCATCCCGCACCTGAAGATTTCGGACATGGGGCTGGTCGATGTCGACAAGTTCGCGCTGATCGGGTGAAGCGGAGACACTTGGCAGGCAGGCCGGTCTGTTCGGTCTAAATTCCTGCGAGAAGGACCAAAACGTAACGAAACTGGAGCAGATCGAAGAATCATTCCTGGAACTGGATAGCGGCGATTTGGAACAATTCGCGGCCTGGTTTCACAAGCTGGAGGCCGAACGTTGGGATGTCCAATTTGCAGCAGATGTCAAAACCGGGGCGCTGGATGACGTAGCGAATGAGGCAATTGTCGAGTTCAACTCCGGCAGGTCCCGTGCGCTTTGAGACATCACGCCACCAGCGGGTTCTGGAAGACCTACGACGCGCTGTCCGGCATTCGCCAGTTGGCTGTTCAAAACTTCGAAAAACTGGAAACAAACCCCAAGCATCCCTCGCTGCGTCTCAAGCAGGTCGGGCGCTTCTGGTCGGTGCGTGTCGGGCAATCCTGGTGCGCCTTGGCCGTCTGAGAGGACGAAGACATGATCTGTTTCTGGAACGGATCCCATCCCCTGCCGAGTATGACAAACTGCTAGGATGAAACCCGCCCGCAAAACACATCCAGCGCGTCCAGTTGAAGCTCGTTTCCCGTAAGCGTCGGCGCAAAACCCGGCATCGGCATCACCTCTGCAATCTTCAGCGCCTTCGGCAATTGCACAACCTGCGGGCCGCGATGCAGGTTGAACACGAACAGCAGTTTAACGCCGGCCTTTTCGCGGGTGAAGGCGAGGATATCCTCATTGGTGTCGATAAAGGCCATGCTGCCGTCGAGAAGCGGTGCATGCGCTTTGCGGAAGGCCAGGGTCTCGCGATAGTGCGCCAGCACCGAATCGGACAGCTTTTCCTGGGCATCCGCTGCCAGCGCCTTATGTGCATCCGGTACCGGAAGCCAGGGTTTTGCGGTTGAAAAACCGGCATGCGGCGCCTTGTTTTCCCAGACCATCGGCGTGCGGCACCCGTCGCGCCCCTTGAAGGCCGGCCAGAAGCGGATGCCGTAGGGGTCGCGCAGATCCTCGAAGGCAAGATCCGCCTCCGGCAAAGCCAGCTCCTCGCCCTGGTAGAGGCAGATCGAGCCACGCAGCGCAGCAAGCACGGAAATGGCGAGTTTCGCGACACGCTCCCGCTCGTCTTCGCTCTGCGTGAAGCGCGTGATGTGGCGCATGACGTCATGGTTTGAAAACGCCCAGCAGACCCAGCCGTCGGTCACGGCGGCCTGGAAGGCGCTGACGCAGCGGCGGATATGGGTGGCGGTAAAATCCGGTCCGAGCAGATCGAAAGTGTAGCACATATGCAGCTTGTCGCCGTCGCTCGTATAGGCGGCCACCGTCTTCAGCGACCGCGCCCCGTCGCCGACTTCGCCGACCGTGGCGCGGTCGCCATAGGCGTCGAGCAACGCACGAAAGCGCTGCAGGAAGCCGATGTTTTCCGGCTGCGTCTTGTCGTAGAGGTGGTTCTGCATGCCGTAGGGATTGACATCAGGCGCATCGAGGCCGATCGCGTCCGGATCATGGACCAGCGGCGGATTGTCCCGCAGTTCCTTGTCGTGGAAATAGAAGTTGACCGTGTCGAGCCGGAAACCGTCGACGCCGCGCTCCAGCCAGAAGCGAACCGTGTCGAGCAGCGCATCCTGTACCTCCGGATTGTGGAAATTCAGATCCGGCTGCGAGCCGAGGAAGTTGTGCATGTAATATTGCTTGCGCACACCGTCCCATTCCCAGCCGGGACCGCCGAAGATCGACATCCAGTTGTTCGGCGCTGTGCCGTCAGGCTTCGGATCGGCCCAGACATACCAGTCGGCCTTCGGATTGGTGCGGTCCGAACGGCTCTCCTTGAACCAGGCATGCTGGTCCGACGTGTGGGAAATCACCTGGTCGATGATGATCTTGAGGCCCAGTTTATGGGCCTTTTTCAGCATGTCGTCGAAATCGCCGAGCGTTCCGAACATCGGATCGACATCGCAGTAATCAGAGACATCATAGCCCATGTCAGCCATGGGCGAGGTGAAGAACGGCGAGAGCCAGATGGCATCGACACCGAGCGCGGCAATATAGGGCAGACGCTGCGTCACGCCCTTCAGGTCTCCCAGACCGTCTCCCTTGGTGTCCTGAAACGACCGCGGATAGACCTGATAGATCACCGCGCCGCGCCACCAGTCGGGATTCGTCTTCGGGGAAGAGGTCATGAAGGGCTCCGGCTTGCAAGAACTGACGTCACCAGATGTAACCGTCCAGAAGCATTGAGTAAACGCAGTTTCTGGCCGGTCCGGAGAATTGACGGGCCGCGGCACTGACGTGTCTCGGCGGGCGAAGGGAAATGGCTCCCGTCCCCACGTCGGCGACGCCATCCTGCAAAACCCCACCAGTCCAAGACCGATGGGATGACGCTACACCGTGCGGAAGCCCGCCAGATCGCGGAACACGGTCTTGTCGCTGCCGGTGCGGGCCACGGCCGATGAAGCGCAACAGGGTGAAAAAACAAGGCATCCGCTTGCCATCGGCCTTGCTGCGCCGTATCTCGGCTTTCAGGCAAAACGAGCGGGGGGATAGGCATGGCTGGCAGGATGCTGTCGATCGGTGAATGCATGGTGGAACTGATGCAGGCCGAGGGTGATCTTCTGCGCAAGGGCTATGCCGGCGACAGTTTTAACACCGCCTATTATGCCCGCCTCTTTCTGCCTGCGGACTGGTCGGTGGATTACCTGACGGCGGTCGGAACCGACACCGTGTCCGATGACATGCTTGCCTTCATCGCAGGCACCGGCGTCGGGACAGGCCAGATCCGTCGCGTCGAGGGGCGCACGCCCGGCCTCTACATGATCCACCTCAAGAACGGCGAGCGCAGCTTTTCCTACTGGCGCTCGGTCTCCGCCGCAAAAGCCCTGGCCGACGACCCCGCACATCTGCGCTTCGCCGTCGAAGCCTCTGATGTCATCGTCTTTTCCGGCATCACGCTGGCAATCCTCGCCCCCGATGCGGTCGAATCGCTTCTGTCGGAATTGCGCAGGGCAAAGGTCGCCGGCAAGTCCGTCGTGTTTGATCCGAACATCCGCCCACGCCTGTGGGACGACAAGGCGCGCATGCTTGAAACGATCCGTGCCGGCGCGCGGGCGGCGACGCTGGTCATGCCGAGCTTCGACGATGAGGCGACGCATTTCGGTGATATCGATATTGCCCAGACGATTGCCCGCTACAGGGCGCTGGGCGTCGACGACATTGTCGTTAAGGACGGGCCGAACGGGATCACGCTGGACTTCAAGGACACACAACAGACTTTTGTGCCGGCTGCGCTGGTTGAAAACGTGGTCGACACGACAAGTGCCGGCGACAGCTTCAACGGCGCCTTCCTTGCGCACTCTGTTGTGCACGGAAATCCGGCAGATGCGGCCGCCTTCGCAGCCAAGATCGCCGCCGGCGTCATCGGTCATCACGGCGCGCTCGTCGCGCGTGAAAAACTTCTGCCACCCGGTCAAGGTTGATGGCATTTCGGCTGACGGTGCCCGGATGCGACAGAGAGGTGAAAGCCTGTTTCCACGGGAACGGGCGAGAGCCTGTTTCCTCGGGAACCGCACCGGAATGGCTCCAGTGGCATAAACGCAGCCAGCAACATAAGCTGCACATGGCAACACTGGAGCCCGGCATGACCTTCTCCACTTTTCTTCTCACATCCGTGTTTTTCGCGACAATCGCGACAGGCCTTCTTGCCCCGTCGAACAAGGCGGCGGCGCAGGACAGCCGCAGCCTCTGCGACACCCTTGCCTCGAGCCGTTACGATACCACGCGTCCACCCGGCCTGGCGGGCGTCGAGCAGGAGAAGATCGACACAGCCAAGGCCCTGCCCGCCTGCCGCGACGCGCAGGCCAAAGCACCGGCGGATGCGCGCCTCGCCTTCCAGCTCGGTCGTACCCTCATGCAGGATGGCAAGGAGAAGGAAGCGCTCGTCCTGTTCGAGCAGGCAGCGACCGCCGGTCACCCAACGGCCATGGTCAATCTGGGCGTGGCGCTGCACGAGACGAAGCCGGATGAAGCCTTTTCCTGGTACAGCCGCGCCGCCGCTCTCGGCGACCTATTGGGGCAGTACAATCTCGGCGTCGCCTATCAGGACGGTGTCGGCACGCCGGTCGACGTCACCCAGGCGCTTGCATGGCTGCAGAAATCCTCCAATCAGGGAGACGACGTGGCGGCCTACAACATCGCCATCATCCATGACGAGGGCACGCTTGTTCCGGAAAATACCGACAAGGCGCTGACCTACTACCGGCTCGCCGTGGATCGCGGCAATACAGACGCCATGGTCAATCTCGGCATCATGTATGAAAAAGGCGAAGGCGTTGCCGCCGATGTCGCGACAGCACTCGGGCTTTACAAACACGCGGCAGGCCTCGGCGACGCCGATGCAAAGGCCGAAGTCGACCGGCTCGAGGCAGACGACGACAGGCAGGAATAACCGCTCTCAAGGCGGCATGCAGTCGAACGTAAAAACGGGAGCGTTTCATCGCTCCCGTTCGTATCAATAAATCTTGCGCTTCTTGCGGTTCTCGAACGGATTGTCCGAGGCCTTCATGTGGATGCGGATCGGCACGCCCGGCAGCTCGAAATCGGCACGCAGCCCGTTGGTCAGGTAGCGGACATAGGATTCCGGCACCGATTCGGGTCGTGTGCAGGAAATCATGAAACCCGGCGGACGGGCCTTGACCTGCGTCATGTATTTCAGCTTCAGGCGACGCCCCGACACGGCCGGTGGCGGATGCTGGATCTGCTGGCTTTCCAGCCACTTGTTCAGCTTGGCCGTCGAGATGCGGCGGTTCCAGACCTTGTCGGTATCGATGATCGCCTGCATCAGCCGGTCAAGCCCGTAGCCGGTCTGGCCCGAGATCGGCACGGCACGAATGCCGCGCGCCTGCGGCAAAAGCCGTTCGGTCTTTTCGCGCAGATCGGCGAGAAACGCCTGCGTGTTCTCGACCAGGTCCCACTTGTTGAAGGCGAGCACGGCGGCACGGCCCTCGCGAATCACCAGATCCGCCAGTTGCAGATCCTGTTTTTCGAAGGGGATCGTCGCATCAAAGACGATGACCACGGTTTCAGCAAAACGGATCGAGCGCAGGCTGTCGGCGACGGAGAGCTTTTCCAGCTTTTCCTGCACACGCGCCTTCTTGCGCATGCCGGCCGTGTCGAACATCTTGATGGTGCGGCCGCGCCAGTCCCATTCGACCGAGATGCTGTCGCGGGTGATGCCGGCCTCAGGGCCGGTGAGCAGCCGGTCTTCACCGAGAAAACGGTTGATCAGCGTGGACTTGCCGGCGTTCGGGCGGCCGATGATCGCCACGCGCAACGGCTTGGTGTCGTCATATTCCGGCTCGTAGTCGTCATCGACATCATCGCCTTCGCCATTGTCGTTGCGAATATCGACATTGGTGGCCGGCTCGTCGATCTCAGGCGGAAAGGCCCGGTCTTCGCCAATCGCCTCGACGATCGCATCGCGCAGGTCGATCATGCCCTGGCCGTGTTCGGCCGAGATCGCCACCGGTTCGCCAAGACCCAGCGTGAAGGCGTCGTAATAGCCGCCGTCGGAGCCCTTGGCTTCGGATTTGTTGGCGACCAGCACAACCGGCTTGCCGCGACGGCGCAGCATCTTGCCCAGCGTTTCGTCGGCCGGCGTCAGCCCGTGTTTGGCATCGACCACGAACAGCGTCAGGTCGGCCTCGTCGATGGCCGCTTCCGTCTGCAGCCACATCCGGCCCTGCAGCGTCTCCGGTCCGGACTGCTCGAGGCCGGCGGTGTCGATGATGGTGAACCTGAGATCGACGAGCTTGGCATCGCCCGGCCGTCGGTCACGGGTAACGCCCGGCGTATCATCGACAAGCGCCAGCTTCTTTCCCACCAGACGGTTGAAAAGCGTGGACTTGCCGACATTGGGGCGCCCAACGATGGCGACGGTGAAGTTCATTTAGAGATCCTGTCTTCATTCGAGAACGACGCGCATTCGGGTGAACACGCGTCGCTCCAATTTTTCTTGTCATAACATCTTATCGGGCTCAGGTGATCCCACCTGAACGCGGGATGCACTAGGACGCCTGTTCGGGCGCCTTTCCGCTTGCGGCAATCAGGTCGAGCAGCATCTGGGCGCGATTTGCCAGATTGCGCGGGCTCTCAGCATCGTCGGCGATCTGCTGGAACCATGTCTTGGCTTTCGGCATGTCGCCGGCCTTGTAGGCAGCAAGACCGAGGACCTCGCGGGCGGAATGGCGCATCGCACCGGCCGGCACGGCCATCTGCTCGACTTCGGCCGAAACCTGCTCGTAGGTGCCGGTATCGACCAGAAGATAGGCGGCGCGCATGCGGGCAGCATCGCGCATCGGCTTTTCGATCGTGCTGTCCTTGCCGATGTCGGAGAATGCCTGAATCGCCGCAGCGGTATCGCCCTTCTGCACCTGCAGCGTCGCAGCCCGCATCCGCGCCAGGACCGGATAGGCGCCGTAGCCATCCTTTTCCAGGCTGGTCAGCGCGGCCAGCGCCTCGTCGGTCTTGTTTTCCTTGGCAAGGTTCAGGGCTGCCAGAAACTCGTCGCCGGATTCCGATGCCGAGGTTTCGTGCCAGTATTCATAACCGACCTTGCCGATGGTGCCGAGCACGATCAGAATGGCAATCGCAATGAAAACGCCGCCAAATCGGGACCAGACAGCCTTGACCTGTTCCGAGCGGAGCTCTTCATTGACTTCGCGAATAAAGCTTTCGTCCTGGTTTGCCATTCCTGAGTTCCGGTTGCCCGGCCTTCCTTGCAGATATGAAAGTGAAAGAACGCGCCTTCTACCGCATTTTGCAGCACTTGTAAGGGGGGCGCGTGATTTAGCCGGACCTAGCCCATGACGACGGGGGCAACACCGATCACAAGTTCATGAAGTTTCCAGACGATCAGGCCATAGACGAGGGTGCCGATCACGATGGCGACGACATCATAGCGATAGGACACGAAGGGCGGGTAGACGATCTCGCCGGCGCGCCAGCGGCGCTTCATCGAGATGCGCAGGATCACGCCCCAGATCAGGAATGTGGTGAACAGAAGGACCGAATTGGTTTCGCCATTGCAGAGCAGATGCGACAGCGCCCAGATCTTGATCGCGAGAACGGCGGGATGTTTTGTTGCCGTGCGTATCCTGCCTGCCGGCAGATAGGCGGCGACCAGGCAGATGGTTGCGATCAGCAGCAAAGTCAGCGCGATATGGGTGAGAAACTTCGGCGGATTGTAGAGAATCCCGCTGGTCGCCCGCGCCGCGTCGAAGCCATAGGCGATCAGACAGAGGCCGATCAATGCCGAACCGCCATGGATCGCCATCCAGAGACCCTTGCCGCCCCGCGCCATGACCGCGGCCCGGACCCCCGGCACAAAACTCTTGACCAGATGGATGCCGAGAAAAATCACGATACCGAGAATCAGAATTGCCATGTCGGGCACCCGCCGCTGTTGTTGTTCTTCCTCCTCGCATAGCCGTTACCGCACGCCATTGCCAGTGTGATCAAAGGATTGCCGCATTCCTGCCGCAGGGCTGGGGCCCGCAAATCGCCGCAGTCATCTCCAGGTCGCCGTCATGTTCTGTTTTAAAGCCGCCCCGGCCCTCGCGCTGGCCATTCTTGTTTCCCCTCCTGCAAATGCCAGCGACGGCAAGGATCCGCCCCGGGGCAAGCAACTCGTTATCGTCTCCTTCGATGGCGCGCATGACAACCGGCTGTGGGAAAAGAGCCTGGAGATGGGCCGCCGGACCGGCGCGCATTTCACCTATTTCCTCTCCTGCACCTTTTTGATGACCAAAGCCGATGGCGGCCAATCCTACCGCGCAGCAGGCCACAAGGCCGGGCGCTCGAATGTCGGTTTTGCCCAGAGCCGGGAAGAGATACAGGCGCGCGTTCGCCATATCTGGCAGGCGCATCTCGCCAGCCACGATATCGGCAGCCACGCCTGCGGCCATTTCGACGGCAAGGGCTGGAGCCGTTCCGATTGGTCGAACGAGTTCGGCGCCTTCAATGCGGCGCTGTCAGATGCCTGGAAAGCCGCTGGTATCGAAGGCGAACAGCCCGAAGGCTGGGCTAATTTTGTCGGGAAAGACATCAGGGGATTTCGCGCGCCCTACCTCTCGACCAGCGACGGCCTCGTTCCGGCTCTTGAAAAGGCTGGGTTTTCCTACGATGCCAGCCTTGTCACCAAGGGGCCGGCATGGCCGACATCAGAAGCCGGCCTACAGCGCTTCGGTCTGCCGATGATCCCGGAAGGCCCGCAGCAGCGTCGCGTCATCGGCATGGACTACAATCTGTTCGTCCGCCATTCGATGGGCGTCGAAAACCGCAAGGACAGCACCGCCTTTGAGGAGCGCACGCTGTCGGCCTTTCGCAACGCGTTCCGGAGCGAATATGAGGGCGGCCGCATTCCGCTGCAGCTCGGATTTCATTTCGTCGAGATGAATGGCGGAGCCTATTGGCGGGCGCTTGACCGGTTTCTCAGTGAAACCTGCGCGAAAGCCGATGTCGCCTGCGTCAGCTATGCACAGGCCCTGCCGATGATCACGGCGCGCGAGAAGGCGGATGGCTCCGCCTTCTGAGGTATGCGTTCCTCACGGCATCAAGGCTGAGCAGCCGCGATCTCGCCGTCGTTTTCCTCACGTTCCATGTAGCGCTGGTCGATCTCGGGCAGCGGCTCGTCGTCGATCGCCGCTTCGAAGGCGCGCAGGCGCTTGTAGATCGACAAGAGTTCGACGATCGTCGACCAGGAATTGACGAGATACTGGAACGATTCCCGCACCTGCCCGAAGACGTTGAGGATCTGGTTCATCACACCGAGCGTCAACTTGCCGGCCACGATCGATGGCACCAGGATAAAGGTGCCGAAAAGGTTGTCGGCCTGCAGGTAGAAGATCCGGGCGATGTTGAAATACATATAGTGGAAATAGAGCCGGAAATAATTGCGCCGGACATTGTCGAAAAGCTGCGCCACGGTGCTCGGCTGGGCGCGGTCGGCATTGTCCTCGCCATAGACCAGTTCCTTGCGGTAGGCCGCCTCGACGCGCTGGTTGCGGAATTCGAGCCCCGGCAGCTTGATGCCGACGACGGCAAGAAAGACCGTGCCAAACAGCGACCAGAGGATAGCCGCCCAGACCAGCGCATGGGGAACGGGGCCAATGAACGGAAGTTCGGTGACTTGCTCCGAAAATTTGAACAGCACCGGCAGGAATGCGATCAGCGTCATGATCGAACTGACGAGGCTGACGCCAAGGCTCTCCATTGTGCGGGAGAAACGCATCGTATCGTCCTGGACACGCTGCGAGGCACCTTCAATGTGACGCAGTTTCGGCCAGTTGGCCATGTAGTAGTTGTTCATCGCCGTGCGCCAGCGGAAGATGTAGTGGCTCACGAAAAACAGGTTGAGCACGCCAACCGTGACTGCGACGAAGGCAATGCCGGCAAAGCCGACCATCCCGAAATAAAGGTCCGGCGCGGTCGGAATAGGGTCAGTCCTTGCGAGCGCACGCTGGATCATGTCGTAGAACGGACCATACCAGGCATTGATCGCGACGCTGACCTGCACCGAGAAGTAAGTGTTGAAAACGATCAGCGCCGTGCCGAGAACCGACCAGTTCTGCCAGGGATGCGGGCTGAACGAGAACCAGAACGCGGTAAAGATCGCAACAGCAACCGCGTAGTAGATGTAGAACCACAGGAATGGCGTCGACCAGAACACGGACACGCCGATGACAGGCTCCTGTCCGGCGGCCAGCGGGGGCAATCCGATTATACTGCCAAGGTCACTACCACCCAAATACCAGGAGGCAATGACGATGGCAGTCCAGATGATGATTGATGGAAAAAACAGCCGGGGCGTCGGGAAAAAGGATTGGAACAAGGCAGGCACTCTCGCTTGTTGGCGTGGCAGGCATACCACCCGCCGGATGCGCCGAAACTAGGGCAAAACCTGCACCGCAACAATCGCAGAAGGCTAAAGTTACCGTGATTTAATTCAGCGGCTGCGCTGTCCATCCAGCGCGGTGACAATCCGCTTCATTTCGAGACCGGTGATCAGCGCACACAGGAGCAGCACGAGGGCTGCCATGAGCGTCGGGATCGTGAAGCTGCCAGTGCGCTCGGCGAGTGCACCCGCGACCAGCGGTCCGATGATCTGCCCGACGCCGAAGGCCGCCGTCATGAAGGCGAGCGCCTTGCGCGGACTGTCCGGCGCAAGGCCCCGGCCGATCTGCAGGCCATAGGCGGTGATCATGATGAAGGTCAGGCCGAGCAGCATGCCGCCAATCAGCGGCGCAACCGGCAACGGCAGGCAAACGGTCGCGACAAGCCCGGCAGCCTCGACCAGAAGGCCGATCAGATAGACACCGACAGCCCCGAAACGCGGCACGGCCAGCCGCCAGAGGACAACGGACAGCGCAGCACTCAGGCCCGTCAACAGCCAGGCCAGAAACTCGATCGTCTGGTCGGCCGCACCCTGCCGCGCCATGGTCACCAGGAATGTCGCGGTGATCACATAGCCGAAACCGAACATGCCATAGGTTAGGGTCATGACGACCAGCGGCCGGGTCCAGAGGAGCGGTTTTTCGACCGTCCTGCCCTGTTGCGCGACATCGCCTTTCGGCAGCAGAAGGGCAACGACACAGAGACCAGCTGCAGCCATCAGCGCGCCGGCAAACCAGTCCGCTCGCCAGGATGAAAGACCGGACGTATTCGCCTGCGCCAGAAGCCAGACCATCAGCGACGATACGGCGATGCCGATGCCGACGCCACCGAAATGGATGGACTGCACATGGACTGCCCCGGCACGCAGGCCGCGCCCCAGGACGATGCCCGACAGGAAAATCATGGCAAAGGCACTGGCAAGACCGGCGAGAAAGCGGATGACTGAAAAGACCATGAGCGACGAGGACAGCCCCATCGCCAGCAAAAGCACTGCCGTGGCGGCCAGTGCCAACAGGCCGAGCCGCCGCTCGTGGCCTGCCGCCCAGCCATAGCCGGCAAGCACCGCACCGGCGAGGTAGCCGATGAAATTGGCAGACGCGATGACGCCGGCATCGGACGGCGACAGATCGAGCCCTGCCATCATGCCCGGCAGGATCGGCGTGTAGGAAAACCTGCCAAAGCCCATGGCCACCGCCATGCCGATACCGCCGGCCAGCGCCGTGGGCCAGAGGTCAGAATCAGGGGTGCGGGTGGCGGTCATCCCGTGGTTTATCGCAGCGCAGCATCCTGTCTTCAAATGACAAAATCTGATCGTTCCGATCAGCGCCCGGAATGCAGCCCTCAATCCGGCAGCGTCACCACCAGCGGCCCGGAGCGGGTGGCGACGACCGTATGCTCATATTGCACCGTCGGTGCCCGCGGCTGGCTGTAGAGCGTCCACGGATCATCCTCGCCATCCTGCGCGAATTGCGCGCCCAGCGACAGGAACGGCTCGACCGTGAACACCATGCCGTCGGTCATGCGGCGCTTCTCGTGTTTATCCGGCCAGGTGGCGATCTCGGTCGGCTCCTCGTGCAGCGACAGGCCGACGCCATGGCTGGCAAGGTTTGTCACCAGCGTATAGCGGTTCTTGCGCGCAAACGTTCCGATGGCATTGCCGATCGCCGACAATGGCTGGTCGGCGCGCACCTGCTTGAGGCCGACCCACATGGCGCGCTTGCCGTCGCGGCAGAGCCGGTCAATCAGCGGCTTGACCGGCGGCACGGAAAACGACGCGCCGGTATCGGCGAACAGGCCATTCTTTTCGGCGGAAACATCGATATTGACGAGGTCGCCGGCCTTGATGACACGGGCGCCCGGAATGCCGTGGGCAATTTCCTCGTTGACGCTGATGCAGGTGGCGCCCGGAAACTTGTAGGCAAGTTCAGGCGCCGAGCGCGCACCGGCGTCTTCCAGCACCTTGCGCCCGATGGCATCTAGCTCCGCGGTCGTCATCCCCGGCTCGAGCGCGTCGCCCATCACCTTCAGCGCATTGGCACAAATGCGGCCGATCTCCTTCAGCCGCTCCAGATCATTGTCATTGTCCAGTGTCATAAGATCTCGCTTTCGCGGCCTGTCTAGGCCGTCCAGCTACGGCAATCCAGACGGGACGGATAGGAAACGCTGCAAATCACGCAGATTTTGCCTGTTTTTCAGCATCCTCGGCCAGGGCCTGCCGCACCAGAGGCGCGACCTTGGTACCATAAAGCTCGATGCCGCGCATGATCTGGTCGTGCGGCACCAGCCCGATGGCCATCTGCAGCAGGAAACGATCGTTGTGGAACAGCCTCTGATGCCGGACGATCTTTTCGGCGACAGTGTCGGGATCGCCGAGAAACAGATTACCGTTCGGCCCGATCGCCTGGTCGAAATGCGCCCGGCTGGTCGGCCCCCAGCCGCGCTCGCGGCCGATGCGGTTCATCACCTCGGCCTGCGGTCCATAAAACTGGTCGGCGGCGGCCTGTGTCGTATCGGCGATAAAGCCGTGTAAATTGATGCTGGTCTTCAGCTTTTTGGGATCTTGCCCTGCTCGGCGCGCTGCCTCCCGATACAGATCGAACAACGGCGCAAACCGCGCCGGCTCGCCCCCGATGATCGCCAGCGCAAACGGCAGGCCCATGGCACCGGCCCGCGCCACCGATTGCGGCGTGCCGCCGACCGCGATCCAGATCGGAATGTCCGCCTGCAATGGCCGCGGATAGACGCCACGCGCGTTGATCGGCCGGCGTTTCTCGCCCGCCCAGGTGACGATCTCGCTGTCACGGATGGCGAGCAGAAGGTCAAGCTTTTCGGTGAAAAGCTGATCGTAGTCATCAAGGTCGTAGCCGAACAGCGGGAAGGATTCGATGAACGAACCGCGTCCTGCCATGATCTCGGCCCGGCCACCGGAAATGAGATCGAGCGTCGCGAACTGCTGGAACACGCGAACCGGATCCTCGGAACTAAGCACGGTGACGGCACTGGAAAGCGTGATGTTTTTCGTACGCGCCGCAGCGGCAGCCAGGATCATCGCCGGGGCGGATGCCACATAGTCCGGCCGGTGGTGTTCGCCCAGCCCGAAGACATCGAGCCCGACCTGATCGGCAAGTTCGATCTCCTCGATCAGATGCCGAACCCGTTCCGCCCCTTCCACGCCACGCCCACCGGGCGCCTGCGGATGCACGTCACCGAATGTGTAGAGACCGAGTTCCATGAGATTTCCTGTCTGGTGCCGCCTTTGTGCGGGTGCTGGTTCGATCCATGAATAGCGATCAGCAATTAAACCTCACAGTGTCGAAGTTGAAACACTCTGTTTCAACGGGCGCTCAACCGTCCCATGGGTTCATCAACCGAACTCCGATTCCTCTGAAATCCCGTATATTGCGAGCAACCACAGTCAGGTCGTTGTGGAGCACCGTGGCGGCGATGATGGCATTCGCTCCGGCCGCTTATCTGGAACATGCAATCCAGCACAAACAAGAGCCACCGCATTGTCAAACACCAGAATGCGATCTCCAAAAATCCTCGGGATGCAGTCCATTTTCCAAGTTTTAACGCGCGCAGCCTGTAAGGGATCACGACGTCTCAATGACAGACCCTCACACCTCGCTCAGCGTCCGCTTCACCGCATTGCGCCAGCCCTTCAGCTTTGCAGCCCGCGTCTTGTCATCCATGGACGGTTCGAAACGGCGGTCGCGGGCCCAGGAGGCGGCAAAGCCTTCTCGGTCCGGCCAGACACCGGCGCGGCTGCCGGCAAGCCAGGCAACACCGAGCGCCGTGGTCTCCAGAATGGTCGGACGATCGACAGGTGCGTCGAGCAGGTCGGAAAGCCGCTGCATCGTCCAGTCGGACGCCACCATGCCGCCATCGACACGCAGGACCGTCTCCCGGTCGTCGCTCTTCCAGTCCTTGTGCATGGCATCGAGCAGGTCGCGCGTCTGGTAACAGACGGCCTCCAGTGCGGCGCGGGCAAATTCGGCGGGGCCTGTGTTACGGGTCATGCCGAAAATCGCGCCGCGCGCGTCCGGATCCCAGTGCGGCGCACCCAGTCCGGTGAAGGCGGGAACGAGATAGATCTCCTGCGCCGGGTCGGCACTTTCAGCCAGCGCACCGGTATCCGCAGCCGACTTGATGACCTTCAGCCCGTCGCGCAGCCATTGCACAGCGGCCCCCGCAATGAAGATCGAGCCTTCGAGCGCATAGGTCGTCTCGCCGTTCAGTCGGTAGGCAATCGTCGTCAGCAAGCGGTTTTTCGAGCGGACGATATCCTTGCCGGTGTTGAGCAGCGCGAAACATCCGGTTCCATAGGTGGATTTCAGCATGCCCGGCGAAAAACACGCCTGGCCGATGGTTGCCGCCTGCTGGTCGCCGGCAACGCCGAGGATCGGAATTTCAGCACCGAACAGCGCCTTGTCGGTGACGCCGAAATCCGCGGCACAATCCTTGACCTCCGGCAGCATCGCCTCCGGCACGCGCAGGATATCGAGCAGTTCCCGATCCCAGTCGTTTTCGACGATGTTGTACATCAGCGTGCGCGAGGCGTTGGTGGCGTCGGTGGCAAAGCTTTTGCCGCCGGTCAGCCGCCAGATCAGGAAGGTGTCGATCGTGCCGAAGCAGAGTTCGCCCCTCGCGCCCCTGGTGCGTGCGCCCTTCACATTGGCGAGCATCCACGACAGCTTCGTGCCGGAAAAATACGGGTCGAGCAGAAGTCCGGTCTTCTTGGTAAAGGTCTTTTCAAGCCCCTGCCGTTTCAGCTTGTCGCAATAGGAGGCGGTGCGGCGATCCTGCCAGACGATGGCATTGTGGATCGGTTTGCCGCTCTCGCGCTCCCAGACGACGACGGTCTCGCGCTGGTTGGTAATGCCGATCGCCGAAATGTCGGATGCGGTGATGCCGGCCTTGCGGATCGCCTCGTTTACGGTCCAGACGACCGTCTCCCAGATCTCCTCCGGATCATGCTCGACCCAGCCGGATTTAGGGAAATGCTGCTTGAACTCCTTCTGTCCGGAGCCGACGACCGCCTGCTTGCCGTCGAAGACGATGGCCCGGGTCGATGTCGTGCCCTGATCGATCGCAAGAACATACTGAGCCATGCACCCCTCCCCCTTAAATCTCTTTTTGAATGTCCCGGCCGCTTCTCCCAAAGACGGCGCAATCATTCAAAAACTTCAATACGATGCAAAAACGAATGTCAAACGAAAACAAAACGCAAAAAGGCCTGTTCGG
The DNA here is from genome assembly GCF_001885585.1 of Pararhizobium antarcticum. Classification (GTDB taxonomy): domain Bacteria; phylum Pseudomonadota; class Alphaproteobacteria; order Rhizobiales; family Rhizobiaceae; genus Pararhizobium; species Pararhizobium antarcticum. The sequence continues at coordinate 137,142 of NZ_LSRP01000085.1, forward strand.
CCCGCGCGACGATCCTGCGACGGAGCCGACAAAAACACAATTGTCAGCCGAACGCTTTTGCGCGTAGTTTGAATGCACCGCATCATAAGAAGAGACCGCATGACACAGCACACCGGCAGCATTCGCTTCATTCTGAACGAAACGGATGTCGTGCTTTCCGATCTCGCGCCGACAGCAACGCTGCTGGATTACCTGCGGCTCGAACGCCGCCTGACCGGAACCAAGGAAGGCTGTGCCGAGGGCGACTGCGGTGCCTGCACGGTTCTTGTGGGGCGCCTGGTCCAGGGTGAACTGGTCTATGAGAGCGTCAATGCCTGTATCCGCTTTACCGGATCGCTCAACGCCACCCATGTCGTCACCGTCGAACATCTGGCCGCAAAGGACGGGACGCTGCATCCGGTGCAGCAGGCCATGGTCGATTATCACGGCTCGCAGTGCGGATTCTGCACGCCGGGTTTTGTCATGTCGCTCTACGGCCTCTGGCTATCCAGCGACAGGCCATCACGCGCCGACATCGAAAAGGCGCTGCAGGGAAATCTCTGTCGTTGCACGGGCTACGAGCCGATCGTCAGGGCAGCGGAAGCCGTGGCGGCGGCGCGGCCCAGCGCCGTCTTCGATCCGATCCTCAAGGTCCGGGCTTCGATCACCACGCGCCTGCAGCACCTGAAGACGACGCAGACCATCACCATCGCATCCGGAGAAGACCGGCTGATCGTTCCCGGCACGGTGACGGCACTGGCCGACATCCTTGCCGACCACCCGACAGCCACTGTTGTTGCCGGCTCCACCGATGTCGGGCTCTGGGTCACCAAGCAGTTTCGCCGCATCAACCCTGTTGTCTTCATCAACGGCCTCGATGCACTGCAGACAATCGAGGAGACCGCTGACGGCCTGACCATCGGCGCAGGCGTCAGCTATTCCATGGCCTTTTCGAAGATTGCTGCCGCCTATCCCGTGTTTGGCGCCCTGATTGACCGCATCGGCGGCGCGCAGGTGCGCAACATGGGCACGCTTGGCGGCAATGTCGCCAATGGCTCGCCGATCGGCGACACACCGCCACCTTTGATCGCGCTCGATGCCACGGTCACGCTGCGCTCGAAGGCCGGCGCACGCACGCTGCCGCTCGAAGCCTTCTACATCGAATATGGCAGGCAGGATCGGCAGCCCGGAGAATTCGTCGAAAGCCTGTTCGTCCCGCAGATGCCGCAGAGCGAGCGGTTTGCTGTCTACAAGATTTCCAAACGCCGCGACGAGGATATTTCGGCACTGTGCGGCGCCTTCCGGATCGCGCTCGATGACAGCAACCGCGTGACGTCTGCCCGCATCGCCTTTGGCGGCATGGCTGGCACGCCGAAGCGCGCCGCAAATGTCGAAGCCGCTCTCATCGGCAGGCAGTGGAACGAAACGACGATCACAGAAGCCCAGGCCGCCTTCGATGCCGACTACCAGCCGCTCAGCGACTGGCGCGCCACCGCGGAATACCGGCAATTGACGGCACGGAACCTCATGATGCGGTTCTACCTGGAAACCTCAGGCGAGACCGTGCAACTGCACCGGTTCGAGGGAGTGGCATAATGGACAACACCCCCTTCGACGACCGCAAGACCATCGCCGGTCCGATGCACGCAACCTTGCGACACGACAGCGCGCACAAGCATGTCGCAGGATCCGCCGACTATATCGACGACATGCCGGAGCCGGCGGGAACGCTGCATGGGGCGCTCGGCCTGACCGATCGGGCCCATGCCGAGATCCTCGCGATGGACCTGTCCGAGGTCGAGGCAACGCCCGGCGTCATCTGCGTTCTGACGGCCCGGGACATGCCCCATTCCAACGATATCAGCCCCAGCCATCTCGACGACGAGCCGGTGCTCGCCGATGGTCTCGTGCAGTTCCATGGCCAGCCGGCCTTTGCCGTCATTGCCGAGACGCGCGACATTGCGCGCCGCGCGGCACGGCTGGCAAAGATCACCTATCGCGACCGGCCGCACCACACCGACATCACCGATGCCCTGGCAAACGGCGCCGCTGTTGTCACCAAGCCGCTGACATTGCAGCGCGGCGACGCGGATGCCGAACTGGAGCTTGCCCCGCGGCGGCTGAAAGGCCGGATGCGGATCGGCGGGCAGGAGCATTTCTATCTCGAAAGCCACATTGCCTTTGCCATTCCGGGCGAAGACGACGAGGTCACTGTCTGGTCCTCCACACAGCATCCAAGCGAGGTCCAGCACATGGTCGGCCATGTGCTCGGCGTGCCCTCCAACGCAGTCACCGTCAATGTGCGCCGCATGGGCGGCGGCTTCGGCGGCAAGGAAACGCAGGGCAACCAGTTTGCCGTGCTGGCGGCCGTCGCCGCCAAGAAACTCAACCGCGCCGTCAAGTTCCGCCCGGACCGCGACGAGGACATGACCGCGACCGGCAAGCGCCACGATTTCCTGGTCGACTACGATGTCGGCTTCGACGATGAAGGCCGCATCCATGCGGTGAAAGCCAACTACGCGGCGCGTTGCGGCTATTCCTCGGACCTTTCAGGTCCGGTCACCGACCGGGCGCTGTTCCACGCCGACAGCTCCTATTTCTATCCGCATGTGACGCTAACCTCGCAGCCGTTAAAAACGCACACCGTCTCCAACACCGCCTATCGCGGGTTTGGCGGGCCGCAGGGCATGCTCGGCGGCGAGCGCATGATCGAGGAGATCGCCTATGCGGTCGGCAAGGATCCGCTCGAAGTCCGCAAGCTGAATTTCTATGGCGAGACCGGCTCCGGCCGTGACGTCACGCCCTATCACCAGACGGTCGAAGACAACATCATCCGCCGCATCGTTGCGGAACTGGAGGCGAGCAGCGATTACCAGGCACGTCGCGCAGCGATCGTTGACGACAACAGGACAAGCCGCATCATCCGCAAGGGCATCGCGCTGACACCGGTCAAGTTCGGAATTTCCTTCACCATGACCGCCTTCAACCAGGCGGGCGCGCTTGTCCATGTCTACCAGGATGGCTCGATCCACCTGAACCATGGCGGCACCGAAATGGGCCAGGGGCTCTATACCAAGGTGGCGCAGGTTCTGGCCGACAGTTTCCAGGTCGATATCGACCGCGTGAAGATCACCGCGACAACAACCGGCAAGGTGCCGAACACGTCCGCCACCGCCGCCTCATCCGGGACAGACCTCAACGGCATGGCGACCTTTGACGCAGCCCGACAGATCAAGGAACGCCTCGTTGCCTTTGCCGCCGAGCGCTGGCAGACGACGCCGGACAAGATCAGCTTCGTCGCCAACCATGTGAAGATTGGCGAGGCGCTGGTGCCGTTCCCCGATTTTGTCAAACAGGCCTATTTCGCCAGGGTTCAGCTCTCGGCCGCCGGCTTCTACAAGACGCCGAAAATCCACTGGGACCGCAACACCGGCCGCGGCACGCCGTTCTACTACTACGCCTATGGCGCCTCGGTCTCGGAGGTCTCCATCGATACGCTGACCGGCGAATATATGGTCGATCGGGTCGACGTGCTGCACGATGTCGGCAAATCGCTCAATCCGGCGATCGACATAGGCCAGATCGAAGGCGGCTTTGTGCAGGGCATGGGCTGGCTGACGACGGAGGAATTGTGGTGGGACGCCAAGGGCCGGCTGCGCACCCACGCGCCGTCGACCTACAAGATCCCGCTGGCTTCCGACCGGCCGAAAATCTTCAACGTCAAGCTGGCCGAATGGGCGGAGAATGCGGAAAAGACCGTCGGCCGCTCCAAGGCCGTCGGCGAGCCCCCCTTCATGCTGCCGATCTCGGTGCTGGAAGCGCTGTCCATGGCCGTCGCCAGCGTGGCCGACTACCGCGAATGCCCAAGGCTCGATGCGCCGGCAACACCGGAACGGGTGCTCATGGCGGTCGAGCGCCTGCGCGCTGGGAAAGTCTGAGACGCGCATGAACTTTGCAGTCGATAGTCTTGGAGCCTTTCTGGAGCGCGAATACCGGCTGGTGATCGTCGAGATCGTCGAGGCTTTGGGCTCGACGCCGCGCGAAACCGGTGCGTTCATGCTGGTCTCCGCGACAGATACCCATGGCACCATCGGCGGCGGCCAGATGGAGTTTCTGGCGATCGACAACGCCCGCGCGCTGCTCGCCGGTATCACCGATCGATACGAAATGGATATTCCGCTGGGGCCGGACATCGGCCAGTGCTGCGGTGGACGTGTCCTCTTGCGGTTCACGATCGCCGACGATGCGGCCCGGGCATCTCTGGTGAGGCGCCTGCGGGAAAGACTTGCCGCCCTGCCCGAAGTCTGGCTGTTTGGCGCTGGCCATGTCGGTCGTGCGCTCGCCGACGCCCTGTTGCTGTTGCCGCTGAAAATATACGCCGTCGAAACGCGCAAGAGCGAACTCGACCTGATGGCATCAGGGGCCAGCCACCGTCTTGTCGCCATGCCGGAATCAGTCGTGGGCCATGCCGCGCCCGGTTCTGCCGTCATCATCCTCACCCATGATCATGCACTGGATTTCCTGATCGCGAGGCAAGCGCTGGCGCGAGAGGACCTCGCCTATGTCGGCATGATCGGCTCGAAGACCAAGCGTGCGACCTTCGCAAGCTGGGCACGACGGGAAGGCCTGCAGGACGACAAGATCGATCGCCTGATCTTGCCCATCGGCGGAAAGACCGTTGCAGACAAGCGGCCAGCGGTCATCGCCGCACTGGCGGCTGCCGAAATCCTCACAGCGCTTGCCGCCTATCGGGTGACGTCCGGATCGTGACGCGGATCGCGTCCATCGAGGAACCCCAGATCCCGTTTCATATAATCCGACATCACCTCGAGATCGAGCTTCGTCTCCGCTGATCTGTGAAACCGCCTGGCGGCGTGAAGCAGCGCGTGCAGGCGTCGCTTGAACCGGCAAAACGCGGACGGGCGGCTGATATCAACGATTTGGCAGTCCATGAAGCACCTGATAATTCTGATCAACAGGATTGCAGGATGCAGTGAATAATGTTGAAATTCCAATCGAACGACGATCGCAATGCATCAAGAGTACTTATCCATGAAGATGTCGAGGCAGATGCCGCTCAATGCCCTGCGCGTCTTCGAGGCGGCAGCGCGCCTTGGCAGTTTTACCAAGGCCGGCGACGAACTTGGCATGACGCAGACGGCTGTCAGCTACCAGATCAAGCTGCTGGAGGAGCATGTCGGGGAACCCTTGTTCCTGCGCCGGCCTCGTCTGGTGACACTGACGCAGGCCGGCGAACAACTGGCCCCGAAGATCGCGCAGGGGTTCGGCATTCTGGAGGAAGCCATGGCATCCTTACGCAGCAATGCCGGGCAATTGCTGCACATTGATTCGACGGCAACCTTTGCCCAGCAATGGCTGACCCGCACTCTGGGCAGTTTCCAGCTCAAACACCCCAATATTGCCGTGCGCCTGACAACGTCGCCGCTGATTATCGATTTCGTCAGCACCCGCGCCGATGTCGCCATTCGTTTCGGCACCGGCGGCTGGGCCGGACTGCGTGCGCACCGCATCATGCGGCTGGATTTCACCCCGATGCTCAGCCCGAAACTTGCAGCCGCCGTTGGTGGCATAAACGAGCCGGCGGATCTTTTGAAACTGTCGATCATCAGCGCCGCGGATCCCTGGTGGAAACAATGGTTCACTGCTGCCGGCATCGAAAACCCCGGGCTGGAGCGTTTTCCGCCCAATGAACTCGGCACGCAGTCCTTCGACGCCGCCATGGCGATCGCCGGCCAAGGGGTCGCCATCGTCAATCCGAAGCATTTCCAGGACGAGATCGCCAGTGGGCAACTCTTTCAGCCCTTTCCCCTCACCTGCAATGACGGCCGCGATTACTGGCTGGTCTATCCGGAAGGGCGCCGCAACACGCCGAAGATCCGCGACTTCCGCAACTGGCTGCTCGAAGAACTCGCACCGCTCTGCGAATGAGCGCGGCTGCCGACGGTCGCCGTGTGGCCGTCCACCGCAATCATCCGATGGACAGATGCTTTTCGCCCTTCCCTCCTGCCCGAAATTTTCGCAATGTGGCAGTGCGGGAGAAGAAAAGGGGACGTGAATGTATGAATACGCCATAGCCTGGGAATGGCTTTCCTTTGCCGTCCGCTGGCTGCATGTGATCACCGCAATCGCATGGATCGGGTCGTCCTTCTATTTCATCGCCCTCGACCTCGGTCTGGTGAAACGCGACCACCTGCCGGTCGGCGCCTATGGCGAGGAATGGCAGGTGCATGGCGGCGGTTTCTACCACATCCAGAAATATCTGGTCGCCCCGGCCATGATGCCCGAGCATCTCACATGGTTCAAATGGGAGGCCTACACGACCTGGCTGTCGGGCTTTGCCCTTCTCTGTCTGGTCTATTACGGCGGCGCCGATCTCTTCCTCGTCGACCGGCATGTGCTGGATATCTCCTCGACCACGGCGGTCCTGATTTCGCTGGCATCGCTGGCCATCGGCTGGATCTTCTACGATCTGCTCTGCAAGTCGCCGCTTGGCAGGAACACCTGGGTGCTGATGGGCATTCTCTACGTGGCGCTGGTGGCCATGGCCTGGGGCTATACGCAGGTGTTTTCCGGTCGCGCCGCCTTCCTGCATCTGGGCGCGTTTACCGCGACGATCATGTCGGCCAACGTGTTTTTCATCATCATGCCGAACCAACGCGTCGTGGTTGCCGATCTGATCGCCGGCCGCACGCCCGATCCGAAATATGGGGTCATCGCCAAGCAGCGCTCGCTGCACAACAACTACCTGACGCTTCCCGTCATCTTCTTCATGCTGTCGAACCACTACCCGCTTGCCTTTGCCACCGCCTTCAACTGGATCATCGCCGCCCTCGTCTTCCTGATGGGCGTCACCATCCGCCACTGGTTCAACACCACCCATGCAAGAAAGGGCCGGCCGACCTGGACCTGGATCGTGACGCTCATCCTGTTCATCGTCATCATGTGGCTCTCGACAGTGCCGAAAGTGCTCACCGGCACCGACACGGCGCAGGTCGCGCCCGCCTTCGAGCGTTTTGCCGCCAACGCCCATTTTCCGGCAGTCACGGAGATGATCTCGACGCGCTGCTCGATGTGTCATGCGGCAGAGCCCGTCTATGAGGGCATCAATCGGGCACCGAAGGGCGTTATCCTGGAAAACGGGGCGGAGATCGCCGCCCATGCGCGCGAAATTTACATCCAGGCCGGCCGTAGCCATGCCATGCCGCCCGGCAATATCACCGAGATGACAGCGGAAGAACGCCAGCTTCTGGCCGTGTGGTTTGAGAGTGCCGCCGTGGAAAGCCAGACCCGATGACGACAACACTGATCCGCGGGCGCACGCTCAGTTTCCTGCGCAAGCCGGACACCCTCGATGACCACGCGGCCTATGCCTATGAGAACGACGGTGCGCTGCTCGTGACCGACGGTCTGATCATTGCCAGTGGTTCCTACGCGATGGTCAAACCGCAGGCCCCTGAAGGTGTGACCGAGATCGATCACCGGCCGCACCTGATCCTGCCCGGCCTGATCGACACACATCTGCACTTTCCCCAGATGCAGGTGATCGGCTCCTATGCCGCCAACCTGCTCGAATGGCTGAACACCTACACCTTTCCCGAGGAGTGCCGTTTCGTCGAAAGCGCCCATGCGGCACGCATCGCCATGCATTTCTTCGACGAGATGATCCGTCATGGCACGACCACGGCCGTTGCCTATTGTTCGGTTCACAAGGCGTCGGCCGATGCGTTTTTTGCCGAAGCCCTGCGCCGCGACATGCGCATGGTCGCCGGCAAGGTGATGATGGACCGCAACGCGCCACAGGGCCTGCTCGACACGCCGGAAACCGGTTATGACGAGACCCGGGCCGTGATCGAGGACTGGCACGGCAAGGGCCGCAACCACGTGGCCATCACGCCGCGCTTTGCAATCACCTCGACGCCGGAACAGATGCACGTGACGCAGACGCTGATCCGCGAGTTTCCGGACCTGCATGTTCAAACACATCTGTCGGAGAACCGCGACGAGATCGATTTCACCTGTTCGCTCTATCCGGACGCGACGGATTACACCGATGTCTATGCCCGCTACGGCATTCTCGGGCCAAAGACGCTGCTGGGGCACTGCATCCATTTGTCGGAACGGGAGATGGACGCGTTGAGCGAGACCGGATCGGTCGCCGTGCATTGCCCGACATCCAACCTTTTCCTAGGCTCCGGCCTGTTTCCGCTCAAACACCTTGCCCGCCGCGAAAGGCCGGTCCGCGTTTCCGTCGCAACCGACATTGGCGGCGGATCGAGCTACTCGATGCTGCGCACCATGGACGAGGCGTACAAGATCCAGCAATTGCAGGGCGAGCGGCTCAATCCGCTCGAGAGCTATCACATGATGACCAGAGGCAACGCGGAAGCCCTGTCGCTCGTCGATCGCATCGGCACGCTTGACCCCGGCTCCGATGCCGATTTCGTCGTTTTGAACATGGCGGCAACGCCGGCGATGGCGCTCAAGGCCGAAGTCGTCACTTCGCTTGCCGACGAACTTTTCCTGCTGCAGACCATGGGCGACGACCGGGCCATTGCCGAGACCTATGTGGCCGGCAAGCCTGTCAAATCGAGCCTTTCCAGCGCCTAGCTGTCAGGCAGCCGTCGTTGTGCACCGACATCCCGCTTCTTCAGCCTGGCTGCCTCTGAAATGTCCCAATGGACCTTTCTAGGTTTACGGGCGTTAACGATTGCCGCCATGCACGCGCCAATGAACCAGGCCCGGGCGGCAACGATTTTAAACTGAAGGAGAATTCTCATGAACCCTGTTCACGCTCTGGCGCTCGCTGCAGTCCTGCCGATGCTTGCCGGTGGCACCGCCGCCCAGGCCGCCGACCTTGCCGTCAACCAGGAGCCAGCCCCCTATCAGGAGGCCGATGTCAGCAATGGCATGAAGATCGGCTACCTCAATTGCGAGATCGGCGGCGGCGTCGGCTACGTGCTCGGATCGTCCAAGGAAATCGATTGCGTCTTCAAGTCGACTGTCGGCCGCGAGCGCACTGAAAACTACACCGGCGCGATCCGCAAGATGGGCGTCGATCTCGGCTTTACGACGCGCAGCCGTCTCGTCTGGGCCGTGTTCGCACCCACGGCAGGCTATCATCAGGGCTCGCTCGGCGGCGTCTATCAGGGCGCGACTGCAGAAGCCACGATCGGCGCAGGCATCGGCGCCAACGTCCTCGTCGGCGGCACGTCCGGCTCGATCCAGTTGCAGACGGTCAGCGTCACAGGACAGCTTGGCCTCAACATCGCAGCAACCGGGACATCCGTGACGCTCAACGCGATCAACTGATGCATCTTCCCCCTTCCGCTGCGGCGGAGGGAGGGACCTGTTACCGATCCGGCCTACCGCAGCCCAAGAGGTAAATTTATTTTACCTCTTGGGCTGCGGCCCCTTAACAAGTACGCGGCATCCATGGTATTGGCGGAGCAACACTCCGTTGAAAGCCCCCGCCATGGCCAAGCCTCTCGATATCCGCGAACTCAAAGCCCTTGCCAAGCGGCGGGTCCCGAAGATGTTCTTCGATTATGCCGATAGCGGCGCTTGGACCGAAGGCACCTATCGCGCCAACGAAACCGATTTCCACGACATCAAGCTGCGCCAGCGCGTCCTCGTCGATATGACCAGGCGGTCCCTGGCGACGACGATGATCGGCCAACCGGTCTCCATGCCCGTCGCGCTTGCGCCGACCGGCCTGACGGGCATGCAGCATGCCGACGGCGAAATGCTGGCAGCCCAGGCAGCAGAGGCCTTCGGGGTCCCCTTCACGCTGTCGACCATGAGCATCTGCTCGATCGAGGACGTCGCGTCGGTGACGACAAAGCCGTTCTGGTTCCAGCTTTACGTGATGCGCGACCGGGATTTCGTCAAAAACCTGATCGACCGGGCAAAGGCCGCCAAATGCTCGGCGCTGGTGCTGACGCTCGACCTGCAAATTCTCGGCCAGCGCCACAAGGATCTGCGCAACGGTCTCTCGGCACCGCCGAAGTTCACGCCGAAACACATCTGGCAGATGGCCACGCGACCGCTCTGGTGCCTGGAAATGCTGAAAACGCAGCGCCGCAGCTTCGGCAACATTGTCGGCCATGCCAAGAATGTCTCCGACCTCTCCTCGCTTTCCTCCTGGACGGCCGAACAGTTCGACCCGCAACTCTCTTGGGAAAACGTCGCCGAAATCAAGGAAATGTGGGGCGGCCCACTGATCCTCAAGGGCATTCTCGACGTCGAAGACGCGAAAATGGCCGCACGGACAGGGGCCGATGCGATCATCGTCTCCAACCATGGCGGCCGCCAGCTCGACGGCGCCCGCTCATCCATCAGCATGCTGCCACGGATCGTCGATGCCGTCGGCGACCAGATCGAAATCCATCTCGACGGTGGCATCCGCTCCGGCCAGGACGTCCTGAAGGCCATCGCCCTCGGCGCCAAGGGCACCTATATCGGCCGCCCGTTCCTCTATGGTCTCGGCGCCATGGGCAAGGACGGCGTAACGCTGGCATTGGAGATCATCCGTAAGGAACTCGACATCACCATGGCGCTCTGCGGCAAGCGCGATATCAGCGATATCGACAGGGATGTGATTTCGGATTGATCAGTGGTGGAAGCGGCATTGTGTCATCGTCACAGTCTGCCTCTCGCCTTCTCCCGAAACGACATAGATCAGGCGGTGCTCCTGTGTGATACGCCGTGACCAATAGCCTTTGAAATTCTGCAGAAGCGGCTCGGGCTTCCCAAGCCCCCCAAAGGGATGACGCATAAGGTCTTTGATCAATTCGTTGATACGGAGTTGAACTGCTTTGTCAGTCTGTTGCCAATAGAAGTAATCATCCCAGGCACTCTGGTGCCAGACCAGCAACACTGCGCGCTAGTTCTCAACAAGCGGATGATGAACCAGGTTTTTTCCCGCTTCAATATCTGCCATCGCCTCCATCAGACGTTTCGCGTTGGTCGGACTGGACATTAGTTGAAGCGTCTCCAGCTTGCCCTTGTATTCCCGCTTGTCGATAAGAATCGACGACGCCTTATCCCGGCGCACAATTTCGATCGGCACGCGGTCCTGGCTCACCTCGTCCAAAAGGCCGGCCAGTTCATCCCTTGCTTTCGGAAACATGACAGTGCGCATACCAGGCTCCCTACGATCACACTTGTACGAAATGCCGTACAAGTATGATCGCCTGCAAGGACAGCGCGTGTTCAGCTCCCCCGATAGGTCGAGTAACTGAACGGCGAGAGCAGCAAGGGCACGTGGTAGTGGCTCGTCGGATCGGCGATGCCGAAACGCAGCGGGATCAGGTCGAGAAACGCAGGTTCCGGAAGAACTGCACCGGTCGCGCGCAAATAGTCGCCGGCGTGGAACAGCAGTTCATAGATGCCGGCCGCGAAGGCCTCGCCCTCCAGCATCGGGCCATCGACACGACCGTCGGAATTGGTGACAACGGAGCGGATCAACGTCCTCGTCTCCCCGTCGATCCGGAAAAGGTCGATCGCCAGCCCATTGGCAGGCTTGCCAAGCGCCGTGTCGAGAACATGCGTCGTCAGGCGTCCGCTCATAGATCCGTATCCCTTACCGGTTCCTCGATCAGGAACGGTTCCTCGTAGAAGAATTCTTCCAGATTATTGCCGGGACCATCGCGGTCGACAATCAGGAAATCACTGATGCCGTCCAGCGTCATCAACGGGTGATGCCAGACATTGCGGTGATAGTTGACGCCCTGCCGCGGCCCCGCCAGGAAAGCCATGGCCCGGCCCGGACGGCCGCCAGCATCCGGGGCAACCACCACCAGCCACGGCCGCCCGGACAGCGGCGTAAAACTCTGGCTGCCGAGCGGATGCCGCTCCATCATGTCGATGGCATAGGGGAAACGTCGTGGCTGGCCGCGGAAAATACTGAGGATCGGCCGCGCGCCCTCGCCCGCCACATCCACCGTCGCCAGCCCATGGAAACGCTCGGTCGTGCCGCCATTGATCAGCCGCATGCGGGCCGGATCCGCGTCAATGACCTCTCCGAACGGGCGGAACGCCTCGGCGGTCAACGAGCGGATCGGGAGAACGCGCATCCCGTCAGGCCTTCGTGCCGAACAGGCGCAGACGGCTGGTGCCGCCATCCGGATACATGGCATAGCGCACATGCGTCACCGGCCCGATCGCCTGAAGGACATCGCCGGCATAGTCATGGATATGATCCATCTGCAGCTTCTGGCGCGGCAGGATAGGCCTCCACGCTTCCGAACTGGCAATCTCAGCCTCGTTGAACGGTTCGGAGTGCCCCGGCAGGTTGGCACCGAGCAATTCGCAGCTGTCGGGAAAGTTGCCCTTGAAATGGGCGGTATCGACAACGACGCGGTGGATCAGGCCGGCATGGCCAAGCCGGATGATCGCCCAGTCATGGCCTGGCCCCCGGCGCCGTGCCGTCTCCCAGCCGTCGCCCATGTTGATGCCGCGACCCGGACCGAGCATCTGGTCGGGAACGCCGTAATGGGCATTCGACCAGGCGAGCGATTTCGCGCCATTGTAAATATAGGCAAGATCGACCTCCTGCGAGGCATCGACCTTGCTCCAGTCAAAATGGGCCGTTCCATATACGCGCAGACGTGCGATGCCGCCATCTGGATAGATGTGCAGGCGCAGATGCGTCCAGACCTTTTCGGAGGCAGCGCCCGATGTCTTGAAGAAATGATGGGCGGCAGCGCCGATGCCGGGACCAAGTGCAGACTTGGCGACGATTTCCGTCCACACCGTGGTATCGTCCGGATCGCCGCCATCAACGAAAGCGGCCTCTATGCTGCAATGGGGCGGGTAATTGCCGGTGAAATGGCTGGTATCGACATCGAAGCCATGGATCACACCGGGCATCGCAAGACGAACAATGCCGAAGTCATGACCGGGCACGCGCTTGCGCCGGCTTTCCCAGCCGTCCATCCACTTGCCGTTGTCATCATAGACGTCTGGCAGGAATTTTGCCGGCTCGTCCTGCAGCATCCGGTCGAGCGGTGCAAAGAAATCGTCCGTGACGGAGAGCCCCTTGGCGCCGAGGCGCGCAGAGGCAAGATTGACCGCCCCGATGGTAAAATCGGGCAGATCGGCGGACGGTGCATCAGACATTGTCTTCTCCTGGGAGCATGGATTGCAGGCGCAGGCGCGCGATTTTCTCGACCTGCGCCGTGGCCGTTTCGAATTCCTGATCGACGCTGTTGTCGATCCGCGTCTCGAAGGCGGCAAGGATATCGTCCTTCGTCAGGCCCTTGACGGCGATGATGAAGGGGAAGCCGAATTTTTCGACATAGGCCGTGTTGAGGGCGGTGAACCGGGCGTGTTCGTCAGCGCTCAGCCGATCGAGGCCGGCAGACGCCTGTTCGGCCTTCGAATCCTGCGTCAGCCCGCCGGCAATCGCCAGTTTTCCGGCAAGATCCGGATGGGCGCGCAGCACGCCGATCCGTTCCGCAGCACTTGCGGCGCGAAAGGTATCGCACATCACGGCATGAACGGACTGGGCAGTCAGCGGGATCTCGGCACCGGCATCAAACGCCCGTTCGGCTATGAAGGGCGAATGCTCAAAGACGCCGCCGAAGCGGGCGACGAAGTCGTCACGGTGCAAGGTCAAAGCCCACCCTCCGGTTTGTGATGGTCATGCCAGTGCCGGGCGATGTCGATGCGCTTGGGCACCCAGACCTTCTCGTGATCGAGCACATAGTCGATGAAGCGCGCAAGGGCTGCAATGCGCCCCGGGCGGCCGACAAGCCGGCAGTGCAACCCGATATTCATCATCTTCGGGCTGCCCTCCCTGCCTTCGGCATAGAGCACGTCGAACGTGTCTTTCAGATAGCTGAAGAACTGGTCGCCGGAATTGAAGCCTTGCGGCGTGGCAAAGCGCATATCGTTGGCATCGAGCGTATAGGGAATGATCAGGTGCGGCTTGTCCCGGGTCAGGCCGGGCACCCAATAGGGCAGATCGTCGGCATAGCTATCCGAGGAATAAACGAAACCGCCCTCCTCCAGCACCAGCTTCAGCGTGTTGCCGGACGGTTTGCCCTGGTACATGCCAAGCGGATGCGAACCCGTCAGCTCCGTGTGCAGGCGCACCGCCTCGAGGATATGCCTGCGCTCGTCTTCCTCGGAAAAATCCTTGTATTCCAGCCAGCGGTAACCGTGGCTGGCGATTTCCCAGCCGGCCTCCTTCATGGCGGCAACAGCCTCAGGATTGCGCGCCATGGCTAGCGTCACGCCATAGACGGTGACGTCGATCTTGCGGCTGGTCAGCAGGCGCCAGAGCCGCCAGAAGCCGGCGCGGGACCCATACTCATAGATCGATTCCATGTTGAGATTGCGCTGGCCGGGCCAGGATTGCGCGCCGACGATTTCCGACAGCAGTGATTCGGAGCCTTTGTCGCCATCCAGGATCGAGCTTTCGCCGCCTTCCTCGTAGTTCAGGACGAACTGCACCGCGATCCGCGCATCGCCCGGCCACCGCACCTGCGGAAGATTGCGGCCGTAACCGACAAGATCGCGCGGATAGGAACTGTCTGCCATCACATCACCCTTCGAATATGCCGGAACGGTAGCACCCGAAACCGGAAAGTCGAGATGAAAATGCGATGCCACCGATAGTTTCCAGCGGCGATTTGCAAGTGTTCTCCGGACGTTGCTCCACAGCGCAATCCTGTCGGATCCTCGACTACCAGCTGCGCTCCAGGCCACGCACCGCTGCGGCCGCCGTCTGTTCGCTGAAAACAAGGCCGGGATCGCCGACCGAAAACTGACCCGGCCGACCGGGCGCCAGGGATGGCCGACGCGCAGTGATCTTGCCAAGCGGATGCTGCGAATGCACGCGCAGCGGAGCACCCGGCTCCGGCTCGACGAACAGAGCGAGGCTGGCAATGCGCACCGGCTCGGTCATCAAAGCCGCGAAGACGTGTTTCAAAGCCGTCTCAAGCCGGCTGGATGCGGCTTTTGAAAGCGGCCCGGTCAGCGCCATATGAAACCGGAATTCGTCCATGACATAGGGATAACCCCAGCGATGCAGATTGGAAAACTGCGGCGCGGTCAGCCCGTCCGGGTCGCGGCGCTCGATTTCCGCCTCGCCAAGCGGCGCGCGAAATTCATCGAACAGTTGAACCACCTTGGCCGCCAGCAGTTGCATCGCCTCGCACGGAAGGACCGGCGCAATCCCAAAGAAATCGCCGAGCCGGGCAATCTCCATGCGCGGCATCTCGAACGGCGTGACGGTGCCGGCAAACTGCATCAGGGCCTTGAGCAGCCCGGCCTCGGTCCTGTCAGGATGGAGATGGAACGGCGACTTGATCGTCGCGTGGAAACCATAGCGGCGGGGAACGGCCGTATAGAAGGCCAGTTCCTGCGAACTCAGGCCGATGCCGGATGGGCGCTCCGTGACCTCGCCCGAATAGACGTTTCGACCGAGCCAACTCTCCGCTGCGATCGACAGCGGGTCGTGAATTGGCGGCGTGAAATAGATGGCGTAGCGCATGGGCCTGCTCCGGTCGGCTGATGGCCCAGTGACTAGGTGATTTGCGTGACAGAATGACGAATCGACAAGCGGTCTGTCGTCGTCCGATCGCCCCACAAACCATGGAACCATCCGCAGACTGCCCCGTTAACTCTTCGTATGAATGGAATGAAGGAGAAAACGATGACCTATCAGAGCGCAAACATCCAGGACGCCAACATCAAGGAAACCCATGACCTGATCGCTAGCGACAAGGTCGAAGGCACCAAGGTCTATGGCGCGGATGGCAAGCACATCGGCTCCATCGAGCGTGTCATCCTCGAAAAGCGCAGCGGTCGCGTGTCCTACGCGGTTCTCGGCTTTGGCGGCTTCCTCGGCATCGGCGAGGATCATTATCCCTTGCCCTGGGCCAAGCTAACCTATGACGAAAACCTCGGCGGCTACCAGACGGACCTGACCCGCGAGCAGGTGGAGAACGCGCCTAAATACGGTGGCAATGACGAATACGACTGGAACAAGGAAAATGGACGCCGGGTCTACGACTATTACGGCGTGCCGCCTTACTGGATGTAAGCATCCATCGATTGCGATCAGGCCCTGCTATCCCGTAGCAGGGCCTTTTCTGTTGGGCACGCCACCGGTTTTGAGCAGCGTAACATGTTCCCGGCACCGAAAGGATTCAGGCAGGTCGATGCTCTCCTGCCCGTTGATATCTGCGATAACCGAGGCGGCGAGCCTGTGCGCAAGGCCGAAACTCACTTTGAAGCCGCCGGTCAGCGTCAACAGCTTGTGGAAATCCGGATGCCGACCGACCATTGGCTCGCGCCCGATGGCTTTCGGCCGCAAACCGGCCCAGCGCTGAAGAACCTCGGCCTTTCGGAGCATCGGCACGACGCCGTAAGCCCGCTCCAACAGGTCGTCCAATTGCCTGTCGCAGGCCAGCGGATCGGCAAAGCTGATTTCACTGGTGCTGCCGACGGCAACGCGGCCGTCTTCATGGGGCACAAGATAGAGCCCGTCGGAGTAGATCACCGGCCATGAGGGATCGATGTCGGTCTTCAGCAGCGCGGCCTGCCCCTTGACGGCCGTGCCGCTTGCCGAAGGCGCTGCGGGGTGCAGCGCATCGATCAGCGGAAAGGACTGCACCCCAGCAGCCAGAATGCAGTGTCCGAAGTCAATTTTCTGACCACCCTGCAACTCTGCTTTTCCATCGGTCGGATCGAGACGGACAACCTCTGTCCCTTCCAATATCGTCACATGGGTAGAGCCGCGCAACACTGCGGTGAGCATGTCGAGCAGGGCTCGCGGCGCAACGCGGGCGGCCAGCGTATCGAACACCATGCCGTTTTCAGTGACGGCACGATCAGGCCAGCCGGGTGTGTCGGAGATATCGCTGAAATTCCAGAAAAACGGACGGTCATGGGATCGCCAGTGTTCGAGTGCCTCCTGCTGGTGGCGCAGCGCGATGGTCCGCAGATGCGGCTTGGCCAGCGGAATGATGCGACCGGAACGGCGATAGCCGGCCGACAGGCCGGTTTCCGCCTCGAGTTTGCGGATCTCGGCTTCAAGAGACACCAAGGCATCGAACTGGAACTGCTTTTTCTCGTTCCAGCGATCCGGCACATGCGGCATCAGCGCCCCGAGGATGCCGCCGCTGGCACCGGCGCCGATTGCCGAGCGTTCGACAAGCATTGTCTCGATGCCGGCGCGGTCCGCCATCACGGCCGCCCACAGTCCCATGATGCCGCCGCCGACGATCAACAGATCCGTCATCGATTGACCTTCTTTCCCGCGAGGATTATCCGACACGGCATGACAGCCAGAGAGACCGACAATCCGTCATTGCCCGCGCGCCCGACCGAACTGAGCCCGGTCCCGCAGCACCAGACGCTCGAATGGCACGAGGGCGATATGCCCTATTCGGCCGAATTTGGCGATCATTTTTATTGCCGCGAGGATGGCAGGCTGGAATGCCAGCACGTGTTTCTCGGCGGCAATGTTGTCATCGCTCGCTGGCAGGACAGCACCGATTTCACCATCGGCGAACTTGGTTTCGGCACCGGCCTGAATTTCTGCGAGACCTGGCGGCAATGGAAACGAGAGGGCCGTGACGGTCAGCGGCTGCATTTCATCTCCTTCGAGCGTTTTCCGATGCAGGCGACCGACATCGCCCGGGCGCTTTCACGCTGGCCGGAGATCAACGAGGAGCGCGCGGCGCTTTGCGCCTTGTGGCCAGAGCAACCAACGGCGGATGTCTGCCTTGATTTCGGCGACGGCGTGCAGTTGAGGGTGGTGATCGGGCCCGCAGACGCACGGCTTGGCTCGATGGCAGAAGTGTTTGACGCCTGGTATCTCGATGGCTTCTCGCCGGTGCGCAATCCAGACCTCTGGTCACAGGATCTCATGCAATCCGTCTTTGACAGGACCCGGCCGGGCGGTACATTCGCGACCTATGCAGCGGCCGGTTTCGTCCGGCGCAATCTGCAGGCCGCCGGTTTTGCCGTCGAACGGCGCAAAGGCTATGGCGCCAAAAGGGAAATGCTGTCCGGCACAAAACCGTCCGCCTGACGCTTCTGGACGCATGACAGACGCAGATGAACGGGCACGATTTCGATCCGGTTTTCTGTCAAGGAAGTTTGCTGTCGCAAATGGTGGCGCATGCCGGGACCCAAATCTGCAACATCTCCGTCGTGTCCAAACGCGATGGAAAAATCATGAGCGACAACGAATTCTCCGCCATGCCCCTGGTCGATCAGCCCGAAGCCCCCGTCGAGCGGCGCCGGCGCGCCGGTGGCCGTGGCGCGGACCGGACAGCCCGGAGGTCCACGGGTCATTCGAAATATCTCAACCTCGTCAACACCATGACGAAATCCACGGTGCTCAGCGAGGATGCACTTGAAGCCATCCATGATGCGTCGCTGACAATCCTTGAAGAAATCGGCATGGATGTGATCCTGCCGGAAGCCCGCCAGCGGATGAAGGCGGCAGGCGCCGATGTGACGGAGGGAACCGACCGCGTGCGCTTCGACCGCGGCCTGATCATGGAGATGATCGCCTCGGTTCCACCGGCCTTCACCCTGCATGCCCGCAACCCGATCCGCAATGTTCAGATCGGCGGCAACAATCTCGTCTTCGCCCAGATTGCGTCCGCACCCTTTGTCGCCGACCGCGAGGGCGGACGCCGCGCCGGCAATCAGGAAGACTTCCGCAAGCTGGTCAAGCTCGCCCAGTCCTACGACATCATTCATACGACCGGCGGCTACCCGGTCGAACCGATCGACATCCACGCCTCGGTGCGCCATCTCGATTGCCTGTCCGACATGGTCAAACTCACCGACAAGGCGTTCCACTGCTACTCGCTCGGCCAGCAGCGCAACATCGATGCCCTCGAGATCGCCCGCATAGGCCGCGGCATTTCGGCCGAGCAGATGGAGCAGGAACCCTCGCTGTTCACGATCATCAATACGTCTTCGCCGCTGCGTCTCGATGGGCCGATGCTGCAGGGCATTATCGAGATGTCGTCGCGCAACCAGGTGGTCGTCGTCACGCCGTTCACGCTGGCCGGCGCCATGGCGCCTGTTACGATCGCCGGTGCCGTCGTGCAGCAGAATGCCGAGGCCCTGGCCGGCATCGCCTTTACGCAGATGGTCCGGAAGGGCGCACCGGTGCTCTATGGCGGCTTTACCTCGAATGTCGACATGAAGACCGGTGCCCCCGCCTTCGGCACACCGGAATACATGAAGGCGGTGATTGCCGGCGGCCAGCTTGCCCGCAAATACAACATCCCCTACCGCACCTCCAACACCAACGCCTCGAACACGCTCGATGCCCAGGCAGCCTACGAATCGGGCTTCTCGCTCTGGGCGCTGACGCAGGGCGGCGGCAATTTCATCATGCATTCGGCAGGATGGAGCGAGGGCGGGTTGACCGCATCCTTCGAAAAATTCATCCTCGACGTCGACATGCTGCAGATGGTGGCGGAGTTCCTTACACCGCTCGATGTCAGCCAGGATGCACTCGGCCTGGATGCGGTGCGCGATGTGGGCCCCGGCGGCCATTATTTTGGCACCGCCCACACGTTGGCGCGCTACGAGACCGCCTTCTATTCGCCGATCCTGTCTGACTGGCGCAATTTCGAAACCTGGACGGAGGCTGGACGGCCGACCACATACGATCACGCCAACCGTGTTTTCAAGGACAAGCTCAACGAATACGAAAAGCCGCCGCTCGATCTGGCCATTGAAGTAGAACTCGACGACTTCGTCGCCCGCCGCAAGCGCGAAGGCGGCGTCGCGACGGACTTCTGAAGCCTGTCAGATGGCTCAACCGGCAAATTGGTCCAGATAAGTTTCGAACGACTGGTGAGGCTCCGGGTCGAACCGTTCGGCCAGCACCGTCCAGACCTCGATCCTGTCGAGCCGGAAATCACGGAAGGCCTGGCGCATTTCGCACCAGGCGGTCATCACCCAGATCGCCCCGAACGCGGACAGGCCGAGCGGCCAGACAAGCCTTTGACTGCGCGCGCCGGGCAGTGCAACATAGGCGATCGATAGCTTGCGCCGCCCCGCCAGCGCCGCACGCACGTCACCGAGGCAGGCCGGCGGTTCTGGCTGCGCGGCAGCGCGGAAAGCATGGATCGGCATCGAGACCAGGCGCTTGGCATGCCCGGACGGCAGCATCGCCACGATCTTGTCCCTTGCCTCGCGGGCCGCCTGCCCAAGACGCGGGTCACCGAGCATGTCGACGGCCCGCAGTCCGAAGGCCAGCGCTTCGAGCTGCTCGAAGGTAAAGGTCAGCGGCGGAGCGTCGAAGGCCTCGCGCAACATGTAGCCGACACCGCGTTCACCTTCGATCGGTGCTCCCGATACCATCAGATGCATCATGTCCCTGTAGATCGTGCGCGGCGCCACTTCCATCGCCTCGGCAATGGCGGCCGCCGTCATGGCGCCACCCTTGGAACGCAAGAGCTGGATGATCCGGAACAGGCGGTCGGCAGGACGCATCGGCACACTCGGCATGGAGCGGAAACACTGTGGCCAGAAGGGTGTCAGTTGGACCGTGTTAGGTCAAGTCCGTCATTCACAGGAGCAAGATCCATGACCCAACCGACCATTCTTGAAATCGCCGTTTGCACCGTCACCGACCGGCCAGCCGCCGAACAGGCACGCCGCGCCGCCATGCAGGCCGTGCGCAGCTTTCCGGGCTTCGTCAGTTGGCGGGCCTTGACTGCGCCCGATCGGCAAGACCTCATCGCCGATCTTGTCGAATGGACCGACAAGCCGAGCGCCGATGCCGCCGCCGCACGGGTGCAGGCCGACCCGGCCTTTGCCCCTTACATGGCGACAATCGCAAGCGTATCCTTGATGCAGCATTTCGTAACCGCAGAGGCAATCTGAGCGCTGATGGCCGAGCCACTGAAACATCTGATCGGCCACCACACCGCCCGCGACACGGCCGACGCCGTGGCGCGGGCCTTCGCACCCTTCGAACGCGCAGCGTTTCTGGAAGACATCCTGCCCGTAATCGATACGCTGGAACTGATGCAGCGCGGAAAATTGATCGCAACCGCCCTGCATCGGCATCTTCCACCGGACTTCGAAGCAACCGTCCCGATCCTGCACGCCTGCCTTGCGCGTGTGGATAGACCGGGCCTCACCGGCTGGGCGCTGCTTTCAATCAACCAGTTCATCGCCGAATGCGGTGTCGCGCATCTAGACCTCTCGCTGGATCTTCTGAAGGCACTGACGCCGCACTTTACCGCCGAATTCGGCATCCGGACGTTCATCCATGCGCAGCAGGATCGGGCGCTGGCCATCATCGGGCCGTGGGTTGCAGATCCGAATCACCATGTGCGCAGGCTTGCCTCGGAAGGCACCCGGCCACGCCTGCCCTGGGCCATGCGCCTTCCCGCGCTCGTCCGCGACCCACAGCCCATCCTGCCGATCCTCGAAGCGCTGATGGATGACCCGGAAGACTATGTCCGCCGGTCCGTGGCCAACAGCCTGAACGACATCGCCAAGGATCATCCCGATCTGGTGGCCGCCTTCGTGCGCGATGCGATAAGCAACGCCTCGCCCCAGCGCCGACAATTGCTGCGCCACGCGTCCCGCACGCTTTTGAAGAAGGGTCATGGCGAGGCGCTTGCCAATTTCGGCTTTGCGCCCGCAGCGGGCGTCAATGCAGCGGTATCGATCGAAACCCCGGGTGTCACGTTCGGTGAGCATCTCGGCTTTAGCCTGACCGTGAGCAATACAGGCTCAGAGACGCAGCGGCTGATGCTCGACTATGCCATTCACCACCGCAAGGCCAATGGATCGCTCGCGCCGAAGGTCTTCAAATGGACCAGCCTGGATCTGAAGCCGGGCGAAACGCAGACATTCATGCGCCGGCATGCGCTGCGACCGATCACCACCCGGCAATATTATGCCGGCCTCCACCGTGTGGAGATCCTGGTGAATGGCGCCGGCCTTGCCAGCGGCGATTTCGAGCTGGTCATGTCCTGAGCGCAGGGCTGCCCTTCGCAGTCGCAAAAAACTATCTCTTGACTTTTTCGGTGAAAACAACGACATGAGGCCCAGCGTCACCTTCCGGCCGCCGCGTGAGCGGCCTGCGGGATCCTCTGGATCCCTAACGAAGGATAAGCGCAAAAGAGAATGTCCTGCCGATCACGGCAGGATGCAGCGCAGACCGCTTTATCAACCCACAAGTTCCCAAATCACGCGGGGTTCTTGACGCCAACCGACACCGGAACCGCATGGTGCTGTTCCGGCGAAAGCGTTTGGCGCCCCGAAAAGGCAATACATTGACCACTTTTAAAGACCTTGGCCTCTCCGAGCACATTCTGTCGACCCTTGCCGCGCAAGGTTTCGAAGTGCCGACGCCAATCCAGGCGCAGGCAATCCCGCTCGTGATGGAAGGCAAAGACCTCATCGGTCTCGCCCAGACCGGCACCGGCAAGACCGCGGCTTTCGGCCTGCCGATGATCGAAAAGATGCTGGCCAGCGGCAAGCGCCCTGACCCGCGCAACATCAGCGCACTGGTTCTGGCGCCGACCCGCGAACTGGTGAACCAGATCGCCTCGAACCTCAAGGACTTCGTCAAGAAGACCCCGATCAAGATCGGCCTCGTCGTCGGTGGTGCATCGATCAACAAGCAGTCCGAACAGCTTTCCCGTGGCGTCGACATTCTCGTTGCAACGCCGGGCCGCTTGCTCGACCTCATTGCCCGCAAGGCCGTGACGCTGACCCAGGCCCGCTTCCTCGTGCTTGACGAAGCCGACCAGATGCTGGACCTCGGCTTCATCCACGACCTGCGCAAGATTTCCAAGATGGTTCCGAAGAAGCGCCAGACGCTGCTTTTCTCGGCCACCATGCCAAAGGCGATCGCCGAACTGGCCAGCGAATACCTGGTCGATCCGGTTACCGTGCAGGTCACGCCTCCCGGCAAGGCTGCCGACAAGGTCGAGCAGTATGTGCACTTCGTCCAGGGCGCCAGCCAGAAGACTGAAATCCTCAAGAAGACGCTCACCGAAAATCCCGATGGCCGCGCCATGGTTTTCTCGCGCACCAAGCATGGCGCCGAAAAGCTGATGAAGCACCTCGAACATGTCGGCTTCTCCGTTGCCTCGATCCACGGCAACAAGAGCCAGGGCCAGCGCGAGCGCGCCCTGAAGGCCTTCCGTGACGGCGAGACCCGCGTTCTGGTCGCGACCGACGTTGCTGCCCGCGGCATCGACATTCCGGGCGTCACCCACGTCTACAACTACGACCTGCCGGAAGTGGCCGAAGCCTACATCCACCGCATCGGCCGCACGGCCCGTGCCGGCCGCGACGGCATCGCGATTGCCTTCTGCTCGCCGGACGAAATCCGTCTGCTGCGCGATATCGAGCGCCTGATGAAGATCGAAATCACCACGGCCAGCGGCGAAGTGCCGGCCGACCGCGCCCGCCCGAAGGGCTCGCGTGGCGGTCAGCGTCCGGGTGGCGGCAATGGCGGCGGCCAGCGCAATGAGCCGCGTGCAGACCATGCACCGCGTGCCCGTCCGGCCGCAGCCGGCGGCTTTGCCGGCGACGAACTGCTGAGCGATGCCGACATGCAGAAACAACATCGCAAGGGCCAGGGTCCTGCCGCACAGGCAGCCCACGAAAAAGCGATCGCCAAGCGTCCAGGCGGCAACCGCAACGGACGTCCCGGCCAGAAGCAGGGCGAATGGCGCAACCGCAATCACGGCGGCGGCACAGCCAGCGGCCAGCCCCGCGAAGGCAACCCGGCCGGCGCCAACGGCCTGCGCAAGCGTGCTGCCGGCGCCCGTCGCGACGAAGCGTAAGCTTTCATATCCGATCCAATGACATTTGAACGGCGGGGGAAACCCCGCCGTTTTTGATTCGATGCATGTTCGCAATTGAAGCGGCAAGCATGCGCAGGCGGATACCCGCTACCCATTTTTTTGAAGGAAATTTGTTTGCGGATGCGTCGATTCCGCAAGTCGCGCGTTTATCGGAGAGATCAAACTGATAAGGACACCATGATGGACAAGCGCATCGACCTCTCCGACCTTTCGCAAAACGAACTGAGCAATGTCATCGATGAGGCAAAGGACGTGCAGCAGACACGGCAGGACAGCCGCGAACGCGAACTGCCCACAGCCGCCGATGGCTCAAAGGGGCAGGATGTGCACGATCCCGACCACGGCGTCATCACCGCACCGACACCGCGCGAGGTGAAGGAAGAAGGTCCGGCGCACGGCGCTGAAAAGGATCTTCCGCAGAAGGGTAATTGAACACGACAAGGCCGGACGTTGCTCCGTCAGGGGCGGGTGGTCATCTCATGGCGCGATCGGACCGGGCGTACGATTGGTCAGGTACACGCCTGTGACAGCCACAACCGTACCGATGATCATCGGCGTGGTCAGCGTCTCGCCGAACAGGATCATTGCCTGCACGGCGGCAAGTGGCGGCACGAGGTAGATCAGCGACGCGGCCCGCGAAACCTGCCCCCTGCGGATCAGATAGAGCAGCAGCGCGATGGCGCCCATGGACAAGGCCAGAACCGACCATGCGAGCGCCGCGAAAAGCTCGAAAGACCATGTCACGTGCAGATCCTCCAGCATCAGCGCCAGCGGGATGGTGACGATCAGGGCACCGACATATTGCAGCGTCGCAATCGAGCGGATGTCGACCGCCTGGAGAAAGCGTTTCTGGTGGATCGTGCCATAGGTCGCCGCCGCCATGCCAAGCACATTGACGATCACCGGGAGGATCGGCGTGGCACCGGTGTCGATGGCAAGGATTTTTGGCAGGACGGCAATCGCAATGCCAAGAAAACCGATCGAGAGGCCGAGACGCTGTTGCCCGCTCAGGCGCTCGCCGATCAGGGCCGGTGCGACCGCTGCGGTCATCAGCGGCTGGAGACCGGCGATGATGCCGGAAAGTGCTGCGGGAACACCCTGGCCGATCGCCCACCAGACGGAGGCGAGATAAAGCCCGTGCAGGAACATGCCGGAGATGACTGCATGCCCGGCCTCGCCCCTCGTCCTTGGCCATTGCGCGCCGGTTGCGAGACAGAAGATCAAAAACAGCGTGACGGCAATGGCGTAGCGCAGCACGAGGAAGGTCAGCGGATCGGCAAAGAGGCCAGCATATTTTGCCACCACCCATCCCGTCGACCACAGGAGAACGAAAATGGCCGGGGCCAGACGATCGAGGGTCATGCTCTCTCCGTTGTGCCAACAGTGGCACGGGGCGCAAAGCGTTTGCGATAGAGCGAAGCATGCTGATGGTCAAAACAAAATTCGTGATGATGAGGTTCAGAAAATCGCAACACGACAACGCGCAAAGCATAGGCATCTGCACAATTGGAGCGCACTGCCCTCGGCCGTGCCGTCAGATCAGGCCGCTTGGCTTCTCCGGCGCGCCACATCGGAGAGGCCAGCGTACCCTGCGCCACGGCAATCCGTCCAAAAAATTGGCAATTCCCCGTCTGAAATTTCTTTTGCCCGGAAACGAGCATGCTTCTTGCATTGCACTTGCTGTTGTACTCAAATGACAAAAAAAGGGGATCACACCGTTGGCATTTGACGAAATGATGAATGCGGACAATAGCCCGCGCCAGCCTTACAAGACCTACAATGATTGGTATTCCAGCCAGGACAAGGCCCGACTGATTGCCAAATCGAAAGACGCAGAGAACATATTCCGCAAGACCGGCATCACTTTTGCAGTTTACGGACACGCCGACAGTGCGGAAAAACTCATCCCCTTCGACCTCATTCCGCGCATTATTTCCGGCCGGGAATGGCGCAAGCTCGCACAGGGCATCGAACAGCGCGTCATCGCCCTCAATGCGTTTCTCGACGACATCTACCACAAGCAGGAAATCATCAAGGCCGGCCGAATTCCGCGCGAACTGATCGAGCGCAACGTCACCTTCCTGCCGCAGATGATCGGTTTCCGCCCACCGGGTGGCGTCTATACGCATATTGTCGGGACAGACATCGTGCGCACCGGCGAGGACCAGTTCTACGTCCTCGAAGACAATGCCCGTACGCCCTCCGGCGTCAGCTACATGCTGGAAAACCGGGAGACGATGATGCAGATGTTCCCGGAACTCTTTCATCAGAACCGCGTTCGCCCGGTCGAAAACTATCCCAATCTGCTGCGCCAGAGCCTTGCTTCGCTTGCCCCTCCCGGATGCGAAGGCAAGCCGCGCGTCGCCGTCCTCACCCCCGGTATCTACAACTCGGCCTATTACGAACATGCCTTCCTGGCGGACATGATGGGGGTCGAACTTGTCGAAGGCTCCGACCTGCGCGTCATCGACGGCAAGGTCAAGATGCGCACAAGCCGCGGCTACGAGGCGATCGACGTGCTCTACAGGCGCGTCGACGACGACTATCTCGACCCGCTGACCTTCAAGCCCGAATCGACACTTGGCGTTCCCGGGATCATGGACGTCTACCGTGCCGGCAACATCACGATCGCCAACGCGCCGGGCACCGGCATCTGCGACGACAAGGCGATCTATTCCTACATGCCTGAGATCGTTGAGTTCTACACAGGCCGCAAGCCGCTTCTCGAAAACGTCCCGACATGGCGCTGTGCCGAGGCGGACAGCCTGAAATATGTTCTGGAAAACCTTGCCGATCTCGTCGTCAAGGAAGTCCACGGCTCCGGCGGCTACGGCATGCTGGTCGGGCCGACAGCCTCGAAGAAGGAACGCATGGCCTTTGCCGAAAAACTGAAGACACGCCCGCACAATTATATTGCGCAGCCGACACTGTCGCTCTCGACGGTGCCGATCCTCGTCAACAAGGGCATTGCGCCACGCCATGTGGACCTTCGCCCCTACGTTCTCGTTTCCGACAAGGTGCAGATCATACCGGGCGGCTTGACCCGCGTGGCATTGAAGGCCGGGTCCCTGGTGGTGAATTCCAGTCAGGGCGGCGGCACCAAGGATACCTGGGTTCTGGAGGACTGACGCATCATGCTTGGAAGAACCGCAAACGGTTTGTACTGGATGTTCCGCTATATCGAGCGCGCCGAAAATAGCGCCCGGCTGATTGATGCTGGCATGCGCATGTCGCTCACCCGATCGGAGGCAACCGAAGACGATTGGGACGGCGTGCTGCAGAGCTCGGGCGTCCGCGATACCTACGACGAGACCCATGACAAGCTGACCAGTGCCGACGCCATCGATTACCTGCTGCGCGAACGCAGCAATCCATCGAGCGTCATGTCGTGCATCGATGCCGGCCGCAACAATGCCCGCATGGTGCGCACCGCTTTGACCCGGGAAACCTGGGAGGCGACCAATGAATGCTGGCTCGACCTGAAGGCGCTTCTGGCGCGTCGTGTCAAGCCGGCGGACCTGCCGGAAGCCATCGATGCAATCAAGCGAAAGACCGGCCTCATCCGCGGCGCGTTTCACGGCACCATGCTGCGCAACGAGATCTTCAACTTCTCGCGCATCGGCACCTTCATCGAGCGCGCCGACAACACGGCGCGCATTCTTGACGTCAAATATTACGTGCTCCTGCCGGCCGTCAGTCAGGTCGGCTCGTCAATCGACAATGTGCAGTGGGAATCGATCCTGCGCTCCGTCTCGGCGCACCGCTCCTATGGCTGGGTCTACGAGGCCGAATACAAGGCCTCCAACATCGCCGACTTCCTGATCCTGAACGGCCGCATGCCGCGGTCGCTGGCCTATTGTTATGAAAAGATCTGCAGCAATCTGGGCTATCTTGCGCGGGAATACGGCGAACGGCACGCCGCCCATGCAACCGCCGAAGAAACGCTCGCCTCGTTGCGCAGCCATTCGATCAAGGATGTCATGGATCAGGGCCTGCATGAATATATCGAGAACTTCATCAGCCACAACAACCGTCTGGGACAGGAAATCTCCGACGGCTACCGGTTCTACTAGAATGGGCTGGGGGAGAACGACATGCGTCTGAAAATCAACCACACGACCCAATATACCTACGAAGAGCCGGTGCAGTATTCGCTGCAACGCCTGCGCCTGACACCCCTGACCCAGCCCGGACAGACCGTGCTCAGTTGGGAAACCTCGGTCGAGGGCGCACGAATGGAGGTCGGCTATGACGACCATTTCGGCAACCGCACCAATCTGGTCAGCGTCAATGGCGACCAGACATCAATCCGCATCATCGCCACCGGCGAAGTCGAGACCGAGGACAGATCCGGCGTCTATGGCGTGCACCAGGGCTATGCGCCGCTCTGGCTCTATCTGCGCGAAACGCCATTGACGAAGATGGCAAAGCCGATCCGCAATCTTGCCAAATCGATGAGCGGCGACACAGATCTTGCCAAGATGCACATGCTGATGTCGACGATCGCCGAAACGGTCGAATACCGGCAGGGCGAGACAGGCACCGAGACGACGGCGGAACAGGCGCTGTTGCAGGGAAGCGGTGTCTGCCAGGACCACACCCACATCATGGTCGCGGCAGCGCGGACACTGGGCCTTCCGGGACGCTATGTCTCCGGCTATTTGATGATGGAAGACCAGCCGGAGCAGACGGCAAGCCATGCCTGGGCGGAAATCCACCTCGCCGGCCTTGGCTGGGTCGGTTTCGATGCCGCCAACAAGATGTGCCCGGACGATCGTTATGTCCGCATTGCCTGCGGGCTGGACTATCGCGACGCCGCCCCGATCTCAGGCCTGATCCACGGCGCGGCCAGCGAGGCGCTGAAGGTGACGGTCACGGTGGAGCAGCAGGAACAGAGCCAGAGCCAAAGTCAGTAGCGACACCGCGTCACGAAGAAGCGGGAAAAACGGCGACATGTCCCTTTGCGCCATAGTCGAGCATAGCCTTGTCTGCCGTCAGCAGGGGCACTTGATGAAACCGCGCCGTCGCAACGATGATTCGATCGGCTGGATCCGCATAAAAAATGCCGGGAAGCCGGACGCTGCCAACAGCGATCGGGGTTTCAACAGCGGCAAGTTGCACGCCGGGTAAGGCCAGCGCACGCTCAAGCCAGCGCCCGACGTCGTCACCGAGTGCAATTCGGCCAATCATCGCAAAATGAACCGCAATGTCCCCTCAGAATCAAAAAGGCGGAGACTATGCTCCGCCTTTCTCAATACAAAACGACAGCCGATCAGTGGCTGTCCTTGCCCACCGCGCTGCCGCGACATCCCTTGAGGAAATCGAGGTCGGCACCGGTATCGGCTCCCTGGACATGCTGCTGGTGCAGCCAGGCATAGCCGGATGTCGGCAGATCATGGTTCGGCTGCCAGGCGGCCAGGCGCCGCGCCAGTTCCGCCTCGGGAATATCCAGATGAAGGCGACGGTTCGGCACGTCCATCTCGATCATGTCGCCATTTTGAACGACCGCGAGCGGCCCACCGACGGCGGCCTCAGGCGAGGTGTGCAAGACGACGGTACCGTAGGCGGTCCCGGACATGCGGGCGTCGGAGATACGCACCATGTCGGTGATGCCCTTCTTCAGCACTTTCGGCGGAAGGCCCATATTGCCGACTTCCGCCATGCCCGGATAACCCTTCGGACCACAGTTCTTCATGACCATGACGCAGGTCTCGTCGATATCGAGATTGTCGTCGTTGATCTTGGCCTTGTAGTCGTCGATATCCTCGAACACCACGGCCCTGCCCCGGTGCGTCAAGAGATGCGGCGAGGCCGCCGACGGCTTCAGAACGGCACCCTTCGGCGCGAGATTGCCGCGCAGAACGACGATGCCGCCGGACTGCGTCAGGGCCTTTTCGGCAGGCAGAATGACGTCTTCGTTCCAGTTGACGACATCCTTGACCTCGTCCCACATGGTTTCGCCGGACACCGTCAGTGCATCCCTGTGCAGGATGCCGGCTTCGCCGAGACGCTTCAGAACGACCGGCAGGCCACCGGCATAGAAGAACTCTTCCATGAGGTACTTGCCCGACGGCATGAGGTTGACGATGGTCGGCACGTCGCGGCCGCAACGGTCCCAGTCGTCGAGCGTCAGGTCGATGCCGACGCGGCCGGCCATGGCCAGCAGGTGGATGACGGCATTGGTCGATCCACCGATCGCAGCATTGGTGCGGATGGCATTTTCAAAGGCCTGCTTCGTCATGATGTCGGACGGCTTCAGGTCATCCTTGACCATCTGCACGATCCGGCGACCGGTGAGCTGCGCCATCGCCTTGCGGCGGCTGTCGACACCCGGAATTGCGGCATTGCCTGACAGCGCCATGCCAAGCGCTTCGGCCATGGACGCCATCGTCGACGCAGTACCCATGGTATTGCAGGTGCCGGAGGAACGGCTCATCGAAGCTTCTGCCTCGAGGAATTCGGCCTGCGTCATCTCGCCGGCCTTGACCATTTCGGAGAATTTCCACAGATGCGTGCCGGAACCGACCCGTTCACCACGGAAATAGCCGTTTAGCATCGGCCCGCCGGTGACGACGATCGACGGCAGGTCAACGGATGCAGCGCCCATGATCAGCGACGGCGTGGTCTTGTCGCAACCGACGAGCAGCACGCAGCCATCCATCGGCTGGCCACGGATGGCCTCCTCGACGGCGAGTGCCGCAAGATTGCGATACATCATGGCGGTCGGGCGGAAGGTGTTTTCGGAAGCCGAGAACACCGGAACTTCCATCGGGAAGCCGCCGGCCTCCCAGATACCGGCCTTCACCTTTTCAGCCAGTTCGCGCAGATGGCCGTTGCACGGTGTCATGTCCGACCAGGTGTTGAGGATGCCGATGACCGGGCGTCCGTCAAACAGATCATGCGGATAGCCCTGGTTCTTCATCCAGCCGCGGTGATAAATGACATCGCGGCTTGTGCCGCCATACCATTCCTGCGACCTCAGCTTGCGCGGCCATTCCGCTTTCTTAAACATCATCATTGTCCTTTGAAGGTCCGGACGGATCGGCGCTGTGCTCCGATCCGCCGGATATGTCGTTACGCCAGCGTGTAGGCCGTCTTCACGACGGTGAAGAACTCGGCCGCGTATTTGCCCTGCTCGCGCGAACCGAAGGAGGAAGCCTTGCGGCCGCCGAACGGAACGTGGAAATCGACACCGGCTGTCGGCAGGTTGACCATGACCATGCCGGCTTCCGAGTTGCGCTTGAAATGCGTCGCGTGTTTCAGGCTCGTCGTGGCAATACCGGCAGACAGGCCGAACGGCGTGTCATTGGCAACCGAGAGCGCCTCTTCGTAATCCTTCACCCGGATGACCGACGCAACGGGCCCAAAGATCTCTTCGCGCGAAATGCGCATCTGGTTGGTGGCTTCGGTAAACAGCGTCGGCTGCAGGTAGAAGCCAGGATTGTCGCGCGAGATCGTCTCGCCGCCGAAGGCAAGCTTTGCGCCTTCCGACTGGCCGATGGCGATGTAGTCGGTGTCCTGCTTCAACTGGCCGGCATCGACCACCGGGCCGATATGCGTACCGGCTTTCAGCGGATCATCGACGACAAGGCCCTTCAGCTTTTCCGTCAAGGCAGCGACGAACTTGTCATGAATGCCTTCGGTGACGATCAGGCGCGAGGAAGCCGTGCAGCGCTGGCCGGTCGAGAAGAAGCCGGAATTGGCAGCGGCTTCGACAGCCACCGTCAGGTCTGCATCATCGAGCACGACCATCGGGTTCTTGCCCCCCATTTCCAGCTGGAACTTGCGGTTATGCTCGATCGAGGAAGCCGCGACCCGCTTGCCGGTTCCGGTCGAGCCGGTAAAGGTGATGGCGGCGAGATCCGGGCTGTCGAGCATGGCCTGGCCAACGACCGAGCCCTTGCCCATGACGAGGTTGAGCACGCCCTTTGGCAGACCGGCGCGATGCAGAATGTCGGCGATCGCCCAGGAGCAGCCCGGCACGAGTTCGGCCGGCTTGAAGACGACCGTGTTGCCGTAGCAGAGCGCCGGCGCGATCTTCCACGCCGGGATAGCGATCGGGAAATTCCACGGCGTGATGATGCCGATGACACCGATCGGCTCGCGGGTGATCTCGACACCGATATTCGGCCGCACCGACGGCAGGACTTCGCCTGCAAGGCGCAGGCACTCGCCAGCGAAGTAGTCAAAGATCTGCGCGGCGCGGATAGTCTCGCCGATCGCTTCCGGCAACG
The DNA here is from genome assembly GCF_001885585.1 of Pararhizobium antarcticum. Lineage (GTDB taxonomy): Bacteria > Pseudomonadota > Alphaproteobacteria > Rhizobiales > Rhizobiaceae > Pararhizobium > Pararhizobium antarcticum. The sequence goes on from NZ_LSRP01000085.1 coordinate 169,201, forward strand.
TCTTGCCCTCTTCGCGGGCGAGCAGCTTGCCAAGCTCGTCCTTGCGCGCCAGGATTTCGTCGGCGGTCTTCTTCAGGATCGAATGGCGCTCGAGAATGCCGGAGCGCGACCAGGACGGAAAGGCAGCCTTGGCCGCCGCAATCGCGGTCTTGGCATCGTCTGCGCTGGCGCGGGCGTAGAGGCCGACGACTTCGTTGGTGTTGGACGGATTGATGTTCTCGATGCCGTCCGTGCCGACCCATTCGCCGGCAATCAGGTTCTGATGGAGTGTCATAGGCTCAAGGCCTCCTTGGTGTTCGCGCACGCCGTCTTGGGACTGACGCATCGCTTTCAGATTTAAACGACAGCTCAGAGCTGCCCGATCGTGATCTCGTCATGGCCAGCCAAAGCAAGCCTGTTGCGAAGCGGCAGGCCGAATTCGGCGGCCTCGATTTCGAAGATATCGCCGGCTTCGGTCTTCAGACCGTCGCCGAACGACAATGTCGCTGTTCCGAACATATGGACATGCACATCGCCCGGTGCACGGAAAATTCCGTATTTGAAGTGATGGTGTTCAAGATTGGCGAAACTGTGGGACATGTTCGCCTCGCCCGACAGGAACGGCTTTTCCCAGAGAACCGCCCCGTTGCGGATGATCCGCGACGTGCCGCGAATATCGGCCGGCGGTGCGCCAACGCGAATTTCCGGACCGAAGCTTGCCGGACGCAGCTTGGAATGGGCGAGATAGAGATAGTTGATCCGCTCGGTGACGTGATCGGAAAACTCGTTGGACACGGCAAAGCCGACGCGGAACGCCTGGCCGCTGTCGGCAATTACATAGATGCCGGCCATTTCCGGCTCTTCGCCGCCATCCAGCGCAAAGGCAGGCGAAACGAGGTCGCCGCCCGGTGCGGTCGCCTGCGTGCCATTGCCCTTGTAGAACCATTCCGGCTGAACGCCGGTTTCGCCAGCCTTCGGCTTGCCGCCTTCAAGGCCCATCTTGAACATCTTCATCGTATCGGTGGCGCCCTCGTCCACCTTGGACGCGGCAGCGTGCATGGCATCGCGCGTCGAGGCGGAGCCAAGATGGGTCAGCCCCGTGCCCGTCAGATGCAGGTGGGCCGGGTCCTCATGGGTGATCGGCGGCAGGAAACGGCCGTCTGCGTAGACCTGCTCCAGGTCGATCTCCGCGCCGAGGCCATGGGCATCGACCACAGCCTTCAGGCTGCGGCCTGAATTGGCAGCCTCGAGCGCCAGCGCATGTACGCTTGTCGCGCCGTTGACGGCATGCGCGGCGGCGCCCGCCTCGCGGACGGCAACCGTGATCGAACCATCTTCATTCCGGATCTGCGATATCAGCACAGTCTTGTCCTTTTCTGGGTCGTGATGCTGCGTTGCCCAACCAGCCGAAGCCAAGCTTCAGGCAACAGTCATCCACGGAGAGGGTCCAGACCCTCTCCTGTCGACGGCCAGGCCGTCCGTTTGCATGTTTTGTACTGCGGGTGGCCGACCTTGACGGTCAGCCCTTGTTCTTGTTGTAGACGTCGAAGAACACGGCTGCGAGAAGCACCAGTCCCTTGACGAGTTGCTGGTAGTCGATGCCGAGGCCCATGATTGACATGCCGTTGTTCATGACGCCCATGATCAGCGCGCCGATAACGGCACCGGTGATCTTGCCGACGCCGCCGGATGCCGAGGCACCGCCAATGAAGCAGGCAGCGATGACGTCGAGCTCGAAACCCACACCGGCTTTCGGCGTTGCGGAGTTGAGGCGCGCCGCAATGATCATGCCTGCGAGCGCTGCCAGCACACCCATGTTGACGAAGGTGTAGAAGGTCAGCCGCTCGGTATTGATGCCCGACAGCTTCGCTGCCTTCTCATTGCCACCCATCGCATAGACGCGGCGACCAATGGTCGAACGCGTCGTGATGAAGGTATAGAGCGCGATCAAAAGGCCCATGACGATCAGGACGTTCGGAAAACCCTTGTAGGTCGAGAGCTGATAGCCGAGGAAGATTGCGACGACGGCGATGATCCCCATCTGGCCTGCAAAAAAGGCGAAGGGTTCGTTTTCGGTGCCGTGTTTGTCATTCTCCCGCCGATCCCGCAGGCCGTAATAGATCGCCAGCGCGACAAGCGCGACGACAACGACAAGCGAGAAGAAATTCGTGACCGTACCCGGCATCGGATTGAGGAAAGAGAGAAAATCGGGAACGAAGCCGGTCGACAGCGACTGGAAATCCTTCGGGAAGGGACCGATCGGGCGGTTCTGCAGAATGACGTAGGTCAGGCCGCGGAACACCAGCATGCCTGCCAGCGTGACGATGAAGGCCGGAATCTTCTGGTAGGCGACCCAATACCCCTGGGCAGCCCCGGCGAGCCCGCCGAGGATGAGGCAGACCGGCACGACGATCGAGTAGTGAATGCCCCATTTGACCAGCATGATTGCCGACAGGCCGCCGGTAAAGGCAACGATCGAACCGACAGAGAGGTCGATATGCCCAGCCACGATGATCAGCAGCATGCCCAGCGCCATGATGACGATGAACGAGTTCTGCAGGATGAGGTTCGTAATGTTGACGGGCCTGAACAGGACACCATTCGTCACGACCTGAAAGAACACCATGATGACGACGAGAGCGACGAGAAGGCCGTATTCGCGGATGTTGTTGCGGAGGTAGTCCCCGATGGATGGTTTTGTTTTCTGAGCGCTGGTTTCGGCGACCATTAGTGTTTCTCCCCGGAGCGCATAATGGCGCGCATGATGGATTCCTGGCTTGCTTCGTCCCTGGAAAGCTCCGCGACGATGCGACCTTCGTTCATGACGTAGATGCGGTCGCAGGTTCCAAGCAGTTCCGGCATTTCCGATGAGATCATCAGGATGCCTTTGCCTTCCGCTGCAAGCTGGTTGATGATGGTGTAGATTTCGTATTTCGCGCCGACATCGATGCCGCGTGTCGGCTCGTCGAGGATCAGCACTTCAGGACTGGTGAACAGCCATTTCGAGAGCACGACCTTCTGCTGGTTGCCGCCCGAAAGATTGACAGCCTCCTGGTAGATCGAATGCGAGCGGATGCGCAGCTTCGTCCGATAGCCGGTCGCGACCTCACGCTCCTTGCGCTCGTCGATCACGCCGGTGCTGGCGACACCGTCGAGATTGGCAAGCGTCGTGTTGTGCATGATGTTGTTGTTGAGCACGAGACCGAGATGCTTGCGATCCTCGGTGACGTAGGCGAGCCCGACGGCAATCGCCCGCGGGATCGTACTGACATCGACCGGCTTGCCATGCATGAAGACGTCGCCGGTGATCTTGTGGCCCCAGGACTTGCCGAAAACGCTCATCGCGGTCTCGGTGCGACCCGCGCCCATCAGCCCGGCAATACCGACGACCTCGCCGGCGCGAACCGTGAAATTGACATCGTGCAAGAACTGCCGGTCGCGGTGATGCTGGTGGAAGACGTTCCAGTTCTTCACTTCCAGCAGCGTTTCACCGATCTTCGGATTGCGCGGAGGATAACGATCCTCCATGTCGCGACCGACCATGCCCTTGATGATCCGGTCTTCGCTGATATCCTCGTTATGACAGTCGAGCGTTTCCACCGTGCCGCCATCGCGGATGATGGTGATCTTGTCGGCAACCTTCTTGATCTCGTTCAGCTTGTGCGAAATGATGATCGAGGTCATGCCCTGCTTGCGGAATTCCACCAACAGCTTCAGCAGAGCATCGGAATCCGTTTCGTTGAGCGAAGCGGTCGGCTCGTCGAGGATCAGCAGGCGAACCTTCTTCGACAGCGCCTTGGCGATTTCAACCAATTGCTGTTTGCCGATACCGATGTCGGTGATGCGGGCGCTTGGAGATTCCCTGAGCCCGACCTTGTTCAGCAGTTCCTGCGTCCGCGAAAACGTCTGCTTCCAGTTGATCACGCCGTTCGTTGCGATCTCGTTGCCGAGAAAGATGTTTTCGGCGATCGACAGAAGCGGCACCAGCGCCAGTTCCTGGTGGATGATGATGATACCGATGTGTTCGCTGTCGGAGATCGTCGAGAAGTTGCGAATCTGGTTGTCGTAATGGATCTCGCCGTCATAGCTGCCGGCCGGGTAGACACCGCTCAACACTTTCATCAGTGTCGATTTGCCGGCGCCGTTTTCACCGACCAGAGCGTGAATTTCGCCTTCGCGGACCTTCAGGTTGACGTTATCAAGCGCCTTGACGCCCGGAAACGTCTTCGTGATGCCACGCATTTCAAGAATGATATTATCCATGGTCAAGCATTCCAGCGCCAGTCTGTGACAGATGAGGTCAGACTGACGGACAGTACATTTGCCTCATCAAGCCGTTGCATAAATCCTCAAACCGGAATCGATTCAAGAAATTATGCAACATCTTACGGTGTTGAAGCGTTTTTTGCGCGACTTTTCAGCCGCAAAACGCCTGAAAGAGGCCCGCGACGGATCGCGGACCTCCAGAATTCAAAGCGATCAATTGTCGATCTGGTCTGCGGTGTAGTAGCCGGCGCCGACGAGAACGTCCTTGACGTTGGTCTTATCAACCGAGACAGGCTTCAGCAGGTAGGACGGGATGATCTTGACACCGTTGTCATAGGTCTTGGTGTCGTTCACTTCCGGCTCGCCGCCGGTCATGATGGCGTCAACCATCGAGACGGTGACCTTGGCCAGTTCGCGGGTATCCTTGAAAACCGACGAATACTGTTCGTCAGCCAGGATCGACTTGACGGATGGCAGTTCGGCATCCTGGCCGGTGACAACAGGCATGGGCATGTCGCCCGAACCGTAGCCAACGCCCTTCAGCGCGGAAAGAATGCCGATGGACAGGCCATCGTAAGGCGACAGAACGCCGTCAACCTTGGCGTCCGAATAGGTCGAGGAGAGCAGGTTTTCCATGCGGGCCTGTGCAACGGCACCGTCCCAGCGCAGCGTACCGACCTGTTCCATGCCCATCTGGCCGGACTTGACGACGATCTTGCCACTGTCGATCAGCGGCTGGAGAACCGACATTGCACCATCATAGAAGAAGAAGGCGTTGTTATCGTCAGGCGAACCGCCGAACAGTTCGACGTTCTTGACGCCGCTGTCGAGCTTCAGGCCTTCGACGAGCGAAGTTGCCTGGAGAACGCCAACCTGGAAGTTGTCGAAGGTCGCGTAGTAGTTGACATTGCCGGAATCGCGGATGAGGCGATCATAGGCGATGACCTTGACGCCAGCGTCGGCAGCCTTCTGCAGGATGTCGGACAGCGTGGTGCCGTCGATAGCGCCGATGACCAGAACCTTGGCACCCTTGGTGACCATGTTCTCGATCTGGGCGAGCTGATTCGGGATGTCGTCGTCAGCAAACTGCAGGTCCGGGGTATAGCCGGCTTCTGTGAACAGCTTTTCCATGGTCTCGCCGTCGGAAATCCAACGGGTCGATGTCTTGGTCGGCATGGAGATGCCGACGACGCCCTTGTCCTGTGCCAGAACCGGCGCGACGAATGCAGCCACGCTGATCGCAGCGGCAGCAAGAAGCGAAGTAATCAATTTCATGCGATCTCTCCCAGTATGTGTTGATCGAGGCAGGACCTCAAAGCCGGCCTTGATATGTGCAGCGCTTCGCGTTGTCGGAAACCGAGGTCTCCGGCGGAGGTTTAAGGGGTGAAAGAAAGCCCTCCCAGGCCTTACACGCTCCCAAGCACGCTGGCGCACATCGGCGCAAACTGGAATCAAACACCATAACTGTCAAATACAATATCTGTTCATCCCCATATCAATTCAGTTATAGTAACGCAAAACAGTGTGATTTTTCGCATCTGCGAGCAGTGCCGAGGGGAGTGACGTTGGCCGACCTTATCGACGACCGGATTCAGGCTGCATCAGCGCCTGTGGATTATTCCGAGGCGGGCATCTTCCGGCTCGGCCTCAAGATCAGCCATCTCAGGCTGATTCTCGCCATTGAGGACCATGGCCAGATCAGCGCGGCGGCGGATTCCCTGAGCATTTCACAACCGGCAGCATCACGCATGCTCGGCGAAATCGAAAGCATTCTCAAGGCGCCGCTCTGCGCCCGAATCGCGCGCGGCGTCGAACTGACGCAGTACGGCAAGGCGCTGGCGCGGAGGGCGCGCACCATCTTTCTCGAGCTGCGCGAAACGGCACGCGAGATCAACGAACTGAAAACCGGAAGCGGCGGCTCCGTATCGCTGGGTTCGGTCACCGGTCCGGCGCTCAATCTCGCCGTGCCGGCCATCCGTCAGGTGTCGACCGCCTATCCCGGCATCGAAATCAACATCCAGATCGAAAACAGCACCGTTCTGGTGCGCGAGCTTCTGGCGGCCCGGCACGATTTCGTCATCGGGCGCATCCCCGACGACATCAATCCGCGCCTGTTCAATCTGGTCGAGATCGGCGCAGAGGATGTCTGCCTCATCGTCCGCGAAGGCCATCCGCTGCTGGACAAGGATGTCATCGTTCCTGGCGACCTGCCGGGCTATGACTGGGTCTTCCAGCCGCAGGGAACCCTGCTGCGCCGGGCAGTCGAGGACAGCTTCCTGTCGGCGGGCGTGCCCCTGCCCTCGACGATCATCAACACCTCGTCGATCATCCTGACGATCTCGATCGTGTGCAACACCAATGCGGTTGCCCCTGTCGCCCGCGATGTCGCGAACCTGATCTCCGGCAATGGAAGCCAGGCTGGCCAGATCCGGGTTCTGCCGACGACGTTCGACATCCAGATCCGCCCCTACAGCCTGATCACCGCCAAGGGACGGGCTTTGCCGCCCAGTGCCAAGCTGCTCTACGACCTGATCCTCAAGCAGAGCACCGCATGACCAGCCCCGCATAATGCTGTTGTGTTTTGACGGGCGATCTCTCAGCGGAGTCAAAGATGTTCGGAATGTCGGTTTTCCAGTCCGTTCTGGAACGATTGAAAGCGGAAGAGGAGAACTCGGAAGCCGAAGACCCGGCCGAAAACGAGCCGGTTCGCGGGGTCCGTGGCCTTGGTCAGGGCTTTGTTTCCACCCTTGACCAGAAAGGCCTGAATGATCAGGCGCTGGTGCACCGCGCCTATTTCGACAATGCCGGCGAGGACATGCTGGCACCACCACAACCGATTGCCGAACCTGTCATGCCCGATCATCTGGCGCGGACGCGACCGCAGGAGATTGCCGCCGACCTGGCGTTCACGGATGACGAGACACCGGCCAGCCTGACCGCCAAGCGCCGCGCCTTTGCCACCCGGAATCATCCGGACCGGCACCCGGTGCTGTTCCGTCAGAATGCGACGACGCGCATGAAGATCGCCAATATGCTGATCGATGAGGCCTTGCGACGGATCAACATCCTGCAGAGGCTCGCCTAGATCCGATCGTCCGGCTTGGCTTCCTGACCATCGACCGGGTCCGGTGATGCAGCGTCTGCTTTCGCCTCTTCGGTCACCAGCGGCTTCGGCTTGAAGAAGATCAGCAGCGTGCAGGCCGTGTAGGTGGTCACCGCGAGAAAGATCATCCCCCAGGTATTTTCGTTGTTGCGAAACTCCACCGCAGTCCAAAAGCCGCAAAGCGCGATGATCAGAAGCCGGATCCAGAGCGGACGGTAGAATGGATGATCCGGATCGATGAGCTTGATCATAAAGGTATCCCTGCTAGAAAAGTCGATGACAGGACTGTGAAAGCCTGCCTTGGTCTGCATATCCTTATGGCTAAAAAGATGGCGACCGCAAGCGCATTAGGCTTTTGACCGCTTGACGCGCCCGCAAGAAATGGAATAAATATTCCGAAAATAACAAATATTACTCTTTTGTTCCGACCGTAGGCCAATGATCGGGAGACCAGGAGAGTTTTGGGAGACGACACGGCATCGGCCGCAGCCAGCGACAAGTCCGAAGCCTGAACACCATTCACAACCAGCGTGGCCCTTGTCCACGACGCCTTTGCGGGGTGAGCGGCATCACCGCGTTCTTTGCAGCCTTTGCTGCCCTTCGAAAGAGATGAAAGATGACAGTCAGATTTGGTCTTCTCGGCGCCGGACGTATCGGCAAGGTCCACGCCAAGGCCGTCAGCGCCAATGCGGATGCCGTGCTGGTGGCCGTCGCCGATGCTTTTCCGGAAGCCGCAAACGCCATTGCCAAGACCTATGGCTGCGCCGTTCGCACCATTGAAGAGATCGAGACATCCAAGGACATCGATGCGGTCGTCATCTGCACGCCGACTGATACCCATGCCGACCTGATCGAGCGCTTCGCGCGCGCCGGCAAGGCGATCTTCTGCGAAAAACCGATCGATCTCGACGTCGACCGTGTCCGCGCCTGCATGAAGGTTGTCGCGGAGACCAAGGGCAAGCTGATGGTCGGCTTCAACCGCCGCTTCGATCCGCATTTCATGGCGGTGCGCAAGGCGATCGACGACGGCAAGATCGGCGATGTCGAGATGGTCACCATCACGTCGCGCGATCCGGGTGCGCCGCCGGTCGACTACATCAAGCGCTCCGGCGGCATCTTCCGCGACATGACCATCCATGACTTCGACATGGCCCGCTTCCTGCTCGGCGAAGAGGTCGTGTCGGTGTTTGCCACGGCCGCCGTGCTGGTCGATCCCGAGATCGGCAAGGCTGGCGACTACGACAGCGTTTCGGTCATCCTCCAGACCAAGACGGGCAAGCAGGCGATTATCTCGAACTCGCGCCGCGCCACCTATGGCTACGACCAGCGCATCGAAGTGCACGGCTCCAAGGGTGTCGTCTCGGCCGAAAATCAGCGTCCGGTATCGATCGAGATCGCCAATGGCGATGGCTACACCCGCCCGCCGCTGCACGACTTTTTCATGACCCGCTACACCGAGGCCTATGCCAACGAAATCGCCAGTTTCATCTCGGCGATTGAAAAAGGCACCGCGATCACGCCATCGGGCGCCGACGGCCTTGCAGCGCTGACCCTCGCCGATGCCGCCGTGACCTCGGTTCAGGAAAAGAAGCTGATTGCGGTCGGCTGAACCGCGTCATTTGTCAAAAACAACACGATGCCGGGTCTCCGATCCGGCATCGTGCCGTCAGGCTTCCTGGCGGAGCGCACCCATGCTGCCGGAAACGAGACGCAAGGCAGCGATATCGTGATCGATATCGGTCAATGCCCGGTCGAGATGCCCGTCGAAGACAAGCCGCTGCTCGTCGAAGATGATCGAGATTTCAGGAGGGCCCTGCTGGCGCACCTGATGGGACTGGGCCAGGCCTTCATCAATGCCTTTTTGCAGAAGCTCGAAATACCGCGTTCCCGGGCCGGTGATGAAGATCGGCATGCGATCGTAGAGGCTGAGCATGCGCGACAGGCCATTGCCAAGCGCGATACCGGCCTGCCGGAAAGCATAACCGGCCATACGATTGCCCTGCCGGGCACTGACGGCGATCTTGTCCATCTCTGCCAGAGGCACGAATTTCGCAGGGATGGTATCCGGCGGCACTTCGAAGGCCGTGCGCAGAATGCCGTAGAACCCTGCCGCAGCCTCGATGCAGCCATTCGAACCGCAGCGACAAAGCCCGGCACTGGGCGAGTGCAGCATATGGCCGAAATTCGGGGCCGTGACCTCCAGTTCCCCGGCGCGATCCTTGCGCGCCACGCCGACGCCGATGCTATGGCCGAGCGACAGTGCCGCCAGCGCCCGGAAAGGCGCCTCGCCCGATTTGTCGGCCCGCAGACCGAGCGCCTGTGCCACCAGCAAGGTCTCGTTGTTGAGCGAAACCTTGGCCGGCCAGGCCGGCTGCAGCAGCGCTGCGAAATCGATCACTTCGCTGCCAAACACCGGCGACCAGACAAGGCGTGGCCGGGCGCTATCGACAATGCCCTTGCTGCTGATCGAAATCGCCAGGACCTGGGCCTTTTCGAGCCGGGAGCGCAACACGAGGCGATCGAGCGAATCCAGCAGGCTGCGCACGAAATCCGTCGTGCCGGCAACGCCGTGATTGCGCGGCTCCTCGAACCGGTCGATCAGTGTGCCGCTGTAGTCGATCATCGAATACTGCACGATGTCGGACGAAATACGCACGACGATCAGGTAGCCGCAGTCGCGCCGCTGCGAAAAGAAGACGCGCGGTCGCCCGCGGCCGCTATGCGGCGGCTGTTCGGATTTCTCGATGACGTGGGCACGTTCGAGTTCGGCAGTGATGACCGACACCGTCGCGGAGGCAAGGCCGGTCTGCGCCGAGATGTCGGTATGCGACAGCGGGCCGGATCGCCGCAGCGCCGAGAGCACCAGCGCGCTGTTCTGCTGACGCACCAGTTCAGTGCTGGATTTCATCAGCATTGCGCATTTCCGTTCACCCTGGAGATTTCAAACACATGCCCCTCCCAAAGCATCTGTTCATCGGCAAAACAAGACGTGACAAGCCTTGTTGACAGCCCTTTAAAACTCTGACATCTATTTTCTCGACTGTCGAGAAAAAAGTCTTCACACAATGTGACGCTGATCTCGGTGGTGTTTTTCGGTTGACCGGTGGGTCGTGCGGGAGGTTCGCGCGGGCGGTCAGCAGTCTCTTGGGAGGACTACATGAAAACAGTTTTGAAGCTGATGGCAGGGGCTGCCATCATCGTTTCCTTGCACTCCGTCGCGATGGCCAAGGATCTCACAATCGCCGTATCCTGGTCCAATTTCCAGGAAGAGCGCTGGAAGACGGACGAAGCCGCCATCAAGGCTGCCCTCGAAGCATCCGGCGACAAGTACATTTCGGCTGACGCACAGGCTTCGGCCGCAAAGCAGCTGACCGACATTGAATCGCTGATCGCCCAGGGCGCAAACGCCATCATCGTTCTGGCGCAGGATTCGGAAGCCATCGGCCCGGCCATTGAAAAGGCTGCAGCAGAAGGCATTCCGGTCGTCGGTTATGACCGCCTGATTGAAAATCCGGCTGCCTACTACATCACCTTCGACAACAAGGAAGTCGGCCGCATGCAGGCTGCCGAAGTCATGAAGGTCAAGCCGGAAGGCAACTATGTCTTCATCAAGGGCGCATCGACCGATCCGAACGCCGACTTCCTGTTCTCTGGACAGATGGAAGTGCTGAAGGAAGCCATGGACGCCGGCAAGATCGTGAATGTCGGCGAAGCCTATACGGACGGCTGGAAGCCTGAAGTTGCCCAGAAGAACATGGAACAGTTCCTGACTGCGAACGACAACAAGGTCGACGCGGTTGTTTCGTCGAACGACGGCATGGCCGGCGGCGTCGTTGCAGCGCTGGAAGCCCAGGGTCTTGCAGGCGGAGTACCGGTATCGGGCCAGGACGGCGACAAGGCCGCTCTGAACCGCGTTGCTCTCGGCACGCAGACCGTTTCGGTCTGGAAGGATTCGCGCGAACTCGGCAAGAAGGCTGGCGAAATCGCCGTCGCTCTGGCCGGCGGCGCCGCGATGGATGCCATCGAAGGCAACGTGAAGTTTGCCGGTGGCCCGAAGGCTGTCGAGATGAACTCGTTCTTCATCGCGCCGCAGCCGATCACCAAGGACAATCTGAACGTCGTCCTCGACGCCGGCTGGATCTCCAAGGAAGAAACCTGCCAGGGCGTCAAGGCTGGAACGGTCGCTGTCTGCGATTAATCCGCACCTGACCATGGGGCTGTAACCTCCGAACGAAGCGCCGCAGCGACACCGTTGCGGCGCTTCTCGGATGGGCAGCACCTTGAACAAGAATAAAGGGGGAGTACCCGGGACATGGCAAACAAAACCATTGCCGCACCTGCCAGCAGCACGCTCAAAACCCAGGGGACTGCCCTTCAGCGGTTCCTGCAGGCAACCGAGATCGACACCCGACTTCTCGGCATGGTCGGCGCGCTGCTTCTGATCTGGATCGGTTTTGAAATTTCAACCGGCGGCCTGTTTCTCACGCCGCGCAACCTGTGGAACCTGACCGTTCAGGCCTCATCGGTTTCCGTCATGGCGACGGGCATGGTGCTGGTCATCGTTACCCGCAATATCGACCTTTCGGTCGGCTCGATCCTCGGCTTCGTCGGCATGATCATGGCGATCACCCAGGCCAGGATTTTGCCCCCGCTGATCGGTTTCGACAATCCGGCGACCTGGGTCATCGCACTCACGATCGGTATTTTGCTCGGCGCAGCCATTGGCGCGTTTCAGGGCATGATTATCGCCTTTTTGAGCGTTCCGGCCTTCATTGTCACCCTGGGCGGCCTGCTGATCTGGCGCGCTGCGGCCTTCCTCGTCATCAGCGGCGCCACGGTTGCGCCGATGGATACCAAGTTCCGCATCATGGGCGGTGGCGCGGATGGCTCGATCGGCGCCACGGCAAGCTGGGTGGTGGGCGTCATCGCCTGCGTTGCCATCGTGCTGTCGATCGTCAATTCCCGCAAACAGCGCAAGCGCTTCGGCTTTCCGCTGCGTCCGAAATGGGCAGAATATTTCCTGTCCATCACCGGCTGCGTCGGGGTTCTCGGTGCCGTCTGGGTGCTGAACAGCTATTACATGCCCGTCAATCTTGCCAAGCGATATGCGGAACTCAACAACATTGCATGGCCCGAAGGCGGCCTGCAGATTCCGCTCGGCATTGCCGTTCCGGTTCTGATGGCTGTCGGCATCGCCATTGCCATGAGCTTCCTGACGACGCGCACCCGCTTTGGCCGCTACGTCTTTGCGATCGGCGGCAATCCCGAAGCGGCCGAACTTGCCGGCATCAAGACCCGCTGGGTCACGGTGCGCATCTTTGCACTGATGGGCGCACTCTGCGCGATCGCAGCAGCGATTTCCACGGCACGCCTCAACGCCGCCACCAATGCGCAGGGCACGCTTGACGAACTCTATACGATCGCGGCGGCCGTCATCGGCGGCACCTCGCTTGCCGGCGGCGTCGGCACGATCGCCGGTGCTGTTATCGGCGCCATCGTCATGCAATCGCTGCAATCCGGCATGGTCCTGCTGCGTGTCGATACGCCGCTGCAAAGCATCGTCATCGGCATCGTCCTGGTCATGGCCGTCTGGCTCGACACCGTTTATCGCGGCCGGGCGAAGTAGAGGAGTTCGAACAATGACACAACACCGCACTCCGCTCGTCGAGATGAAGAACATCTCCATCTCCTTCGGCGGTATCCATGCCGTCGACAACGCCTCGGTCGATCTCTACCCGGGTGAAGTCGTGGCCCTTCTCGGCCACAATGGCGCCGGCAAGTCGACCCTGATCAAGATCCTGTCCGGCGCCTACAAGCGCGACAACGGCGAAATTCTGATCAATGGCGAGCCGGTCCAGATCAGCAATCCGCGCGACGCCAAGGGCTACGGCATCGAGACGATCTACCAGACGCTCGCCGTCGCCGACAATGTCGATGCCGCCGCAAACCTCTATCTCGGCCGCGAACTGCGCACCCCCTGGGGCACGCTGGACGATGTCGCGATGGAAGCAAAGGCCCGCGAAGTCATGGGCCGCCTCAACCCGAACTTCCGCCGCTTCAAGGAGCCGGTCAAGGCACTCTCCGGCGGTCAGCGCCAGTCCGTCGCCATTGCCCGCGCCATCCTGTTCGACGCCCGCATCCTGATCATGGACGAGCCGACGGCAGCGCTTGGACCGCAGGAAACGGCGCAGGTCGGCGAGTTGATCAAGCAGCTGAAGCGCGAAGGCATCGGCATCTTCCTGATCAGCCATGACATCCACGACGTCTTCGACCTCGCCGACCGCGTGTCCGTGATGAAGAACGGCCAGGTCGTCGGTCACGCCCGCACGCAGGACGTCACCAAGGATGAAGTGCTCGGCATGATCATTCTCGGCAAGGTTCCACCCGGCGCAATCGCCGGTCCTGGCGCCATGCAGACCGCCTGATAGAGATCAATCCAAAAGCCCTCTTCCCGATTTCGGGGAGAGGTTTCAGGCCAGCGTGCAGGCATGCACCGCTACTGGCCATAGGTTCGCGGCAAGGCATCAATGCCGGCCAGGAACCGCGCGGCACTTGCCCGCGTATCTTCCTTCTGCGCACCGCCCATCCGGTCCCACGTCGAATAGACCGGGCCGAGGCGCGGATTGCCGCGCAGACGCTGCGCATTGCGGTCAAGAAAATCCCAGTAGAGCGCATTGAACGGACAGGCCCCTTCTCCCGTCTTCTTCTTGACGTCATAGCGGCAGGTCTCGCAATAATCGGACATGCGCCCGATATAGTTTCCGCCGGCGGCATAGGGTTTCGATCCGAGAAAGCCGCCATCGGCAAACTGGCTCATGCCGATGACATTCGGCAGCTCCACCCATTCGAAGGCATCGACATAGACCTCCAGATACCAGCGATGGATATCGGCGGGGCGGACGCCGGCCAGCATGGCGAAATTGCCTGTTATCATCAGCCGCTGGATATGGTGGGCATAGGCATTGTCGCGCGTCTCTGAAATCACCGTCTTCAGGCAATTGAGGTCCGTCTCGGCGGTCCAGTAGAAGTCCGGCAGTGGCCTATCGTTCTCGAAGAAATTGGCCTGCGCATAATCGGGCATTTTCAGCCAGTAGACGCCGCGCACATATTCGCGCCAGCCGATGATCTGCCGGATGAAACCCTCGACACAGTTGAGTGGTGCCTTGCCCTCGAGATAGGCGCGTTCGACGCGGCGGCAGACGACAAGCGGATCGAGCAGCCCGACATTGATATAGGCCGACAGCAGCGAGTGGTGGAGAAACGGATCAGCGGACAGCATCGCGTCCTGGTAATCCCCGAACAGCGCCAGATGGTGCTCGATAAAATGATCCAGCGCCATCTCCGCATCGGCGCGGGTAACGGCGAACCGAAAATCCTCCAGCGAGCCGAAATGATCAGCGAAGCGAGCGGCGACAAGCTCCAGAACCCTGCCGGTGGTGGCGTCCGGCGAAAAGCCCGCATGGCCCTCGGCAAACAGATCCGGCACCGCCGGCTTGCGGTTATCCGCGTCGTAATTCCAGCGCCCGCCCTCCGGCGCATCGCCGCGCATCAGAAGACCGCTCTTGCGGCGCATGTCGCGGTAGAAATACTCCATGCGCATCTGCTTGCGCCCTTCGGCCCAGGCCGAAAAAGCCGCGCGCGAACAGAGAAATCGCGTATCCTCCCGGATTTCGACGGGGATGCCGAGCCGCGCGGCCCAGCCCTTCATCATCTCCGCGACACGCCATTCACCGGGCTCCGTGACGCAAACGCGCTCGACCGCGTGACGCGCAGCGGCCCGTTCGAGTTCACCGGTAAAGGAGCCCGTATTGGCGGGATCGTCGAGCCGGATATAATCCACCTGAAAACCCGCCTGCCGCATTTCTTCGGCGAAATGGCGCATGGCCGAAAAGAGGAAGGCGATCTTCTTCTTGTGGTGCCGGACATAGCGGGTCTCGTCCGCGACTTCGCACAGCAGGATCACGTCGCGCCCGGGAGACGCATCCTTCAGGCTGCTGATCGAGGGCGACAGCTGGTCGCCGAGAATGAAGATCAGCCTGGCACCCGTCACCATTCGATCGCACTGCCGTCATAGGACAGAAAGGCGCCGCTTTGCGATGCATCAAGGCCATGCACGACAGCGAGAAGCTGCGCTGCGGCGCGCGATGGCGCAAAGACCTCATGATTGCTTTTGAATTTCGAACTGAGTTTTGTCTCGACCGTGCCGGGATGCAACCCGACGACGGCAGCCTGCGGATGGCTGCGGGCAATCTCAATCGCCGCCGTGCGAACGATCTGGTTGAGCGCCGCCTTGGCCGCCCTATAGGAAATCCAGCCGCCCAGCCGGTTGTCACCGATCGAGCCGACCTTGGCCGAGAGCGTTGCAAACACCGCCGGCCCGTCCTTGTTGAGCAGCGGTGAAAAATGCTTCAGGAGCAAGGCAGGTCCGATGGCATTCAGCGCAAACTGCCGCGCCATGGCGCCGGGATCGATCGCCCGGATGGTCTTCTCGGGCCCCTGCCCGTCGATCTCCAGCCCGCCGGTCGCATCGAAGATCAGATCGACGGTCTGCAGCATCTCCCGGGCCTGCAGCGCCGCCTTCAGGATCGTCGCCTCATCGGTCAGATCCAGCCCCGTCTGCGCGCGCGACAGCTTCAAAACATCGCTGTAGCGGCCATCGCTTTCTAGCGCCGATGCCACCGCAGACCCGATGCCGCCGCTCGCACCGATGACAATCGCCTTCATCCTCGCCCCACCTGCTGACATCCCATTGCCTCCAAACACCCGGGCGCTCGTTTGCGTCCCGGCAAGGGCAATACGCAGCAGGAGCCTCCGCGGATCGCAGCGTCGATACGCAGCCTCATCCTGAAGGATGTCTTCGCCAACACCTCTTTCCCAAAACATGGCTGACCTGAAAGTGCCCGAGCTGAAATTCCTTCGGCCGCAGGCGCATTCGCCATTGAAGCCACGCCCATCCTAAGCTATGAACCGGTCACAGCCTGCTTCGACGGTTTTGCCGTCCAAGAATGCACCCGTAGCTCAGCTGGATAGAGTGCTGCCCTCCGAAGGCAGAGGTCACTGGTTCGAATCCAGTCGGGTGCACCAAAATTCCGCCAGTATTGAACACAGCCATAAACTGGCATCCTTGCCCAGTCGGCAAGCTGCACTAGGATAGTGCATTGAAAAGCGGCTCGGTCATCGGCATCGATGTGGGGTATTCGCAGGCTCGGCGATCAAGCGCGATATGTCGGCTTGATGGGTCTGAAACAACAATCTCTTGGGAAATCTTGCGGTTCCGAGCGGCTGAACCAGAACGCGAGAATGCAATCGCTCTCATTGCAAAGGGCCGACATATAGCCGCTGCAGCCTTTGATGGCCCGATTCGTCGGGGTTTCGACATCATCGGCCGATACCGGACAGCGGAACGGATGCTGACCCGGCGCCTGCGGCCTATGATCGGCAAGCCGGGGCAGTCTAGCGCACCAGTTGGCAAACTGCTGAATCAGCATACCAACGCGTGCGTCGGCCACCTCGTTACTCACGCCGATGTGCAAAACGCGGCACACGGAGTAGCAATTGATCGAAAGGCGTTGGTTGAGGCGTTTCCGAGTTCATTTCTCGGCATGATGATCGATAAACCGGCTTCCCTCGCCGCACGAAGAGGCAACCGGTCCGATCTTTTCTTTAAACACCTTGCAACTACGTCCGTTCTGCGTTCTCTGATAGAGCACTGTCTCCCCGGCAGGCAACTCGAAAGCAACTTGAGCAGCGTTGTCAATCATGATGACCGAGCTGCCGTCATTTGTGCGCTCACGGCGCTTTGTGTCGCAGTTGGAGACTTCGTTGCAGCCGGCGACGATGATGGATGGATAATTTTGCCGCCTCGCAGGTTTATACAATCCGAGCAATGGGCGCTTCTCAACATAAACGCTCTAGAAGAGAATGTAGAGAGCCTTTACATTCAGGAGCCGGAGAAAATTGCAGAGCAACGATGATGAATGGGGAGACTCGGTTGTTTCTTACCCGGGAGTATTTAATGAGAACCGAATGTTCCCGTTTTGGTTGTCACTGGTGAAGCCCTGGGCTCATATAATGTTCGGCGCCTGACGTCTCTGTAGTGGCGCCGCAATGCAGATCGTAGCTTAACGGCAATTCTTGTTGGGGGGACTTCATGAGGACGACGATTTTGGTGCCGGTGATTGCAGCCGTCGGGACGCTGGCCATAGCGCCGGGGGCCATGGCCGAGACGCGCCGCTATTATTGCGGTGAAGCCAGTTTCATCAGCGTCGAGACGATCGATGCGACGACGATCTCAGCGGGCCTGATCGGCGGCAAGACGATTACGCTCGGGCAATTGCCCGGCACCCGCAGCTATTCGTTCGGAAACACCACCATCGCCCTGTCCGGCGACCGCAACAGCATCCAGATCACCCAGGGTGGCAGCGATGTGATCGGCTGCGTCTTCCCGGTGCCAGTGGAGGTCGTGACGCCGGGCGATGCCAATGCCAATGTCCAGGCGCAATCGGCGCCGGGCGTTAAGCCGGATATGACGATCAGGAGCGATGGTGCGGCAACGGTCGAAACCGAAGCTGCAACAGAGCCTTTCCCGGCCAAGTCCTGGGGTGGTGTGGTGCGCGACGGGCCCGGCATGGAACACGCCAAGATTGCCAGCCTGAAGGAGGGCGACCCGATCACGGTCGAGCAATCCACCGGCGTCGACATGAACGGCTATCCCTGGTTCAAGATCCGCTTCGGCAAGGACAGGATCGGCTACCAGTGGGGCGGCATCATTTGCCCTGTTGGCCAGGAAAAGCCGGGCACTTTCGAAAAATGCGACTAAGCATCCCGGTTGTGCATCCCGGTTCTGCCGGTGCTCATCCGGCCGGCGCCGGTGCAATGACCCGGCGCACGAAACCCTTGCTCGCGACCATCAGTTCTTGCGTGTAGGTCTGCTCGACCTTGCCACTGGCGAGATCGCCGGATGACAGGCGCTCGACAACCCTACCGGATTTCATCACTGCAAGGCGGTCGCACATATGGGTGACGACGCCGAGATCATGGCTGACCATCAGGAAGGTCAGTTGCCGGTCGCGCCGCACCTGTTCGAGCAGGTTAAGGACTTCGGCCTGAACCGACGCGTCCAGCGCCGAGGTCGGTTCGTCCAGCAGCAGGATCGACGGTTCGATGATCAGCGCCCGGGCGATCGCGATGCGCTGTCGCTGGCCGCCGGACAGCTGGTGCGAATAGCGGAAACGGAAGCTCGCGCCGAGCCCGACCTCGTCCAGGGCGCGCAGAATGCGCGGCTCGGCATTGTCGATGCCATGGATGGCCAGCGGTTCGAGCAAGAGCCGGTCAACCGTCTGGCGCGGATGCAGCGAGCCGTAGGGATCTTGGAAGACCATCTGCACCTGCCGGAAAAACGCCTTGTCGCGATAGCGGGCCGCCAGTGTCTGGCCGTTAACGGTGATCGTGCCGGCGCTGACGGGCGCCAGACCTGCGATGGCGCGCAGGAGGGTCGATTTGCCGGAGCCGGATTCACCGACCAGACCGAAGGATTCGCCGGAAGCGATCTCGATCGAGACCCTGTCGAGCGCCAGGAACCCGTCATAGTCGACGACCAGATCATCAATGGAAACAGCGGCCGTCATAGCGCCCACTCCGGTTTGCGATCAAGAACCGGAAGCGGATGCCGGCTGCTGCCGATTGCCGGCATGCAGTCGAGCAGGCCTTGCGTATAGGGGTGTTTTGCATGGGCAAGATCGGTTGCCGCAATCTCCTCGACGATCCGCCCGGCATACATGACGATGACCCGGTCGCAGAAGGACGAGACCAGCCGCAAATCGTGCGAGATGAAGATCAGCCCCATGCCGCGATCCGCGACGAGACGGTCGAGGATGCCGAGCACCTCGAGCTGTACCGTCACGTCGAGTGCAGACGTCGGCTCGTCGGCGATCAGCAGCTCGGGGCCGGCAATCAGCATCATCGCGATCATCGCGCGCTGGCCCATGCCGCCGGAGACCTCGTGCGGGTAGAGATCGAAGACCCGGGCCGCATCGCGGATCTGCACCGCCTCGAGCATCGCGATCGCTTGATCCCGGGCCTGGTGGGCGCTGACCTTTTCGTGGGTGCGCAGCGTCTCGACGATCTGGCGGCCAATGCTCATCACCGGGTTGAGCGAATATTTCGGATCCTGCAGGATCATCGCGATGCGGTTGCCACGCAGGCTGCGCCGCAGTTTCGATGGGGCCTTCAACAGGTCGATGCCGTCGAAATCGAGCGATTTCGCGGTGATCTGCGCATGCGGCGGCGTCAGCCCCATGATCGCCCTGCCCGTCTGCGATTTTCCGGATCCGCTTTCGCCGACAATGCCGAGCCGTTCGCGACCAAGTGTGAAGGACACGCCGCGCACCGCCTCGATCACGCCGGTGCGCGTCGGAAAGCGGACCCTGAGATCTTCGACCGTCAGCATCGGCGTCATTGGCCGCTCTCCCGCGGATCGAGCGCATCGCGCAGGCCATCGCCGAGCAGGTTGAAGCCGAGGCTGACGATAAGGATCGCCAGGCCCGGCATGGTCGCCACCCACCACTGGTCGAGAATGAAGCGCCGACCGGCGGCAATCATCGCGCCCCATTCCGGCAGCGGCGGCTGGGCACCCAGTCCGAGGAAACCGAGGCCGGCTGCCGTCAGGATGATACCGGCCATGTCGAGCGTGACGCGCACGATCAGCGAGGATACGCACATCGGCATGACATGGCGCAGCACGATGCGGAAGGGTGACGCCCCCATCAGGCGCACGGCGGCGATATAGTCGGAATGGCGCACGGCGAGCGTCTCGGCCCGGGCAATCCGCGCATAGGGCGGCCAGGAGGTGATGGCGATGGCGAGAATGGCATTTTCAATGCCCGGCCCCATGGCGGCAACAAAGGCAAGCGCCAGAACGAGCTTGGGAAAGGCGAGAAAAATATCGGTGATGCGCATCAAAACGGCATCGACCCAGCCGCCGGCATAGCCGGACACAGCCCCGACGAGCAGGCCGATGGGTGCGGCGATGACCGCCACCAGCACGATGACCAGCAGCGTCAGCCGCGAACCGTGCAACAGCCTAGACAGGATATCGCGGCCCTGATCGTCGGTGCCGAGCAGATAGCCCTCACTGCCGGGTGGCAGGAGACGCGCCCCGCCGAGATTGCCGATCACAGGCGAATGTGGTGCCAGAACATCGGCAAGGATGGCGACGGCGACCAGCAACAGGATGATGCCGAGGCCGACCATGGCCAGCCGGTTGGAAGAGAAGCGCCGCCAGGTCATGTAGGCCCTGCCGAGCCGCGCCTGCAGGCGCGATTGCGGCCGATCGGACAGGAGCCATTCGCGTCGCGACAGGACCGGTGTTTCGCTGATCTGGCTCATCGGGCGCGGGTCCTTGGATCGAGGGTGCGGTAGAGCAAATCCGAGAGGAGGTTGATGGCGATGAAGACCGAGCCGATGACGATCGTCCCGCCCAGCACCGCGTTCATGTCGGCATTCTGCAGCGAATTGGTGATGTAGAGCCCCAGGCCCGGCCACGAGAACACCGTTTCGGTCAGCACCGAGCCCTCGAGAAGCCCGGCATAGGACAGGGCAATCACCGTCACCAGCGGCACCGCGGCATTGCGCAGCGCATGCCCCCAGATGATGCGCGTCTCCGACAGGCCCTTGGCGCGGGCAGCGACGATGTATTCCTGCTGCAATTCGTTGAGCATGAAGCTGCGGGTCATGCGGCTGATATAGGCGAGCGAGAAATAGCCGAGCAGTCCGGCCGGCAGGATGATGTGCCGGAAAGCATCCTTGAAGACATCCCACTGTCCCTGCCACAGCGAGTCGAACAGATAGAAGCCGGTGACGGGCGTAAAGGTATATTCATAGACGATGTCGATGCGGCCGGGATAGGCGACCCAGCGCAGCTTTGCGTAGAACAGCACCAGCGCCAGAAGCCCGAGCCAGAAGATCGGCACCGAATAACCGATCAGCCCGATGACGCGGACGAACTGGTCGGCGATCGATCCGCGACGCACGGCCGCGAGCACACCGAGCGGCACACCGATCAGGCTGCCGATCAGCGTGCCGAGGGTTGCCAGTTCCATGGTGGCGGGGAAGACCCGGCGAATATCATCCAAGACAGGGTTGGTGGTCAGCACCGAGGTGCCGAAATTCCCGGTCAGGGCGTCCTTGAGATAGATGTAGAACTGGTAGTAGAGCGGCTCGTTGAACCCCATCAGCTCGCGGGTTCGCTCAACGACATGCGCCGGCGCACGGTCCCCGAGAATGGCAAGCACCGGATCGACCGGGATCACCCGGCCGATGAAGAAGGTCACGGACAGAAGCCCGAGATAGGTCGTGACGATGACCACCAGGAACCGCAGCACCGCATAGGTCCGCGCCTTGGCGCGGGCGCGAGAGCGCCCGGCCGATGGTACGATAATGTCCGGGATTGTCACCGCCGCGCTCCGGATCAATCTTTCGATACGGTCCAGACATAGTTGGTGTCGAAGCTCGGGCCGAGCTTGAAGCCCTTGAGCTTGCCGCTGTAGCCGGCCACTTCCGTCTGCTGGAAGATGATCACGAACGGGCTGTTTTCAAGCACCTTCTTCTGCAGATCCTTGTACATGTCGGCGCGCTTGGCGGCATCCTTTTCAAGCAGGGCAGCCTTGCTCTGCTCCGTCCACTCCTTGGGAACCTCCCAGGCGTTGCGCCAGGCAAGCGTCTTGGTCCCCTCATCGGAGTTGTCCATGTTGACCGTGAAGGTTTCGGCATTGGAATTCGGATCGAAATAATCCTGACCCCACTGGCCGATATAGATGTCGTGGGTGCGGGCCCGGTACTTTGTCAGCGTCTGCTTGCCGTCGCCGGGAATGATTTCCATCTTGATATTGGCCTGGGCCAGCGTCTGCTGCACTGATTCGGCAATCCCGGTCACCGGCTGCGTGTTGCGCACGTCCATGGTCACAGTGAAGCCATCGGCGAGGCCGGCCTTGGCGAGCAGTTCCTTGGCCTTGGCCACGTCCAGCTTGTAAGGATTTTCGTCGAGTTCGCCGAGAACGCCCTTGGGCAGGAAGGTCTGGTGGATTTCGCCGATGCCCTTGATCAGGGTCGAGCCGATTGCATCATAATCGACAAGATACTTGAAGGCTTCCGCCACTTCCGGCTTGGCAAGGTTCGGGTTCTTCTGGTTGAGGCTGAAATAATAGACGGTGCCCTTCGGCGCGCTGGTGCTGGCAAGGTCCGCATTCTTGGCGACCGCTTCGAGATCGCCGGGTTCGAGATTGCGGGCAACGTCGATGTCGCCGTTCTCGAGCGCAAGACGCTGGCCGGAGCTTTCCTTCATGTGACGGTAGATGACCCGGGCAAGCGGCGTCTTTTCACCGGCATAATTGTCGTTGCGTTCCAGAACGATCACTTCGTTGGCACGCCATTCGCGCAGCTTGAAGGCACCCGAGCCGGCATAACCGGTCTTCAGCCAGGCATTGCCGAAATCGTTGTCGTATTTGTATTCGTCCGACGGAGTGACGGCCGCCACGTGTTCCAGAACCAGTTTCTTGTCGACAACCGAGCCGACGGTCGCCGTCAGGCAGTTCAGCACGAAGCTCGGCGCATAGGCCTTGTCGACGGTGAAGACAAAGGTGTTCGCGTCGGTGGCCTTGGCTTTTTCGGCAATGTTGTCGCCGGTCAGGCCGAACTGCGTGAGGATGAAGGCGGGGCTCTTGTCGAGCTTGACGACGCGCTCGAAGGAATAGGCAACGTCTTCCGCCGTGATCGGATTGCCGGAGGCGAATGTCAGGCCCGGCTTCAGCTTGAACGTATAGGTCAGGCCGTCATCGGAAACGGTCCAGCTTTCGGCAAGGTCGCCGACGATCTTGGAAGTGTCGTTGAGATCGAGACGAACGAGGTAGCTGTAGGTATTGGCCGTAATTTCGGCGGTCGAAAGCTCGAAGGCTTCGCCCGGGTCCATGGTGATGATGTCGTCGAAGGCAAAACCCTCGACCAAGGTATCGGCAGGCGTTTCGGCAAAGGCCGGCGCGCCCGCCATCAGGATCAGCGCCATGGCGGCGCTTGCGGTCAACATTCTGAAGTGCGTGTTCATGGAGTGCATCATCGTTCTGTTCCCTTGTTTGGACCCGTTCCGGGCCTCTGTCTTCCGGCTCAGTCGGCCTCGTGCCAGGCTCGAGCCAAAACGCGCAGCCAGTTTTCCCGGCATATTTTTGTCAGTTCGGCGTCACCATATCCGGCAGCCCGAAGGGCGGCAATCAGGCTCTGGTTGCCGGCCGCATCCGAAATCTCCGCCGGAATGGTTGCACCGTCGAAATCCGAGCCGAGCGCGACGCAGTCAATGCCCATGCGCTCGACCATGTAGTCAACATGGCGCACCATATCGCTGAGCGGCGTCAGGGCATTCTCCTGGCCATCCGGCCGCAGCATCGTCGTTGCGTAGTTGAGCCCGGCCAGCCCCTTGCTCTCGCGGATCGCGTCCATCTGGCGGTCAGTCAGGTTTCGCGCCACCGGCGTCAGGGCGTGGGCGTTGGAGTGGCTGGCGATCAGCGGCTGGTCAGAGGTCCTGGCAACATCCCAGAAGCCCTTTTCGGTGATATGGGCGAGATCGATCAGGATGCCCAGCCGATTGCATTCGCGCACGAGATCAAAACCGGGGCCCGTCAGGCCCGGACCGGTATCGGGGTCCATGGGATAGGCAAACGGCACGCCATGGCCAAAAATATTGTGGCGGCTCCAGACCGGACCAAGCGAACGGAGGCCGGCGGCATAGAAGGTCTCGAGCGCGACAAGATCGGCATCGAGGGCCTCGCAACCTTCCATGTGCAGCACGGCGGCAAACACACCTTCGGCGATCGACTGGCGGATATCGCCGGTGCTGCGGCAGAGGGTCCAAGCCCCGGCGCGCTCAAGTCGCATCGCGATGGCGGCAAATTCAAGGGCGATATCGAGCGAGGACGGGCGTTCCAGCGGTGTCGACATCGGCGTGTTGTAATGGCCGTTCTCGTCAGGCTGCTTGAGCGCGAGATCGCCGGAGGGAATGTAGATGGCGCAAAGTCCGCCGACGAGGCCGCCTTTCAGCGATCGCGGTCCGTCGATATGGCCGTCCTTGGTGCCATTGACGAACTCGGCGACGGGATCAGCCCCGGCCTTTGCATGGCTCCAGAGGCGAAGCAGGACGTCGTTGTGACCATCGAAAACCGCCTGCATGCTCAAAGTTTCCCTATGAAATCAAAAAATTAACAGATTGGCAGCGGCGTCGCGCCAAGCGATACCGGACAAATGCTATTGAATTCATCACCGCCTGACAATGAGGCATAATGGGATTTCCCCATAATCTGATATATCAGAAACTGCACATCTACACAGTCTGTCCACGCCTGCACCCTGCGAAAAATATGCAACAGTTTCCGTTGGATTCTGCGTGCCCCCGGGTTTCAGCGACAATTCCGGTGTTGCCGTCCTGGAAAATCTGGCATGGGTGCCACCACGAAGCGTCGGCACACCGCATGAAACGGGACGCCGTGCGACCAGTTGCAAGGACGCAGAACTGTATGACCGATGACCGGACACGCCCCGTTTGCTTCCGACACGCAGGGAAGATTGCCCTGCTTCTGCTCTCTGCAATCGCCGCCGGTTGCGCCGGCAAACCTGTCGGCGTGCTCGTTCCATCCGGAACCAGCCCAGGCGCAAGCGAAGTCAACATGCTGGTCGCCACCACCCGTGCGCCTTCGGACCAACCGGGTATTCTTTACGGCGGTGAACGCGCCGCCCAATTGTCGGCGGCCGAAATCATCGTTTCAATCCCGCCGGATGAAACCCGCGAGATCGGCCAGGTCCAGTGGCCAAAGAAACTGCCGGCTGACCCGTCCAAGGAATTTTCCACCGTCAGCGTCAAACCGCTTGCCTCGCCGGCCGAGGCACAGCCTTGGCTGAAAGCCAACCTGCCGAAAAGCCGCCGCGTGCTGATCTTCGTGCACGGCTTCAACAATCGTTATGAGGATGCCGTCTACCGCTTCGCGCAGATCGTTCATGATTCAAAGACCGACGTCGCCCCGATCATGTTCACCTGGCCTTCGCGGGCCTCGATCTTCGACTATAATTACGACAAGGAAAGCACCAACTATTCGCGCGATGCGCTGGAAGAACTCCTGCGCCGGGCGTCGCAGGATCCGGCGATCAGCGAAGTGACCGTCATGGCCCATTCCATGGGATCATGGCTGACCGTGGAAGCGCTTCGGCAGATGGCGATCCGCGATGGCCGCGTCGCCCCGAAGATCAAGAATGTCATTCTCGCCTCCCCGGACCTCGATGTCGATGTCTTCGGCAAGCAGTGGGAAGCGATGGGCAAGGACAAGCCGAAGTTCACGATCTTCGTCTCGAGAGACGACCGCGCACTAACCCTGTCGCGCAGAATCTCCGGCAATATCGAACGCCTCGGCCAAATCGACCCCTCGCAGGAACCCTACCGCAGTGCCCTGGAAAATGCCGGCGACATCACCATCCTCGATCTCACGGCGCTCAAGAGCAATGACCAGTTGAACCATGGCAAATTTGCCGAAAGCCCGGAAGTCGTGAAACTGATCGGCAACCGGCTGATCGCAGGCCAGACCGTAACGGATTCGGACATCGGGCTCGGCGACCGTGTCGGGGCCGTCGCGCTTGGCACCGCGCAGACGGTCGGCAGCGCAGCGAGCATTGCCGTCAGCACGCCGATCCTGATCTTTGATCCCAAAACCCGCCAGAACTACCAGGGGCAGGTTGACCGGTTCGGCCGCAGCCTCGGCGGCACAATCAGCAGCACGGTCGGGCAATGACCGTCAACACCGAGATACCGCCCGAGCCGGCACGCCGGCATGTCCTGGGCTCCATCCTGCGCTGGGTCTCGGTGCTGGCAATCGCAGGCTTTGCCGTCTGGGGCGCTGCCGCCTTGTTCTATCAGGCACCCGGCACCCTGCCCTTGCGCATCGCGGCGGCGTGCGCCTGGGTGCTGCTGTCGCTGGCCTGCCTGATCGTCTACATAAGGCGGGCGTCACGGTTCGCAGCCCTTGTCTATCCGGTGGCGATTGCCGGCCTGCTCTTCTGGTGGGGTGCCATCGCCGCCAGCAATGAACGCGACTGGGCAGACGACATCGCCCAGATGACCGTCGGTGTCGTCAATGGACAGACCGTGACGCTTGCCAATGTCCGCAACTTCGACTGGCGCACCGAGACGGACTATACCGTCAACTGGGAGACCCGGACCTACGACCTCGAGAAACTGGCCTCTGTCGATATGCTGCTGTCCTACTGGTCGAGCCCGGCGATTGCCCATACGCTGGTTTCCTTCGGCTTCGAGGATGGCAGTTTCGTCACGTTTTCGGTGGAGATCCGGAAGGAAAAACACGAACGTTTTTCGGAAGTCGGCGGCTTCTTCAAGGAGTTCGAGACCAGCATCGTTGCCGCCGATGAGCGCGACATCGTGCGTCTGCGCACCAATGTGCGCAAGGAAGATGTCTATCTCTACCGCATCGCCATGGCGAAACCGGCCATGCGCTCCCTGTTCATGGCCTATGTCGACGCGGCCAACGCGCTAGCCGAGACGCCGCGCTTCTACAACACGGTCACCGCCAATTGCACGACGATCGTCTATGACATGGTTGCCCGCATCGTGCCCGACCTGCCGCTCGACTACCGGCTGATCTTTTCAGGCTATCTCGCCGAATACATCGATACCGTGCGCGGCCTGACGCCGGGTTTTACGCTGGAACAGCTGCGCATGGCCGGCAGGATCGGCCCGCGGGCCGTTGAAGCGGACAATACGCCGGACTTTTCCGCCCGCATCCGCGAGGGAATCCCGCCTCTTCCCCTTTGAACGATCGGCAAAGCGTCCTAGAAGACAAGGGACAAAAGGACGATCGCGCATGAACCTCAAGGAATTTGCAAGCCGGCTTGCCCTTTCGCAGACGACAGTCAGCCGCGCGCTCAGCGGTTATCCCGAGGTCAAGCCGGCGACGCGCGACCGCGTGCTGAAAGCCGCGCTCGAATTTGGATACCGCCCCAACACCAGCGCGCTTGGCCTTGCCACCGGTCGTGTCGGCGCCATCGGCATCGTCTTTCGCGGCGGCGGCCAGTTCGGACCGCACACCAGCGAATTCATGGGCGGCCTTGGCACAAGGCTGCAGCAGGACGAGGTGGATATTCTGGTTTCGACGGTCGATTCGTCTGAGGCCGAGCTCAACACCTATCGCAGGCTTGCCGCGAGCAAACGCGTCGATGCCGTGATCCTGCATTCGCCCTTCACCGACGACCCGCGCATTGCGCTGCTGACCTCCCTGCGCCTGCCGTTCATCGTCCACGGGCGAACCCAGGCGCCGGGCGAATTCGGCTGGCTCGATATCGACAATTTCGATGCGATCCGCCAGGCGACAAGCCATCTGCTGGACCTCGGTCACCGGCGCATCGCCTTTCTCAACGGTCACCGCGGCCGGGTCTTTGCCGATCACCGTCACGAAGGCTATCAGACGGCGCTGGCAGCGCACGGCATCGCCGTCGATCCCCTGATGTCCGGCAATGGCGAATTCACCGACGAGATGGGCTTTCGTCTGATGCAGGGCTTCCTCGCTTTGGAGCAACGCCCGACGGCCGTGCTTGCGGGGTCGATGATGTCGGCCCTTGGCGCCATGCGAGCCATCCGCGTTTCAGGCCTGAAGGTCGGCGACGACATCTCGTTGATCGCCCATGACGACGTCTTTCCCTATATCAGCCCGGACAATCTCGTGCCGACGCTGTCGACGACACGATCGTCGATTCGGGCGGCGGGCGCCAGGATCGCGGAAATGGTGCTCGAGCTTCTGCAGGGAACGCCGGCCAGCACCCTGCGCGAGGTCTGGCCGGTGGAACTGGTGATCCGCAATTCGACGGGCGTCTGTCCGTCAGACCTTTAGCTCGCGCCGTTCCTTTTCGGTGAACATGGCGAGATCAAGCACCTTCTGAAGATTGGCCGCATGCCGGAAACCGGGTTCGACCGTCTTTTTCGCCCGCACAGCCTCGACGAAGCGCTCGTAATTCGTTGGAACTGTGCCGGCATCGATATCCGCCCAGGTCCCGGTCTCCACATCCTTGCCGAGGCAGGCACGCAGCGTCGATCCGTCAGGCGTATGAATGACCTCGATCGCGCCTTTTTCGCCATGCATGCGCAGGCGCAATTCGTTGAGATGGCCGGTGGCCCAACGGCTGGCATGGATCACACCCATGGCGCCATTGGCAAACTCCGCCGTCATGGTGAAGCTGTCATTGGCATCCAGATCATACTCGCCAATGCGGTTTCCCGGTGCCTTGTCGAAGGTCTTCAGGCGGGCAAAAATGTGATCGACATCGGTCGCTGCGCCATAGCCGGCAAAATCGAGGATGTGAATGCCGACATCGCCAAGCACGCCGTTGGAGCCGTGTTTCGTCGACAGCCGCCACAGCCATTGCGATTCCATCGACCAGTCGCCCCAGGCCTTGGAAACGAGCCAGCTCTGCAGATAGGACGCCTCGACATGGCGGACCGTGCCGATCTCGCCGGCCAGCACCATCTGCCGGGCCTTCTGGATCTCGGCGACATTGCGGTAGGTCAGGTTGACCATCGCGACGAGGCCGGATTTCTCGGCAGCATCGGCCATTTCGGCGGCCTTGGCATAGGTTTCCGCCAACGGCTTTTCACAGAGCACGTGTTTGCCGGCAGCCAGCAACGCCAGCGTGGTCGGGTAGTGTATGCGATCGGGCGTGACATTGGCGACCGCATCGAACTCGCCCCAGGCGATGGCATCGGTAAGCGAGGTGAAGCTGTTGGCGATGTCGTGACGCAGCGCAAAGGCCCGCACGACAGCAAGGTTGACATCAACCGCCGCCACCAGTTCGACGCCCTTGATGGTCGCAAAATTCATAGCATGGCTATTGGCCATGCCGCCGGTTCCAAGGATCAGTAAACGCATGGTGGACCTCACTTGTATCCGGCTTCGCCGGACTGGTGCAGCTTCGGACCGCGCTCGACGATCGGCTCGAGCGCCTGTTCGACCGGCACGTTTGGCGCATCATGGATGGCGCTATAGGTTCCCTGGGGGTTGTAGGCCCACCTGACGGCGTTGCGCAGCACCTTCTGGACATTGCCGTCGTGATAGGTCGGATAGGTTTCGTGACCGGGGCGGAAATAGAAGATATTGCCGGCCCCGCGTCGCCAGGTGAGACCGGAGCGGAACACCTCGCCGCCCGCAAACCAGGAGATGAAGACAGTTTCGAGCGGTTCCGGCACCGAAAACTGCTCGCCGTACATTTCCTCGTTTTCCAGAACGAAATTCTCATCCAGCCCTTCTGCGATCGGGTGCCGCGGATTGATCACCCAGAGCCGTTCGCGCTCGCCGGCCTCGCGCCACTTCAGCGCACAGGGCGTGCCCATCAAACGCTTGAAGGGCTTTGAGAAATGACCGGAATGAAGCACGATCAGGCCCATGCCTTCCCAGACGCGCTTGGCGACACGCTCGACGATTTCGTCGGAGACCGCGCCGTGATCCTTGTGACCCCACCACAAAAGCACGTCGGTATTGGCCAGTCGCTCCACGCTCAGGCCATGCTCCGGCTCCTGCAAGGTCGCGGTCGTTGCCTCGATGCCGACATCGGTGTTCAGCGATGCGGCGATCGTCGTGTGCATGCCATCAGGATAGATGCCTTTGACGACATCATTGGTCTGTTCGTGGATATTCTCGCCCCAGACGACGGTTCGTATGGTCATGATCAACTTCCTTTTCGCCGCGAGAGCCGCCTCCCGCCGGACCTTAATCCGGATGGACACAAGCAGACGCTTAAATTGAAACCGCTTTCAATTTCTAGCGATAGAATCCGATAATGACTTTTGCAAGGAGAAATTCAGCGGATCTGCGCGTTCAATGGAAGGTGGATTTGGAGAACAGATTGAGCACCAGCACCCCGGCAATGATCAGTCCGAGGCCAAGAATGGCCGGCAAATCGAGCTTCTGGCCGAAGACGAAAACGCCGACCAGCGAGATCAGCACGATGCCGAGACCGCTCCAGATCGCATAGGCGATACCGACGGGGATGACCTTCAGCGTATAGGACAGAAAATAGAAGGCCACGGCGTAGCAGCCGATCATGACCAGCGTCGGCACCAGCCGGGTAAAATGCTGGGCTGCCTGCATGGCCGAGGTGCCGAGCACTTCGAAGACGATGGCGATAACGAGCATGGCATAGAGCGTGGCGGGGGTCATGGAATGGCTCCGAAAGACGGCTATTGCAGCGAAAGGGCATTGAGGCGGGCAAGCATGACGCTGCGAACATCTGGGGGCAGATCATGGCTCTGCAAGAGATCGGCCAGCCAGATGCCGTCGGCGGCAAAGCGGGCAAGCTGGCAGTCGGGCGACGAATCGGTGCCGACAAATTCGTCTGTCCGATCAGCCACCCATTGCCGCCAGCGATCCCGCAGGGGCGGCTCGGCAAGCAGCGCAATGGTCAGCACGTGCCACGCCTGGGCATCGCCGGCCCCGTCAACCGGATCGCCATCATCGAAGGCGAATACGGTCGAGATATAGGCCCGCGTGAAACGCCCCTGCGGAACCGGATCGCTGCGCATCATCTGTGCCATCGCCGCATCGAATTTATCGATCATGTCGTCGAACAGCCCGTTGAGCAGCGCCATCTTGCTGGGAAAATGGTGCAGCAGACCACCCTTGCTGACACCGGCTTTCTGGGACACTGCATCCAGCGTGACATTGCCGAGACCTTGATCATAAGC
Source organism: Pararhizobium antarcticum (assembly GCF_001885585.1). Lineage (GTDB taxonomy): Bacteria > Pseudomonadota > Alphaproteobacteria > Rhizobiales > Rhizobiaceae > Pararhizobium > Pararhizobium antarcticum. Next base: position 200,319 of record NZ_LSRP01000085.1, read on the forward strand.
GAGTCGCGCCGCGACGCTCAGCAATTGCTGGCGAACCTGTTCAGGCTGCTTTTTTCGGTGATGTGCTATGGCCATCGCCCATAAAGATACCGGCTGGACGGTTTGTCAATTGCTTTATGAGGCAATGACGAAAAACGCGATGAAACGTCGCAAGGCTGAAACCACGCGAATGCCCATTGTGAAGCTGCAGGCGGTCCCGTAAAAAACAGCACCTGGCAGGACAAAGCGAATGAGTGAACCGGAATCGACGACCCTGTACGAAGCGATCGGCGGCGATGCGACGGTGGCAGCGCTGACAACGCGCTTCTATGCCCTGATGGACACGCTGCCCGAAGCCGCCCGATGCCGCGCCTTGCATCCCGCCGATCTCACAGGCAGCCGTGAAAAATTCTATGAATACCTGACCGGCTGGCTTGGCGGACCGCCGCTCTACACCGACAAGCGCGGTCATCCGATGCTGCGCCGCCGCCATTTCGGCGCCTCCATCGGCGCCGTCGAGCGGGATGAATGGCTTTTTTGCTTCACGCAGGCTCTTGAGGAAACCGTCGCCCACCCGCAATTGCGAAGTGTCATTCTCGAACCGGTGACACGGCTCGCCCACCACATGCAGAACAGGGAAGAACCACAATGAAGACCAGTTCGTTGCGGCGATCGATCCTCTTCGTCGCGGGCATGATGGGCCTTGCCGGCGTCGTCAGCGCGGCAGCCGCCTCCCATGGTGCCGATCCGCGCCTGCTCGGCGGCGCCTCTGCCATGTGTCTTGCCCATGCCCCGGCGCTGGTGGCGCTTTATGCAGCCTGGCCACAGTTCCGCACGGCTGCCCTTGCCGCCCTTCTGCTTGCTGTCGGCACGGCCCTGTTTGCGGCCGACCTGACGGCACGGCACATGCTCGGCCACGGGCTGTTTCCGATGTCGGCCCCCACGGGCGGCGTGTTGATGATGCTGGGTTGGCTTTCGATAGCACTCGGTGTCTTTTTACCGGCACGCGACGCCTGAACCGCTGACGGCTACGGTCGTGGAATGCGCCCGAACCGCAGCAGATTGCCATGCGGATCGTGAATGTAGAACTCTTCCATATTCCACGGCCGAACGGTCATCGCGCTCAGTTGCGGCACGGCCTTGGCGCTGAACTCGCGGTGCAGGTCACCGATCCCGCCACCACGCAGATAGACCGAACTGTTCTCGCAAAGCAAACGATCCGTCGCCAGCCAGAAATGCAGCTCCATCTCGGCACGCCGGACAATCAGATAACCGTCGTCCTGGTGCACGACGGTCGAAAAGCCCAGGCAGTCTCGATAGAAAGCCAGCGTCACGGCAAGATCGAGCGACGGCAGAACCGGCAGAACCTCGATACGATCATCGTCCGATCTGGCTGTCATCACGCGCCCTCGACGACCGAGAAGCCCTCGAATTTTGGCGGCCCGAGATACATCGCCCTGTTGTCGCCGGCATTCTTGTGGGCCGCGCGAAAGTTTTCGGATTTTGTCCACGCCGAAAAGGCATCGCGATCCCGCCAGATCGAGCTGGAAACGAACAGGGTATAACCCTCCTCCGCCACCGTCTGGCCGCGCAGCAATTTGAATTCGACAAAGCCCGGCATGTCCGCCAGGCTCGAATCGCGGTTTTTCCAGACATCCTCGAAAGCCTGTTCATGGCCGATGGTGATCTGGAAGCGGTTCATGGCGTAAAACATGGCAATCTCTATCTCTTGTCTTTGCGGGCAGGATCTGCGCCCGCAGCGATCGGAAAGCGCAGAATATTGTCCGCAGCGTCAGGCGCAACAAAAAACGGCTGCCGCACCGGCAAGCGGACCTGTTCATTCGGAAACGCGACCACGTTCGCAACGGTCTCTTCATGAAAGCTGCGGCGCGACAAAAGCGCGTAGAGTTCCGGAACAAGGCCATCCCCGAACTGGGACGCCATCTTGTGAAGACCGATCATCATGTACTGATCGGGACGCTGCTCGCTCATGTTTTTCTCCGTTCGTCGCGTCAGAACGAGACCTGCGCCTCGCCCACTGCCACGGGTCAGTTGCCGCGGCCGTGGTTTGTGCTGAGCTCGGCAAACGCCCGCTCGAGGCTGGACTTGCTGCCGTTACGCAAAGGCACGAAGGCCTTGCCCCACTTCTTGCAGCCGCTTTTCACCCGCAGGCATGCATCATGGCTGATGCAGTCGATCGGGCAGAACACGCAATCGACGGAGGGCAGGACATTGTCGATGCGTGACACCGCCTCGCGCAGACCGCCATCATGATGGATCAGTTCGGCACCATAGGAAGTGGCGATCTGGCGCAAATGCGCAACCTGACAATCGCGTCCGCCGACATACAGGAAACTGCGGCCTTCCAGCGTCGGCCGTTCAATCTCAACAACCGTCTCGACGACGGTTGCCGGCTGATCGTAGCGGCTCTTGCTCCGCTGCTGACGCTTCTTGTCGTGCATTCTGTCGTCTCCGCCCTTGCGTTTCTCCACGGCAATTTTCACCGAGATTGACCCGCTTCGTTTCTTGGATGAGAGGACCCTATAAAACTTGATAATTCGAGTAAAGTATAAACATGAGTTTTTTCATCATATTTTTCGATGCATCAGCAGCGCCTGTCGCCGCCGCCCGCTGCTCAGCACTCTGGCGTACTGTGCCGCGCCGTCAGCGCCCTCTTGCAAACTTCATGGGGATGAGAAAATCCCAGCTGTTCTTTCCAGCCCCTTCCGGAATGGGCGGGAACGGCGCTGCACGGTTGACCGCGCTCAGGGCAGCTTCATCCAGGATTGGCGAGCCGGAGCTTTTAGAAATGGTCAATCCACGCACGGCACCGCTCGCCGAAATGGTAAAACGAACCCAGGGCACACCGGTGACCCCCTGCCTTGCCTTTGACGGATATCGGAAAGCACGGGCCAGTTTCGACCGCACCTTGCCCTTGTAGTTCGAGACAGATGCATTGCCGGACTGTTGCCAGAATGCGCCCTTCTTGCCCTGGGAGGTGCTCGCCTTGGCCGTTTCAGCTCCGTCGACCTGCCCTTTTTTCTGCGAGGCGACGGCTGCACCAGCTTCCCCGGCCTTCGGGCGGCTCGCATTCTTTTTCACCGGTTTTTGCTTCTTCGGTTCCGGCTTCTTGATTTCCTTGCGCTTTTCGACCTTTTCCGGTTCAGGCTTCTGCTCCGGCTTCTTTTCAGGCACGACGGTCTCGACCGGTGGCACCGTTGCCGTGACCTCGGCTTCCGCAACAGCCACGGGCGGCATCTCGTCGGCGGGCAGGATGATGTCCGCTTCGACCGGCGGAATGTCGCTCGGTGTTTCCGCAGCGACCTCGGACTGGACCGGCACGATTTCCTCGGGCACGGCCTCGGCCACTTCGGCGTCGATCGGCTCGATCTCTTCCGGCTGTTCTTCCAGCGGATCGAGTGGCTCCGTTGGATCGCCGGCCTCGATCACATCCTCAAAGGCGTTGCCGAGAACCGCCACCTCCATGGCTTCGCCGCCGGCAACCTCCGCCTGTTCGGAAGGCTGTGGATTAAACAGCGTTGCCGCACCGCCATGCGCGAGAAGCGAGACGGCAATGGCGGCAGTCCATGTAAGAGCGGTACGCATCATTCTATCAGTCCTGTCGCTGCGGACGTTGTCAGCCCTTGAGTTCGACGGGCGATTTCGATCCCGTCCTGAGGGCCTTCATGCAGGCGTCCTTCGTCAGGACTTCACCGGTGCAGGCCGGTGTGTCATTGATCAGCAGGCTCTTGACGGCCTCGCATTTCGTTCCCGGCAGATCGAACTGGCGGACCTTGGTCTTGCCGGACGGCAGATCGCGGAAATCGAGCACCGCCATGCGCTCGACAAGCCCTTTCTGATCGAACAATACGAATTCGAACGAAACCTTCGACAGCGACTGCGCGAGACTATTGTCAGCAACGAAGGTGAACTTGCATCCCTTTTCGCTGGCGACGACGTCATTCAGCTCGATGCTGAGCGTGCCAGCGGCTGCCGTCGCCGCATCCTGCGCAAAGACCGCGTGACCCGCGCAGGCAGACGCGATCACGGCGACACTCAACAATCCCTGAAGTCTTTTCATGCTTCTAGCCCTTATTGGCGCCTGACATATCCGTTCCGGCCGCCGGCGCAAACCTCAACCGCGAATACTAGACTAAAAAAATCTGGTATTGCGTCCATATTAAAAGATGAGTATTGAAGTCAAGATACTAATCGCAACGACAGGCAGACGGCGCGTGTTTCCAGCCCGCCTGCCATGATGCCCAGGACGTCACCCCTGCATGCCAACCGAAACCGACAGAGCTGCGGCAATCCCGCGATCAACGCTGCAGGGCCAGACCCATCGCATCGTCGAAAGCCGCGATCTATTCCGCGGGGACAACGAAATTCTGATCGCCCACGACGGATCGATCTACCGCATGAAAATCACCCGCCAGGGCAAACTCATACTGAACAAATAGGCCTGCCATGACCGACACAACACTCCCCTCCCCTTCTGAAATCCGCGCCTACCGGGCCGCCAATCCCAAGCTCCGCGAACGCGACATCGCAGCCCAACTCGGCATTTCCGAAGCCGCTTTGGTGGCTGCCGAATGCGGCCTGAGCGCAGTTCGAATCGACGGCGATGCCAATCGCTTTCTCGCCCGCGCACCGGAACTCGGTGAAGTCATGGCGCTGACCCGCGACGAAAGCGCCGTGCATGAAAAGATCGGCGTGTTCGAGACGGCAACAGCCGGCAAGCAGGCCTCCATCGTGCTCGGCAGCGAAATCGACCTGCGCATCTTCCCGAGCGCCTGGGCTCACGGTTTTGCCGTGACAAAGACGGATGGCGAGGACGTGCGCCGCAGCCTGCAGTTTTTCGACGCCCAGGGAACGGCCGTTCACAAGGTGCATATGCGTCCGGCCTCGAACCTCACAGCCTATGCCGCGATCGTCGACGACCTGCGGGTCGAGGACCAGAGCCAGATTTTCGTCGCCACGCCGAAAGCAACAGCCAAAAACGAACCCGAAACCGTTGTCGACAGCGCAGAACTGCGGGACCAGTGGTCGAAGATGACCGACACGCATCAGTTCCACGGTATCCTGCGCCGGCTGAAGCTCGACCGCCGCCAGGCCCTGACCAGCATCGGCGATGACTTCGCCTGGAAGCTGGAGGCGTCATCGATCGAGACGATGATGACGCAATCGGCCGAAATCGGTCTCCCGATCATGTGTTTCGTCGGCAATCACGGCATCATCCAGATCCATTCCGGCCCGGTTGCGACCGTCAAGACAATGGGCCCCTGGCTGAACGTGATGGATCCGACCTTCCATCTTCACCTGCGCACCGACCATCTGGCCGAAATCTGGGCGGTTCGCAAGCCGACCGCCGACGGCCACGTGACCTCGCTCGAAGCCCTGGATTCGAAGGGCGAAATGGTCATCCAGTTCTTCGGTAAGCGCCAGGAAGGCGTGGCGGAGCGCACGGAATGGCGCCGGATCATGGAAGGTCTGCAGCGCCTCGATACCACTGTGGCTGCATAAGGGAGAGGGTTGATGAAAAACGGATACGATTTTCGCAGGCTGCGCTCCTGGGAGCTGACGGTTGCCGTTCTGGCCGTGTCGGTGCCATTCCTGCTGCCGGTCGCAGCGCCCGGTACCGGGGCGTTCGTGCGCGCTTCCGTGGCACAGGAAATGCAGCAGCCGGACACATCGAGACTGGTCTCGGTCGGCGGCGCGATCACGGAAATCATCTATGCGCTTGGCGCGGAAAACCGCCTGGTCGGACGCGATTCGACCAGCGTTTATCCGCAAGCCGCTTTGAAGATCCCGGATGTCGGCTATATGCGCCAGCTTTCGGCCGAAGGCGTGATGGCGACAAATCCAAGCGCGATCATCGCCGTCGAGGGCAGCGGCCCCCCGGAAGCACTCGCCCTTCTCGGCGACGCCGCGATCCCCTTCGAATCCGTGCCGGAAAGCTATGACGGGGCCGGCATTATCGCAAAGATCAAGACGGTCGGCGCGTTTCTCGGCCTTGCCGACAAGGCGGAAGCGCTGGCAATCCAGGTCAAGGCCGACCTTGATGCGGCTGTCACCGATGCCGCAAAACGACCGGTATCGGAACGCAAACGCGTGCTGTTCATCCTTTCGACGCAGGGTGGAAAGATCATGGCTTCCGGTTCCGGAACCGCTGCCGATGCGATCATTGCGCTGTCCGGCATGGTCAACGCAACGGATGACTTCCAGGGTTACAAGGCTTTGACAGACGAGGCGATCATTGAGGCAAAGCCGGATGTGGTGCTGATGATGACCCGTGGCGGCGATCATGCGGCAAGCGATGCCGATTTGTTCGCCCATCCGGCGCTGAGCCTCACGCCGGCGGCGGCGGCGAAAACGGTCATCCGCATGGATGGCCTGCATTTGCTCGGCTTTGGCCCGCGGACGGCGGGCGCCGTGCGCGAACTGAACGCTGCGGTTTATGGAAAAGCGAATGTCTCGCAGTGAAACCATGGTGGCCGATGGGCGAACCGAAGGCCTTCTCGCACGCCTGAGATCGGACTGGCTGTCCGGCGATCGCTCGCGGATCGCCCGGCTGTTGATCGCCGCACTCGGTGTGATCACGGCCACCATGTTCTGTGCATCGATCATGACTGGCGCGGCCGATGCCTCGGTGTCGGACGTCCTGCTGGGCGTGCTCGGACTGAACAACGTCGAGCAGGCGCTGAGCCTGCGCGACCGGATCATCATTCTTGACATCCGCCTGCCGCGTGCGGTGCTCGGCCTTCTGGTCGGTGCATCGCTCGCCGTTTCCGGCGTTGTCATGCAGGGACTGTTCCGCAACCCTCTGGCAGATCCCGGCCTGGTCGGCGTGTCCTCCGGTGCCAGCCTCGGCGCCGTCCTGATGATCGTTCTCGGCACCTCGGTCTTCGGCCCGCTGTTTGCCGTCTTCGGCTTTTACACTTTGCCGATCGCAGCCTTTCTCGGAGGGCTCGGCACAACCCTGCTTCTCTACCGGATCGCCACGCGCAGCGGCCAGACCTCCGTCGCCACCATGCTTTTGGCCGGTATTGCGCTGGGTGCGCTCGCCGGCGCCGTCACCGGCGTTTTGATCTTCATGGCCGACGACAAGCAATTGCGTGACCTGACCTTCTGGGGTCTCGGATCGCTGGCTGGCGCAAACTGGACGAAGATCATGGCGGCCGGACCGATTATTGTCCTATCGCTTGCCGTCGTGCCGTTTCTGGCGCGTGGCCTGAATGCGCTGACGCTCGGCGAAGCCGCGGCTTTCCATATGGGCGTTCCTGTCCAGCGGCTGAAGAACATTGCCATCGTCAGCGTCGCAGCCGCCACCGGCGCATCTGTTGCCGTCTCCGGCGGCATCGGCTTCGTCGGCATCGTCGTCCCGCATGTCCTGCGCCTTATCATCGGCCCGGATCATCGTTATCTCCTGCCGGCCTCAGCCCTGCTCGGCGGCACGTTGCTGATCTTCGCCGACATGATCGCTCGCACCATTGTGCCGCCTGCCGAACTGCCGATCGGCATCATCACCGCCTTTGCCGGAGCCCCCTTCTTCCTCTGGATCCTTCTGCGCGGTCGCACGCATATGGGCCTTTGAGACAAAGATCATGATCAGTGCATCCAACCTCATCGTTCAGCTTTCGGATAAGCGCGTCCTGCATGGCGTTTCTCTCGAGGCAAGGGCCGGCGAATTGACCGCAATTGCAGGGCCGAACGGCTCGGGCAAGACGACAACCTTGAAGGCCATCGCCGGCGAGACGGCCTATGACGGCACGGTCCGTATCAATGGCCACGACATCACCACGCTAAAACCATGGGAACTGGCACTGAAGCGCGCCGTCCTACCGCAGGCGACCGTCATTTCGTTTCCCTTCACCGTGCGCGAAATCGTCCGCATGGGCCTCTCGATCGGGGGCGGCGTTGGCACAGCGCTGACGGACCGCATTGCGCAGCAGGCGCTGGACGCTGTCGATCTCACGGGTTTTTCCGGTCGCTTCTACCAGGAACTCTCGGGCGGCGAACAACAGCGCGTGCAGATGGCTCGCGTGCTTTGCCAGATCTGGGAGCCTATCCGGAATGGCGAACCGTCCTTCCTGCTGCTCGACGAACCGGTGTCCAGCCTCGACATCCGCCACCAGCTGACGATCATGCGGCTGGCCCGGGATTTTTGTGCGCGTGGCGGCGGCGTCATCGCCGTCATGCACGATCTCAATCTCTCGGCCATGTTCGCCGACAAGATGATCCTGATGAAGGCTGGCCGCATCCGCGCTGCAGGCTCGCCGCAGGAGGTGATGACCGACTCGATCATGGAAACAGTGTTTGGCTGCACCATGCGCGTCAACGTAACCCCGCTCGGCACCACACCCTTCATCCTTCCGCATACCGCAGCGCATTAATTACTTTGCCCTAATTCAGGAACCAAACGGGACTTCGCGCGTTTCGAATGTGAACCGCTGGTATCGCAGTCTTGTCTATGCCGGCACGAAACGGAAAAGGGACGGCCAACCGTGGTCATTCCTGAAATCTAGGAGTTACCCGATGGCAACTGGTCTTTTTTCAAGCTCCCGTGCAAAGAAGCGCAACGCATTTCTGAACGCTCCGGTCGAGGACCAGATCAGCGAAATCCGCAGCGATATCGCAGCCCTGACCAAGCTTCTCTCGAAGCGCGGCACAGAGGCATCCACAGACGTTCGCGCCCGCGCCCATGATGCCCGCGATCAGGCCGAAGCCGGCCTTCACGACCTGCTGAGCAACGGCGAACAGCTTTTGTCGGAACTGCGCGCCCGTTATGCCAGCACGGAAAAGCAGGTCCGCCACACGGTTCGCGAACATCCGGTCGCGACCCTGGGTGCTGCCGCATTGGTCGGCATCTTCGTTGCAGCCCTGATGCGTCGCTAACCCTGCGCGGCACGTGACGGCCCTGTTTTCGCAGGGACCGTCATTGTCGTTTTCCGGTCCCGCTTGGTGTTGCGGGACAGACTGGAACATCGCTCGATAGCAGGTGTTTCGAGAAAAATTCTGTTTCTGGAGAAAATGAATGGGTCCGTTGGGTGCTCTGGTTTCTGCCCTGCTCGCCAGCGACGTGGGTCACACCGTGTCGCGATACAAGCGCAACGCGGCTTTGTCTGTTTTTGCGGGCGTATTTTTTGCAACGGCCTATGTCTTTGCGCTCGTCGCAGGCGGCTTGTATCTCAGCACACTCTATACGCCGCTGCACGCAGCCTTGATCCTTGGCGGCGCCTCGCTCTTGATCGGCCTTATCATAATGGGTGTCATGTATACGCTGAGCGCCCGCGATGCGCGGCTGGCTGCCGAGCGTAGACGGCGGTCGATGGCGCAGGCAAACCTGGCTGTCGCTGCATCCATGACCATTTTCCGCAGGAAGCCGCTGCTCGCTGCGGGTCTTGCCGTCGGGGTCGGTGCACTGCTGGGCTTTACCCGCAAATCGCGCAACGACGATTGAAGGCCGCTGACGTTTCGAAAGCGTCGGACAGGCTTTAAAGGGGTAATCGCACGATTGCCGTCACCCCGGCGGGAAGATATTCCACCTTGACCGAACTGCCGAGTACCTTGTCGAGACTGCGCTCGATGAGGATTGACCCGAAGCCACGGCGTTCCGGGGGGTGCACAGGCGGGCCATCCACTTCGGTCCAGGTCAGGTGCAGAACGCGTCCCGTCTCTTCAGTCACGCTGCGCGCCGTGAGCACTATCTTCCCCCGCGCCGTCGATAACGCGCCATACTTGGCGGCATTGGTGGCAAGTTCGTGAAGCACCAGCCCAAGTCCGACGGCCTGGTCCGGTCCGAGCGAAATGTCGTCCTTGTGAATTTCCACCTGGGCGTCATAGTCGCGGGCATAGGGCGAAATCTGCTTGGCAAAAAGCGACGACAAGCGGATCTCGCCCCATTCGTGATCGGACAAGAGACCATGCGCCTCGGAGATCGCCTGCAGACGCCCGGAAAAGGCTTTCATGAACAGGTGCGGATCGCTGGTCTGGCGCAAGGTCTGGCGGGCCAGGGACTGCAGCATCGCCAGCGTATTCTTGACCCGGTGATTGAGTTCACGCAGGAGCAGGCGTGTTCGCTGAATGGAGGACTGCTCGTCGGTCACATCGAGGTTGATGCCGAGAAACACTGTCGGCCGGCCATCTGCGTCGCGCTCGTGCACACGTCCCCGCCCGAGCAGCCACCGGCCGGTGGACCGCACCCGGAAAAGCCCGTCATACTCCTCATCCTGCGCCATCGCATCGCGCAGCTTGTCCAGCGTCTTGACGCGATCGTCGGGAAGAATGGAGGCGAAAATATCTTTGGCGCGCAACGGAGCGCCGCTGACCGGAAGGTTGAACAGGCGGTTCATGGCGCCGTTTCCGGCAACTGAGCCGGTTCGGATGTCCCAGAGCCAGCTGCCGACATTGGCCGCATCGAGGGCCATGGCGTGACGACGCCCGTCCCGCGACAAGGCGGCTTCCTTCAGCGCGCGCTTGCGCGCTTCATCCTTCAGCTTCAACAGCGAAGAGGCAAGCGCCGACAATCGGTGCAGTTGCACGATCAACTGCGGATCGGTGTGCGGCCGCGCAACCACGTCGAACACACAGACGGTGCCGATCGCTTGTCCGTCGATGATGACGGGCACACCGGCATAAAACCGCAGAAAGGGTTCCCCTGCAACGCGTGGCTGATGTGCAAAGCGCGGATCCAGGCATGCGTCGGGAACCAGAAAGACCTCACCGGAGCCGGCAATCGTATGGGCGCAGAATGATTCGAGCGAAGGCGCATGGGTGTCTTCGGTTCCGACCCGCGACTTGAACCATTGCGTATGGGGCTCGATCAGGCTGACAAGCGCCACCGGTGCACGAAACAGGTCCGCGGCGATGTGCGTGATCGAATCGAAATCGGGATCAAGCAGGCGCATGTCCGGCGCAACAGATTGCAGGACATCGAGCCGTTCGGCCGAATGAAGACTGTCAGCCACTGCGGCCGGCAGTTCCGGTGTTGTCTTGTTCATCCGTCCCCAACTTCGCCGGCGCGCACGGTTTGTGCGGCCAACCACCTGTTCTGCATGCCACGCGGACTTTCTGCCACATTTCGCATGCCTGTTTCCACCCCACAATGCATCACGCGAAACTCTGTCCGACATCATCAGTTGGCATAACAACGCGCGACGCGGGGCGCCGCGCGCATTTATCCGTCCTGTTTCAGGATACGAAGGCCCGCGATGTCAGCGGTGCGGACGTCGCATCCGGGCCGTATTCGTTTTCTCCGGTTACCTGAAGAATATCCTGCAGACGCTGGCGTGCGCGGTTTACCCGGCTCTTGATGGTGCCAAGGGCGCAGCCGCAGATCTCGGCAGCCTCGTCATAGGAAAAGCCCGACGCTCCAACCAGAATGATGGCTTCCCTCTGGTCGGGGGGCAACTGATCCAGCGCGCGCTTGAAATCCTGCAGATCGAGCGAGCCGTATTGCGCCGGGTGCTGCGCGAGCGATTCCGTAAAGTAGCCGTCGCTGTCCTGGACCTCCCGGCCTCTCTTGCGCATCTGGCTATAAAGCTCGTTGCGCAGGATCGTGAACAGCCAGGCCTTCATATTCGTGCCCATCTCGAAATGGTCCTGTTTGGCCCAGGCTTTCATGATGGTGTCCTGCACCAGATCATCCGCCCGATCATGGCGACCGATCAGCGACATGGCGAAGGCGCGCAGGCTCGGAAGCGCCGCCAGCATCTCCCGCTTGAAGCTCGGTTCTTCCGCTTTAACGTCCGTTTTCGCTGTACCGCTCATTCAGCCATACCCGCATTCGACTGCTTTTGTTCGACAGCATCCAGCTGCTCGAGAAGATCGAGAAAACGATCGGGAATGGCCTCCTCCTGTACCGAAATGTAAAGCGCCCTCAATTTTGTTGCAATCTGTCCGTTCGGATCGTCAGCGTGCACCGGCTTGACCGCCCCACGCTCTGCCCCTGTTTTATAGCTCATGAATCTTTGTTACCTTTGGTCGTTCATCGGATACAGAATGCGCCAGCAAAAAAAATGTTCCATGGGAAGGAACTTTTTTTTCAGAAGCGCGTTTCAGCCCGGTGAAGGTCATACGCATTGGCCTGCTTGAGGGAGTTCATCTATGTCACTTTCGAACCGGATCGCGCCGTTTCTACCCTATCTGCGCCGGTATTCCCGGGCCCTGACCGGGTCCCAGACGTCAGGCGACGCCTATGTAGCCGCAGTGCTCGAGGCCTTGATCGCGGACGTCACGATTTTTCCAGAGTCGAGCAATGACAGGGTCGCATTGTTCCAACTCTACACAAAGCTGTTTGGTTCGTCGTCGGTGATGATCCCCGAGCCGGTTTCACCGTTTGCCTGGGAGAAACGCGCTTCGATCAACCTTGCATCGGTCTCTCCCCTGGCGCGCCAGGCGTTCCTGCTGGTTTCGGTCGAAGGCTTCCGCCCCACCGAAGCGGGCGAGGTACTCGAACTGGACGAGACAGCCATGCACAAGCTGTTGGAGCGGGCGTCCGAGGAGATTTCGCGTCAGGTTGCGACCGACATCATGATCATCGAAGACGAACCGCTGATTGCCATTGATATCGAGCAAATGGTCGAGAGCCTTGGCCACCGCGTCACGGGCATCGCCAGGACACATGCCGAAGCTGTGGCTCTGTTCCAGTCGACTCGTCCGAGCATGGTGCTTGCCGATATCCAGCTGGCTGACGGCAGCTCCGGTATCGACGCCGTCAACGATATTCTCAAGACGTCGGCGATCCCGGTTATTTTCATCACCGCATTCCCGGAGCGCCTGCTGACGGGGGAACGCCCTGAGCCGACATTCCTGGTCACCAAACCTTTCAACCCGGATATGGTAAAGGCGCTGATCAGTCAGGCTTTGTTCTTCAACGAGTCCACAAAAGCCGCGGCTTGAAATCGCTAAACCTGGGGGTGCTGCCATTCAAAAGCGGCACCCCGGTGACGAAAAATATGAAACCGACAACGTCTGGCCCGCGCGTTCCCAAAACGAGCGTGGCACTTGTTTTTTCAACGCTGCCCAAGTTGCGAAAGACAGTTCGAACCTTTGACGGGAAAGTATCGCGTGACCAGTGCAGGAAATACGAAGCAGACCGGGGCAAAGCCTGAACAAGCCGCAATTTTAATGGAAATTGCGCTGAAGAAGACGGGTGTCGGCTTCCTTCACCAATCCGCCGATATGACTGTCACGCTGTTCGGTAACCTGCCTGTCCGGCTGCATCGGCCGGGAGCCTTAGTTCCTGATCGCGGCGATCTGTTCGGCGGCGATGACGATGTTCGGCTGACGGCTCTGAAGCGGGCTGTCCTGCGCGAGCAGCAACCGACCGCCACCGAGGTCGAGGTCCACTACGCCAATGAGGTTGTCACCTACCGGATCGAGATCGAACCGGTTGCCGCGGCGGATGGTGGCGGTCTTCTGACTGTGATCACCGACATCTCCGACACCCTGCATCGCGAGCGCATTCTCAAAACATTGCTGCGCGAACTCAGCCATCGCTCGAAAAACCTGCTCGCCATCATCCAGGGCATCGCCACCCAGACAGCCAGGCAGGCCCTGTCACTGGATGGGTTCCTGACCACCTTCCGCGGCCGCATACAGTCGCTGTCCTACTCGCAGGACCTGGTGACAGATTCGAGCTGGCGGGGTGCCTATCTTTTCGCGCTCGCCGAACGGCAGTTCAGCTCCTATTGGCCGGACCGGGGAAATCCGATCTCCGTAACCGGTATCAATGCCCATCTATCGCCCAACGCCACCCTGCATATCGGCCTTGCCCTGCACGAACTGATCGTCAACTCCGCCTCGCATGGCGCCCTTGCATCCGGCGTCAACTCCCTGACCGTCAATTGTTTCGAGACTATGTTCAAGGGACAAAAGGCAATCGAACTCCAGTGGATCGAGCATCTGCCGGCAAACGAAGCCGCACCGAAAGCCGACGAACATACCTTCGCCCGCACTGTACTGGAACGGGTGGTGCCGATCGCCATCGGCGGCAAGGCGCTGTACATGACAGCCAATGGACGGATCGAATATCACCTCACGGTACCGTCTCACGAATACGAAATCATCACCCGCCTTGAGGAATAACAAACACATCGCTTCGCCCATAGGGCGAGCGGTTGTTTAAGGATCCTGACTGGGCTCTGGGCTGAAATGAAAACAGCCAGTGCCGGGGGAAGGCACTGGCTGATATCAACAACTCACCGAGGGGGCGTGTGAGTCGGAAACCGGATACATTGGGGGCGGTTCGCATTGGGGGCGACACGAACCAACATCCGGACATCACATAAACGGGGCGCGCGAAAATAAGTTCCAGCCCTTTCGATATTTTTTCTGCGTTGCAAATATCCGAAAAATGCACGGTCGGACGTCCGGTCTAGTCGATCGCTTCGAGTTCTGCGCGATGGCGGTGGAGCATCAGGAACTTCCGATAATCGCGATCATAGCCCGGCCACTTTTGCGGATCCGGATGCCGTTCATGGCCACCGGGATACATCGCCTGGCCAGCTGCCCCGAGATCCGCATAGAGCCCGCCGGCGACGGCTGCGATCATCGCGGTCCCCAACAGGACGGCATCATTGGTTTCCGGCACGACGACACGGCATCCGGTGACATCACAATAGAGTTCCATCAACAGCACATTGCGCACATGGCCACCGGTGACGTGCAGCGTGTCGAGATCGTAACCGGCTGACTTCATCATTTCGAGAATATGCCGGATGCCGAGCGCGATCGACACGCAGGTCCGCCAGTAAAGCCGGCAGAGATCGTCGAAGGACGCATCGAGGGTCAATCCGGTTATGACCCCAAGCGCATGCGGATCCGCAAGCGGCGACCGATTGCCATGGAAGTCGGGAAGCACATGCAGGCGTCCGGCGAAATCCGCACCATGCACCACCCTGAGTTCCTGAATGCGCTTGATGATCGCGCCATGCACCTGTGCATCCGGCTCGCCGCCGGCGCTGTGACTCCGCACGATATGATCGAGCAGGGCACCGGTCGCCGATTGACCGCCTTCGATCAGCCAGCTGCCTGAAAACGCCGCCTCGAAATAGGGGCCCCACATTCCAAAGCCCGGTTTCATCTGCTTGGAAAAGGCGACGATGCAGCTCGATGTGCCGGCGATCAGGGCAAGTTGCCGCTCCAGCTTCTCCGGTTGTGCCACAAAGGCCCCGAGTGCCCCGATCGCGCCGGCATAGGCGTCGATCAGTCCGGTTGCCACCTCGCACATGTCGTCGAGGCCGAGATCTGCCGCGGCCTCCGGTGTCAGCCGTCCGGTCGAAGAACCGACGGCAAGCGTTTCCTGGGGAAGACCGCCGCGCTCGATGAGGTCGGACAGGCCGATTGCCTCGAGGAAATCGCTTTGCCACGCGTCCGGCCGATGCGCCAGGTAGTTCCATTTGGCCGTCAGCGTGCAGCGGGAGCGGGCCGCGCTGCCGGTCGCACGCCACGACATGAAATCCGCGAGATCAAAAAGATAACCTGCCTTTTGCCATTGTTCCGGCAGGTTCTGCTTCAGCCACATGAGCTTTGGCATTTCCATTTCCGGCGACATCACGCGGCCGGAATGATCGAGCACCGGGTGTTTCGTCGCCGTGCAGAAGTCGGCCTGGTCAAGCGCGCGATGATCAAGCCAGACAATGGTGTCCCAGCGCGCATCACCCTTGCGATTGACCGAGAGCGGCGCACCGTCGCGATCGCGCACGACCAGCGAACAGGTCGCGTCAAAACCGATCGCGGAAATCGAAGACGCCTCCACGCCGGCCTTTGCCCGCGCTGTCTTCACGGCAATGCAGGCCGCTGCCCAGATGTTTTCGGAATCGTGCTCCGCGTGGTTCTCTTCCGGCCGGTTCATGGCGATGGGATAATCCGCCCTTGCCAGAAGCGCACCCTGCCTGTTGAAAATGCCGGCACGCGCGCTGCCTGTCCCGATGTCGACCGCCACGACCAAATCGCGCATTAGAGAATGTTCCCGTCCCTTTGCTCTTGCCGAACAAAGTGTATCAATTCCCGCATATCGTCAAACAGCACGTCTGGCTCAAGTTGCAGCAAGGCCGCCTTATGGCGCTCGGAACGGGCGTGCGACGCGCCGGCAAAGGCAAAGACACGCATGCCGGCGGCCTTGGCCGCCTCGATGCCGGCAGGACTGTCCTCGATCACAATGCAGTTTTCAGCGGGAACGCCCATCTGGGCCGCGGCATGGAGAAACAGATCGGGCGCCGGCTTACCCCTGGAAACCATCGATGCACTGAAAAGGTGGGGCTCCAGGCGATCGATGAGCCCGGTGATCGTCAGCGAAAGCCGGATGCGCTCCATCTGGCTGGACGAGGCAACGCAGCGCGGAACATCCAGTGCATCCAGCGCATCCGCAATGCCGTCAACCGCCTGCAGTTCCTTGCGGAAGCGCTGATAGAGGTCAAGCCGCATCTCCTCGAGAAACCGGTCATCGACGGCAAGGCCGTAATCCGTGTGCAGAATATCGGACATCGTCTGAAGGCTTTTTCCGAGAAACCGGACATAGGCCTCCTCGGCATCCATTTCGACGCCCGCATTGTGCAGCACCCGAACCAGAACATCGACCGACAAGGGTTCGCTGTCGACCAGCACCCCGTCGCAGTCGAAGATCATCAGCTGGGGCGCGCGGGGCCGCATCCCGGTCAAAGCCATGCAAGCGCGTGAAACGCGCGATCGGCTGCTATCATGGTCTGCGGGCAGCTGAGGGCCATGGAATCAATCTCCGAGTTTTCCATCGATATAGAGCTTCAGGGTCTCGCGTGTGCCCTTTTCCCAGAGTGTCGTCAACGCTTGGGCAAAACGGCGCTGGAACAGTTCCGATTGCGCAACTTCACCAAATATATCCGAAAGAGCAAGAAAGGCCTTTGGGTCATCCTTGGCTTTCAGCGCGGCCTCCTGGAGACGATCGGCACTGGCATCGTTGAAGGCGATCGCCTTGCCGCTGTCCGAGATGCCCGCGAAATAGCGGCACCAGAGAGCCGAAACCAGCGACAATCCGACGACGTCCTCGCCCCGCGCGAGGCGATCGGCCGTCGAGGGCAGGATGAATTTCGGCTGCCGGTTGGAGCCGTCCTGCGCCAGCCGCGGGATCGTGTCGGCGATCTTCGGATTGAACAAACGGGTTTCGACGAGCCTGTAATAGTCGTTGAGATCCGTGTTCGGTACCGGCGGGATGACCGGGATGATTTCATCGAATTCGAGTTTCTGCAGGAACGCCTGGATCAGCGGCTCCTCCATCGCCTCATGGACGAAATGGATGTCGAGAAGCGCCGCCGGATAGGCGATTGCGGCGTGGCCGCCGTTGAGGATACGGATCTTCATGTGCTCGTAAGGTGCGACATCAGGCACGAACTGCACGCCAACGCTTTCCAGCGCAGGGCGACCGGCCGGAAAATGATCTTCCAGCACCCACTGTTTGAACTCTTCGCAGAACACCGGCCAGTTGTCGTCGATCGCGTATTCGGACGCGACGATGCCGACCTCGCGCGGCCCGGTCGCCGGCGTGATGCGATCGACCATGCCGTTCGGAAAGGCGACATTGGCATCGATCCAGTCCGCCATGCCCGGATCGGAAAGACGCGCCAGTCCGCACACAGCCGCATGGGTGACTTCCCCATTGCCGGGGATATTGTCGCAGGACATCACCGTAAATGGCGCGAGCCCCTTGGCCTTCCGGGCTTTGAGACCGGCAATGATCAGCCCAAAGACCGTTTTCGGATCGTCCGGGGTTTGCCCGTCGGCAACGATTGCCGGATGCGCCGGATTGAACGTGCCCGATGCCGGGTCGATGAAATAACCGCCTTCGGTAATCGTCAGCGAAACGATGCGGATCGCAGGCTCCGCAAGCTGCGCAATCGTTGCCGTCGCATGGCCCGGGCGCAGATAGTCGATCATCGGCCCGGTGACGCGGGCCGCACTCCGGTTGTTGTCCTGCTCAACCACCGTCGTCAGGAAGTCCTGCTCGGCAAGCTTGGCGCGCATCGCCTCGTCGGACGGCAGGACCCCTGCTCCGATGATCGCCCAGTCGTGATCGCGGCCGCTGCTGAACAGGTCGTCGAGATAGACGGCCTGGTGCGCCCGGTGAAAATTGCCAACGCCGAAATGCACGATGCCCGCCGACAGCACCGAACGATCATAGCCCGGAATGGTGGCGGTCGCCTGGATCTTGTCCAGCGTCGCTAGCGAAAGTTTGGTGGTCATCGCATTGTCCTTTTCAAGCTGAGTCTCGAGCTCAGCTCATCCAGTTGCCGCCATCGACGTTGTATGTCTGCGACACGATATAATTGCTCTCGCTGGAAGCGAGGAAGATGGCCATGCCGCAGAGATCTTCCGCCTGCCCCATGCGCCCGTAGGGAACCGCCTCGCCGACAAGACGGCGCTTTTCGCCGAGCGGCCGGTTCTCGTACTTTGCAAAAAGCGCATCAACCTGATCCCACATTTCGCTGTCGACGACACCCGGTGCGATGCCGTTGACGTTGATGCCGTGCTTGATCAGGTCGAGACCCGCCGACTGCGTGAAGCTGATGACGGCCGCCTTCGTTGCACAGTAGACGGCCACCAGCGGCTCGCCGCGACGGCCGGCCTGGCTCGCCATGTTGATGATCTTGCCGCCGCGCCCCTGCGCAATCATCTGCTTGGCTGCAGCCTGCATGGTGAACAAGGCGCCGGCGACATTGATGGAAAACAGCGTGTCGAAGCTCTTGCGGGTGATCTCGACGATCGGCGCCAGATCAAACAAGGCCGCATTGTTGACCAGGATATCGAGCCCGCCGGTCTTGACGACGACCGCAGCAATGGCCGCATCGATCGATACCTGATCCGTCACGTCCATCTCGACGGCATAGGCCGAAGAGCCGATCTGTGAAGCGGTTTGCTGCGCCCGCTCGAGATTGATATCGGCAATCGCCACAATCGCTCCCTCAGCCACATAGGCCTCGGCGAACGCCCGGCCGATGCCACGGGCGGATCCGGTTATAAGCGCGCTTTTTCCTTCGAGGCGTTTCATCGTATTGCCAACCCCTTTGCGTCGAAGCGGTGAATGCGGTCGGCGTCGGGGGTCAGGAAGACGGTATCGCCATGATGCACGGCGACATCGCCACTGGTGCGAACGGTGACCATGCCGATACCGTCGACATGCACGTGCAGGAAAGTATCGGAGCCGAGATGTTCGGCGACGCCGACTGTGCCCTTCCAGCTACCGCTTTCACCCGACAGGCGGGTATGCTCCGGCCGGAACCCGATGGTGTGGGCGTTGAACGGCGCCGACACCGCCCCCGTGGCAAAATTCATGCGCGGCGAGCCGATGAAGCCGGCGACGAAGAGATTGTCGGGCTTGTTGTAGAGTTCCAGCGGCGAGCCGACCTGCTCGATATTGCCGGCATTGAGCACGACGATCTTGTCGGCCATGGTCATGGCTTCGACCTGGTCATGGGTGACGTAGACCATGGTGGTCTTCAACTGTTGATGCAGTTCGCTGATCTCCAGCCGCATGGTGCCGCGCAGGGAGGCGTCGAGGTTCGACAGAGGTTCGTCGAAGAGAAACGCCGAGGGTTCGCGGACAATCGCGCGGCCGATGGCGACGCGCTGGCGCTGGCCGCCGGAAAGCTGGCCCGGCCGGCGGTCGAGGTAGCTGGTCAGGTTCAGCACCCGCGCCGCATCCGTGACCTTCTTGTCGATCAGCGCCGCATCGAGCTTGGCCATTTTCAAGGGAAAGGCGATGTTGTTGCGCACCGTCATATGCGGATAGAGCGCATAGGACTGGAACACCATGGCAAGGCCGCGCTTGGCCGGTGCCTCACCGGTGACGTCGCGCCCATCGATCTCGATCGTGCCGGACGTCGTGTCCTCGAGGCCAGCGATCAGGCGCAGCAATGTCGACTTGCCGCAGCCGGACGGCCCGACGAAGACCACGAATTCGCCGTCCTCTATGGTGAGGTCGATCGCCGGGATGACCTGGGTCTCGCCGAACGATTTATTGACCTTCTTCAGTGTGATGTTACCCATGCGGGCCTCCCGGAATTGTCTTTTGTTGGCTTACTTGACGGCGCCGAAGGTCAGGCCGCGCACGAGTTGCTTCTGGCTGAACCAGCCCATGATCAGGATCGGTGCGATCGCCAGCGTCGAGGCTGCCGAGAGCTTTGCCCAGAACAATCCTTGCGGACTGGAGAAGGAGGCGATGAAGGCCGTCAGCGGGGCCGCATCGGTCGTTGTCAGGCGAAGCGTCCAGAAAGCTTCGTTCCAGGCCAGGATGATGTTGAGCAGCATGGTCGATGCAATGCCCGGCACCGCCATCGGCGTCAGCACGTACCAGATCTCGCCCCACATCGAGGCGCCGTCCATCCGTGCGGCTTCGAGGATCTCGCCGGGGATTTCCCGGAAGTAGGTGTAGAGCATCCAGATGACGATCGGCAGGTTGATCATCATCAGCATGAACATCAGGCCGATACGGCTATCGAGCAGGCCGAAGTCGCGGAAGATCAGGTAGATCGGCATCAGCACGGCAACGGCCGGCATCATCTTGGTCGACAGCATCCACATCAGGATGTCCTTGGTCCTCTTGGTCGGCGAAAACGCCATCGACCAGGCGGCCGGAACCGAAATCAGCAGAGCAAGGAAGGTGGAGCCGACCGACAGGAAGACGGAGTTCATGAAGGGCTTGAAATAGTCCTTCTGGGTCTGCACGTCGATATAGCTCTGGAAGGTGCCGGACGGGATAATGTTGAAGCCCTGGATCGCCTCTGTCTCGGATTTGAACGAGGTGATGATCGTGTAGAGGATCGGGAAGAAGATAATCAGCGCGACGATCCAGGCGGCGACCGTGAAAAAGACGGTTCTTCTGGTTGAAACTGCACGTGCCATGGTCTTGTCCCCTTATTTGTCGAGGTTCTTGCCAACGGCGCGCATCAGGAAGAAGGCGACGATGTTGGCGAGGATGACGGCGATGATGCCCCCGGCGGATGCGCCGCCGACGTCATAGCCGAGAAGCGCGGTGCGGTAGATCAGGAAAGGCAGGTTCGTAGAGGCATACCCAGGCCCGCCATTGGTGGTGACGAGGATTTCCGCATAGACACCCAGAAGGAAGATGGTCTGGATCAGGATGACGACGGTGATCGAGCGGGCGAGATGCGGCACGGTCAGGTAGATGAAGCGGTTGAGGAAATTGGCGCCATCCATCTCGGCGGCTTCCTTCTGCTCGCCGTCGAGCGACTGCAGCGCCGTGAGCAGGATGAGCGTCGCAAACGGCAGCCACTGCCAGGCGACGATGATGACGATGGAAAACAGCGGCCACTGGGAAAACCAGTCGATCGGCTGCAACCCTAAAAAGCGGCTGATATCGGCAAAGACACCATAGCCGGGATGCATGATCATGTTCTTCCAGACCAGAGCCGCGACCGGCGGCATGACGAAGAACGGCGAGATCACCAGGATACGGACGATCCCCTGCCCCCACATCGGCTGGTCGATCAACAGCGCCAGCGCCACACCGCCGACCACCGTGATCAAAAGAACCCCGCCGACCAGAAGCATGGTGTTCCAGATCGACTGGAAAAAGGCCGGATCCGAATAGAAATACTGGTAGTTGAACAGACCGGCAAAACTGACATTGGTCGGATTGAGCAGGTTGTAGTTCTGGAACGAGAAATACAGCGTCATTGCCAGAGGCACGATCATCCAGATCAGGAGCAGCCCGACCGAGGGTGCCAGCATGAGACGCGCGAGTGCGCGGGTATTCTGCGTTGCCATGGGTACGACCTCCCTCTACCGGGCCGCTGCGCTCCGGACGGAGGACAGCGCACCAGCTTTCTTGTTCTTGTCTTCAAAGCTTGGTTGCCAAGCGTACCATACGTTCGCCAACCGTTTCTACGCCTGACGCCTGTTGGCCTTGGCTGCCCGGACCGAAATCCGGACAGCCACGTCCTTGGGAAGGAACGTTATTTGATGTAGCCGCTGCGGGTCTTTTCGCGGGTTGCTACATCCTGCGCCTGGGCGAGTGCATCGTCGACGGTCATCTGCCCGGCAAGCGCGCCGGAGAAGAGCTGCCCGACCGTTGTGCCGAGACCCTGGAATTCCGGGATCGCGACAAA
>NZ_LSRP01000086.1 GCF_001885585.1 Pararhizobium antarcticum
TAAGAGGACGCTCATTTTCTTCAAAATTAACCGTGATTTTGTATTTATAGTCATAGATGAAATCAAAGTATTGAAAGCTTATGATGCGTATGCACATCAGGCTCACCAGTGTTGCGGCGCCGACTAGGAAAACTTTTTTCAATCGCATTGATGCTGTCCTATTAAAGCAGCTTTCGAAAGCGTGACGGAAGAAACAGCGACGTTGCGTCGCTTCTTATTCGGCGGCTGAGATGCGGGTAACCTTAAACCCTTCCTTGCGCAAAAGTTCGATGACACCCTCTTCGCCCGGCAGGTGTAGGGCTCCGACGGCCATGAAAACATTGCCGGTGTCGAGGATCGGCCTGGCGCGTGTCGCCATCACCTCATTGCGATCGATGATGATGCGTTGCTCAAAATCGGCGTAGCCGGCATCGCTATTCGCCGATTTTTTCTCCGCGACAGCTTTCATCATCGGCATGATCATGCCGATCTCGCCCGAGAGATAGAGATCGGTCGTGGTGGACATCACGTCTTCGATGGTGTCGCCCAGCGCCAGCGTCTCGATCAGCGCCTCCAGGTGGAAGGCGATTGGCAGGGCATCCATGGCCTTCAGCTGTTCGACGAGTGTTTCGAGCCCCTTCAGCGCCTTGCCATTCTGCAGGGCGTCTTCGGCCAGCTTCTTGTCGAGAAAGGATGCGCCGGCGGCCTTGCGGCTCATTTCGCAGGCGGGCAGGGCAACAAAACTGGCAATGATCCACGGCTTCATCTTGGCGACCAGCGTTAGCGGAATGCCGCGCTGCTTCAAATCGGCGGCGAGTTTGTCTTCCTGGGTGTCGTCGAGAAAATCCTGGATCGACTTGCCGTCTGGAAACATCGTCAGGTCCGGCCGCATCATCAGGGCGGCTGCCGCCTTACGATCGTCGACGATCTCGTCGGATTCGACAATGACCGTTGCCGATTGCGCATAGGCCGTTTCTGCCCCCTCGGGCATGGCCAGCACGCGCGGATCAGTGACGTGCATGGTGCCGAGCAGGTAGGACGGGGCGATCCCCGTTTTTTCGATCTTCCAGAAGGTGCCCCTGCCGTTCGGAACCGCCGCTGCTTCCTTCTCGAGGGCTGCGAATTTGGCCGGATCCGAAAGCTTGAGCGCGTCAACGAGGTTGTTGCCGCCGCAGGACGCCTCTTGCGCCTTGGCCGGGGCGACCGAAAACAGCACGGCGATCAGGCTGGCGACCAGCGCCACATGCAGGGTGGCGATCAGCCAGAGCAGGCCGTCTCCTACCTTTCCGGCTCTTGCGCGCAGCGTCTGGGCAATCTCTCGCATCATCATTCCCGTCTCCACGGCGTATTTCGTCACGCCGACCCTAGCGTCGGAAGCTTCACAAGCCCTTTAACGAAGATGGTTAATGCCCGACCCCTTTCGACGTCAGGCGGCAGTTTCAGGCGCGGGGATGCGCCCGGTCGTAGATCTCCAGCAGCCTGGCCGAATCGACGCCGGTATAGACCTGGGTCGTTGACAGGCTGGCGTGGCCGAGCAGTTCCTGGATGGTGCGCAGGTCGCCGCCACCGGCGAGCAGATGCGTGGCAAAGGAATGCCGCAGCGCATGCGGCGTCGCCGTGTCTGGCAGTCCGAGTGCGCCGCGCAGTTTCTGCATGTCGCGCTGGATGATGGCCGGCTGCAGCTTGCCGCCGCGGGCACCGCGAAACAGCGGTTCATCGGCGGCAAGAGAATAGGGGCAGAGTTTCACATAGGCGCGCACGGCGTCGATGGCCGGAGCGATCAACGGCACGATGCGGGTCTTGCCGCCCTTGCCGTTGATCCGGAGCGCCGTCGGTGTGCCGTCGAAATCGCCGGGTGTCAGGTCGAGCGCCTCGGAGATGCGCAGGCCGCAGCCATAGAGCAAGGTCAGCACCGTCGCATTGCGGGTGGCGATCCAGGGCTCGTCGGCCAGTTGCGCTTCGGTGGTCACGACCGTCAGGGCGTCGCGGTCGCTCAGCGGTTTGGGCAGTGATTTCGGCTGCTTGGGCGAACGCACGGCCGAAGCGCCGGCGGCATTGGCCAGCCCCTTCTTTTCCAGATGGCGCAGGAAGGAACGCAGGCCGGCGAGACCGCGACCAAGGGTACGCGCACCGGCGCCATCGCGACGTCTGGCCGCGAGGAAACCGCGCAGGTCGCCGGGCCGCAGCGCGTGGATGTCGGAGAGTTTTGCCGGACCTGCAAGGTGGCCGGTGAGAAATGTCAGGAATTGCCGGCTGTCGCGCTCATAGGCTTCGACTGTCTTGCCTGACAGCCGCCGTTCCTGCGCAAGGCTGTCGAGCCAGCGTTGCCGCTCGGTCATGAGTTCGGAATTGCCGATCACCAGTAGCGCGTTCACACCATGCTCCGCAGGCTTTGAAATCTCGCCGCCACTGTGGGGTTTCGATGTTATGTTTTTGCTAACGCCATCTTGGAATCTGTCATGCTTGGATCATATTCAACTGCCATAGCAGGGCAAATGAGGCGGAAAATTTGATGGCAAGACGGGATGCGGCTACCGGTTTCGCACATTTCGCAGAAACGATCGCCCTGGTTTCGCAGGGCCAGCCGGGCCATATCGTCGATACGCTGATTGCCGAGCGTGGCCGCAAGATCGCCGCCCATCCGCTCTGGCCGATGCTGCGGCCGTTCATCTACACGCTGCTCAACTATCGCAAGGCCATCGCGTTTGCCGATCAGGTTTCCAACCTGCCGGGCTTCCAGGCGTTCGAGCATCTGAGCGGCCTGCTGTCGCTGGATGTTCGCGTGCGCTATGCCGAACGGATTCCGGACAAGGGCGGTTTCCTGCTGGTCAGCAACCATCCGACCGGCATTGCCGACGGCATTGCCGTGTTCGACCTGTTGAAGACCCGACGCCCGGACATGATGTTCTTTGCCAATCGCGATGCCGTGCGGGTCAATCCGCGCTTCGTCGAGATGGTCATTCCGGTCGAATGGCGCGAGGAACACAAGAGCAAGCTGAAGGCCCGCGAGACGTTGCAGGTGACCAACCGGGCGATCGGCGAGGCGAAGGCGACCGTGCTGTTTCCCTCAGGCCGTATTGCCTACTGGGCCGATGGCCGGCTGAACGAGCGCCCCTGGAAAACCTCGGCTGTCGGCTTTGCCCGCAAGTACAATCTGCCGATCCTGCCTGTGCACATGACGGCCCGCAATTCCGGCCTGTTCTACTGGTTTGCCAAATGGTCGACCGAACTGCGCGACATGACGGTGTTTCACGAACTGCTCAACAAGAAGGGCGACCTCTTCGATTTCACCATCGGCAATCTCATCCCGCCGGAGGCGCTGGATGGTGATCCAACGGCGGTGACCCGGGCACTCGAGCGGCATACTGTGCATGATCTGGCGCGGGACGGGGATGCGGTGTTCGGGGCATCGACGTCTGCAGCGTAAGGCCATAGGCCGGACCTGCGCTGCCGCGATAAAAGAAGCAGACAGCAAAAAGCCCAGCGATCATCTCGCCGGGCTTCGTTCATTCAGGGCTACCCAAAAATAATCAGGCGATGTTCTGGCCGGTCTTTGCCCAGTCTGCGAGGAAGGTCGCGAGGCCGGCCTCGGTCAGCGGGTGCTTGACCAGCGCCTTCAGGGTTGCCGGCGGCGCGGTGATGACGTCGGCGCCGATGAGGGCTGCTTCCTTGACGTGGTTGACCGTGCGGATCGAGGCGGCGAGGATTTCGGTCTCGTAGCCGTAATTGTCGAAGATCTGGCGGATTTCGCGGATCAGATCCATGCCGTCAAAGGCGATGTCGTCCAGGCGGCCGACGAAGGGCGATACGAAGGTCGCGCCGGCCTTGGCGGCGAGCAGGGCCTGGTTGGCCGAGAAGCACAGCGTCACATTGGTCTGGTGGCCATCCGAGGTCAGGTTCTTGCAGGCCTTGAGGCCGTCGAGGGTCAGCGGCAGCTTGATGCAGATATTGTCGGCGATCTTTGCAATGACGGCCGCTTCCTTCATGATCGTGGCGTAATCGGTGGCGGCGACTTCGGCCGAAACCGGGCCTTCGACGATGCCGCAGATTTCCTTGGTGACTTCAAGAATGTTGCGTCCGGACTTCAGGATCAGGGAAGGATTGGTGGTGACGCCGTCGACGAGACCAAGGTCATTCAGTTCCTTGATTTCGTTGACATCGGCTGTATCGACAAAAAATTTCATGGCTCTCTCCCTTGGGACGCGCGGGCTGCTTCGATGTTTCGGGGTTTTCTTTAACGCAATCCGAAGGCAAGGTCACGGGCGATGACAGAAGATTCGATCGATTTGTTCGGGGGCCTACCCGGCCGCCATGTTGTGCCCGTTCTCGTGCCGATGCCGGCGCCAAAACCCTATTCCTATGCCGTCCCGGAAGGCATGGCGGTCGAGCCCGGCTCGATCGTGCAGGTGCCGCTGGGGCCCCGACTGGTGCCGGGCGTCGTCTGGGATGGCGCGGATGACGGCGCCGTC
This sequence comes from Pararhizobium antarcticum, assembly GCF_001885585.1. Classification (GTDB taxonomy): domain Bacteria; phylum Pseudomonadota; class Alphaproteobacteria; order Rhizobiales; family Rhizobiaceae; genus Pararhizobium; species Pararhizobium antarcticum. The sequence continues at coordinate 4,449 of NZ_LSRP01000086.1, forward strand.
GATCCGAAGAAACTGAAGTCCATCGCGCAGGTTTTCGACTGCCCGCCTTTGACCCGCGACATGCGCGCCTTCATCGACTGGGTAGCCGCCTATACGCTGTCTCCGCCCGGCCTTGTCGCCCGCATGGCGCTGCGGGCACCAGCGGCGTTTGATCAGGAGCCGATGATCGAGGGGCTTCGCCTGACGGAGACAAGGCCGGAGCGCCTGACGCCGGCGCGGTCGCGGGTCATTGCGGCCGCCGACAACGGTTTTGCCTGGACGCGTTCGGGCCTTGCCCATGCTGCCGGGACCTCGTCCAGTGTCATTGACGGGCTGACGGTGCAGGGCGTGTTCGAGACGATGTTCATGGCGCCGCCGCCAATCGTTGCCGTGCCGGATCCGGATTATGCCGCGCACCGCCTTGAAGGGCCGCAGAAGCAGGCGGCCGTCGATCTCCTGGACAGCGTTGCCGCCGGCGGGTTCTCGGTCTCGCTGATCGATGGCATTACCGGATCCGGCAAGACGGAGGTCTATTTCGAGGCGATTGCCGCGACGCTGAAAGCCGGCAGGCAGGTGCTGATCCTTCTGCCGGAAATCGCGCTGACGGCGAGTTTCCTCGAGCGCTTCCAGGATCGTTTCGGCTCGAAGCCTGCCGAGTGGCATTCCGATCTGGCCCCCCGGACGCGCGAAAAGGTCTGGCGGCAGGTGACCGAAGGAGGCGTCAAGGTCGTTGCCGGCGCCCGCTCCGCGCTGTTCCTACCGTTCGAGAATCTCGGCCTGATCATCGTCGACGAGGAGCATGACCCGGCCTACAAGCAGGAAGACCGGGTTTTCTATAATGCCCGTGACATGGCCGTGGTGCGGGCCCGTATCGCGGATTTTCCGGTGGTTCTGGTGTCTGCGACACCATCCGTCGAAAGCCGCGTCAATGGCGAGATGGGCCGCTACAAGCCGATCCACCTGCCGACCCGTTTTGGCGATGCGGCCCTGCCGGACCTTGGCCTGGTCGACATGCGCAAGCATCCGCCGGAGCGCGGCGGCTTCCTGTCGCCGGTGCTGCTGAAACATGTCGGGAAGGCCATCGGGCGCGGCGAGCAGGCGCTTCTGTTCCTCAATCGCCGCGGCTATGCACCCCTGACGCTCTGCCGCGTCTGCGGCCACCGCTTCCAGTGCCCGGATTGCTCGAGCTGGCTGGTCGAGCACCGGTTTCGCGGCCAGATCCAGTGCCATCAATGCGGTCATGCCGAAAAGACCCCGGAAGCCTGTCCGGAATGCGGCACCTTCGATCATCTCGTTGCCTGCGGACCGGGCGTCGAGCGCATTGCGGAAGAGGTGGAGCGGCATTTCCCCGAGGCCCGCACCATCGTCCTGTCCTCGGACCTGATGGGCGTGAAGCGGCTGCGGCTGGAGCTGGATGCCATCACCCGCGGCGAGGCCGATATCGTCGTCGGCACGCAACTGGTCGCCAAGGGGCATAATTTTCCGCTGATGACCTTTGTCGGCATCGTCGATGCCGATATCGGGCTGGCCAATGGCGATCCGCGCGCTGCCGAGCGCACCTTCCAGCTGCTGAGCCAGGTGACGGGCCGGGCCGGGCGGACCGGACTGAAAAGCCTCGGGCTGCTGCAGACCTACCAGCCGCAGCACCCGGTGATGCAGGCGATCGTCTCGGGCGATTCCGACGCGTTTTATGCGCGCGAAATCCACGAGCGGGAAAAGGCGCTTCTGCCACCATTCGGGCGGCTCGCCTCGCTGATCATTTCAGCCGACAGCCGGGCGGATGCAGAAGGCCATGCCAGGGCGATGCGGCTTGCTGCGCCGCGCGTCAAGGGCATCAGCCTGCTTGGCCCGGCCGAAGCGCCGCTTGCCCTCATTCGCGGCCGCCACCGCTTCCGGCTGCTGGTCCATGGCCGGCGCAACAGCGACATGCAGGCCTTCGTCAAGGTGATGCTGGCTGCCGGGCCGAAAGTGCGCGGCTCTGTCCAGGTGCAACTGGATATGGATCCGCAGAGTTTTCTCTAGGCGGGAGAGTGCCGATGGCGGGGCGCGGAATGTTGCCGCAGGGGCAATTGTATAAGGATGCCGCCTCTCAGCGTCCTTTCGGCGGCTTTCATCCGCAGCCGTCCGGGGCGGTCGATAATTTCGCCGACGCAGAACAAAGGCACCGCCCAGCCGATTCCCTTTCGTCGCGGGCTGCGCTAAGGCTGGAGCGACGCAGCGCAGGACCAAGAGAGCGGCATGGAATTCTATATCCCGACGGAAACAGGCGAATTGCTCGCGTTTTGCGCCGCAGCCGTCACGGCCCTGCTGGGTCTCGTCTTTCTGTTTGCGCCCGGCCTTGCCTATCGGGCGCTGGGGATCGACCTTCGGGAAGGCCGGCGCGGCGGTTATGCCGAGGCGCGCTCGACCATGGGCGGATTTCATCTTGGCATCGGTCTGGCGGCCTTGCTGCTGGCTCAGCCAATGGTCTATCTGGCGCTCGGCTCGGCCTTTGCGCTTGCGGCATTCGGGCGCATCCTCTCGATGCTGTCGGATGGCGGAAACACCGCGCTCAACTGGGCGCTGGTCAGCCTGCAGGTGGTGCTTTCCGCCCTGCCGCTGGCCTATGTTTTCGGCTTTATCTAGGGGGCGATAACCGGCTGCAGAGCCGGGCGGCGTCAGCACGAACCGCATTTTCGGCAAAATTCAGCCTAACGATGCGCAGTTATGACGCATTCATGCGGTTCGCGTGTTGCGAGTCCAGATATCCTATGCTAGACGAACCCGACTTGTGGGGGAAGCGGGCCGTCCGGCCTGGATATCCTTAAAAATATAGCAACAAATTCAACGCGTTGGGTTTACGGTTTTCCGCAGACGGCGTGATTGAATTAAAAAGAGAGAAGCTTGTGCCCGTGGCAGACACATCCCAGCTTATTTCCGGTGTTGCAGAAAGGTACGCGTCTTCGCTTTTCGATCTCGCGCTTGAAGCGGGCGCGGTTGAAAGCGTTGGGTCTGATCTGGATGCGTTCCTGCGCATGATCGACGACAGTGCCGATCTGAAGCGTCTCATCGTCAGCCCGGTCTTTTCCGCCGACGACCAGTTCAAGGCCATTTCCGCGATCATCGCGAAGGCTGGGATCTCGGGTCTGGTCGGCAATTTCCTGAAGGTCGTCGCGCGCAACCGCCGTCTGTTTGCGGTTCCCGGAATCGTCAGGTCCTACCGCGCAACCGCGGCCCGTCATCGGGGTGAAATTTCTGCCGAGGTTACCTCGGCCCATGTGCTGTCCGCAGCACAGGAAACCGAATTGAAGGCGGCGCTGAAGAGCGTCACCGGCAAAGACGTGACGGTTGCCGTCACTGTCGATCCGTCTATTCTCGGTGGTTTGATCGTCAAGGTCGGGTCCCGCCAGATTGACACTTCCCTTCGCACAAAGCTCTCGAGCCTTAAGCTTGCACTGAAAGAGGTCGGCTGATGGATATCCGCGCCGCGGAAATTTCCGCAATTCTCAAAGATCAAATCAAAAACTTTGGCCAGGAGGCAGAAGTCTCCGAGGTTGGCCAGGTGCTTTCCGTCGGTGACGGTATTGCCCGCGTCTACGGTCTGGACAATGTCCAGGCCGGCGAGATGGTCGAATTCCCGGGTGGAATTCGCGGCATGGCGCTGAACCTCGAAGCCGACAATGTCGGTGTTGTTATCTTCGGTGCCGACCGTGGCATCAAGGAAGGCGACACTGTCAAGCGGACCGGTGCCATCGTCGACGTTCCGGTCGGTCCGGAACTGCTCGGCCGCGTCGTTGACGCGCTCGGCAATCCGATCGACGGCAAGGGTCCGATCAACGCAACGCGCCGTTCGCGCGTTGACGTCAAGGCTCCGGGCATCATCCCGCGCAAGTCGGTTCATGAGCCGATGTCGACCGGCCTCAAGGCCATTGACGCTCTTATCCCGGTCGGCCGCGGCCAGCGCGAGCTGATCATTGGCGACCGCCAGACCGGTAAGACCGCCATCATCCTCGACACGATCCTCAACCAGAAGGCCATTCACGACAATGGTCCGGATGCTGAAAAGCTGTATTGCGTCTATGTCGCCATCGGCCAGAAGCGTTCGACGGTTGCCCAGTTCGTCAAGGTGCTCGAAGAACGCGGCGCCCTGAAATATTCGATCATCGTTGCGGCCACCGCATCCGATCCGGCCCCAATGCAATATCTCGCACCGTTTGCCGGCGCTGCCATGGGCGAATATTTCCGCGACAACGGCATGCACGCACTGATCGGTTATGACGACCTTTCCAAGCAGGCCGTCGCCTACCGCCAGATGTCGCTCCTGCTGCGCCGTCCTCCGGGCCGCGAAGCCTATCCGGGTGACGTCTTCTACCTGCATTCGCGTCTTCTTGAGCGCGCTGCAAAGCTCTCCGACGCCAATGGCGCTGGCTCGCTGACGGCTCTGCCTGTCATTGAAACCCAGGGCAATGACGTTTCGGCGTTCATCCCGACCAACGTGATTTCGATCACCGACGGCCAGATCTTCCTTGAAACCGACCTGTTCTACCAGGGCATTCGCCCGGCGGTGAACGTCGGTCTGTCGGTTTCCCGCGTGGGTTCGGCCGCTCAGGTCAAGGCGATGAAGCAGGTTGCCGGCTCGATCAAGGGCGAACTCGCCCAGTATCGCGAAATGGCCGCCTTTGCCCAGTTCGGTTCGGACCTTGACGCTGCGACGCAGCGCCTGCTGAACCGCGGTGCACGTCTGACCGAACTTCTGAAGCAGCCGCAGTTTTCGCCGCTGAAGACGGAAGAGCAGGTCGCCGTGATCTTTGCTGGTGTCAACGGCTATCTCGACAAGGTTCCGGTCAGCAAGATCGGCGCTTTCGAACAGGGCCTGCTTTCGTACATGCGTTCGGAAGGCAAGGACATTCTTGAAGCTATCCGCAAGGACAAGGCCATCAGCGACGACGTCAAGGGCAAGCTCAAGGCTGCCATCGACACGTTTGCGAAATCCTTCGCCTAATCGGGTTCCATTTAGGACGAGGACGGATAACGGATGCCTTCACTCAAGGATCTGAAAAACAGGATCGCCTCCGTCAAGGCGACGCAGAAGATCACCAAGGCGATGAAAATGGTCGCCGCGGCGAAGCTTCGGCGTGCGCAGGAGGCGGCCGAGGCTGCTCGGCCATATTCGCAGCGGATGAGTGCTGTTCTCTCGAACATCGCCCAGGCTGTTGGTTCTGACGACAGCGCACCGCGCCTGATGACGGGCACCGGCCGCGATCAGACCCATCTTCTGGTGGTCTGCACGGCAGAGCGTGGCCTTTGCGGCGGTTTCAATAGCCAGATCGCCCGCTTTGCCCGTGATCACGTGCGAAAGCTTCTGATCGAAGGCAAGACGGTCAAGATCATCTGCGTCGGCAAGAAGGGTTTCGATATCCTGCGTCGCGAATTCGCCTCGCTGATCATCGATCGTGTCGACCTGCGTGAAGTCAAACGAGTCGGCTTTGAAAATGCCGACCAGATTGGCAAGAAGGTCATCGGCCTGTTCGAAAAGGGCGAGTTCGATGTCTGCACGCTGTTCTACTCCGAATTCAAGTCGGTGATCAGCCAGGTTCCGACGGCCTTGCAGTTGGTGCCGGCAGCCGTTTCGACGGATGTTGCTGCGGCTGACACGGGTGCTGCGGCGATTTATGAATACGAGCCAGATGCGGGCGAGATCCTTAGCGATCTTATTCCGCGCAACATTTCGGTGCAGGTTTTCCGGGCTCTGCTCGAAAATGTTGCCGGTGAAATGGGTGCCAAGATGAGCGCGATGGACAACGCCACGCGCAATGCCGGTGATATGATCAACAAGCTGACGCTGTCCTATAACCGTCAGCGCCAGGCTCAGATCACCAAGGAACTCATTGAAATCATTTCGGGCGCGGAAGCGCTCTAAGGTTACGGAAAGAGGGTAAGAATCATGGCTAAGGCAGCTACCCCCACAGATACCGCAGCGGTCAAGAAGCCGGCTGCAACGAAGAAGGCAGCTACCGTCAAGGCACCGGTTGCTGTCATGACAGCAACCGGTGCGGTCGGCCGCGTGACGCAGGTCATCGGCGCCGTCGTCGACGTTTCGTTCGATGAAGGTCAGCTCCCGCTGATCCTCAACGCGCTCGAAACCGACAACAACGGCAACCGCCTTGTTCTCGAAGTCGCCCAGCATCTCGGCGAGAACGCCGTCCGCACGATCGCCATGGACTCGACCGAAGGTCTGGTTCGCGGTCAGCCGGTCACGGATACGGGCGCTCCGATCACCGTTCCGGTCGGTCTGGAAACGCTCGGCCGCATCATGAACGTCATCGGCGAGCCGGTTGACGAAGCTGGTCCGCTGATCACCGCCACCAAGCGTTCGATCCACCAGGAAGCACCGTCCTACGTCGAGCAGTCGACGGAAGCGCAGATCCTCGTCACCGGCATCAAGGTCGTCGACCTCCTCGCCCCTTACGCCAAGGGCGGCAAGATCGGCCTGTTCGGCGGCGCCGGCGTCGGCAAGACGGTTCTGATCATGGAACTGATCAACAACGTCGCCAAGGCGCATGGTGGTTACTCGGTGTTTGCAGGCGTCGGTGAACGCACCCGCGAAGGCAACGACCTTTACCACGAAATGATCGAATCCGGCGTGAACAAGCACGGCGGCGGCGAAGGCTCCAAGGCTGCCCTCGTTTACGGTCAGATGAACGAACCGCCAGGTGCGCGCGCTCGCGTCGCTCTGACGGGTCTGACGATCGCCGAACAGTTCCGCGACGAAGGTCAGGACGTTCTGTTCTTCGTGGACAACATTTTCCGCTTCACCCAGGCAGGTTCCGAAGTGTCGGCTCTTCTCGGCCGTATTCCTTCGGCCGTTGGTTACCAGCCGACGCTTGCCACCGACATGGGCCAGATGCAGGAACGCATCACCACGACGACCAAGGGTTCGATCACCTCGGTTCAGGCCATTTACGTGCCCGCCGACGACTTGACCGACCCGGCGCCGGCAACCTCGTTCGCCCACTTGGACGCAACGACGGTTCTGTCGCGCTCGATCGCCGAAAAGGGCATCTATCCTGCGGTTGACCCGCTCGACTCCACCTCGCGCATGCTCGACCCGATGGTTGTCGGCGAAGAGCACTACGAAGTGTCGCGTCGCGTGCAGACGACCCTGCAGCGCTACAAGTCGCTCCAGGACATCATCGCCATCCTCGGGATGGACGAACTGTCGGAAGAAGACAAGGTGGCTGTTGCCCGCGCCCGCAAGATCGAGCGTTTTCTGTCGCAGCCGTTCTTCGTCGCCGAAGTGTTCACCGGTGCCCCGGGCAAGCTGGTTGCACTCGAAGACACGATCAAGGGCTTCAAGGGCCTCGTCAACGGCGAGTATGATCACCTTCCGGAATCTGCCTTCTACATGGTCGGCTCCATCGAGGAAGCGGTCGAAAAGGCAAAGCGCCTGGCTGCCGAAGCCGCGTAATTTGACGTTGGTCATGGGCGTACCGCGCCCGTGGCCGTCAAGCGTTGCAATGAAACCTCCGTTTGTGTTGCATCGAATGGACTTATCTGCCGGCATCTTCAGGCCGGCAGCGCCAAAAGAAGCGAATGATCATGGCTGATTTCAATTTTGAACTCGTTTCTCCGGAACGCCTCCTGCTCTCGGAGCGGGTCACCGAAGTCGTAATTCCGGCCACCGATGGCGAGATGACCGTGATGGCCAATCATGCGCCGACGATGACCACGATTAAGCCGGGCATCGTTACCGTCAAGGCCGTCGATGGCACGACGGCGCGCTATGTGGTGTTCGGCGGTTTTGCCGATATCTTGCCGACGGGTTGCACGCTTCTGGCCGAATCGGCCGTACCGGTTGGTGAGCTGAGCCGCGACGTCATCGAAAAGCGGATCGAAGCCGCCCGTGCGGAGCTGGAACACAGCAGTGCGGACGAGCACAAGACTGGTATCGAGCAGTTCATCTCCGAGATGACGGCGCTCAACGGCATCGTCGTCGCCGCCTGAGCGGGACCGACCGTCTCTGACAGGAACCCGCTTCGGCGGGTTTTTTTGTGCCCGGATGCGGGCCGCGCATGGCCGGACTGTGACGCCTGCCCGGACATGGCTTTACCGCTCGAACGGAAACGCCCGGGACTGGATGATCCCGGGCGCTGCGGTGGATGGCGCTGATCTTGTTGCTGGCGTTTCCCCGCAGGTCAGCTTGCCATTTTCTCCGCGTTTGACTTCTGTGCATAGTGATGGCCAAAGCGGCTGGCGAGGAAGGCATCAAGGCCGATTTCCTCCTGCCGCACGAAACCCTTTGCAGGCAGGTCGCCATGGGCGAGCATATCGAGCACCGCGCAGATGCTGGCTGCTGTGGTGATCTGTATGGCGCTCAGCATGCGGCCCGCAATCACGCTGCTGTAGACCTTGTTGGCATAGGTTTCCTGCACGAGGCGGCCCTCGCGGCGGCCGGACACGGTGACGAAGATGATGACCACGTCCTGCGTCGTCGAGGGCAGCGCGTTTTCGAGTATGTCCTTGAGCACCTCGCGGCGATGCCGCAGGCCGAGGTCATTGAGCAGCGCCTTCATGATGGCGGCATGGCCAGGATAGCGGATGGTGCGATAGTTGAGCGTCCGTACCTTGCCCTTGAGCGTCTCGCAGAGCGTGCCGAGGCCGCCGGACGTATTGAAGGCCTCGTAGGTGACGCCATCAAGCGAGAATTCCTCGCGCTCTTCCAGGGCCGGAACCTCGATCAGCTGGCCGTCGACAATCGCCTCGCAGGGCTCGATGTATTCGTTGATGACACCGTCCGTGCTCCAGGTGAGATTATAGTTGAGCGCATTGGAGGGATATTGCGGCAGGGCGCCGACCCGCATGCGGACGCTGTCGAGCGAATCGAACCGGCTGGCAAGATCATTGGCAACGATAGAGATGAAACCGGGGGCAAGGCCACATTGCGGGATGAAGGCCGTTTCGGCCTGCGCGGCGATGGCCTTGACCCGGCGTGTCGAGTCGACGTCTTCGGTGAGATCGAGATAGTGGACGCGGGCTTCGGCGGCAGCCTCGGCAATGGCGATGGTGAGGTGGAACGGTGCTGCGCTCAGGACGGCGAATTTGCCTGTCAGAAGGCTGATCAGCATGGCTCGATTGCCAATGTCGATTTCTGCGGTGGAAATGGCGTCATGCTTTTCGATCTCGGCGAGTTGCTGGCCGCTGCGGTCGGCAACGGTCACGGCATAGTCCCCGGAATGGGCGAGCAGGCGGGCGATGGTCGAGCCGATCTTTCCGGCGCCGATGACGACTATGTGCTTCATTTTCATTCCCCTGATGTCATGACAATCCGATACCTTCCAGTATCTCCGATTTTGAGTTGATTTGAAGCGTTGATCCGCGCAATCTGAAGCATCACATTGGTCATAAAGACGGGAGACTTCGGCAAAATGACGCTGGTTGACAAGGATCGGCAGTTGCTCTCGCTTCTGAGCGAGAATGCACGCATGCCGACGGCGGAGATTGCCCGCCGGCTCGGCCTGTCGCGGACGACGGTCCAGACCAAGATCGAGCGGCTGGAACGGGATGGGGTCATTACCGGCTATGGTGTGCGACTGTCGGAGGATTTCGAGCGCGGCATCGTCCGGGCGCATCTTTTGATCACGCTGGCACCCAAGGCGCTCGGCCGCGTCACGCCAGCGCTGGCGGCGATCAGGGAGGTCCAGACCCTGCATTCGGTGAGCGGCAGCTTCGATCTGATCGCGATCGTGGCGGCGACCTCGATCAGCGAACTGGACGGGATCATCGACCGCATCGGCGATCTCGACGGTGTCGAGCGAACCCTGTCGTCAATCATCCTGTCGACCCGCATCGACCGTTAGACGACCGAAGGCGCCAAAAACAAAGGCCCGACTGTTTCCAGTCGGGCCTTGTTCAATCCTTTGATGGCGGTGCCAGGCGTTCCTGTCAGAAGCCCGTGCCACCCTTCAATTCATTCATCACCGTGCGGATGATGATCTTGAAATCGAGCAGCAGCGAAAAATTGCGGACATATTCAACGTCGCAGACGATCCGGCGGATCGCCTTCCAACGGTTTGATGTCGGTCCACGCAGACCACGGGCCTGTGCAAGGCCGGTAAGGCCCGGGCGCATCAGGTGGCGGTTTTCATAGCCCTGAACGAGATCCGCATAATTCCTGCCGGCCGCCAGCATGTCGGGAACATGCGGACGGGGACCGACAAGCGACATGTCGCCGATCAGAACATTCCAGAGCTGCGGCAGTTCATCGAGATTGGTCTTGCGCAGGAAACGACCGACGCGCGTGATGCGCGGATCATTGCTGACCGTCTGGCAGACACCACTTTCGTCTCCGAGATCGGTAAACATGGACCGGAACTTGAGAATTTCGAATGGTGTTTCGTTGAGGCCCGTTCGCAACTGGCGAAAGAAAACGGGGCCCTTGCTTTCGAGCTTGATCATGAGGGCGATGATCAAGATCACCGGGCACAGCACAAGCAGACCGCAGAATGAGCCGAAAATATCGACACCGCGCTTCATCGCCAGATGAACCGGCCGGTTGGGCGCTGCTGCGGGATTGATGTAAAAATTATTGTCGTCTGCACGCCGTCCGGTCTTCTGCAGGGCAGCAATTTGCCTTGAAGAAATCGCTCTTCCCAACCGACTGACGTCGCTTCCGATAACCGTTGATTGTTGTAGCATCATCTTCTCTGTCATTGCTTCAAATACTCCTGGCACTTTTGACAGACAACACACGGCAAAATTTTGACCGCGGGCTCAAATATTGTTCGAACAAAGTTGCCGTTTAAAACTCTTAAAACAAACGAACGGGCAACATGCAGGCTATCCTGTATGCATGCATTGTGACCGTGGTTGTATCGTCCCTGGAAATTTCTTGCGCCTCATAAGGCGATTAAGCTGTTTAATGATGTATTAAATATGATCGACTTTGACAACCGGGTAAAGGTGCTATTGTCGGTGTTGTGGTTAATTTGCAGCGGTTCAGAATGGACCAATTTTGGGCCTGTTCTCTTATGTCACAGGGGGTTGCTGCAAGGACGTCCCATAATGGTTCAAGGCTGCCCTGCGAAAACGCAGGGGCTCCGGGTGCTGGAAACGCAATCTATGCGCGAATAAATTGAATCGATTTAGGTCGATGTGCCGCGAATTGCAGCGGTTCGACAGGGTGTTTCGGCCCGGGGCCTAGCGATTCGTTTCGGACGTGTCTCTTTTCGGCAATGAAATTTCCCCGGGCACCGCGCCTTCGCCGGGAATAATGCCACCTGATAGCGGATCTGCCGCGCCATCCGGCAAAGGGAACCATTCCGAGCGATCGAAATAGCGGACCTCCAGCTTTTGCGTGCGGCGATCGGCGGCCTGGCTGGCGAGGAAATTGTAGCGGGGGACCTCGCCGAACTCTTTCTTCAACTGGATCCGGCTGCCAAAGTTGCGGATGTCGAAATTCTCAAGCGCCTCGATCTTCTCGAGAACGTCGGCGCTGTCGCCCCAACGCACTTGCCGCAGAAAGATCATCACCGCCTCGCCCCCCAGGCGCGCCACCTGTTCGCGATCTGCGGGTTGCTCGATGTTCATCTTGATCCGGAAGGAGGTAACGCGGTTTTGGTTGTCGCCCTTGATGGCAATGAAGACGGATGAGGCGATCGTCTCCTCGGCCGCAGTCTTTGGCAGGGTGTTCATGGACGAACATTCCCAGCTGTCCTTGCCGGCGCTGCTCACCGTCCAGGTCAGGTCGGCGAAGCCGCCGCTGCGCATGCGATCGCACAGGGTTTGCGGATCGCTCTGGATCAGGCGAACGAAACGCTGCTGTTCGGCGCTGAAATCCGAAAATGCGTGTGCGGGCAGGGTGATCCGCGGCGCTGGCAGACGCTCGCGCCGTTCTCCAAAGGGGGATTTCCGCTCTATCGACCGAGGTACGGAGGGTGCCACATGCGGAAACCCGACATAATCCAGCAGGGTTTTTAGATTGCGGCTGTTGTTGGCGAGAAGAACCGTTGCGAAAATCGCAGCAAAGACCGTCATCACCGCCAGCAGAAAGAAGAACTTTCCCGACCGGTTTTCCCGCTTCTGCTCCATTCCGAAATCCGAACTCCCCGCCTGCCGTCTTATCCGCCCGCCTGACGATGTTTGTACGCTGATATCAGCACCCAAACCAGAGCCAGTGGCCAGACGAGGCACAGGAGGAGCCCGAAAAGACGAAGCCAGTCCCATTCTCCGCCTGCGGCGCTTCCTTCCCGATAGGTGCTATCCAGGAAGAGCAGACCGATCAATGTATAGATCGACAGGAAAAAGGCAGGCCATGTCATGATGCAGATTTCCGCGATCGCGAGAGACGGGACTATACTCGGTACACGCTGTTTCAATGGTGCCATGCAGCTGGCCGAAGACCAGACCGGCCTGGCGATGCTGCGGCAGTGGGTCAGAACAAAATTCCACTCCCGTATCGCATGATTCGACTGCACTGCACAATCGATCCGCCCGACTGCTGCCCATGCACGTCAGTCCCCGTCATCAGGAATGTTCAGGATATGGCCGCAGGCCTTGCAGTGTACGGCGTCCGTATCATGCCGCTGCAGGGCACATTGGGGGCAGGGGTGCACGACCTTGTAGGGCCGCACCACAGCCTGGGCGAGGCGGACGAAGAGCGAAATGCCGAAGATCATGGTGATGATCGAAGTGATCTTGCCGAGCGTGCCGGGCAGCGTCACATCGCCGAAACCGGTGGTCGTCACCGTCGCCACGGTGAAGTACAGCGCATCGATGAAATTGGTGATCTTCGGTTCGCGACCATAGAAGGTCGTGTAGACGAAACCGGTGACGAGGAAGAGGAAGGTCAGCAGGTTGACGCAGGCCTGAACGACATCTTCGATCCGGCCATAACCGGCTCTCAGCAGAAGCAGCTTCAACAGCTTGCTCTGGCCAAGCACCCAGATCCGCAGGAAGCGCAGGAAAGCAAAGCTCGATAGAAGCGTCGGGAAAAGCAGGGTCGCAAGGATGATCAGGTCGACCCAGGTCATGCCCCTTGCTGCCCAGTAGCGCAGATTCGGTGCGATGATGGCACGTGCAGCGAGTTCGAAGGCGATCAGCAGGGCAATGCCGTAGTCGATGACGAGGAAGACATTACCCCGCCCGAGATGCGGGGACGCGATGAAGAACCCGATGATGGCGATATCCAGCAGCGCCATGGCGATCTGGAAGCGGATCGCGACCGGATGACTGCCAAAATACAGGGAGCGCAGGCGACGGCGAAGCCGTTTGAATGCGGTCTTCCTCTCCAGGGTATGATCCGTCGTGCTGTCCATTCTTCTCGGATAGGGCCACGGATCGACCGGGTCAAGCCGAAGACGGGCGTCGAGCGGGCCGTGTGCGCCCGCCCTTTGTCTGTTTTCCGGATCTCGGATCTTTATCTGGCGCTTTCCGGGAAGGTCGGCAGCTTGGCGATGTCCTCGGCCTCGTGTTGCACGATCAGCGTCGCATCGAGCGCCTTGGCGATCCCGGTCAGCCGTTCCATGGAGGCGAGCGTTTGTGCCCGGTCGAAGTTGAAGGTGGGCACGCCGCGATTTTCGAATTGCTCCTCGAAATGGACCACGTCGCCGGACAGGATGACCGCACCGGTTTTGGCGAGGCGAACGAGAAGGCTCGTTTCGCCGGGTGTATGGCCCGGTGTCGACAGGATGGTCACGGTGCCATCGCCGAAGACGTCGCGATCACCGGAGAGCGCGTCGACCTTCGATCCGCCGTCGAGCCAGGGCTTGATGAAGGCCGGATCAACGCCGAAGGGCAGCGGTTCGGTCTTGAACTGCGCGGAGATCGGCAGCGCCGATCATCAAGGTCGCCTGCGGGAAGCGCGCGGCCTGTCCGACATGGTCGAAGTGATTGTGGCTGATGCCGAGGCGGCCTATCTGTTCGGGCTTGACGCCGATCTCTGCCAGTTGGGTCGGAAGGTCTACGGCCAGCGTCGGCGCCAGGACGGCGGTTGGGTCCAGCTTTGCACCGAGGAGCGCTGCCGGCAATCCGGCATCCCAGAGCATGTAGTCCTGATCGTGCCGGATCAGGTAGCAGCTGTCGGTCAGTGTCCGCTTTTCGCCGGCATGATTATAGGTATCGGAAAACAGCGAGAGGTCGCGGACCTCGATCTCGCCGCAATCGAGCCGCCAGAGTTCGACATCGGCGGAATGGGCGGCGGATGTCATGAGGGCCGCGCCGGCGAAGAGGATGGATGCAATCGGGTTCATGGTCGTCTCCTTGGATGGGAGACTGCTTTTGACGCATCTTGCGCCGTGCCAAGGTTCCGGATCGATCGATTTTGAGCCCGAAACGCTCATGGAAGCGGTTTTTTCCCGGATCGTCCTGCAGTATCGTCCTTTTCATGAACATGCACGACAAGAGCACTGGCGACGCCCATCTCCGCTCCATGCTGGTGGAACGGCTGCGGCCGATGATGGCGCCGAACGGCACGGCCGGCCGCTATGCACATGGCACGCAACTGTTTTCTTATTGCACCCTGGACCACGAAAGGTTGAAAGCGATCATGTTGCCTTGTCCGCTGATCGGCATCCTCCTGCGCGGCCGAAAGGAGGTCTGGCTGGGCGATACGGTTCATCTGTTCGAGCCGGGGACGGTCTTCGTTCTGCCCGCCGGTGTGCCGATGGATGTCGTCAATATCCCCGCCGGGCCGACATCCTCGTATGAATCGCTGCTGCTGGAGATGCCGGCCCTGCCCGCCGGCATGGCGCCGCTGACGGCCGTCGAAAGGGGGGACGGTCGCGAGGGGCAAAGACAGTTCCGCATACCGCTCGATCGGGATCTCGCGGATACGCTTGTGCATGCTGCAACGGCGATTGGCAGCAATGCCCTGGGCGAAGCGGTCAAGGCCGTGCGGTTGATGGAGGTGCTGACACTGCTGCGGCCGATCCCTGCCGCCGGCCCACTGTTTTCGGTCGGCCTGCCGGGGGAAGTGGGCTGGCTGATCGGCAGCGCCCCGTCCGAACCCTGGACGGTCGAGCGGGTTGCCATGCATCTCGGGCTCGGCGCCTCGACGCTGCGCCGGCGTCTTGCGGCAGAAGGCACGTCGTTTCGCGCTATTGTGCGTTCCGAGCGGTTGCGTGCCGGCCAGAGCGCCCTGGCGTCCGGCGCGTCCAGTCTTGCCGCTGCAGAAGCGGCCGGTTATGTCTCGCGCTCACATTTCGCCCGGCGCTACCGCGAGCGTTTCGGGCAATCGCCGAGTGGCCGCCGCCCTGCTGATTCCTGATGCACGCGGGCAATCGCCCTGCAAGGCATGGCCATCAAACACATCACCCTCAAATGGCATCGCCCGGAAGGTGGAACCTTCCGAGCGATGCCTGTTGTCTAGCCGTCCTGCAAGCAGGGGGATCGGAACTGGTTTATTTCTGCCAGCTCTTGACCAGTTCGTCGTAGTTGACGGTGATCGGCTGTTCTTTTTCGTTCTCGATCTTCAGCTGAGGCGCGAGGTTGCCGGCCTTGACGGCTTCCGCGTTCCAGTAGGCCAGATCATGCTCTTCGGCGAGCGCCGGGCCGATATCACCCTGAATGCCAGAGCGTTCGATACGCGACAGGACCTTTTCCTGTTCAGCGCAGAGCGAATCCATGGCTTCCTGGGCGGTCTTGGCGCCAGAAGATGCATCCCCGATTGCCTGCCACCAAAGCTGGGCCAGCTTCGGATAGTCAGGGATGTTGGTTCCGGTCGGCGACCACTGAACGCGGGCCGGCGAACGATAGAACTCGATCAGACCACCGAGTTTCGGTGCCCGGTCGGTGAAGGACTGGTGCTGGATCGTGCTTTCGCGGATCAGCGTCAGGCCAACCTGGCTCTTCTTCACATCGACAGTCTTCGAGGTCACGAACTGCGCATAGAGCCATGCGGCCTTGGCGCGGTCTTCAGGGGTCGACTTCATCAGCGTCCAGGAACCCACGTCCTGATAGCCGAGCTTCATGCCGTCTTTCCAGTAGACGCCGTGCGGGCTCGGAGCAAAACGCCACTTCGGCGTGCCGTCCGCATTGACGACGGCGAGGCCTTCCTTGACGAAGTCGGCCGTGAAGGCCGTGTAGGTGAACATCTGCTGTGCGACGTTACCCTGGGCCGGAACCGGTCCGGCTTCGCCGAAGGTCATGCCCTGTGCTTCCGGCGGTGCGTAGGCCTTCAACCAGTCCAGATACTTCTGGATGGAGTAGACCGATGCGGGGCCGTTGGTGTCACCGCCACGCGCAACGCAGGAACCGACAGGCTGGGACTTCTCGTTGACCTTGATGCCCCATTCGTCGACGGGCAGGCCGTTCGGAATGCCCTTGTCGCCGTTGCCGGCCATGGACAGCCAGGCGTCGGTGAAGCGCCAGCCGAGCGACGGGTCCTTCTTGCCATAATCCATATGGCCGAAGACCTTCTTGCCGTCGATTTCGCGACCGGTGAAGAATTCGGCGATGTCTTCGTAAGCAGACCAGTTGACGGGAACGCCGAGGTCATAGCCGTACTTCGCCTTGAAGTCCGCCTTGTTCTTCTCGTCGTTGAACCAGTCATAACGGAACCAGTAGAGGTTCGCGAACTGCTGGGTCGGAAGCTGGTAGAGCTTGCCGTCCGGCGCCGTCGTGAAGCTTGTTCCGATGAAGTCGGCCAGGTCCAGCGTCGGGCTGGTGACGTCCTTGCCTTCATTGGCCATGAAGTCGGTCAGGTTGCGCACCTGCTGGTAGCGCCAGTGGGTGCCGATCAGGTCCGAATCGTTGACATAGGCGTCGTAGATGTTCTCGCCGGTCTGCATCTGGGTCTGCAGCTTTTCAACCACGTCGCCTTCGCCGATCAGGTCGTGCGTCACCTTGATGCCGGTGATCGCCTCAAAGGCAGCAGCCAGCGTCTTGGATTCGTATTCATGCGTCGTCAGGGTTTCCGAAGCGACCTTGATTTCCATGCCGGTGAACGGCTTGGCGGCATCGACGAACCATTGCATTTCAGCTTCCTGGGCGGCGCGGTCGAGCGTCGAAACGTCGCCGATTTCCGCATCCAGGAATGTCTTGGCCTCATCCATGCCCGCGAATGCGGCCCCGGTGAATGCCAACAACATTGCTGCCGTTGTCGTGAGTAATTGCGTTCGCATCTTAATCCTCCTCTTAAGGGTTTGCGACTGCACGTCCGAGTGATCAAGGTTGCCCGGGATCACCCATTTCGTATCCCTTGTCTCAGACCAGTTTGAACACGCCGATGGCGTAGACGACCGAGAGAGCAAGGGCCCACCACAGGCTGGGGCCATCAAGCCCGAGCCATGCGAGATGAATGAAGGCGCTGCCGAGCAGCGAGATGAACAGCCGGTCGCCGCGCGTCGTTTCGAAGCGCAGGATGCCGACCCGCGGATTGCCACCTGGGCTGGCATATTCCCAGACGGCCATCAGCGACAGAAGTGCGAAGATCGTCAGGAAGAACATGGCGCCTGGAAAGGACCAGGCCATCCAGCCGCCGGGAACCAGCGGCGCAAACCAGTCGCGCACACCATCCTTGACCGGCAGGCTCATGACCAGCGTGGCTGTGGCGATGCCATAGACGGCAATCACGCCTGCCAGCGCCAGTGGCCAGCGGTTGCGACGTTGAGACAAAATGGCCATTACACCCTCCCCAGGGCAAAGCCCTTGGCGATATAGTTTCGCACGAAATAGATGACGATCGCGCCCGGAATGATGGTGAGCACGCCGGCTGCTGCAAGCACGCCCCAGTCCATACCCGAGGCAGAAACCGTGCGCGTCATGATGGCGGCGATCGGCTTGGCGTCGGTCGTCGTCAGTGTGCGGGCGATCAGAAGCTCCACCCAGGAAAACATGAAGCAGAAGAACGCGGCGACCCCGATGCCCGACGCGATGAGCGGAATGTAGATCTTGACGAAGAATTTCGGGAAGGAATAACCGTCGATATAGGCGGTTTCGTCGATCTCCTTCGGCACGCCCGACATAAAGCCTTCAAGGATCCAGACGGCCAGCGGCACGTTGAACAGGCAGTGGGCAAGCGCAACCGCGATATGCGTGTCGATCAGGCCGAAGGCCGAATAGAGCTGGAAGAAGGGCAGCGCGAAAACGGCCGGCGGCGCCATGCGGTTGGTCAAGAGCCAGAAGAACAGGTGCTTGTCGCCGAGGAAGCGGTAGCGCGAGAAGGCATAGGCTGCCGGCAGCGCCACCGAGACCGCGATGACCGTGTTCATCACCACGTAAATGATCGAGTTGATGTAACCCTTGTACCAGGACGGATCGGTGAAGATCACGGCATAGTTTCTGAGCGTCGGGTCGTGTGGATAGAGCGAGAAGGTCCCCGTGATCTCCGTATTGGTCTTGAAGCTCATGTTCACCAGCCAGTAGATCGGCAGGAGCAGGAACAGGATATAGAGCGTGGGCACGAGCCAGGAAAGCCTGACGCCGCCGGATGCCATTGGTGCAGATTGTGTTGCTGTGGTCATTGTCTTGTCCTCCCCCGGCCGTCAGGTCTGCGCATCGCTGTTGGTCATCACGGTGTAGAAGATCCATGACAGCAACAGGATGATCAGGAAGTAGATGAGCGAGAGTGCCGCTGCCGGACCGAGGTCGAACTGGCCGATAGCCGTCTTGACGAGATCGATCGACAGGAATGTCGTTGCATTGCCCGGACCGCCGCCGGTGATGACGAAAGGTTCGGTATAGATCATGAAACTGTCCATGAAGCGCAGCAGGAAGGCGATCAGGAGCACGCGTTTCATCTTCGGCAGCTGGATATAGCGGAACACCGCCCAGCGCGACGCGCCGTCGATCTTGGCCGCCTGGTAATAGGCATCCGGAATGGAGGCGAGACCGGCATAGCAGAGCAGCACGACAAGGCTCGTCCAGTGCCAGATGTCCATGACGATCAGCGTTACCCAGGCATCAAAGACATTGTTGACGTAGTTGTACTGGATGCCAAGCGCCGCCATTGTATAGCCGAGCAGGCCGATATCGACGCGCCCGAAGACCTGCCAGATGGTGCCCACGACGTTCCACGGAATCAGCAGCGGCAAGGCCATCAGCACGAGGCAGACCGGCACGCCAAGGCCTTTTTTCGGCATGTTGAGCGCAATCAGGATGCCGAGCGGTATCTCGATGGCCAGGATGATGCCGGAGAACAGCAGGTTGCGCTGCAGCGCATCCCAGAAGCGATCGGACTGCAGCACGTCGGTGAACCAGTCGGTGCCGGCCCAGAAGAATGCATTGTTGCCGAAAGTGTCCTGTACCGAATAGTTGACGACGGTCATCAGCGGGATCACCGCCGAGAAGGCGACCAGCACCAGCACCGGCAGAACCATGAACCAGGCTTTGTTGTTCCAGGTCTTCTGCATGATCAGGCTCCCCCCCCAACCCGTGACGTGTCGGGCACGCGCCAGCTATCGGCGTAGATGTTGATGGCGGCCTGATCGAAGGTGACGCGCGGATCGGATGGAATATCTCCGTCCTCGTGGACGACGATGGCGATCGGCTTGTCCGCGAACTGCGCCCGGACAATTTTCTGGCGGCCGATATCCTCGACCTTGGAAATCGTCACCGGCATGCCCTCGCGGCCAAGCCTGATGAATTCCGGGCGAATGCCGAGCTCGGTCCTGGCGCCGCTCGCGATCTTCGGCGCAAAGCCGAGATTGATTGTCTGGCCGCCCAGATGGACCGCGCTTCCCTCGACCGTGGCCGGCAGCACGTTCATGCCCGGTGACCCGATGAAATAACCGACGAAGGTGTGGCTCGGCCGCTCGAAGAGTTCGGCTGGCGTTCCGATCTGGACGATTTCGCCGTCATACATGACGACGACCTTGTCGGCGAAGGTCAGCGCTTCGGTCTGGTCGTGCGTGACATAGACCATGGTGAAGCCGAACTGTTTGTGCAGGCGCTTCAGCTGAGAGCGCAGCACCCACTTCATGTGCGGATCGATGACCGTCAACGGCTCGTCGAACAGGATGGCGCTGACATCGGAGCGAACCAGGCCGCGACCAAGCGAAATTTTCTGCTTCTGGTCGGCGGTCAGGCCTTGTGCCTTTTTCCGCGACCAGTCCGACAGGCCGATCATCTCGATGATCTCCTTGACCCGGCGATCGACCTCGGTTTCGGGAACGCGGCGATTGCGCAGCGGGAAGGCCAGATTGTCGTAGACCGTCATCGTGTCGTATATGACCGGGAACTGGAACACCTGCGCGATGTTGCGGTCCTGGGTCGACAGATTGGTGACATCCTTGCCGTCGAACAGGATCCTGCCCTCGGAGGGCTGCAAAAGGCCGGAAATGATGTTGAGCAGCGTGGTCTTGCCGCAGCCGGAGGGCCCTAGCAGGGCGTAGGCGCCGCCGTCGTTCCACTCATGATGCACTTCCTTTAGCGAATAATCGGAAGGTTTCTTGGGATTGGGGCCATAGGCGTGGCGGATATGCTCGAGATTGATGCGTGCCATGATTTTCTCCTCACGCTCCCCGCGCAGAATGGCCATCGGCCGAACCGCCGATCGCACGACCGTCGGATCCAAAGACCATGAGATGGCGGGTATCGACGAAAAGCTCGACCGCCGTATCCGGTTCGATGTCGTGAATGCCGTGTTCCAGCATGACCCAGCGCGAGCCGGCGGAATCGACGTGGATGAAGCTTTCCGATCCGGCGATCTCGGCAATGATGATCTTTGCCGGCAGCGTGGCGGAGGTTTCGTGCGGGCGCGTCAGCGACAGATGGTGCGGGTGGAAGGCGACAGTGCACGGACCATCTGCCATCGACGCCAGATGCGCCGGGACCGGCAGCACGGTCACGCCGTCGCGCTGAAAACCGGCGCCGGATTTTATGAGGTCGATGGTGTTCAGCGGCGGATCCGCAAAGGTCCGCGCGGTGACAAGATCCGTTGGCCGGCGGTAGATATCGATTGTCGTGCCGAACTGGCTGATCCGGCCCTGGTTCAGGGCCGCGGTGCTGCCGCCGAGCAGCAAAGCTTCACCCGGTTCGGTCGTCGCATAGACGAAGATCGAGCCGGATGCGGCAAACAGCTTTGGCAGTTCTTCGCGCAGTTCCTCGCGCAGCTTGTAGTCGAGATTGGCGAGCGGTTCGTCGAGCAGCACGAGGCTTGCATTCTTGACGATGGCGCGGGCAAGGGCCGTGCGCTGCTGCTGGCCGCCGGACAGGTTGAGCGGCGTGCGCTCGAGAAACGGTGTCAGCTTCATCAACTCGGCCGCCTTGCGGACTTCGCGGTCGATCGTCGCCTTGTCCTTGCCGGAAATGCGCATCGGCGATGCGATGTTCTCATAGACAGTCATGGCGGGATAGTTGATGAACTGCTGATAGACCATGGCGACGCTGCGATCCTGAACGCGCATGCCGGTCACATCCTTGCCGTCGAAATGCACGGAGCCCGTCGTCGGCTTGTCGAGGCCGGCCATCAGCCGCATCAGCGACGTCTTGCCTGAGAGCGTCGGGCCCAGAAGGACATTGAGCGAGCCCCGCTCCAGCACAAGGTTGGTGGGGTGAATATGCGTGTCCGCACCCACAACCTTGGTTATGTTTTTCAGTTCCAGCATTCCTAAAGCTTCCTCCCAGCCATGGACAGCATCATGCGCACATCACACTCAAGCGACGTTGCGTATCGTCTCCCGCATGTAGTCCTCCAGACCGTCGGCCTCTGCCGGGGTCAATTTCAATCCGAGCTTGGTCCGGCGCCAGAGAATATCGTCGGCATGCCGCGCCCATTCCTGCGCCATCAGCCACTGGACCTCGACTTCGTAGAGATCGGATCCGAAATTCCGGCCCAGGTCAGCGGTCGTTGTCGCGCTTCCCAAAAGGGCGGTTGCGAGCGTACCGTAGAGGCGCACGAGCCGGCGGGCATGGCGTTCGCTCAGGAAGGCGAAGCCGCTCTTCAATTTTGCCACTTCGGCCTCGTAGCCGGTTGCCGGAAAATCGCCGCCCGGCAGCTTGCTCTTCGCGGTCCAGGGCGCACCCTTTTCGCCGATCGATTCGGCAATCTTTTCCAGCGCATGTTCGCCAAGCCGGCGATAGGTGGTCAGCTTGCCGCCAAAGACATTGAGCAGCGGGGGCTCGCCCGGCTCGCCTTCGACCTTCAGCACGTAGTCGCGCGTCGCTTCCTGGGCCTTGGTTGCGCCATCATCGAACAGCGGGCGGGCGCCGGAATAGGTCCAGACGATGTCGTCGGGCGTCACCGGTTCGGCAAAATATTCGCTTGCCGCGTCACAGAGATAGTTGATTTCCTCCTCCGTGATGCGAATGTTCTTCGGGTCCTCGGTATAATCGCGATCCGTGGTTCCGATCAGCGTGTAGTCGGTCTCGTAGGGAATGGCGAAGATGATGCGGCCGTCGGGGTTCTGGAAGAAATAGGCGCGCGGGTCGTCGAACTTCTTCTTGACGACGATATGGCTGCCCTGCACCAGGCGGACATTGTGAACCTGGTTCTTCCCGAATGTGTTGGACAGCACCACGTCGACCCAGGGGCCGGCGGCGTTGATCAGCATGCGGGCCCTGAAGCTCTGCATGGTGCCGGTCGCCTTGTCCTGAACGTCGATCTTCCACAGCCCGTTTTCGCGGCGCGCCGAAGTGACGCGGCTGCGGCTCATGATCGTCGCACCCCGATTGGCGGCGTCGCGGGCGTTGAGCACCACCATGCGTGCATCGTCGACCCAGCCGTCGGAATATTCGAAGGCCTTGGTGAAGAGTGCCTTGAGCGGCTTTGCAGCGGGATCGCGTCGCATGTCGAGCGTGCGTGTCGCCGGCAGCAGCTTTCGTCCGCCGATATGATCGTAGAGAAAGAGGCCGAGGCGAATGAGCCAGGCCGGACGAATGCCGCCCTTGTGGAAGGGCAGGACAAAACGCATCGGCCAGATGATGTGCGGCGCCATCGCCCAGAGCACTTCGCGCTCCATCAGCGATTCGCGCACCAGCCGGAACTCGTAATGTTCGAGATACCGCAGGCCGCCATGGATGAGTTTGGTTGCACCAGAGGAGGTGCCGGAGGCAAAGTCGTTCATCTCTGCGAGCGCCACAGAGTAGCCACGCCCGACCGCATCGCGTGCAATGCCGCATCCATTGATGCCGCCACCGATCACGAAGATGTCGTGTGTATTCTGCTCAGGCACTGCATCCCCCTCCAGGAACTTTTCGCATCGCACAACACTGCGCAGATGCGAAAGTAAAACAAGTTAAAACGAAAATCTTTCGAATGTCAAACGAATGTTGAAAGAAATCCCGCTGTGAGTCTGAGGGTCAGGAGGCGGCGTTTGTCTCGATCAGGCGCACGTCCTGCTCAACGCAGATGGTGCGAACCGTCTCGAGCGGGCAATGGTCGGTGATGAAGGTATGGACCTGGGAAATATGGCCGATACGAACAGGCGCGGTGCGTTCGAATTTGGTCGAATCCGAAACCAGAATGACGTGGCGCGCATTGGCGATGATCGCCTGCGCCACCTTCACTTCGCGATAGTCAAAGTCGAGGAGGGCGCCGTCCTGGTCGATCGCCGAGGCGCCGATGACGGCGTAGTCGACCTTGAACTGGCGGATGAAATCGACGGCGGCTTCACCGACGATGCCGCCGTCGGCGCCGCGCACGACGCCGCCGGCAATCACCACCTCGATCGAGGGGAAAACCCGCAAGCGATTGGCGACATTGATGTTGTTGGTGATGACCATCAATTCCTTGTGGTCGAGCAACGCCTCGCCGACGGCTTCCGTCGTGGTGCCGATATTGATGAAAAGCGAGGAATTGTCGGGGATGAGCGCGGCGGCGGCCTGGCCGATCGTCTGCTTTTCGATGGCCGCGATCGACCGTCGGGCCTCATACTTGACGTTTTCATTGCCGCTCGGAAACAAGGCCCCCCCATGGATGCGGGTCAGCACGCGCCCGTCGCAAAGGTCGTTCAGATCCTTGCGAATGGTCTGCGGCGTCACGGAAAAGCGGCTCGCCAGCTCGTCCACGAGCACGCGGCCCTCCGATTTGGCCAGCTCCAGAATTTCCGCCTGCCGTCCTGTCAGATACATGGATGCCTCCCCGACATTTTCGTTTTTTTTCATAATATGCAAAAACGAAAGCAGCGCAATTTCATAAACGCGTTCGAATCAGAAGATCCGAATGCAGGGCGGCGCTGCGTGGCCGTTGCAATTTCCGGCGGTATACGACAGCCTGCCGTTTCACCTGGGGAGGTTTTCAGATGTTTCACCCGTCCTTGTTCAAGGGAACGAATGTTGTTGTCACCGGCGCCGGCCGCGGGATCGGTCTGGAAGTGGCGCGGCAGTTCCTGGATTGCGGTGCGCGGGTGTTCCTGCATGCCGGTCGCAAATCGTCGATGGACAGGCCGTCCGAGGACATTCCGGATTTTCTCGAGACGGCCATGGAGGAAGGCCGGGCCTTTGTCGCCCATGCCGATTTTCTCAGCCCCGGCGGTGTCGATGCGCTGTCTGAAGAGATCCGGTCGAGGTTTGCCAGCGTCGATGTGCTGGTCAACAATGCCGGCACGATGGTTGGCCGTTTTCCGGCCGGCGAGCTGACGGATGCGCAATATCAGACGGTGGTGCAGCTCAACCAGACCGCCGTTGTCGAGACGACGCGGGCACTCCTGCCGCTGTTGCGCAAGGGCACGCATGCATCCATCGTCAACACCGTGTCGATTTCGGCGCTGACCGGCGGCAGCCCGGGTTCGGCGATCTATTCGGCGTCCAAAGCTTTCGTCTCGACCTATTCCAAGGCGCTTGCCCGCGAACTGGCGCCGGAGGGGATCCGGGTCAACTGCGTCTCGCCCGGCACCATCACCACAGACTTCCATGCGCGTTATTCTTCGCCTGAAAAACTGGAGGGCACGCGCAAGACCATCCCCCTGCAGCGCCTCGGTACGGCGGAGGACTGCGCGCCCGCTTATCTCTTCCTCGCGGCCCATGCGCTGTCAGGCTACATCACGGGCCAGGTACTGGAGGTGAATGGCGGGCAGCTGATCGTATGATCGACAAGCTGGAGTTCTTCATCGCGCTGGCGCGGGAACGGCATTTCGGCCGGGCCGCGGAAGCCTGCGGCATCACTCAGCCGACATTGTCGGCGGCGATCCGGCAACTGGAAGATCAGCTCGGTGTCATGCTCGTCAGCCGCGGGTCGCGCTTTCAGGGGTTAACGCCCGAGGGCCAACGCGTGCTCGAATGGGCACGCAGGATCGTCGGCGATGCCCGCACCATGCGCGAGGAGATGCGCGCCGCGCGCACCGGTCTTTCCGGCCATATCCGGCTGGCGGCGATCCCGACGACGCTGGCCATGGTGCCGATGATTACCGCACCGTTTCAGGAAAAACATCCTGATGTCACCTTCTCTGTGCTGTCCACCACCTCGCTGAAAATCCTCAGCCTGCTTGAGAACCTCGAGATCGATGCTGGGCTGACCTATCTGGAAAACGAACCGCTCGGCCGCGTCACCAGTGTGCCCCTGCAGGTCGAGCGCTATCATCTGGTGACCGCCATCGGGTCCGAGCTGGCAGACCGGAAAAGCGTTTCCTGGAAGGAGGTCGGCAACGTTCGGCTTTGTCTATTGACGGCCGATATGCAGAACAGGCGGATTATAAACCAGCATTTTGCGGAGGCCGGCGTGACGGTCTCGCCGACGCTGGAATCCAACTCGATGATCGTGCTTTTCTCGCATGTTCGCACCGGCCGTTGGGCCAGCATCATGCCGCTCAATGTGGCAAAATCCTTTGGATTTCATGAGGATATCAGAACGATTCCGATCGTCGAACCCGATGCGCATCATACGGTGGGGCTGGTTGCGACCTACCGCGAACCGTTCACGCCGCTGGTCTCCGCACTTCTGCATGAGGCCCGTATTCAGGCCGAGGCGACGCTTGCATCTCGGGTTTGATAGGTTTTTTCTATCAGGCGACGAATGTGCTGTATTGACCCTGTCTGCCATGACTGCGAAGCTCTTGAAATCAAGCGAAAGACTGCGTTTGCGGTCTTTCTGGCATGGCCATGTGCAGAGGTTCTGGAGGAGCGCTGCATCTGGGTCGGGAGTGTATTCGGCATCGTCATCTGCGTCTTCTTGTGTCTGAGGCGAATGGTCGTGCCGTGCGGGAGGTCTTGTTATGAATTTGCATTTTGCGAGCCGTGATATCGGCGCGCGCACCCTCGAAATCGTCGACGAGATGAAGGCGCTCGAGGGGCCTTTGCTGCCGATCCTGCATGCTGTCCAGGCCGAATTCGGCTATGTGCCGCCGGAGGCCATGCCGGTGATTGCCCGCGCCCTCAACCTGTCGCGCGCCGAAGTGCACGGTGTCGTAACCTTCTATCACGATTACCGCGACCATCCGGCCGGCCGTCATGTGCTGAAGCTGTGCCGGGCCGAGGCCTGCCAGTCGATGGGCGGCATGGCGCTGGAAGAGACGGTCAAGAAGCTGCTCGGTATCGATTTCCACCAGACGACGCTGGATGGCACGGTGACACTCGAGCCGGTCTACTGTCTCGGGCTCTGTTCCACCGCACCCGCCGCCATGCTGGACGGTGAGGTGCACGGAAGGCTGGATGCTGCCGCTGTCGCCGAACTGGTCGCGGAGGCACGCGCATGACCGTGAAACTCTATATCCCCCGCGATTCCGCTGCGCTTTCCGTTGGTGCCGAAAAGGTCGCCAGAGCGTTTGCCTCGGAAATTTCAGCCCGCTCGCTGGATGCGACGATCGTCCGCAATGGTTCGCGCGGCCTGTTCTGGCTGGAGCCGATGATCGAGGTCGAGACGGCCCAGGGTCGTGTTGCCTACGGTCCGGTCAAGCCGTCCGATGTTGCCTCCCTCTTTGATGGCGGCCTGATGACGGGTGCGAACCATGCACTCTGTCTCGGCAAGACCGAGGACCTGCCGTTTCTGAAAAACCAGACGCGTCTGACCTTTGCTCGCTGTGGCGTCATCGACCCGCTATCGCTTGACGATTACAAGGCGCATGGCGGTCTCACCGGGCTGACGAACGCCGTGGCTATGGCGCCTGCCGACATCGTGGTGCAGGTGACTGAGAGCGGTCTTCGCGGCCGTGGCGGCGCGGGCTTTCCGACCGGGATCAAGTGGAAGACGGTTCTCGATACAGCCGGCGACCGCAAATACATCGTCTGCAATGCCGACGAGGGCGACAGCGGGACTTTTGCCGACAGGATGATCATGGAGGGCGATCCCTTCGTCTTGATCGAGGGCATGGTGATATCAGGCATCGCGACCGGCGCGCGCAAGGGTTTCGTCTATCTGCGCTCGGAATATCCGCATGCGATCGCAACGATGACGCAGGCCGTCGAGATTGCCCGCACGGCCGGCATTCTCGGTGCATCCGTGCTTGGCTCGGCACATGTCTTTGACATGGAAATTCGCACCGGCGCCGGTGCTTATGTCTGCGGCGAGGAAACGGCGCTTCTCAACAGCCTCGAAGGCAAGCGCGGCATTGTGCGCGCCAAGCCGCCGCTGCCGGCGCACAAAGGTCTGTTCAACTGTCCGACCGTGATCAACAACGTGATCTCGCTGGCCTCCGTGCCTGTGATCATGGACAAGGGAGCTGCGTTCTACAAGGATTTCGGCATGGGCCGCTCGCGCGGCACGATCCCGATCCAGATCGCCGGCAACGTCAAGCAAGGTGGTCTCTATGAGACGGCTTTCGGCCTGACGCTCGGCGAAATCATCGATACGATCGGGGGCGGTACGGCAACCGGCCGTCCGGTCAAGGCCGTGCAGGTCGGTGGTCCGCTCGGCGCCTATTTCCCGCGTGCGCTGTTCGATACGCCGTTCGACTACGAGGCATTTGCTGCGAAGAATGGCCTGATCGGTCATGCCGGCATCGTTGTCTTCGACGATACGGCCGACATGCTGAAACAGGCGCGTTTTGCCATGGAATTCTGCGCTGTCGAAAGCTGCGGCAAGTGCACGCCCTGCCGCATCGGCTCGACGCGCGGCGTTGAAACCGCCGACAAGATTGCCATGGGCATCGAGCCCGAGAAGAACAAGGCGCTGCTCACCGACCTCTGCAACACCATGAAGTTCGGCTCGCTCTGCGCGCTTGGCGGTTTCACGCCCTATCCCGTGATGAGTGCCATGAACCATTTCCCGGACGATTTTGCGCCGGCACCTCTGGTAGAGGCGGCGGAATGATGGAGTTCGGCGGGAGAAAATTCGAGTCTGTGCGGGGCAGCGATGTCGAACGCGACGGGATGTATATCGAAGTGAGCGAGAAAATCGGAAACCAACAGCGCGTGATGCTTGAAGTCTTCTATTCGGACGAAGACAACCGGATGACATTCACGGCCTTCGAAAAGGACCTGCCCTTCGAACTTATCGAACAGGTTGCGCAAACGGCGCGCGAGAGACTGACCCCGGTTACAACAATGGGAGCGACACGATGAGCATGGTTCCTGAAATCGACTTTGGTACCCCTGCATCGCGCGCCGAAAAGATGGTGACGCTGACGATCGACGGCAATGAGATCAGCGTGCCCGAGGGCACCTCGATCATGCGCGCGTCGATGGAGGCCGGCATCCAGGTGCCAAAACTCTGTGCCACCGACATGGTCGATGCTTTCGGCTCCTGCCGTCTCTGTCTGATCGAGATCGAAGGCCGCAACGGCACGCCGGCCTCCTGCACCACGCCTGTGGCACCCGGCATCGTCGTGCACACGCAGACCTCGCGCCTCAAGGATATCCGCAAGGGCGTGATGGAGCTTTATATTTCCGACCACCCGCTCGATTGCCTGACCTGCGCGGCCAATGGCGACTGCGAATTGCAGGACATGGCCGGTGCGGTCGGCCTGCGTGATGTGCGCTATGGTTATGAAGGCGACAACCACGTCAAGGTGCGCGGCACGGATGGCATGAACGCCAAGTGGATGCCGAAGGACGAGAGCAACCCGTACTTCACCTATGATCCGTCCAAGTGCATCGTCTGCTCGCGCTGCGTGCGTGCCTGCGAAGAGGTTCAGGGCACCTTTGCGCTGACCATCGAGGGGCGTGGTTTCGGCTCCCGCGTTTCGGCCGGCATGCATGAAAGCTTCCTGGAATCGGAATGTGTCTCCTGCGGCGCCTGCGTGCAGGCCTGTCCGACCGCGACGCTGACGGAAAAATCGGTGATCGCGATCGGCCAGCCCGAACATTCTGTTGTCACCACCTGCGCCTATTGCGGTGTCGGCTGTTCGTTCAAGGCCGAAATGCGCGGCGAGGAACTGGTGCGCATGGTGCCGTGGAAAGACGGCCAGGCCAATCGCGGCCATTCCTGCGTCAAGGGGCGTTTTGCTTACGGATACTCGACCCACAAGGAGCGCATCCTCAACCCGATGATCCGCGAAAAGATCACCGATCCCTGGCGTGAAGTCTCCTGGGAAGAGGCTTTTGCCCATACGGCGTCTGAGTTTCGCCGCATCCAGTACCAGTATGGCCGCGAATCGATCGGTGGCATCACATCGTCGCGCTGCACCAACGAGGAAACCTATCTCGTCCAGAAGCTGATCCGCGCCGGTTTCGGCAACAACAATGTCGATACCTGCGCCCGCGTCTGCCATTCGCCGACCGGCTATGGTCTTGGCGCCACCTTCGGCACCTCGGCCGGGACGCAGAATTTCGATTCGGTCGAGCATACGGATGTCGTCATCATCATTGGCGCCAATCCGACGGACGGCCACCCGGTTTTTGCCTCGCGGCTGAAGAAGCGGCTGCGCCAGGGCGCCAAGCTGATCGTCATCGATCCGCGCCGCACCGACATGGTTTCGTCGCCGCACATCAAGGCCGCGCATCACCTGCCGCTGAAGCCGGGCACCAACGTTGCCGTCATGACGGCGCTGGCGCATGTCATCGTCACCGAGGGCTTGGCCGACGAGCAGTTCATCCGCGAGCGCTGCGACTGGTCCGAATTCGAGGACTGGGCCGGCTTCGTATCCTTGCCCGAGCACAGCCCCGAAGCGATCGAAGCTTTCTCCGGCGTGTCTGCGGAAGAGCTTCGCGGTGCCGCCCGGCTGTTTGCCACCGGCGGCAATGGTGCGATCTATTACGGTCTCGGCGTCACCGAGCACAGCCAGGGCTCGACGACGGTCATCGCGATTGCCAATCTGGCCATGGTCACCGGCAATATCGGCCGTCCCGGCGTCGGCGTGAACCCGCTGCGTGGTCAGAACAATGTGCAGGGCGCCTGCGACATGGGCTCGTTCCCGCACGAACTTCCGGGCTACCGCCACGTTTCCGACGATGCGACGCGCGAGACCTTCGAAAAGCTCTGGGGCGTGACGATTTCCAACGAACCGGGCCTGCGCATTCCCAATATGCTGGATGCCGCCGTCGACGGGTCGTTCAAGGGCATCTACATCCAGGGCGAGGATATTCTGCAGTCCGATCCCGATACCAAACATGTGCAGGCGGGCCTCGCCGCGATGGAATGCGTCGTCGTGCAGGACCTGTTCCTGAACGAGACGGCGAATTATGCCCACGTCTTCCTGCCGGGCTCGACCTTCCTCGAAAAGGACGGCACGTTCACCAATGCCGAGCGCCGCATCAACCGCGTGCGCCGGGTGATGACGCCGCGCAACGGCTTTGCCGACTGGGAAGTAACGCAGAAGCTCGCCCAGACGATGGGTCTGAACTGGGCCTACAGCCATCCGTCCGAAGTCATGGACGAGATCGCGGCGACGACGCCGAGCTTTGCCAAGGTGTCCTACGAGTACCTGGAAAAGATGGGTTCGGTGCAGTGGCCCTGCAACGAGAAGGCGCCGCTCGGTTCGCCGATCATGCATATCGATGGTTTCGTGCGCGGCAAGGGCAAGTTCATCCGCACCGAATATGTCGCGACCGATGAGAAGACCGGCCCGCGCTTCCCGCTGCTTTTGACCACCGGCCGTATTCTCAGCCAGTACAATGTCGGGGCACAGACGCGGCGCACCGAAAATGTCGTCTGGCATGAGGAGGACCGGCTGGAGATCCATCCGCATGACGCCGAAGTGCGCGGCGTGCGCGATGGTGACTGGGTGCGGTTGTCGAGCCGTTCCGGTGACACGACGCTCAGGGCGCTGATCACCGACCGGGTCGCCACCGGGGTGGTCTACACCACCTTCCACCACCCGACGACGCAGGCCAACGTGATTACCACCGACTTCTCCGACTGGGCGACTAACTGCCCGGAATACAAGGTCACGGCCGTGCAGATCTCGCCATCGAACGGCCCGTCGCAGTGGCAGATCGACTATGACGAACAGGCGCGCCATTCGCGCCGCATCGCCGGCAAGATGGAGGCTGCGGAGTAGGGGATGGCCGGAATTTGCTGTTTACCCCCCTCTGTCAAGTCAGGACCGGTCTTCTTTATGGGGAGAGGTCGGCTGAGGCATGTGCCGCCGGTATCCTCTTCTCCCCAGGGGGGAGAAGGTGCCCGAAGGGCGGATGAGGGGGTCGGCGAATGCCGTAATCAAAGATGACCACGGTTTCGTTGCGCAACGAAAAAATTTATGGTGCAGGGAAGGTGGCTTCGCCCCCCTCATCCGGCGCTGAGCGCCACCTTCTCCCCGCCGGGGAAAAGAGGACGTTTGCCGCATGACCCAATTCAAAACCACCCAAACTGTCCCCGAAACCGCCCGTCGCAACGGCAAAATTTCAGCCGGAACCCGGGTCGTGCCGGAGGAAACACCGGTGGCGCTCTCCTACGGCGGCTCCACCCATGCCGTGATGATGGCGACACCCGGTGATTTCGAGGATTTTGCCGTCGGGTTCAGTCTGACCGAGGGGATCATCACTGGCCCGTCCGATATCGAATCGATCGAGGCCGTCGCAGACGACAAGGGCATCGACCTGCAGATCGTGCTCAAGGATGCGCAGAACGACGCGCTCACCGCGCGCCGCCGGCATATGGCCGGCCCGGTCGGCTGCGGCCTCTGCGGCATTGAATCGATCGAGCAGGCGGTGCGCTTGGCGCCGTCCGTTTCAGGCTCAACTCTCCAACTGTCACAGGCGCAGATCGTCGAGGCCGTCGCCCTTCTCAACGGCCAGCAGCCGCTGCATTTTGAAACCCGCGCCGTGCATGGCGCCGGCTTCTATGTGCCGGGGCGGGGGCTGATCGCCGTGCGCGAGGATGTCGGCCGGCACAATGCGCTCGACAAGCTGGTCGGTGCTGCCGCGCGCGCTGGTTATTCCGGAGCCGACGGGGCAGTCGTCGTCACCAGCCGCGTCTCGGTCGAGATGGTGCAGAAGACGGCGATCATCGGCAGTCCGATGATCATCGCCATATCGGCGCCGACGGCGCTTGCCATCCGCACGGCGGACGAAGCCAGCATGACGCTGGTAGCTCTGGTGCGCGGCGAGGATTTTGAAGTTTTCACACATATGGATCGCATTCAGCCGGGAGCCGTCGCCGATGTCGCTTGATAACACCAATGGCAAACTTGTGCGCATGGCCAACCAGATCGCCACCTTCTTCAAGTCGCAGCCCGAGAAGGACCGCGTCGAGGGGGTCGCCACGCATATCAACAAGTTCTGGGAGCCGCGCATGCGCAAGGCCTTCTTCGAACTGGTGGCGCAGGGCGATGCCGGTTTCGATCCGATCGTGATCGCCGCTGCCGCGATCATCAAGCCGCCCTATTCAGTCTCGGAGGGGGTAGGCACCGGCAGCGATGCTGCAGCCGGCGCGCCGGGCGGAAAGGGCACGGCTGCCGGCGAATCGCTGTCCGAACCGAGCATTCCGGAAAAGGCGTGACATCCAGGCCGCGATCGTCGTTTGTGCCGGATGGCGCCACTTGTTATGGTGCGCCATGAGGGATGAGGGAGAACGGTCTTTGCAAGGGGAGGCAGCACGCAAGCTATCGGTGCCGGAGCGCGATCCGGAGTTCGGTCCGTGGCTGGCACAGGCCTCGATTCTCATTGTCGATGACGAACCGGGCATGCGGCATTTCCTGGTGCGCACGCTCGGGCCCCGCTGCAAGCAGATCGAGGTGGCGGCCGATACGGAGGAAGCGTCGCGCAAGCTCGATGCCCATCACTTCGATGTGGTCATTCTCGACAATATCATGCCCGGCAAGAACGGCGTCGACTGGCTGGCCGAACAGCGCGCCATCGGCTTTTATGCGGACGCCATCCTGATGACCGCCTTTGCCGATCTCGATACGGCGATCCAGGCGCTGCGGGCCGGTGCTGTGGATTTCGTGCTGAAACCCTTTCGGTCGAACCAGATCCTCAATGCCGTCGCGCGTTGTCTGGATCGTATCCGGCTGCAGCGCGAGAATTTCGTGCTGCGCTATGAGTTGAAAGCGACATCGGACCATATTCTGCTGCGTGACCGGTTGATCGGAACGTCCGGGCCATCGGCCAGGTGCGCGACACGCTCGCCCGGGTGGCGCCGCTGCCGACATCCGTTCTTCTGACCGGCGAATCGGGAACCGGCAAGGAAGTGGCGGCACGTTCGCTGCATACGCTGTCGGACCGCTCGGCCAAGCCGTTCGTGCCGGTCAATTGTGCGGCGATCCCGCCCGACATGATCGAGACCGAGCTGTTCGGCCATGTGAAGGGGGCTTTCACGGGTGCGGAAAACAGCCGCGAGGGGCTGTTTACCCATGCGCAGGGCGGCACGCTGTTTCTCGACGAGATCGGGGAGATGCCGCTCGCCACCCAGAGCAAGCTGCTCAGGGTGATCGAGGACCGGCGCGTCCGCCCGGTCGGAGCAGAGCGCGAGGTGCCGGTTGATCTGCGCTTCGTCTTCGCCACCAATGCCGACCTGCAGAAGGATGTCGAGCGCGGACGCTTCCGGCCGGATCTGTTCTACCGCATCAATGTCATGCAGATCCACCTGCCGCCCCTGCGGGATCGCGGCGACGACGTGCAGGAACTTGCTGACCTCTTCATGCACAAGCTCTCGCAGCAACTCGGCATGCCACCGGTCAACATTGATGCGCCGGTGCGCGCCGGCCTGGCGCGCTATCCCTGGCCCGGCAATGTGCGGGAGCTTCGCAACCTCATCGAGCGGTCGCTGATCCTTGCGCGTTTCCCGGATGATTTCCGCGGCGGTCCGGTGCGGCCGGCGGAACCGGCGGGTGGCACGCTGGAGGAAATCGAGCGCCGTCATATTCTTTCGGTGCTTGAGGAGACCGGTGGCAACCGCGACGAGGCGGCGCGACGGCTTGGCATTTCACGCAAGACCATCGACCGAAAATTCGCTGTCCGGAATGGCTGATCCGGAAAACACGACCACTCCGGCGCGACCCGCCCGGTCGATCCGGTTCCGGCTTCTGGCGATCGCGCTTCTGCCGACACTGGTCATCCTGCCGCTTCTGCTGGGCATCACCGTGACGCGCTGGAATGCCAAGTTCGACGCTGTGCTGATCTCCAAGGTCAATGGCGACCTGACGATCGCGCATCAGTATCTCTCGCGC
Organism: Pararhizobium antarcticum; assembly: GCF_001885585.1. GTDB lineage: Bacteria > Pseudomonadota > Alphaproteobacteria > Rhizobiales > Rhizobiaceae > Pararhizobium > Pararhizobium antarcticum. The sequence goes on from NZ_LSRP01000086.1 coordinate 38,759, forward strand.
ATTCTCGAAAACACCGGCGAGCATATCCAGGCGCTGGCCGCCTCTGCCGCTTTTCGCGATGCTGTCGGTGCGGTGCAGGACAAGGACCTGTCCGCCTTCCTCGATCAGAGCCGGGACCGGCTGGGGCTGGATTTCCTTTTGCTTGTCGATGAAAACGGCCGGCGCATCGAGACGTCAGGAGAGAATGCAATCGACCCCGCCTGGCCGGTTGTCTCCGCAGCACTGGGCGGCACCTCCTCGACCGCCATCGATATCTTTTCGAACGAACAGCTGGCGCGGATCGGTCAACCGCTGGCCGAGCGCGCCCGGATCGATCTGGTGCCGACCGCAAACGCGACGCCCAGCGATCGCAATCTGGAAACGCGCGGCATGGTCGTGCAGTCGGCAAGCCCAGTGCGATCCGCAGGCGGGAAAAAGGCGGCGCTGGTCGGCGGCATCCTGCTCAACCCGAATCTCGTCTTCATCGATACGATCAATGATCTCGTCTACCGCGAACAGAGCCTGCCCGAGGGCAGCAAGGGGACGGCGACGCTGTTTCTCGAGGACGTCCGGATCAGCACCAATGTGCGCCTGTTCGAGGACCGCCGGGCCCTCGGCACGCGGGTCTCGGGGGCCGTGCGGGCGACCGTGCTTGATCAGGGCCGGACCTGGCTCGACAGCGCCTTCGTCGTCAATGACTGGTATATATCGGCCTATGAGCCGATCTCCGACAGCTTCGGCAAGCGCGTCGGCATGCTCTATGTCGGCTTTCTGGAGGCGCCGTTCCGACAGGCGAAATACAGCACCCTCTTGACGATCGTGCTGGCCTTTCTGGTCGTTACCGTGATCAGCGTGCCGATCTTCCTGCGCTGGGCGCGGGCGATCTTCAAGCCGCTGGAGCGGATGAACGGCACGATTGCCGATGTCGAGGCCGGGGATCTCGGCGCGCGCACGGGACTGAGAGATGCCAGCGACGAGATCGGCCGCGTGGCGCTGCATCTCGATGGCCTGCTCGACCAGTTGCAGCAGCGCGACCGCGAGTTGCGCCACTGGAACGACGAACTCAACGACCGCGTGGCCGAGCGCACCCGCGAACTGGAGCTGGCCAATCGCCAGATCGAGGCGACGACCAAGCAGCTGATCATGTCGGAAAAACTGGCCGCGATCGGCGAAATCACTGCCGGCGTTGCCCATGAAATCAACAATCCGATCGCGGTCATGCAGGGCAACCTCGACGTGGTGCGCAGCCTGCTCGGCCGGCATGTCGATTCAGCCCAGACGGAGTTTCGCCTGATCGACGAGCAGATCCACCGCATCAGCCAGATCGTCACCAAGCTTTTGCAATTCGCCAAGCCGGAAGAATATGCAGGCTATGTCGAGCGTCATGCACCTTCGGCCGTCATCTCCGATTGCCTGCCGCTGGTCCAGCATCTCGTCAACAGCGCGAAGATCGCGCTGGTGCGGGAGGATGGCGCAACGCGTCTGGTCCTGATGAACCGGACCGAGTTGCAGCAGGTGGTGATCAACCTGATCGTCAACGCCATCCATGCCATGCCCGACGGTGGTACCCTGTCCATCCGGACGCGCGATGCGGAGATGGATGGTAAGTCTGGACTGACTATCGATATCGGCGATACAGGCTCTGGCATCGCCCCAGAGGTCATGCGGCGGATCTTTGATCCTTTTTTCACGACGAAGCGCCAGGAAGGCACCGGGCTTGGTCTTTCGATCAGCCAGCGACTGGTCGCGCGCCAGGGCGGGCGCATCACCGCCGAGAGCGTACCGGGAGAAGGTACGCGTTTCTCGATCTGGCTGCCGGAAGCGGATTGATCCGATCTTGCAATTGGCCGCATCACGCGGCGTTTCCGGACATTTTGTCCTGGAGATCATGGACATTTTGTCCATTCGGCAGAGTCATAGATCCTTAACCATCTGATATTTCGCTCATCTTGGAGTGGCACGGCGGTTGCAGGGCAAGGTGCGCCGGAGTGGAGAGCGGTTGGTCGTGCGTCTGGGAGCGCCGTCCGGAGGGGCGATCCAATGTTCCCGGCAAGGACGGCAACAGCAAACCGCGCGGCGCAGATCGTGCGGAGTGGAGGACCAATCATGTCGACAGCAACAGACACTTTCACCGGCGGGGGCGGGGCGGGCCTGCTCGACCGCGAGCGCATCATCGCCAAGCCCGGCTTCAACCGCTGGCTGGTGCCACCGGCAGCGCTGGCCATCCATCTGTGCATCGGCATGGCCTATGGTTTCAGCGTTTTCTGGCTGCCGCTGACGAAATCGATCGGTATCACCGCGTCGACCACCTGCGCCGACATGACGCTGATCTCGGCGCTGTTCACCACAAGCTGCGACTGGCGGGTCAGTGACCTCGGCTGGATCTACACGTTGTTCTTCGTTCTTCTCGGCTCGTCTGCGGCCATCTGGGGCGGCTGGCTGGAAAAGGCAGGACCGCGCAAGGCCGGTTTCGTCTCCGCCATCTGCTGGTGTGGCGGCATTGCCGTCGCGGCCGTCGGTGTGATGACGCACCAGTTGTGGCTGATGTGGCTGGGCGCTGGCGTGATCGGCGGCATCGGGCTCGGACTCGGTTACATCTCGCCGGTCTCCACCCTGATCAAATGGTTTCCGGACCGTCGCGGCATGGCCACAGGCATGGCGATCATGGGTTTCGGCGGCGGTGCGATGATCGGCGCTCCCCTGGCCGACATGCTGATGAACACCTTCAAGTCGGCAACATCGGTCGGCGTCTGGCAGACCTTCTTCGTCATGGCGGCGATCTATTTCGTGTTTATGATGGGCGGCGCCTTCGGCTACCGCATTCCGCCGGCCGGCTGGAAGCCGGAGGGGTGGACACCGCCGGCCGACAAGAGCGTGATGATCACGACGCGCCATGTGCATCTGCGCGACGCCCATAAGACAAAGCAGTTCTGGTTGATCTGGGCTGTGCTCTGCCTCAACGTTTCTGCCGGTATCGGCGTCATCGGCATGGCTTCGCCGATGCTGCAGGAGATCTTTGCCGGTTCGCTGCTCGGCCTGCCCGATGTCAAGTTCTCCGATCTCAGCCCCGAGCAATTGACGGCAATTGCCGCAATCGCCGCCGGCTTCACCGGGCTTCTGTCCTTGTTCAACATCGGCGGTCGCTTCTTCTGGGCATCGCTGTCCGACAAGATCGGCCGCAAGAACACCTACTTCACCTTCTTTGCGCTCGGCATCGTGCTTTACGCACTGGCGCCATGGGCGGCGGGCCTGGGCTCGAAGATCCTGTTTGTCGGCATGTTCTGCATCATCCTGTCGATGTATGGCGGCGGTTTTGCCACCATCCCGGCCTATCTCGCCGATATCTTCGGCACGCAGTTCGTGGGTGCCATCCATGGACGCCTGCTGACGGCCTGGGCGACGGCCGGCATCATCGGTCCGGTCGTGGTCAATTATATTCGCGAGGCACAGATTGCCGCCGGGATCCCCCGCGCACAGGTCTACGATTTCACGATGTATATCCTGGCCGGCATGCTGGCGCTGGGCTTCATCGCCAATCTGTTCATCCGCCCCCTGGCCGACAAGTGGTTCATGTCGGATGCGGAAGTGGCGTCGCTGCAGGCCAAGACAAAGGCGGCCTCGGCAGGGCCGACAGGGTCCTTCGGCATCGGCACCGGTGGTTTCGATGGCAAGGCAGCCATTGCCTGGGCCATTGTCGGACTGCCGATCCTATGGGGGGTCTGGATCACGCTGCGAAAGACCTTCGTCCTGTTTGGCTGATCCCCCACGACACAAAAATGCAAAAAGCCGCCCCGAAGGGCGGCTTTTTCAATGATGCCTCGGTATCGAATCAGGCTGCGAGGTCTTCGACTTCGCGTTCCTTGAACATGCGGGCAAGGTTGAGGAAGCAGATCATGCCGGTTTCGTTGGCAATGATGCCTTCCGCAAAGCTCTTGTCGAAGGATGTGGTGATCTCCGGAACCGGCTGCACCTGGCTGCCCTGAACCGTGAGAATGTCGGAGACGCGGTCGACCACGAGGCCGATGACCATGTTGTGGACTTCGGCAACGACGATGGCGCTGCGCTCGTTGGCGACCGTCGATTTCATGCCGAGCTTGTGGGCGAGGTCGATGATCGGGATGACGGTGCCGCGCAGGTTCATCACACCGAGAACTTCAGCCGGCGAATGCGGGATCGGCGTCGATGGCGCCCAGCCGCGGATTTCACGGATCGTCGTGGTCTTCACGCAGAATTCCTGATCGTGCAGACGGAAGGCGATGATTTCGAGGTTCTCAGTACCGAAACCGGACACCGGTGCATTGGACATTAAAATTCTCCCAGCTTTCCTGAGTAGCGGCCGTGACCGCATTCGCATCTATGGTGATGATTGTAATCACGGTTTCCTTAATTTCCCTTAAACTTATGAACCGATATTCAAATTGGTCTGGCGTTGGCCAGGCATGCAAACGCCCCGGAGGGCACAGCATCCGGGGCGTGGCATTCGCAGGATCGTCTTTGCCTTTTTCAGGCAGCTGTCAGCACGTCGGAGAACTGGCCGACACCCCAGTCCACCTGGTCCGCCGTGATTACCAGAGGGGGGGCGATGCGGATCGTGTCGCCATGCGTATCCTTGGCCAGGATGCCGCGTTCCTTCAGCGCCTCGCAGTATTTGCGCGCACCGCCGGCTTCCGGCACCAGTTCGACCGCAAGCATCAGGCCACGGCCACGAACCTCCTTGATGATGTTGGAGCGGATGTCCTTGAGGCCGGTCTGGAAGCGGTCCCCCATGGTCGCGGAATTCTCGATCATGCCTTCCTCGGTCAGCGCCTTCAGCGCCGCGCGGGCGATGGCGCAGGCAAGCGGATTGCCGCCGAAGGTCGAGCCATGCTGGCCGGGCTTCAGGACACCGAGAACCTCGGAGTTGGAAAGCACGGCCGAAACCGGGTAGAAACCACCCGACAGCGCCTTGCCGATCAGTGTCATGTCGGCTTCGATGCCTTCGTGCTCTTCGGCGAGCAACCTGCCGGTGCGGCCAAGGCCCGTCTGGATTTCGTCGAGGATCAGGGTGATGCCATGCTGCGTGCACAGCTCCCGTACGCCGGTGAAATAGCCGGATGGCGGGATCATGACGCCGGCCTCGCCTTGGATCGGCTCGATCAGGAAGGCGACGGTGTTTTCCGTGATGGCGTCGCGGAAGGAATCGAGATCGCCGAAGAGAACGGTCCTGAAACCCGGCGCAAACGGTCCAAACCCCTGGCGCGCGTCCGGATCGGTCGAGAAGCCGACAATACCCATGGTGCGGCCATGGAAATTGTTGGTGCAGACGATGATCTCGGCCTTGTCCTCCGGAACGCCCTTGACCTCGTAGCCCCATTTCCGCACGGCCTTGACGGCGGTTTCGACAGCTTCGGCGCCGGAGTTCATCGGCAGGATCTTGTGGCTGCCGGTCAAGGCGGCCAGTTCCTCGTAGAGATGGGCGAGCTGGTCGTTGCGAAAGGCGCGCGAGGTCAGCGTCAGCTTGCCGGCCTGCTCGATCATGGCGGCGAGGATCTTCGGGTGGCAATGGCCCTGGTTGACGGCGGAATAGGCCGACAGGCAATCGAGGTAGCGCTTGCCGTCGGTATCCCAGACATGCACGCCTTCGCCCCGCGCCAGGACGACGTCAATCGGTTTGTAGTTGTGGGCGCCAAGACGATATTCGGTTTCGATCAATGCGGCTGTCGTGTTCATGCGGGGTTCCCTTTTTATATATGGCACGCGGGTTCAGGCACTCTGGGTCAGGCAATGGGATTCAGTCGCTGGGGTTCAGGCACTGCGCGTCGGGCGGTCGAGGATGCGCCTGCCAAACAGGCTGGCCGTCAGCTCCACCAGAATGCGGGCGCTCTTGCCGCGATCGTCGAGAAACGGATTGAGTTCGACGAGATCGAGCGAGGCAACAAGACCGGCGTCGCAGAGCATCTCCATGATCAGATGCGCTTCGCGGAAGGTTGCGCCCCCGGGCACCGTCGTGCCGACGCCGGGCGCAAATTCCGGATCGAGGAAGTCGACGTCGAGACTGACATGCAGTAGCCCGTTGGCCGCTTTCACGGTGGCGATGATCTCGTGCATGATGTGCGCCATGCCGGTTTCGTCGATGGCGCGCATATCGAAGACGCGGACCCCGTGTTCGGCGATTTCCTCGCGCTCGCGCTCGTCGACGGAGCGGATGCCGACCTGGAAGACATTCTTCGGGTCGACGAAGGGGCGATCCTTGTCGAGGATCGGAGTAAATTCCGCCTCGCCGCAAAAAAAGGCGACGGGCATGCCGTGCATGTTGCCGGAAGGCGTTGTTGCCGGCGAATTGAAATCCGCATGGGCATCGAGCCAGAGCACGAAGAGCGGCCGGCCGAGATCGGCTGCATGCCGCGCCATGCCGGAGACCGAACCCATGGCAAGCGCATGATCGCCGCCCAGGATGATCGGGATGCCGCCGGACCGCGCCACGTCAAGAACGGCTGCATCCAGCGCCCGTGTATAGGCCGCCACGATCTGCAGGTTGTTGGCGCCCTTGTGGTTCGGCAGGTCGCGCGCGGGCAGGGGCTTCAGGTCGCCCTCGTCGGTGACGGTGTGGCCAAGCTCGGCCAGTGTCGTGTCGAGACCGGCAATGCGCAGGGCCGCCGGCCCCATGGCGCAGCCGCGCCGGCCTGATCCCTCTTCGATCGGTGCGCCGATCAGTGTGATCTTCTTCTTGATGTCCGACATGACAATCCCCGCATTGCGTGATGCCGGTTCGCCCGGCTTTTCCAGCCTATAGTCTACGGATTTTCGCGTTGGCAAATAGATGGAAAACTGTCAAATAGATGGATGTATTCGACATTTTGATAAGGTTTGGCGAACAGAATGATAAGTCTGGATGATCTCGATCATGCACTGATCAGCGCCCTGCGCCACAATGCCCGCATGCCGGTTTCCTCGCTGGCGGCGACGACCGGGGCCTCGCGGGCCACTGTCGCGGCGCGCATCGAGCGGCTGGTGTCTTCCGGGACGATTGCCGCCTTCACCATTCGCACCGGCGCGGAGCTGTCAGGCAGCGGCGTGCGTGCGATCGTCATGATCGAGGTTCACGGCAAGATGGCGGACCGGGTTGCCACGCAGCTGCGCGGTCTGCCGCAGGTGCGCGCCCTGCACTCGACCAATGGCCGCTGGGATTTCATCGCCGAACTGGAGGACAAGGACCTCGCCACCTTCGACGAAACCCTGCGCCTGATCCGGCTGATCGACGGCATCAACCTGACGGAAACCAACATCCTGCTTAAGACCAGCAAGATTTCCGGGGCTTTCTGACGGCCGAACCGGAAGCCGCCGAAAGGGAAGCCGTCAGTATTCCTTTTCGTAGAAGATACCGGCGCCGCTGCCGCCGGTGCCGGTCTCGCCGCGCAGCTTGACGCCGCGGCCGACATCGAGATTGATGATCGCCTTGCTGGAGCCTGCGTCCGAGCCCTGCTGCAGTTCGATATAGGTGCGGTCGTTGATGTATTTGCCGGCCCGCACCTGCGCGCCGCCGTTCTCATCCGTGGTGATGTCGAGGTCGTCGACACCGAGCTTGCTGCGCAAGCCGTCGAGCAGCGAGGTCGATTGTCCTCCCGCAAGCTGGCTGACGGCGCTGGCAAGCTGGGCGATCTGCAGGGCCGAAAGATTGGAGAGCGACCGGTTGAAGATCAGCTGCGCCAGAATTTCGTCCTGCGGCAGCGCCGGCGAGGAGGCAAAGGTCACGGTCGGATTGTTGGCGAGACCTGCGACATTGACAGTGATCGTGGTTGCGCCCGCGGTCGATGTCGCGTCGAGATCGATCGTCGGCACGAGACCGCCTCCGAAGCCGATGCGACCCTCGGAGAAGTCGAGGCGCTTGCCGAGAATCTCCAGCCGTCCCCGGCGCATGTCGAAGCCGCCGGATACCTGCGGTGCTGCCGCCGTGCCGCGGATCGTCAGGTTGCCGCCCAGCTCCGCGTTGATGCCGCGTCCACGCACAAAGATCTGCGTGGGGGCGTTGACCGCCAGATCAAAGGCAATACCACCGCCGTCGCCGCGATTGCCGCCGCCACTGCTATCCTTGCCAATGTCGCTTTCCATCTGAAGCACGGCTTTTGGTGCGTTCTTGTGCTGGATGTTGATCTCCGACAGCGCAGCCGGCAGGCGTTCGGGAATGGTGATGGCTGCCTTGCGAATGGTGACCTGCCCACCAATCAACGGTGTCCCGGTCAGGGGGCCCGTCAGCGTCATGTTGCCGTCGAGATTGGCCGTGAACAGCGAGCCGTCGACATAACTGGCATTGTTCAGGCGGATTGTCAGATTGGCCGGGAAGCCGGAGCCGGGCGCGATGCCGATGGTGCCGCCGACCTCGATCGTGCCACCGGTTGCGATTTTGCCCGACAGGCTGGAGATCGTCGCCTGCTGGCCGTCGAGTGTGACATTGGCGGCAAGATCGGTGAATGCAAGATTGCGGCGCACATCGACCAGACGGGCACCGGAGGTCGAGATGCTGCCGGTGATCTGCGGCGCCGTCGCCGTGCCGTTAATGGCGATGTCCACGGCCGCTTGCCCGGTCAGGGTAAAACCTTGCTGCGCCATCAACCCGGAAATCAGCGAAAACGGAACATCGCCCGACAGTTTCATCGCCAGCGGCATGCTGCCGGTAACGCCAACCGTGCCACCGCCACGAAAGGAAAGACCGCCGGCGCCGGCGATGGTCGTGTCGAGTGTGACCGAGTTGTCGGCGAATTGCCCCTTGGCGGTCACATCAAGTGTCCCGACGCCGGCGGAACGCGCCTGCGCAACGCTCGCTCCGGCCCAGTTCAGATCATAGCTGACAACGGGTGCTGCCGGGGTGCCCTTGACGTCAACCGTGCCGCTGATGGCGCCGTCGGCGCCGAGTGTTGGCGCAAAGGCATTCACAAGGCTTGCCGGAAGAGCAGTGAGCTTGACATTGAGGGCAAGTGTTTCGCCGGCGCTGCCGGCAATGACGATCGAGCCGCCGGAGGCCTGGATGGTCAGTTGCTGCAGGCCGACCTTGCCGTTGTCGATGGCGATGACGGTCGGCTTCGTCATCTTCAGGGGAATCTTGCGCGGGCTGGCCGCGAAAGAGGCAAGATTGATGGTCGTCTTGCCATTGGCGCTCTGCAGGTCGCCACGTGCGGTCAAGGGCGCGCCGTCATAGGTGCCGTCAAGTGCAAAGCCGGTCTTTTCCGCCTGCTGTTCGAAGGCAAGGCGAAGGCCGCTGACGCGATTGCCTGCCTGCGTGACCGTTTCGGCGGTGATGCTGCCCTTGATGGAGAGTTTTGCCAGATCGGCGATCGCAATGTCGGCTGCCGGTTTGACGATCGCAAGATTGCCACGCTTGATGCCGGAGCCCGTGGCGGTGAGCGCCACCGAAGTGACGCCGCTCACCGTCGTGATCCGCGCCGATCCGGCAAGATCGCCGGAGGCCTGTTCACCGGCCATCGCCGCCAGTAGGCCGATATCCGGCAGGTTGAATTCGATCGCGCCGTCCGGCTTGAAATCGGCGGACAGGTTGATCTGTCCTGTCAATGTGTTGTCGCCGATCCGGGCTTCCAGCACCGGGATCGCCGTGCGCCCGTTTTCGGAGATGAGATCTGCCTTGATGTCGATTGCCTGGCCGTCCAGCGCACCGGTTGCGGTGACTGTGGCCGACGGGCTATTCTTGTCGAGCGTGGCTTTTGCCGTGACGATCAGGTCGCTGAGCATGCGTCCCGCCAGTGTTGCGCCGCTCGAGGTCACCTCGGCATTGAGGCCGAGCGTATCAAGCGGGCCGGAAATATCCGCCTTGAAATCGGCCCTGCCGCTGGCATCGCCAAGCAGTCTGCCGATCTCCGGCACGGTGCCTGTCAGCGCGGCTGTCAGTATATTGTCCGTCATCGACACGGAGCCTGCTGCCTCGACGGTTCCGGATTTCAGATCAAGCCCGGTAATTTCAAGATTGCCGTTGGCACCGGTCTGGAGATTGCCGGCAATGGCGATCGTCGTCTCGAACTTTTCAGCCAGATTGTCCGGCAGCACGGCGGGCAGGGCAAAGAGCTTGAAGTCTGTCGAAAGGCCCTTGGTTTCCAGGTCGTAGCCGCCGGTCAATGTGCCGCCGATGCTGGCGCTTTCGATCGTCAGCGGATCGAAGCGGACCGCGTCAGGCGAAAGCCCGATGGCACCGTTGATCCTGACCGGGCCCTTGACCAGACGGTCGACATCCGGGCTCGTGAATTGGGTCGCGCCGGTCGAAAGTGCTGTTTTGAGAGCCCCCGATCGTGTCGTCAGGTTGAAGTCGTCGCTGGAGGCCTGAAGCTGGATGGCGTCGATGCGGCCCTGCGGCAGGGTGGAGCGGGCAATGTCGGCGGCGATGTCGAGGATGGCGGCCTGCGCATCGCCGATGACAGAGACATTGGCGGAATTGATCAGCAGTTGCGCTTCGCCTGCGGCAAGCGGCCAGCGGAAGTCGACAGGGCCGCTCTTGCCGGCAAGGCTCGCCTGCAGATTGTTTTCGCCCTGTTGGCTGACAGTGCCGGATGCGGAAAGCGTCAAGGCGCCGGTCGAGACAGTGCCCCGCTCGATCCTGAGGGTCGATCCGCCTTCGATGGCGGCGGCGAGATCGATATCGGTCGTGCCTTCGAACAGCGGCCGGAACGCCGGCGGCATCAGGGTGCCAAAGGCGCCGCCGCCCTTCAGCGAGAGGTTGCGCAGGCCATCGGTGGCCAGCGTGTGGCGACCGTCGAGTTTGAGGATTTCGGTGCCGTCGAGTGACGCCGTGCCCGATCCGGACCAGTCGGAGAGCGGTCCGGTGCCGGTTACCGCGATTGATACGGCCGGCTCGTTCGGCAGTTGCAGGAGTTTCGAAAGCAGGCCGCCCTTCGGCTCGTCGATCGCCGCTTCAAGCTTCAAGGCGTTATCGGCGGGATTGAAGACGATGTCGAAAACGGCCTTGGCGTCGGGGCGATCGCGCTGGGCAATAGTGAAGGCCGAGGCAATGCTTTCATTGGTGGCATCGACCTTGCCGGTCAGTGCCAGGAACTGGTCGACGCCAGCGATCTCCTTGCCGATGATCACTTCTGGAAGGGTCAGTGCGTCGATCTTGACGCCGATCGGCAGCGCGAATGTCGAGCGCACCTCCTGCGTCTCGGTGGAAGGTGCTGGCAGGCGCTCGATTCGCACGGAGCCCGCCGTCACCGTTGCGGCGTCGAAGCGGGAAGAGAAAAGAGCCGTCGGCGACCATTCCACCTTCAACTCGCGCAGTTCGGCATAAATCCCCTTGCTGTCGAACAGGGTGACGGTTGCCGCCGAAAAATTGCCGGTCAGAAGCGCGCTTGGATCATTGATGCGAACGATCTGGTCGGGCGTCGAGGCATATTTCTCGATCATGCTTGCTGCCAGCCGGGCGCCAGGCGCGGTAAAGCCGATGAACAGAAACAGCAGCATGCCGGCAACGACAATGAAGCCTGCACAATAAACGACGAAACGCAGCGCGATTTTCAGGAAACGGACCAAGTGATTCATGTTTTACCCATAGCGCATTTGCGGCAAAATTGCTTCCTGCTCAAAGCCCGGGCTCCATAGAGGTTCCCGTTCCGGCGGAAAAAACAGCCGTTGTCAGAAAGATTGGCCGATACCGGCATAGATCCCGTAGGTCGTGCCGCCGGGATAGGGATTGAGCGGCACGGCAAAATCCAGCCGGATCGGACCGAAAGGCGTCGCATAACGAAGCCCGATGCCGGCGCCGGCACGGATATCGGAGAAGTCAGGGGTGCTTTTGCTGGATACGGCTCCGGCGTCGATGAACGGCACGATGCCGATCGTGTCGGTCACGCCGATCCGGGCTTCGAGCGTCGCATTGACATAGGAGCGACCGCCGAGAAGTTCGTTGTCGCCATTGCGCGGGCTGATCTCCTGATAGGAATAGCCGCGCACCGTGCCGCCGCCGCCGAGGAAGAAGCGGCGTGTGGCGGGAATATCCGCCAGGCTGTCGCCGCCGAAAATCGATCCGGCCCCGATTTTTCCGGCCAGCACGAAACGATTGGCGGCATCAAGCGACTGGTACGCGGCCGCCGATCCTTCGAACGAACTGAAGAAAGTCTGGCCGTTGATCTCGTAGCTCGGCTTGACGCTGAGCGAGGCGCGATACCCTTCCGTTGCATTCAGCTTGTCGTCGCGCGTGTCGCGGACATATTCGAGCGGGATGCTGGCGGTCAGATATTCGTTCTGCCCGAAGGCATCCTCGACATCGGCAAAGCTCAGCTCAACCCCGCCTGACACTGTATCTTCCGGTGAAAGCTCGAAGGTTGCCCCTGCGGCCCCGGTAAAGATCGTCGCCTTGTAGGCGTCCGGGTCGACGATCGATGCCTTGAGGCTGGCATTGAAAGTCGATGCCGGGCCGAAGGCGCCGGGCTTGGCAAACAGGATGGCGGCGGAATAATCCAGATCGGTGACGTCGGTCGTCTCGCCGATGCGATTGACCGCACCTTCGACACGCAGCGATTCGGCCTTGCCGAACAGATTGCGATGGCCCCAATAGCCCTGGACCCCGAAACCGTCGGTGGTCGAGAATTGCGCGCCGGCTCCGAAATAGCGGTGCTTGCCTTCCGAGACCTCGATGGTCATCGGGATGGTGCCATCCGCGGACAGCTGCTTGGCCTCCCGGATGGTGATGCTGGAAAACACGCCGAGCTGGCGCAGCCTTTCGGAGGCTTTTTTCAGGTCTTCAGGCGAGTAGGGCTTGCCGGCATTGAGGCGCGAATAGTCTGCGACGAAACCCGGATCGACGGTCTTGGTGCCGGTGACATCGACATCGCCGACATTTGCAACCGGACCACCCCTGGCGGCGATCACCACGTCCACCGTCGAGGTCTTGTGATCGGCGACGACGCTGCGTTCGGTCAGCTCGGCCAGCGGCCGGCCTTCTTCCTTGAGGTCGACGACGATCTTTTCGCCCGCCTTGATGATCAGGGTCGAATCGGCGCGGCCTCCCGGCGGCAGGTCGTATTCTGCAGGATCGCGGCCGGCAGCATCCTCCTCGAAACGCACGGCGCCCAGCGTGAAGGCAGGCCCGGGCGTCACCGTGATTTCGACGGGGATCGCCGCACCGTCAGGGAAGACCGGGTCAGGCGGCAGGTCATCGACATTCTGGCCGTTGACGCGGACATCAACAGTGCCGCCATAACGGGCTTTCTCATACAGGGCTGCCAGAAGGCGGTCGCGGTCGTCGCGCGCCTTGATGGCCAGTCCGAGATCGCCCGAGACCGGCTTTTCCTTGTCCTGGAAGAGGCGCGAACTGTTTTCCAGTGCTTCGCGCAGGTCCTCATCCTCGTCGCCGCCGTTCAGCGTCAGCGTATAGTTGACGGGGTCGATGACCTGGTCAGTATCGTCTTCGCCTTCGAAAAAGCTCATTCCAAAAATCTTGAAGGCATTGGCCGGCGTTGCCGATAACGGCCCGCACAGAGCCATTGCGGCCACCGCAAGCACAGTGCCGGCCTTCCGATACGCAAGACGTGTTTTCGGCAGACGCATTCGTTCCGTATTCCGCTCTTCAGGCTACTCGTGACACCGGCCTGTTGACGGCAGGGCCACAATCGCATGTCAAGATTTTCCATTCGTTAACGATGACACTACACAGCAATGTCGGCCGCTTGAAGCATCAAAGGCGAAATTTGCTTCAAAGTTCCCATTTGCTCTGGCGCTGATACCAAAAAGCCCCGGATTTCTCCGGGGCCATGCGTCTGTTCTGCTGCGTTAGCCAATTGTGACGGACAAATGCCGCGTCGTCCGGCATTGCGCCGCGGTGTTCGATCAGCCGCGCGGGCAATCGTCGACATAGCGGCGGCCGTAGCGGTCGCGGTAGTAGCACTGGCCAGGCTGTTCGGAAACATTGCCGATCACGGCACCCGAAACGCCGCCGATGGCTGCACCGACGGCGGCGCCGCGGACGTTGCCGGTGATCGCACCGCCGATGATGGCGCCGGACACGGCACCGATGCCGGCGCCCTTTTCAGTCTGCGTGCAGCTTGTGGCGGCAAGAGCCACCAGAATGAGCGCGATGGTCTTCTTCATTTTTCTCTCCAGATTTGGACGCTGGGCCTCTAAGGATGCGTCGCCGGTTTGTCTTCAAGTATTGAAGTCGGACGATGCAGTCCTCCCCCCGTTGAACTTGCAGGTCGAAGGATAATCGGCTGCCTGTGAAAGTCCACAGAAATGCAGCAAATTCCCCCGGGTCGCAAGATAATGCCATCCATGCTGAATGGAAGCTGAAAGCGCTGTTCCCCAGGGGACAGGCTTCAATGGAAAACGGTCGTTTCACGGAAATTTTGGTCCCAAACCGAAAGTAGCAGTTGCGGCACTTCCAAAAACAACAAATGATGCCACTTGCGGCACCGCTCGGGAGGAGTGAGCGTTCCGCTCCGGCATGAAGAGTTGACGCGGTTTTACTTGCGGGAACGAGTTGCCTGCCTGGATACCGCTCTCATGTTGGGACGTCCAACCTCGGAGGAGCGAGATGGCTAAAGTTAAGATGACGGTGAACGGCCGGCAGGTCGGCAGCGAGTGCGACGATCGCACCTTGCTGGTACATTTCCTTCGCGAAAATCTCGGTCTGACCGGAACGCATGTCGGATGCGACACGTCGCAATGCGGCACTTGCGTCGTCCACATGGACGGCCGCTCGGTGAAGAGCTGTTCGATCCTGGCCGCCCAAGCGGCCGGGTCCGACATCGTGACGATCGAGGGGCTGGCCAGCGGTGGCGAGCTGCATCCGGTGCAGGCGGCGTTCAAGGCCAATCACGGCCTGCAATGCGGTTTCTGCACGCCTGGCATGGTGATGACAAGCGTCGACATGATCCGGCGCCATGGGGCAGCTCTCGATGAGGCGACGGTGCGCGCCGAGCTGGAAGGCAATATCTGTCGATGCACCGGCTATCACAACATTGTCCAGTCCGTGCTTGCGGCCGCCGCAGAAATGGGCGGCGCCAAGGAAGCGGCTGAGTAGGGCCTTGCAGGTTTTGGCCGGCCGGCGATAGCGCCGGCTGTCCCCGGCTATTTCGCTGGATATTCGATCTCGGGAGGAGATGACCATGGGTGTTGAAGGCATTGGCGCGCGCGTCGCACGCAAGGAAGACAAGCGGTTTCTGACGGGCAAGGGCCGCTATACCGACGACATGACGGTTCCGGGCATGAAATATGCCTTCTTCGTCCGCAGCGCCTATGCGCATGCGCGGATCCTGTCGATCGATACGGCGGCGGCGGAGGCCATGCCCGGCATCATCGCCGTTCTCGGCGGCAAGCAGCTGCAGGCCGACGGGATCGGCAACCTGATCTGCGGCTGGATGATCCATTCCAAAGACGGTTCGCCGATGAAGATGGGGGCCTGGCGGCCGCTGGCGCATGAAACCGTGCGTTATGTCGGTGACGCCATCGCCATCGTGGTGGCCGACAGCCTGTCCGAGGCGCGGGATGCCGCCGAAGCCGTGGTGGTCGAGTATGAGGTGCTTTCCGCCGTGACGCAGGCATCGCTTGCTCTTGCGGACGGTCAGCCGCAGATCCATCCGGAAGCGGCGAACAATATCATCTTCGACTGGCAGCTCGGCGATGGCGATGCCACCGATGCAGCGCTTGCCAGGGCGGCGCATGTGACGGAAATGAAGATCGTCAACAATCGGCTGTCGCCCAATCCGATGGAGCCGCGCGCGACGCTCGGCATCTATGACGATGCCGAGGACCACTATACCTGCTACACCACAAGTCAGAACCCGCATGTCGCGCGTCTCGTGATGAGCGCGTTCTACAATGTCGCGCCGGAAAACAAGCTGCGGGTCATCGCCCCGGACGTCGGCGGCGGCTTCGGCTCGAAGATCTATATCTATCCGGAGGAGATCGTCTGTCTCTGGGCCTCGAAGAAGACAGGCGTTCCGGTCAAGTGGACGTCCGATCGCACCGAGGCATTCCTCACCGACGCGCATGGCCGCGATCACGAGACGACGGTGAAAATGGCCTTCGACGCCGATCACAGGATCATCGGGCTGAAGGTCGATACGATCGCCAATATCGGCGCCTATATGTCGCTGTTCTCTTCGGCGACCCCCACCTATCTCTATGCCACGCTGCTGTCGGGCCAGTATGATATCCCGGCCATCCACGCCAATGTGCGGGCGGTCTATACCAATACGGCACCTGTCGATGCCTATCGCGGCGCCGGGCGGCCCGAGGCGACCTATGTCATGGAACGCACCATCGAGACGGCGGCGCGCGAACTCGGCGTGTCGCCGGTGGAGCTGCGGCGGAAAAATTTCATCCGCTCCTTTCCGCACCAGACACCGGTGATCATGAATTACGACGCCGGCGATTTTGATGCCTCGCTGGACGCGGCGCTGGCAGCCTCCGACTATGCCGGCTTTCCGGCCCGCAAGGCGGCGGCGGCGGCACGCGGCATGAAACGCGGCATCGGCATGAGCTGCTATATCGAGGCCTGCGGCATCGCGCCGTCGGCGGCGGTCGGCTCGCTCGGGGCCGGCGTCGGTCTTTGGGAATCGGCCGAGGTGCGGGTCAATGCCGTCGGCACGATCGAGGTGCTGACCGGATCGCACAGCCACGGCCAGGGCCACGAGACGACGTTTGCGCAGCTGATCGCCGACCGGTTCGGCGTTCCCATGGACAATGTCAACATCGTCCATGGTGATACCGACAAGGTGCAGATGGGCATGGGCACCTATGGTTCGCGCTCCGGCGCGGTCGGCATGTCGGCGATCGTCAAGGCGCTCGACAAGGTCGAGGCCAAGGCAAAGAAAATCGCGGCCCATCTGATGGAAGCCGACGAGAGCGACATCGTCATCGAAAACGGCGAGCTGAAGGTTGCCGGCACCGACAAGACGCTGCCCTGGTTCCAGGTGGCGCTGGCCGCCTACACCGCTCACAACCTGCCGTCCGGCATGGAGCCGGGCCTGAAGGAAACCGCCTTCTATGATCCCTCAAACTTCACCTTCCCGGCCGGCTGCTACATTTGCGAGGTCGAGGTCGATCCGGAAACCGGCAAGACGCAGATCGTCCAGTTCGTCGCCGCCGATGATTTCGGCAACATCATCAATCCGATGATCGTCGAGGGCCAGGTGCATGGCGGTATCGCGCAGGGGATCGGCCAGGCCCTGCTGGAGGCCGTGCATTATGATCCGGCCAATGGACAGCTGATCACCGCGAGCTACATGGATTACGCCATGCCGCGGGCCGATGACCTGCCGTCCTTCCAGCTGTCGCACCAGACGACGCCCTGTCCGTCCAATCCGCTCGGCATCAAGGGATGCGGCGAGGCAGGCGCCATCGGGTCACCACCGGCGCTGATCAATGCCATCACCGATGCCATTGGCAACAACGATCTGAGCATGCCGGCCACGCCGCAAAAGGTCTGGCTTGCTGCGAACGTCGCCCACTGAACCGGAGGAGAAAGCCATGTATGCAACCCATTACCATCGTGCGTCTTCGGTCCAGGATGCGCTGAGCCTGAAATCCGCCGCCGAGGACAGCCGCTATCTCTCCGGCGGCATGACGCTGATCGCCACCATGAAACAGCGGCTGGCGGCACCCACCGATCTTGTCGATCTCCGGCATGTGGAGGCCATGAAGGGCGTTACGGTCGCTGGCCGCACCGTTCGCATCGGGGCGGGTACGACCCATTACGACGTCGCTTCGTCTGCGGCCCTCGCAGGCGTCTGTCCGGCGATCTGCGCGCTTGCCAGCCATATCGGCGATCCGCATGTGCGCCACATGGGAACGATCGGCGGCTCGATCGCCAACAATGATCCGGCGGCGGACTATCCTTCGGCGCTCCTCGCACTCGATGCCGTGATCGTCACGGATCGCCGCGAGATCGGGGCGGCGGATTTTTTCACCGGATTGTTCGAAACGGCGCTGGTGGAGGATGAAATCGTCACGGCCGTAACCTTTGAAGCGCCCGAGAAAGCCGGTTATGCCAAGTTCCCCAATCCGGCTTCGCGTTACGCCATGACCGGCGTCTTCGTGACAAAGGGTGCCGGTGGCGTTCGAGTGGCCGTAACGGGTGCGGGCTCGGACGGCGTTTTCCGGCATGCCGGGCTGGAGCAGGCCCTATCGGCACGCTGGTCGCCCGATGCTGTGGCCGGTGTCGCCGTCGATCCCTCGAACCTGATGGCCGACCTTCATGCCTCGGCCGATTACCGGGCCAATCTGGTGAAGGTCATGACAAAACGCGCCGTCGCTGCCGCATGACGTGTTGTGCATGCGTTTGAACAGAATAGAAGGGCGGGCTGGTCCGTCCTTTTTTCATGCGGTCTTGACTCTTATTGCGGTTGCTTGGCATTGAAATTCGTAACCATTGTTTGGAATAGTTACAAACTATGGGCCTTTTGCCGCAGGTTGCCCGCTTTTCCCGGATCAGGGTTGACGCTGGACGACTTTGAATCGAGAAAGGCGGCAAGGTTCTGGAGACGATAATGGATTTCGAGGGTTTCTTTCAAAGCGCGTTGGACGGCCTGCATCAGGAAGGCCGCTACCGCGTTTTTGCCGATATCGAGCGGCAGCGCGGCAACTTTCCGAAGGCGACG
>NZ_LSRP01000087.1 GCF_001885585.1 Pararhizobium antarcticum
TCGCAAGGCATGGTCCAGGCGCTGGGCGTGTTCATCGATACGCTTCTGATCTGCACCGCAACCGGGTTGATGATCGTCTTGTCCGGGGCACTCGTGCCGGGCGGTGAACTGACCGGTACGCCACTGACACAGGCTGCCTTGACGGCCCATATCGGCGGCGCGGGGCATTATTTCATCGCAATCGCGATCTTCTTCTTCGCGTGGACCTCGGTGCTCGGCAACTATTCGTATGCCGAAAATGCGCTGGTCTATCTCGGATTGGACAGCAAGCTTGGCCTGATGTGCGCCCGCATAGGCCTGCTGCTGATGGTTCTGTGGGGATCCTACGAAAGCGCTACCACGGTCTTCGATGCCGCCGATGCATCGATGGGCTTGATGGCATCCATCAATCTTGTGGCGATTTGCCTGTTGTCACCATTGGTCGTCAAGCTGACACGTGACTACTTCGAACAGAGGCGCTCGAAGACGCCGGTCTTCGATCCACATATGTATCCGGAGCTAGCCGGAAAGATCGACGCAGAAATTTGGCACGAGGTATCTGCGGCCTCGAGTTCCACAGACGGATTGAACCCCGCCAAGGCCTGATTGTCGAGTGTTCTGCCCGCCGTGCACGCGGCGGGCAGGTTTTCAGTGCACGTGCATGGAAAGCGACGACCTCTGTCGTTCGACGGTGGTGACGATTGAGATATGCCGCCGGCTTCGATCGCTGCAAGTGTCAAACTTGACCAAGGGAATTCCCTCTTCGCTTGTGGCTCTGCGGCAGTCCGGTGGGTGTTCCGACACAGCTTGCCACGACACGTCGTTGGATCATTGGCCGGCATGGGTCTCAAGTTCGATCCGAAACAAGCACAAAGGGCCGCTGGCGCTAAGACCCCCGAGCAATTGCCATTGGAACAATACCGGGCGCCAACGATTCCTGCCTCTAGGCAGACGACCTCATCGGACAAAGGACTTGCATGTTGAACATCAATGACTGGGCGCCGGACCCCTATGCGGCAGCCCTGGCAGCTGCAGGTCTTCTCATCGCGCTTGTCGTCTGGCTTCCCTTGGCTCTCAGACGTCTTCCTCTGTCGGTCCCCATCATCTGCCTCGTCATTGGAGGCCTCATCTACACCGTTCCCTATATTGGCATAGATCCCTCTCCCCTCGCCCATCCCGACCTGACTGAACGTTTGACCGAGTTTGTGGTCATTGTTGCCCTCATGGGTGCCGGGTTGAAGATCGACCGTCGTTTTTCCTTCAAGGGATGGGGCATGACGTGGCGGTTGCTGCTGATCACCATGCCGCTGAGCATTGCGGCAATCATGGCGATCGGCATGGGTGTGTTGGGTCTTGGTGCCGCCGCGGCCCTTCTGCTGGCTGCCAGCCTTGCGCCCACGGACCCGGTTCTGGCTGCAGACATCCAGGTCGGCGGTCCGCTGGAGGGTGGAGAAGATACCGTCCGGTTTGCACTCACATCTGAAGCAGGCCTGAATGATGGTTTGGCATTTCCCTTTGTTCATCTGGCGATTGCCCTCAGTCTGGCGGCGGCCAGCGGTGAGCCATGGCTGACGAAGTGGCTCACCGTAAACGTCTTCTGGGAGATAGCGGCTGGCGTTCTGTGCGGGTGGATTGTCGGGCGCCTTTTCGGCTGGGCCACGTTCAAGATGCCGGGCGACACCTTGGCCCGGACCGGCGACGGGCTCGTCGCCATTGCCGCTACATTCGTTTCCTATGGCGTGTCGGAGATGTTGAACTGCTACGGCTTTTTCGCAGTGTTCGTGACAGCCTTGACCTTGCGGAATTCGCATCGTGATCACGATTTCCAACGCAACATGCACGATATAACCGAACAGATAGAGCGCATCGTCATGATGTTCCTGCTGCTCGCCTTCGGTGGCGCGATCGTCAATGGTCTCCTGGCAAGTGTCGGCTGGTTTGAGATTGCCATGGTTGTGCTGCTGCTGCTGATTGTCCGGCCGCTGACCGCACTGGTCGCCATGATCGGTGCAAAAGCCAGCATGGGGGAAAAGCTGACCATCGCCTTCTTCGGCATTCGGGGCGTTGGATCCTTCTACTACCTGGCCTATGGCATCAACCACGGAAACTTTCCCGAAGGCGACCGTCTCTGGGTGATCGTTTCGCTGGTCGTCCTCGTCTCGGTTCTGATGCATGGACTGACGGTCACGCCCGCCATGCGGTGGCTGGACAGGCGGCACGGGCGTGCGGTCGAGTAGTGCTACAGTTTGCCGATATCAGCACAACATCAGCCGCCTCAAGCGGACAGAACGACGGGCAAATAAATTGTTCGGCACCCTATTTCCCGATTGCCACCATAGCCAGAACGTCCAAAGTGGACTGCAGCAGCATCTGCGCGCCGGCGATGCTGTGTTCGGGTTCGACATATTCCGCCTCGTTGTGGCTCAACCCCTCCCGACAGGGCACAAAAATCATTGCAGCGGGCGCAACCTTCGCCACATAGAAGGCATCGTGAAAGGCGCCGGAGACCATGTGCTTGACCGGCAGGCCGAGATGGCGGGCTGCCTGTTCCAGCCCTTCGACGACCGTTTTTGAAAACAGAGCGGGGCTCATGTCGAAGGTCTTGCGCAAGTCGACGCTGCAGCCCTGAGCGGCGCACGCTGTCTGAAAGGCAGCCAAGACCTGCGCTTCGATGGCGATCAGCCGTTCCAGCAATGGATGCCGCAAGTCGATCGTGAGGGTGACAGATCCTGGAATGGCGTTGATCGAACCGGGCTGGGCGGCGATCCGCCCGACCGTTAGGCGGGCGGCCTCGTCTGCGGGCATGATGCCATTGTAGAGCGCATGGAGGGCCGACGTAACCGCGACCATGGGATCGCGGCGAAAGCCCAGCTGTGTCGTTCCGGCGTGGGCCGCCTGCCCCGTCACTGTGACCTCAAACCAGCGCGTTCCCTGTATGCCCGTGACAATTCCGATCGGGATATTCTCCTTTTCCAGAGACGGCCCCTGCTCGATGTGCAGTTCGAGGTAACCGAGGATCGGAAAGCCGAGCGCCTTGCGCTCTGCAGAAGGCAAGGCCTCAAGGGTTGCCGCCAGTGCGTTGCGCAACGGCACACCGTCTGTCCCGCGCGTCGCTTGCCAGTCCTCCGGTATATGCCCGACCGAAAAGGCCATGGAGCCCATGGTTCCCGGGGCAAAGCGGCTGCCTTCCTCGTTTGTCCAGGCGACCAGTTCGATCGGGGCTTCGGTGTCGATAGCAGCGTCTTCCAGCGTCTCCAGGACCTCGAACGCGGCCAGCGTACCGAGGGCGCCATCGTAGCGCCCTCCTGTTGGCTGGCTGTCGAGATGGCTGCCGATCAGGAAGGGCGGGCGATCGGGGGCATTGCCGTCGCGACGGATAAACAGGTTGGCCATTGCATCCTGAAACACCGAAAAGCCGCGCTGGGTGGCGAGATCGGCCAACAATGCGCGCGCCGTCCGGTCTTCAAGCGACAAAGCCTGCCGATCGACGCCGCCGGCCGGCGTGGCGCCGATGGCGGCAAAATCGTCGAGACGTTTCAAGAGCCGTTTGCCATTGACCTGCAGGCGTAAGTTCATGCCTTCAATCCGGCGATGAACGCGACAACCCGGGCCTTTTCGACCTTGTTCCACCAGACGCCCTCATATTTCAGCGAGCTGGCAACGATGACGCCATCGACGATGTCGAGGATGGCCCGGGCATTGTCCGGCGTGACACCGCTGCCGACCAGTGTCGGCAGGCCGGCAGCCTCCTTGATCATCCGGATATAACCGAGATCGGCGGCGTGTCCCGTGCGCTGTCCCGTTGCAATCACCGCGTCGGCGTCGAAAAAGACCAGGTCTTTGACCTGCTCCTCGACCGGACGGTCGGCGACGATCGCATGCGCGCCGTGCTTGACATGGGCGTCGGCGAAAATCTTGATGCCGTTGGCGCGGAGCGTGGCGCGGTAGCGCATGGCGCGGGCCGCTTCGCCCTCGATGAAGCCCTCATTGGCGACATAGGCGTTGGCCCACTGGTTGACCCGGACGAAACCGGCGCCGGCGGCGCTGGCGATGGCAAGCGCCGGGATGGCGGCATTGGCCAGAACGTTGATGCCGATCGGCCGGCCGAGTTCGCGGCGGATCCGGTCCGAGATCACCGACATATAGGCGGACGTCTCCGGGCCGATGTCATCGGGTTTGGAAAAGGGAATATCGCCATGGTTCTCGATGATCACCCCATCGCAGCCACCTTCGAGATAGGCGCGGGCATCGTCCAGGCCCTGTTGATAGAGATCCTCGACGGCCTCGCCCCTGTAACGCGGTGCACCGGGAAGCGGCGGCAGATGAACGACGCCGATCACGGCCTTGCTGCGCCCGAAGATAGCGGTAATGGCATTGCCGGACGCATCGCCAAGCTGTGGACCGATCGGTTTGGGGGACTGTGTCATGCGTGTTCCGTTTCTGATTTTCTGATGAGGCCGGATATTTCATCGACCGAGGGGCAGGAGGCGAGTGTTCCAGCGCGCGTCACCGCCAAGGCGGATGCGGCGACCGCGACCATCAGGGCTGCCTGCAGCGTCATACCCTTCGCGAGACATCCCGAAAAGACACCGCACAGCACATCGCCCGCCCCGCTGGTATCCACGGCTGAAACCTTTGGCGCCTCGATAAGGACGGGCTCGCACCCGACACCGTCGAGAAGCAGGCACCCGCGCGAACCAAGCGTGACGATTGCGGATCGTGCGCCGAGATCGATCAGTCGGGCTGCGGCCTCCGCGGGGCTGGAGCAGCCCGAAAGTGCCCGCGCCTCACCCTCGTTGACGATAACACTATCGACCATGTCCAGGCGCGGCTTGGCGCCTTCGGCCAGCGGACTGGCGTTGAGCACCGTTCTGGCGCCCTTGGCCCGGGCGGCCGTCAGGCAGGCCTCCGTCACCGCGGCTGAGAGGTTGCCCTGCATGACGATCACGTCGCCCGGTTCGATCCTGCCAAGCAGAGGCGTATGGGACAACGGATCGAAGGCCAAGGCGCATGCGACGCCGCTGAGGATGATGTTTTCACCAGTGGCATCGACCGCAATGGTCGAGCGGTCCGAGGGCAGATCAAATTCCGTCAGGCTTGCGCACCCGATTTCAGCCGATAGCGCCTCGGCGATCCATGCCCCATTGGCGTCCCGGCCCACAGCCGCCCACAAAGTAACGGGGGCTCTGGTGCGGGCCGCCGCGACGCCCTGATTGGCGCCCTTGCCGCCGAGACCGTCTTCATGGCTGATCGCATTCCGCGTCTCGCCGCCCTCCGGAAAACGGTCGAGACGGAAGGTGGTATCGATGCAGACATTTCCGACGACATGCACGCGCATGGTTCAGACCTTCGCCGTTGCCCAGGCGAGCATCTGTTCAAACAGGGTCTTGTAGCCAGGCCAGGCGATGAAGCTCGAGGGGAGCCAGTGGGGACCGACATCGGAGGTCCAGGCGACCGTGCGACCCTTGCCGTAGGTGCCGGTGACCAGCAGCGGCTGCGAGCCATAGTCGGTCGAGACCGTCGCCAGTACCTCGGCGCCATCCTTGACGGTGACTTCATTGTAGCCGAGCAGGACGGGCCATTCCGTGCCGAGGCCCTTGAGGATCGGATGGCTGTCCTGGCCTGTGACGACCGGGGCAAAACCTTCGGGAACCTCGACGCGGTCGTCATAGGCGAGGCAGGAGACCGGCAGCACCTCTTCGACCGGGGTCTTGTGATAGCGCGCGCCGCCATTGATGCCCTGAAAGCTGTAATAGCCGCCGAACATCAGAAGCCCGCCGCCATTGCGGACATAGTCCCGCAACAGGCGAAGACGGTTCGGCGTGGTCTTCGAGTGGATCCATGTGTCGGGATGCAAAAGCAGCGTGTTGGCACCAATATCCGACAGGATGATCGCGTCATAGGCCGACAAAGCTTCCAGCGATTGCGGGAAATCGCGCTGCGCTTCATGCGCCGGCATGAACTGGACGTCGAAGGGGCTTTGCTTCAACGCGGCCAGAAGCTCGTCGGCGCCGGTGTGATAGGTGACGGTCGGGAACTGGTCGAAACCCTTGATATGGGTGGCCGTGGACACCCAGGATTCGCCGGCGAGAAGAACTTTGGACTTGGACATGGAAACTCCCTGGACTTGAAGGCCAGCGCCTAGCGCGCGCTGGAGAAAACGGATTTCGGATTGTCGACCAGCATAAGGTCGATGGCAGCCTGCTCGACGCCGTGGCGCTTCAGGCGCGGCAGGAAATGCTTCAGGATGAAGCCATAGCCGAAGCCGCCATAACAGGTCAGCATGATTTTCAGGAACACGTCCTGCGACAGCAGAATACGGTCGCTGTAGCCCATGTCGATCAATGAGCGGATGGCGCGGGCATTCTGTTCGTCGGACGGCGACTGGGCATCCTGGTCGGCATAGTAGAAATCCATGCCGATCATGTCATATTCGAGAAAGGCACCGCGCTTGGCCAATGCTGTCTGATAGGGCAGGTCGTCGTGGCTGGGATTCATGTGGCAGAGAATGGTGTGGCGCAGATCGGCGCCTTCGTCCTCGACGATATCCAGAACCTGATGCGCCAGCCGCTCCCAGCCGGGCAGATGGATGGAAAGCGGCACGCCGGTGATCTTCGACGCCCGTGCAGCCCCGCGCAGCGACTTGCGCTCTTCAGCCGTGAAATCCTTGCTGACACCAATTTCACCGATAATGCCGGCCATGACCTCGGGCTGCGTTTCGCCACCGCCGACATCATTGACGATAAACTGTGTCACCTCGTCGACGTCCATCGCCTTCAGCCAGTCCGGATGGCTGAACTCGAGATAAAAACCCGTGCCCATGACGATCTTGAGCCCGGACATTTTGGCGATGCGCGCCAGTTTGGCCGGTTCGCGGCCAATGCCGATATTGGTCGTATCGACAACCGTGTGACCGCCGAGTGCCTGAAAGCGCTTCAGCTCCGACAATGCCAGATCGCTGTCATCGAGCGAGACATTGTCGCGGTTCATGTAGGGGTTCATCCGCAATTCGCCGATGATCTCCATGCTGACCTTCTGCTCGCCGATGGCCTGGGCCTCCGGATGGCAGGGGCAGCGCCAGGATTTGGCGCCGTCGAGCAGGATATGCTCGTGCATCAGGGTGATGCCCATGTCGGCCACCGGGATCGGACCAAGCACGGTCATCACCGTTCCCGACGCGACGCCAATCTCCGCGCGCTTTTGCGGCGTGCTGTCGAACAGGTGATTCATGACTACCGGCCTCTCGCCGCGCCGCGGAACAGGCGGAAGTTCAGCCAGACGGCGATGAGGATGATCGTGCCTGTGACGATCGGCGTCAGGAATGGCGACATGTGTGCGAGGATGAGGCCGTTTGCGATGACGGCGACGGTGAGTGCGCCGAGCACCGTGCCGATGACCGTGCCACGACCGCCGAACAGGCTGGTTCCACCCAAAACGACAGCCGCAATCACTTCGAGCTCAAAGCCCTGCCCGGCATTGGAGGATCCGGATCCGAGCCGGGCGGTGACGATGATGCCGGCGAGTGCTGCAGCACTGCTGGACAGCACATAGACGAACAGGGTCGTGAAGCGGGTATCGATGCCAGCCCGTCGCACCGCTTCAGCATTGGCGCCGATGCCGGTGACGTAGCGACCGAACGGCGTTTCGTTGAAAACGACATAGGCAAGGACCAGCACCGCGAGCGCGATCAGCGCCGGAACCGGAACGCCGAGAAACCAGGATCTGCCGATGACGGTGAAGAAACTCGAGGGATCGACAGGGATCGAGTAACCGCCGGTAATCAGAAGGGCCAGGCCACGGATAACCGAGAGCCCGGCGAGTGTGACGATGAAGGCGGGAATGCGCTCATAGGCGATGAAGAAACCATGGATCGCGCCGATCGCAGCGCCCAGCAGCAGCATGAGGACAATGACCAGAGGCCACGGGAGGCCTGCCTGCAATGCGGTGGCGGACAGCGTTGCGACCAAGGCAAGCACGGAGCCGACTGACAGATCGATGCCCCCGGTGGTGATAACGAAGGTCATGGCAGCGGCAACGATGAGCAGCGGCGCGCATTGGCGGACGATGTTGAGCAGGTTCGGCGCCGTGAGGAAGGCATCTGTAATGACGGAGAAGACAACACAGACGACAATGAAGAACAGGGCGATGGAGACGACGCTGCCATTGGCCAGCAATGTGTCCCAGAGTGTGGCCTTGCGCAGGCGCGACGGCGAGACTTGGGAGCCTGTGTGCCCGGTTGACGAGGGGCCGATCTGAGGGGGAGACAGGCTCATGCGGATACTCCGGTTTCATTGCCGTGCCGGGCAGAGCGGGCCGAAAACTTGCGTCCGACAATGAGGTTTACGACTTCCTCGATGCTGGTCTCGCCGATCAGCCGTTCGGCGACATTGCGACCTTCGTACATGACCTGGATGCGATCGCAGACCAGAAACAGATCCTGGAGCCGGTGGGTAATGAGAATGACGCTGACGCCACGGGCGCTGACCGTGCGGATGAGTTCAAGCACGGCCTCGACTTCGGCAACGGCAAGGGCTGCCGTCGGCTCGTCCATGATGAGGACTTTTGGCTCGAAGGAGGCCGCGCGGCCGATGGCAATCGACTGGCGCTGGCCGCCGGAGAGGTTTTCCACCTTCAGCCGCGTATCGGCGATAACGATGCCGAGCCGGTCGAGCATTTCGCGTGTCAGGCCGTGCATCGTCTTCTTGTCGAGGAATGGCACGCCGAGGATGTGCCGTCGCGGTTCGCGCCCGAGGAAGAGATTGCCGGCAACGTCCACCGTGTCGCAGAGCGAAAGGTCCTGGTAGACCATCTCGACATGCGCGGCGCGCGCATCGGCGGGCGAGGAAAAGGAAACGGCCTTGCCGTCGATCTCGATGGTGCCGCTGTCGGGAATGACGGCGCCCGAGAGAACCTTGCTCAAGGTTGACTTGCCGGCGCCATTGTCGCCGACGAGGCCCAGCACTTCACCGCGCTTGAGTGTCAGCGCGACGTTGTCCAGCGTCTGGATAGGATTATAGCGTTTCGAAATACCGGTCATCCGGACACGGTATGTTTCGCCGTCGGTCATGGGGCGTTCCTGTTCGTGCTTATTCAAGAGCTACCGCATCTTTTGCGGCTCGACAGTCCCTCACCCTAACCCGGCAAACGCGGAGAGGGAATGACGGAGGGTGCCGCGAAATTCCTTCCCCCCGCGGGCGGGGAGAAGGTGGCCGATAGCCTGAGGGAGAGGGAGACTTCGGCCGAAAGACGCGGTCTCTACTTGAACATGTCCTTGAATTCGGCGACGTTGTCCTTGGTGACGATGGTCACGGGGATGTTGATGATCGGCTCGATGGTTTCACCCTTCTTGAGCTTCACCAGCGCTTCGACGGCAGCCTTGCCCTCGCCGGCCGGATCCTGCTGGACGACGGCTGTGACCCAGCCCTCTTCGATGCCCTTGACGGCCTGCGCGGTCAGGTCCCAGCCGAAGATCTTGACGTCCTTCTGGCGGCCCTGGCTTTCGACGGCCGAGACGGCGCCGATCAGTTGCGGTTCGCCCGTCGCGTAGATCGTCGTCATATCAGGGTTGGCGGTCATCAGGTTTTCGGCAGCGCCAAGTGCTACGTCCTGCTGGTTCTGGCCATCGACGGTGTCAAGGAAAGTCACGGCGGCGCCACCTTCTGTCACGGCCTTCTTGAAGCCGTCGAGACGCTGGTTCTGGATGAAGGAATTGAGAGCGCCGACAATGCCGGTCTTGGCCGTACCGCCCATGTCGGATTTCACGTAGTCGGAAAAGAACTTGCCGATGTCCTCGCCGGCCTTGCCGTTGTCAACGCCGATGAAGGCGATATTGTCCCCGTCCGGGATCTGCGCATCGATGGCGATGACCGGGATGCCGGCCGTCTTGGCCGCCGTGATTGCCGGCTTCACGCCGTTGACATCGATAGCGACGAGAATAATGCCGTCGACCTTCTGGGTGATGTAGTTTTCGATCGCATCGTTCTGGGCTGCGGGCACGTTGTTGGCGTTGAAGATCACCAGCTTTGCACCGGCGGCATCTGCAGCCTTTTGCGCGCCGTCATTGATCTGGTTGAAGAAGAGGGCCTGCTGGTTGATGGTGACGAGCGCAAACGTATCTGCGCTGGCGGACGCAACGCCGAAGGCCATCGTCATGACGATGGCGGCCGTGCTGCGGATCAAAAGGCTGGAAAGGCGCATTCGGGTTCCCCTTGTTTTCGGAAAGGCCCGTAGCCGGGCTCATCAGCGCTTGAGCGCCATGGCATAATTCAATAGGCTTGAATTCTTGTCAAGTCTCTTGAATGAAGCTTTCCGCATCGCCTCGGGGGCTTAGAATGTCGCTGGCGTATTGACCCAGAAAATGCTGGCCCGCTTCTGGCCGGCATTGCGATAATGATGCGGCAGGTCGGAATTGAAGACGAAGGCGTCGCCCGCCGAAAGCATGAAGCTTTTGCCATCGACCATCAACTCGATCTCGCCGGTCAGGAGATAGCCGACCTCTTCGCCCGCGTGCTGGATTGGGCCGGCACTTTCGCCCTTTTCTTCAATATGGTGGATGTTGCACTGAAGCAGATGCCCGGCCGAGTAGGGAATGATGCGCTCCAAGGAAATGCCCTCGCCGCGCCGCAAGGGATCGAGCGCGATCAGCGGCCGTGTGCCGGCCCGGAAGATAATGCCCTCTTCTCCGTCGGATTCTTCGAACATCCAGCCGATATTCGTGCCGAGCGCGCCAACCAGGCGATGAAGCATCGGCAGAGACGGCGACGCCTTGCCGTTTTCTATTTTCGAGAGCAGACTTTCCGAGCAGTTGGCTGCATCTGCAAGGGCCTTGAGCGTCTTGCCGCGTGTCTGACGCGCCAGCCGCAGACGCATGCCCAGCCGGGCCGGATTGGCAGCCTGCACATCGTCCCCTTCGGGAACGTCCTCTGTCACCTCAAAACCTTTGTTCATACGATTTCGTCTTCTGTGGTTGAATGCCGGAACATCAGTGCTGTTTGCTGAGGGCTTTGACTTTGGCTTGCCCGTTGCGCGTAAAAGGAGAATTATCATTCATCTTTCAGCGTAATCAAGGGACTTGAAAAGGGTGCCTCCCGCTATTCTTTCTGATGCGATCGAAAACCGCGTTCGACACACTGGATCGGCCGGCCGTATGGCAAGCGAAATCCGGCTTATGGTGGACCCGCAATACGGCCGACTACTCATCCGGGTCATTTACCGTCCGGCTTGCCCGGAAAAGCAGGAGTGCGAGCAATCCGGCAAGGCCGAACCAGGTGATGGCATAGCCCAGGTGGCTGTTGGGAAAGGCGACCACAGTCAGTCCGCCGATGGGAAGACCATCGCCCTTTGCCTCGGCGTCGAGAAAGTAGGGTGCCACTGCGGAAAGTCCGAGAAGCTGCGCCATGGCCGCCGTATCGCGTGAGAACCAACGTCCGGCCTTCGGATCGTTAGACCGCAGGAAAGCGCCGTTCGGCTGTGTGAGGCGCAACAGGCCCGAAATATCCAGCTGACCCTCCGGTCGGGCCAGATCACCCGGCGTATGATCGGCTGTGACGAAGCCACGATTGATGAAGAGCCGCCACCCTTCCTTTGTCTCAAACGGCGACATGACCCAGAATCCCGAGCCGCGGACGGTTACGGCCTTCACCAGACTATCGGCGGAGGGCATGAAATGACCACGGACCGATATCCTGCGGTATTCCGCCGTATCGAAAGTCAGTTTCGACCACCTGTCCGGTCCGGGAGCCGCGACCGGAGCCGCAGCAAGCCCGGTTTCGACCCTTTCGATCAGAGACGTCTTCCAGTATAGACGCTGCACCTGCCACACGCCCAGCCCGAGCAGCAACAGGACAGCCCCAACACCGGATCCGAGCAACAGCCATCTGCGCGTCGCGAGTTTCATCCTCCGGTCTCCCGGCTCAGGAGCCAAAACCCTGGAAGTTTTCGTGTTCCATCTGCGGCATCATGTTGGTGTTCATGTTGTACATGACCCAAAGCGAACCTGAAATCATGATCACCACCACGATAACGGTGAAAATCATCGAAAGCAGTGTCCAGCCCTCGTCGGAGCGGCTGTTCATGTGGAGAAAGTAGACCATGTGAACAAGGACTTGCGCCACGGCAAAAACGATGACCGTCAGTGCGGTGATCACGCGACTTTCGAAGCCACCCGTCATGACGATGGCGAACGGAAGGACGGTAAGGATAACGGCAAGCACAAAGCCTGTGAAATACGACCGGTAACTTCCATGGTCGTTCCTGGTATTGTCATGGCCCGTGCTGCCGTGCTCGTCTTGCTCGCCCCGGTGGCTATGGGGTTTGATGGAGTGTTGAGACATCAGATCATCCCCAGGAGGTAAACGAAGGTGAAGACGCCGATCCAGATCACGTCGAGGAAGTGCCAGAACATGCTGAGGCACTCCATTCGTCGCGTATTCGCGGGAATAAGGCCTTTGCGGTTCATCTGAACCATCAGCGTGACAAGCCAGATCGAGCCGAAGAGCACATGGAGACCATGCGTTCCCACCAAGGCGAAAAACGCCGACAGGAAAGCCGAGCGTTGCGGCCCCGCACCCAGTTCGATCAGGTGATGGAACTCGTAGATTTCGACGGCAAGGAAAGCGAGACCGAGCAGCAGCGTCACCGCAAGCCAGATCTGCATGCGTGCCTGCCTGCCCTCATACATCGCCAGCATGGCAAATCCGAAGGTGATCGACGAAACCAGCAGAAAACCGGTGTTGATCGCGATCAGGGTCAGATCGAAGAGCGCCTTGGGTCCGGGACCAGCCGCGTAGCTCTGCCCCAGAACCCCGAAGACCGCGAAGAGCACGGCGAACATGAGGCAGTCGCTCATCAGATAGATCCAGAAGCCGAGGCGCGTGGAGCCACCTTCCGCGTGATGGTGCGGCTCGGTCTCCCAGTAGACGGCCGGTTCGGACGAATGGGTCACGGTACTCACAGTGGTCATGCTCCAATTCCCGAAAGTTGACGGTCCCGAGCCGCTTCCACGCTTTCGACCTCGTCGACTGGCACATAATAGTCCCGGTCATAGTTGAATGTATGGGCGATGGAGACGGCGATGATGCCCAGGAAGGAAACAGCCGCCAGCCACCAGATGTACCAGACAAGTGCAAAGCCGCAGAGGGCTGCAAGTGCCGAAAGCACCACGCCCGTTCCGGTGTATCTTGGCATGTGTATCGGCAGATAGGCCGCTTTCGGCCGATTTTGGCCGACTTCTTTCATATCGTGCCAGGCGTCGAGATCATGCACCACGGGCGTGAAGGCGAAGTTGTAGGCCGGCGGAGGGGAGGACGTCGCCCATTCCAGGGTACGGCCGCCCCAGGGATCACCCGTGAGGTCAGGATTGTCCTTGCGCTGCCAGATGGAGACTGCGACCTGAACGAAGAAGGCGGCAATGCCAACGGCGATCAGGATGGCCCCGAGGGCGGCGAGGATGAACCATATCCGCAGGTCCGGATCGTCGAACACCCGCATGCGACGCGTTACGCCCATCAGTCCGAGGATGTAGAGCGGCATGAAGGCGAGCCAGAAGCCGACTACCCAGCTCCAGAAAGAGACTTTGCCCCAGAAGACGTTGAGCTTGAACCCGAAGGCCTTGGGCCACCAGTAGGCGATTGCGGCGAAGCAGCCGAACAGCACGCCGCCGATGATCACATTGTGGAAATGCGCGACCAGGAAGAGCGAGTTGTGCAACACGAAGTCGGCCGGCGGCACGGCCAGAAGCACACCCGTCATGCCGCCGACGGTGAACGTCAGCATGAAGGCGACGGTCCACATCATGGGCAGTTCGAACCGCACCCTGCCCTTGTACATGGTGAAGAGCCAGTTGAAGATCTTCGCACCCGTCGGCACTGAAATGATCATGGTGGTGATGCCGAAGAAGGCGTTCACCGAAGCGCCCGAACCCATGGTGAAAAAGTGGTGCAGCCAGACGACATAGCTCAGGATCGTGATGCAGACCGTCGCATAGACCATCGAACTGTAGCCGAAGAGGCGCTTGCCCGAGAAGGTCGAGGTCACCTCGGAGAAGACACCGAAGAGCGGCAGGATCAGGATATAGACCTCCGGATGGCCCCATATCCAGATGAGGTTGATGTACATCATCGCATTGCCGCCGAGATCGTTCGTAAAGAAATTCGTTCCCACGTAGCGATCGAGCGTCAGGAGGATCAAAGTCATCGTCAGCACCGGGAAAGACGCGACGATCAGGACGTTGGTGCAGAGCGCAGTCCATGTGAAGATCGGCATCCGCATCAGGGTCATGCCGGGCGCACGCATCTTGATGATGGTGACGAGCAGGTTGATGCCCGACAGTGTCGTGCCGACACCGGCAATTTGCAGACCCCAGATATAGTAGTCGACACCCACCCAGGGACTGTAGCCGATGCCCGACAGCGGCGGAAATGCAAGCCAGCC
The DNA here is from genome assembly GCF_001885585.1 of Pararhizobium antarcticum. Lineage (GTDB taxonomy): Bacteria > Pseudomonadota > Alphaproteobacteria > Rhizobiales > Rhizobiaceae > Pararhizobium > Pararhizobium antarcticum. Next base: position 14,410 of record NZ_LSRP01000087.1, read on the forward strand.
GGTCTGGGCGAACTCACCGACGAAGAGCGAGGCCATGACCAGTACGGCGCCGCCGACCGTCATCCAGAAGGAAAAATTGTTGAGGAACGGGAAAGACACATCACGCGCGCCGATCTGCAATGGCACGACATAGTTCATCAGCCCTGTGACGAACGGCATTGCCACGAAGAAGATCATGATCACGCCGTGGGCAGTGAAAATCTGGTCGTAGTGATGCGCGTTGAGGTAGCCTTCGGACCCGTTGAAGGCAAGCGCCTGTTGCAGGCGCATCATGATCGCATCTGCAAACCCACGCACCAGCATGACGAGCGCGAGGATGATATACATGATGCCGATCTTCTTGTGATCGACAGATGTCAGCCATTCCTTCCAGAGATAGCCCCAGAGCCTGAAATACGTGAGGCCAACGACGGCGGCGATGCCGCCGAGCACCACGACGATCAAGGTCGACAAGACGATCGGATCGGTGGGGATCGCGCTCCAGTTGAGGCGGCCGAGAAGAAGGGAGGTCGAATGGTCTACCGTAGCCATGCCCGGTTCCTGTCAAAGTTGCTGCACGTTACCAAAGGACTGCTGCATAAGGGTGAGGTAGCGATCCTCAAGGCCGCCAAACGGCGTGACCGGTTGAGGCATGCCGTGGCCGCGAAGGGGGCCTGATTGAATGGGGGTTACACCGGATGATGCCGGCTTTGCGGCAAGCATCTGATCCAGTTCTTCCATGGAGCAGAAACCAACCACCTTGAAGGGTTCCCATCCGAAGACCGGTTCGCGCATTCCCCGCCGCTCATGCTTGTCGTAGATCAGGGAACTCATGTTGACGGTTCCGGCGAGACCCGATCCGCCCTGCGCATCGATCGCCATCATTTCCGCCATGCAGATCTTGCCCTCCTCGACGCACATGTTGACCACACGGGCGAAAAGCTGCGGATCGACGCTCGTATAGGCGGCCGGCCGCACGTTTTCGGTCGGACGCTCCAGCTCCAGATAGGCTTTCCGATCGAGCGGCACCTTGCCGTTGCGCGCCGTCTCGATCCAGGCTTCGAAGCCAGCGTTATCGGTCACCTTCGCCTTGAAGCGCATGCCGGAAAAGCCCGCGCCGGAATAATGGGATGCCAACCCTTGATACTCTCCTGGCGCGTTGAAGACACCGTGCAGCGTCGTCTGCATGCCAGGCATGGCGTAGATCATGCCGGCCATGGACGGGATGTAGAAGGCGTTCATGACGGAGGACGAAGTCAGCGTGAAGCGGATAGGTCGATCCACGGGGACCGGCAATTCATTGACGGCCGCAACACCATATTCGGGGTAGATGAACAGCCATTTCCAGTCGAGCGCCACCACCTGGACGTCGAGCGGCGGCTGGTCGGGGGAGAGAGGCTCGGTCTGCGACACGCGGGCAAGGGGCCGGTAGGGATCGAGCAGATGCGTGCCGACCCATGTCAAGGCGCCAAGGGTGACCACGATGAGAAGCGGAATGGCCCAGATGATCAATTCCAGCTTGGTCGAATGGGACCAGTTCGGCTGGTAGCTGGCCGTAGCGTTCGAGGAACGGAAGTGCCATGCGAACCAGCATGTGAGCAGCATCACCGGAACGATGATAATCAGCATCAACAATGTGGAGATTACGAGGAGGTCACGCTGCTGGGCGGCGATATCGCCGGTCGGCGCGAGAACCTCTGCCTTGCAGGCGGAAAGCAACAGAACCGCACCGAGAGCAGCAAACAGTTTAGGAAGGAAGCGTTTCGGCATATCTTACCCTTACGATGGACCGGTCGCCAGCGGGCTCCCTCCAGCACCCGGCAACGACCTTTGAACGTCAGCAATCTAGATATTCCCATTTTGCGATGCGGCACATACGACAATTTGTCACCTGTCAATTTCGACGCGATTGCGGCATCGCTAACGGGCAGAATAGAGGCGGCGAGGAAGACGTCCGCGCCCGATGTTTCCACCACGGCACCAACGAGAGTGATCAGGTTCTATGGCGAGCACCACCGATACCCAAACCCCCGCTCGGCGACATGACAGAAGCCAGACGACGGACGAGCATCACGTGTCTCCATCCGACATCGCGGTCGGCGTGGTCATTGGCCGAACGTCGGAATTCTTCGACTTCTTCGTTTTCTCGATCGCCTCCGTCATCGTATTCCCGGCCCGGATCTTTCCGTTCCTCGACCCGCTGACCGGAACGCTCTGGTCCTTCGTCCTCGTCGCTCTGGCTTTCGTCGCACGCCCGCTTGGCACCATTCTCTTCACAACGCTCGACCGCCGTTATGGACGAATGATCAAGCTGACAGTCTCCCTGTTCTTGCTGGGAACCTCCACGGTTGCCATGGGCCTCGTCCCCTCCTACGAGACGGCAGGCGGGTGGGCGATCGCCATGCTGGCCGCGTTGCGCATAAGCCAGGGCCTGGCTTTGGGTGGGACATGGGACGGCCTGGCGCCACTGCTAGCGATCACCGCCTCGGAGAAACGGCGCGGGTTTTATGCGATGGTCCCGCAGTTGGGCGCCGTCGTCGGCTTGACCGTTGCCGCTGTGCTTTTCGCTTACCTGGTCATGACGCTTTCATCCGCCGACTTCCTGGATTGGGGCTGGCGCTATCCGTTCTTCGTCGCCTTTGCGATCAACGTTGTGGCCCTTTTTGCACGCCTGCGCATCGTTGAAACGCCGGAATTCAAGGATCTTTTCGAGGCGAACGAACTCACGCCGACCCCCCTCAGAGCAACCTTGTCGCAGGATGGGCGGACTGTTCTTCTGGGTGTTTTCGTGCCGCTCGCGAGTTTCGCCATGTTTCATATGGTGACGGTTTTCCCGCTGTCGTGGATCTTCCTCTATACCAGTGAGGCACCCGGAGAATTCCTGCTGATCCAGGCCGCGGGTGGCTGCGTCGGGGTCCTGGCAATGCTCGTTTCGGGATGGCTTTCCGACCGGATCGGTCGCCAAAAGATCCTCGTCTGGGGCGCATGGGCAATCGGCGCGTTCGCGTTGATTGCGCCACTTCTGCTCAACGCAGGCCAGGCTGGCGTGACAACCTATGTCATGACCGGCTTCCTGATTCTCGGCTTCAACCTCGCGCAGTCTTCCGGTGCCGTCGCGTCGCTCTTCGACCAGCGGAACCGCTACACCGGGTCCGCCTTCGTTTCGGCACTGTCGTGGATGTTCGGCGCGGGTTTTGCCCCGCTTTGCGCGCTGCTGTTGTCGACCTGGTTCGGCCTCTTCGCCGCCGGCCTATACCTGTTGTCCGGTGCCGTCTGTACGCTCCTGTCACTGGCCGTCGTCAAGCAGGTTTCTCTTCGTCCCAAGGTCCAGGCATAAAAAGGTTTTCGCGGACGATGCTAGGTGCCGCGCGCAACAAGCGTGGCACCCAGCATCGACGCCATCATTTCATACCGTGCCACCCAGGCTGCTCTCTAGGGCCGCCAGTTCCTGGCCACCGGCCATCAAGTCCTGCAGTTCTTCGGGCGCGATGTCGCCGCGTTTTGCCGTCCCGACCGTCTTGCCTCGGTTCAGCACGGTGAAGCGATCGCCGACGGCCATAGCATGCCGGACATTGTGGGTGATGAAGACAACACCGATGCCTTGTTTGCGCACCTTATCGATCGTCGACAGGACATTCGCCGTCTGCCGCACACCAAGCGCGGACGTCGGCTCGTCCAGGATCAGGACCTTGGCGCCAAAATAGACGGCACGGGCAATCGCCACGGTCTGGCGCTCACCGCCCGACAGCGTGCCAACGGCCTGATCGGGACCGCGCAGATTGATCCCCATCTTGCGCATTTCCTCCATGGTCACCCGATTGGCAAAGTCGTGATCGAAGAATTTCATCGGTCCGACTTTACGAAGCGGCTCATTGCCCATGAAGAAGTTGCGGCTGACGGACATCAGCGGGATCATCGCCAGATGCTGATGCACGGTGGCGATACCCGCAGAAATGGCGTCGCGCGGATCGGCGAAATTCATCGGCCGCCCCTCGAACATGATCTCGCCCTTGGTGGGCTTGTAGACACCGGACATCGTCTTGATGAAGGTCGATTTTCCAGCACCGTTGTCACCCAGCAGGCAATGGCACTCTCCGGCAAAGAGATCGACGGAAACACCGGCCAGCGCGATCACCGAGCCGAAATGCTTCTCGATATCCTTCATCTGGATGAGGGGCGTGAGATGGCTTTCCATCTTATTTCTCCCCGGTGATGATGCGGCGGATATAGGTGTTCAGAACCACAGCAAAGAGCAGAATGATCCCGAGAAACACACGAAACAGCGAACTCTCGACGCCGGCAAAGAATAGACCCTGTTGAACGACGCCGAAAATCAATGCGCCCAGAGCCGCACCCAGGACCGAGCCATAGCCGCCGGTCAGCAGGGCGCCACCAATCACCACGGCGATGATCGCCTCGAATTCCTTCAGCAATCCGCGATCCGCCCCGGCCGAACCGAACTCGATGACCTGGCAGGTGGCAAAGACGGTGGCGCAGAATGCGGTGAACATGAACATCATGATCTTCACCCGGTTGACCGGCACACCCGAATTCCTGGCGGATTCCGCGTCGCCACCAGAGGCGAAGATCCAGTTGCCGAACCGGGTCTTGGTCAACAGCACATGGCCGAACGCAACGAGCACCAGCGCCCAGACGATCAGCATCGGTATACCGTCGACGACGGGCATGCCCTTGTTCACACCCCGCTCGAATGTCGCGATCAGCCCGATTTCACCGAACCACTGAAACAGCCCCGTCAAAACCTTGCCGCCGAACACCGGTGCAAGCCAGTCACCCTCGGCCGCTTCCCGGATCCCCCCGATAATCGTCTTGTTCTCCAGGGTCTGCGGCAGAAAGATGGTCAATCCGCGCAGAATGAACAGCGATGCGAGCGTCACGATAAAGCTCGGCAAGCCGGTTTTGACGCAGATCCAGCCGTTCAGCGCGCCGGTCGCCACACATAGTGCAAAGGCAACCAGAATGGCGATCCACATCGGCCAACCCATGTTGACGCTGAAGATGGCGATCATCATGCCGGCAAAGCCGATCATCGAGCCGACCGAGAGGTCGAACTCCCCAGCAATCATCAGGAGGCAGGCCCCGACAGCGATGATCATGAACTGCGCCGATACGACCGACCAGTTCAACACACCCGCAGCATTGAACATGCCGGATTCATGCGCTGTCAGCAGGAAGAACGTGAAGACCAGGATTGTGCCGCAAATACCGCCAAGCTCCGGGACAATCAGGGCTTCCCTGAACCGGGATCTTGACTTGATGCGCTCATCGCTTTGGTGAAGTGCTGGTGTCTCGGTCATCGGACCCCCTCAAAGTACAGCCGAAAAATGCGAAGACGTGGTGGCCAACCTCCATTGGCCACCACATACCCTTGAAAAAATCAGCGGTACTCACCCGCAAACTTCTCGACCTTTTCCAAGCCGTCCTTGGTGACGAAACCGGGACCCGAGTTGATGTTGTTGCCCGGCAGCACGCCGTAACGGTCATAATTGGTCAGGATGACAACCGGCAAATAGGCCTGCAGGAACGGCTGCTGGTCAATGCCCCATTGGATGACACCCTCCTTGATGGCCTTGACGATCTCTTCGCCGAGATCGAAAGTCCCAAAATAGATCTGGCCGGCCATGCCGTTTTCTTTCAGCGCGGCGATGGTCGGATCTGCCGAAACCGGGCCGAGCGTCAGGATGCCGTTTGTGTCGGGATTGGCGGAGAGATAGGCCAGAACCTTGTTCTTGATTTCCGCCGGGTCGGTACCGCTATCGAGCATCGAGCCGCCCAGTTCAACGCCGAGACCGACGGCAAAGCCGCGGCAACGCTCGCCCACAGTCGGCTGCTGGATCGCATGGTTGACGCAGAGGAAGGAGGTCACACCATCCCCCTTGGCGCGCATGCCGGCAGCGAGGCCAGCGTCATATTCCGGTTGGCCGACATACATCAGAGCGCCCACTTCGCGCGCCTGCTCGGGCGTTCCCGTGTTCATGATGATGACGTCGATACCCTGATCGACAGCCTTCCTGATCGGCTCCTTCAGCACGTCGAAATCGGCGAGCGTCGTGATGATCCCATCGGGTTTCGAAGCGGCGGCCTGATCGATGATGCGCGCCATGTCGGCGATATCGCCCGTCGGCGGGTTTCGATACTCGACGGTCACGCCCATCTGCTCTCCGCCGAGTTTGATGCCGTTCTTGACGGTGTTCCACCAACTGTCGCTATCCGGCGCATGGCTGACCAGAACATAGCGCTCGCCTTCGGCAAGCGCCTGCGTGGCTGCCAGCATGGGCGCAGCAACAAGCGCCGTGGTCAAAACCAGTTTCTTGAAAAGTGACGTCATTTCTCTCTCCCTATGAGACTAAATTCGCGCTGAGCGCCGATCTCCTCCGACTCCCGACGTCAGTTAATACACAGCGCAATGCTTTTTGCAACCGATTGCAAATTTGACAGGCTTACTGACCTATACTGCATGCCGGCAGTCACGCTATAAGGGCGGACTGAAAGGCAGGAGGATGGCGACCATGGTGGCGACTTTGAAAGACGTGGCCGAACGTGCCGGGGTATCCCGTTCCGCCGTGTCGCGTGCGTTTACCGACGGCGCCTCGGTCTCGGCGAAGATGCGCAAGCGTGTCGAGAAGGCCGCTTCAGAGCTTGGCTTCAGCCCCAATGTCCTCGCGTCCAGTCTGACAACTGGCCGGACAAAACTGATCGGCCTTGTCTCGAACAATTTTCACAACCCTATTTTTCTTGAAGTCTTCGACCTGTTCACCCGCGCGCTCCAGGATCAGGGCTTGCGCCCGCTTCTGGTCAATCTGACCGATGAAACAGACCCCGCAAACTCGGTTCGCATGCTTCGGCAATATTCGGTGGATGGTGTTGTCGTGGCGTCCTCCACGTTGCCGCCAGCCTTTGGCAAGGCATTCCGCGATGCGGGCGTTCCTGTCGTCCATGCCTTTGGTCGCGTGACCAGCGCGCCGGAGGTGCATGTGGTCGGGATCGACAATATCGATGCCGGGCGCTTGGCAGCCCAAACGCTGATAGCGCGCGGCTATCAGCAGGTCGCGTTCATGGGTGGGCCGGAAGTGGCAACATCGACACAAGACCGATTGAAGGGATTTTTACAGGAACTCGCGCTCCACCCTCAGATCAGCGTTAGCCAGTCCTTTGCCAAAGCCTATTCCTTTGAGGCGGGGCGAGAGGAGATGCAGGCTCTTTTGAGGCGCGACTATGCCGAGGCGTATTTCTGCGGCGACGACGTGCTGTCGATCGGTGCACTGTCGGCCATTCAGGACCGGCAACTTTGCGTGCCCGACGATATCGGCATCATCGGATTGAACGATATGGAGATCGCCGGCTGGCACAACATCAATCTGACAACGATACGTCAGCCGATCAAGGAGATCGTTACCTCCTCGATCGAACTGATAACGGCGATGCTGCGTGAACCCGCGCGTTTGCCGGAAGCGCGAATCTTCGCCTGCCAGATTGTCGAGCGGGGAACGCTGCGCCCATTGCCCATAACGGCCGCAGCCTAACGCTCGCCAGGCAAACAGAGGCCAGCACTGTTAGCGGAACAGCGGAGGCCGCGCGTCGGTCCACAGACCGCCCGCCTTGGCCGAAGCCACGGCCGCATGAACCGCCGCCATCGATCGCAAGCCATCCTCCGCCCTCGGCAAACCATCGCGGACCTCGCCCCTGATGGCATCGGCCAGATCGCAATAGATGTTCGCAACCGCAAGCGGGAAGCCCTCCGGATGCGCAATCGACACCCGGGAAAGCCGCTGTGCATCCGCATGCAGGCCGCTTTCGCCCTTTTCGATGATCTGGGTGCGGCCGTTGACAGGCGTATACATCAGCTGGTTCGGCTGTTCCGAGGCCCATCGCAGCCCGCCGGTTTCGCCAAAGACCTGAATATCGAACCCATGCTGCCGGCCGATGGCAACCGACGATGTCCAGAGCCGCCCGACCGTGCCGCCTGCCATGCGGAAGTTCACCATGGCGTCGTCTTCCAGCGTCCGGCTTGCAATCGTCGAGGCAAAGTCGGCTGAGAGGGTCTCGACCTCGTCGTTGCAGATGAAGCTTGCCATATGCAGGGCATGAATGCCGCAGTCGGCAAACTGTCCGGAGACACCTGCGACAGCAGGATCATAGCGCCAGCGGACGCGCGGATTGTCCGCGTTGGCAGCATCTCCATGGTGACCATGGCTGAAATTGGTGACGATCAGGCGGATCCTGCCCATCTCGCCCGCCTTGACCATGGCGCGCGCCTGGCGCACCATCGGATAGGCGGAATAGCAATAATTCACCGCACAGATCCGGCCCGTGGCCTTGACCACCCGGACAATCTCTTCGCCTTCTTCCACCGTCATGGTCATCGGCTTTTCGCACAGCACGTTGAAGCCGGCCTCGAGAAAGGCCTTGGTGATCTCGAAATGCGTGGCGTTCGGCGTTGCCACGGTGACCAGATCAACCCGATCCGCCCGCCCGCGTTCGCCCGCAAGCATTTCCGTCCAGTCGCCATAGGCCCGGTCCGCGGCGATCCCGAGCCGCTTGGCATAGTCCCGCCCCGCGTCTGGCCGATGATCAAGCGCGCCGGCGGCGAACTCGAAATGCCCGTCCGCCAAAGCGCCTAGACGATGCGCCGGTCCGATCTGACTGCCTTCGCCACCACCGATCATACCCCATTTCAGTTTTGTCATTGTGTGCGTTCCTCAAAAGCCAATGGATTGCAGGTATTCGCGGTTGGCCCGCGCATCCTCCAGCGGGGTGCCGGGCATCGATGGGTCGCAGTCCTGCTCGACCGTGCACCAGCCTTCAAATCCGGCGTCGACGAGGCGTTTGCGGACCGCTGGAAAGTCGACATCGCCCTTTCCCAGATTGCAGAAGATGCCCTCCCCGCAGGCTTTGTAGAAGTCCGTGCGGTTGGCGACCGCACGGGCCTTTACATCTGGATCTATATCCTTGAAATGCATATAGGAAATTCGGTCCATATGGCGATCCATGAAGGCGACGGGATCAAAGCCGGCGTAGGAATGATGCCCCGTGTCGAAGCAGATCTTGAGAATGCTCTCGTCCACCTCCCCCAGCAATCGTTCCAGTTCCGGCTCGAAATCGATAAAGCCCGCAGCATGCGCATGGATGCCGACGGTCAGACCATACTCTTCAGTTCCCATTCTGGCGACGGCGGCGATCCGGCTGCGGAAAGCGGCCCATTCGCCATCGTCCATCTGCTCGGCCTCCGTGGCGCGCCCTGCCGTCGGCGCGCGGCGCGGCGATATGCTGTCGATCAACACCAGATGCTGTGCCCCATGCGCGGCCAGGGCTTTGCAAGTGCGAACCGAGGCATCCATGACGTCATCCCATTTTGCCGGATCATGAAACGGACGGAACACCACGCCGCCAATGATCGCCAGATCACGGGCTGCAAGTTCAGGCGCCAGCACGGCCGGATCTTCCGGCATGTAACCGATGGGGCCAAGCTCAATTCCCTTGTAACCAGCAGCCGCGCATTGATCCAGAACGGTTTGCCAGCTTGGATAGGATGGGTCGCTTGGGAATTCTATGCCCCAGGAGCAGGGTGCATTGCCGATGCGAATAGTCATTAGAAGGCCTTTCAATTGCTCAGAACGCGGCGACGTCCTGCCATGTCTTTGTTGTGGAGGAGGAGAGCGCGGCAGCGACAATCTGATTGACCATCATGCCGTCCTGAAAGGTCGGCCAGGCTGCTTTGCCGGCATGGATGGCCTCGAGAAAATCCTTGGCCTCGATGATGATCTGGTCCTGATACCCGGTGCCATGTCCCGGTCCCTGACAGAAGGACAGATAATCCGGATGCGTCGGTCCGGTCAGAATCTTGGTAAAGCCACGGCTGGCCTCCGGGCCTTCGGCCCGATAGAGCCAGAGCGCATTCTGGTCCTCCTGATCGAAGCGGATGGCGCCACTTGTGCCGGTGACCTCATAGGCGTAGCCCATTTTGCGGCCTGTCGAGATCCGGCTGAAATACATCTGGCCCATGACGCCGCTGTCGAAACGGCACATCATCTGCGCGTGGTCGTCATTGCTGACAGGGCCGCCCGGCCGCTGCCGGTGCACGGTTTCCACTTCGGCGATGACACTCCGGATGGGGCCAAGAAGCGCAAGGGCTGCATTGATCATGTGGGGCGCCAGATCGCCCATGGTGCCATTTGCCATACCCGTCGTGCGCCAGCTTGCCGGTGACTGCGGATCGGCAAGAAAATCCTCGGTGTGCTCGCCGCGAAACCATGTCACATCGCCGATAGCGCCCGACGCGATCAGCTGGCGTGCATATTGGCTGGCCGGTGTGCGAATATAGTTGAAGCCAACCATGTTGACGCATCGAGAGACCTCAGCTGCTGCGACCATGGCGCGACTGTCTTCCAGTGATGCGCCCATCGGCTTTTCGCAGAACACAGGCTTTCCCAAGGCAAAGGCGGCCTCGGCAATGGCGCGGTGCGTGGCTTGCGGAGACGCGATGACAATGGCCTCGACCTTGGGGTCGCTCACCAGCACCTGCCAATCGGCAGTCCCCCGCGCAAAGCCATAGGCCTTCCGATAGTGTTCGGCTTTGTCTGCACTCGTGGCACAGACCATTTCGAGACGCGGGCGAAGGGCCGTGTTGAAAACCGCTCCCACGGCAAGCAGAGCGACGGCATGGGCCTTGCCCATGTAGCCGCCACCGATGATCCCGATCCCAATCTCCGACATCCCGACCCCTGCGTAATCTTTTTGTTTGCAACCGATTGCAAAATTCGTATCCTAAGGCTCAATATTTGACAAGCCGGAATCGGACCGCAGTGTGACTGCGCGCTTTGGCAAACGGGGACATTCGGACATGAGCGAAGAGACCATTCGGCTGACCACGGCGCAGGCCATTATCCGTTATCTGGCCAACCAGTTCATTGTGATCGACAGTGCTGAAATGCGCCTGTGCGGTGGGGGACTCGGCATATTCGGTCATGGCAATGTCGCATGCCTCGGCGAAGCGCTTTACGAGGCAAGGGAAGAACTGCCACTGTACCGGGGGCAAAACGAACAGGGCATGGGTTTTGCCGCGGCGGGTTATGCCAAACAATGGCTGCGGCAGCGTTTTCTGTTTTGCACGGCCAGCGCCGGTCCCGGCACGACCAATCTTTTGACCAGCGCCGCACTTGCCCATGCCAATCGGCTGCCGATGCTTCTCCTGTGCGGCGATACCTATGTCACCCGGCTGCCCGATCCCGTCTTGCAGCAAATGGAAAACTTCGGCGACCCGACATTCGGTGTGAATGATGCGTTCAAGCCGGTCGTGCGCTATTGGGACAGGATCACCCATCCGGCGCAAATCCTGCCGTCGCTTCCCAACGCCATCGCCACCATGCTGGACCCTGCCGACTGTGGTCCGGCCTTCATCGGCCTGCCTCAGGACGTGCAGGGATGGGTTTACGATTACCCGACGGTCTGGTTCGAAAAGAAGGTACACCGCATCCGTCGCCAGACCCCGGATTCGGCAGAAATCGCCGACGCCGTGGCGCTGCTGCGGAACGCGAAAAGGCCGATGATCATTGCAGGCGGTGGCGTGCAATATTCCCGGGCGATTGCCGAACTGACTGCCTTTGCCGAAGCGCGCCGGATCCCCGTGGTGGAAACCATTGCAGGGCGCGCCAATATGGTCTCGACACATCCGCTGAACATCGGCCCGATCGGCGTCACCGGATCGAATTCGGCCAATGCAATCGCTGCCGAGGCCGATGTTATTCTCGCCGTCGGGACGAGACTTCAGGATTTCACAACGGGGTCGTGGACCGCGTTTTCAAAAGAAGCGCGCTTTATCTCGGTCAATACGGCGCGCCATGATGCCGGCAAGCATCGGTCGCTTCCGGTTGTCGGGGACGCAAAGCTCTCGCTGCTCGCTCTCACAGATGCGCTCAAGGATTATGCTGCTCCGGCAGCCTGGGTCGCTGCCGCTCAGGCGCATCGCGCAGCCTGGGACAGCTACGTCGCCCAGAACGTGGCCCCGGGCAACAGGCCCAACTCCTATGCGATGGCCATCGGTGTCGTCAACGACCTCTGCCACAAGCGCGACCGCGTGGTGGCCGCCGCTGGCGGGCTACCCGCCGAAGTAACGGCAAACTGGCGCACGCTCGAAACCGGCACCGTCGATGTCGAGTTTGGCTTTTCCTGCATGGGCTATGAAATTTCGGGCGCGTGGGGCGCCCGCATCGCCCAGGCCGAACGCGAGCCCGAGCAGGATACGATTGTCTTCATTGGCGACGGATCGTTCATGATGATGAACTCCGATATCTATTCCTCGGTTCTCAGCCGGAAGAAACTGATCATTCTGGTGCTGGACAATGGCGGCTTTGCAGTGATCAACAAGCTCCAGAACAACACGGGCAACCAGAGCTTCAACAACCTCCTGACAGATTGTCCGACGATCCCGGAGCCTTTCGCCGTCGATTTCGAAGCGCATGCCCGCGCGCAAGGGGCAATTGCCGAGACAGTCGCCAACCCCGCCGAATTGGCGGAGGCGTTCAAGCGCGCCAAGGCGGCCCAGAAAACCACCGTCATCTGCATGAAAGTCGATGCCTATGAAGGATGGACCGGCGAAGGCCACACGTGGTGGGAATGCGGCACGCCGCAGGTTTCCAACGACCCGGCCGTGACGGAGGCTCATCGGGCCTGGGAAGCATCGCGGCACCTGCAGCGCAAGGGCGTGTGATGGGGCTCGAACGGATCGCAAGCAAAGCATTTCTGGTCATCGGCCGGGTCGGCATGGACCTGACACCCTCCCCGGCCGGCACCCGCACGCGGGATGCCTCGTCGATGATGGTGGCTATGGGAGGATCCTCGGCCAATATCGCTGCCGGGCTCTGCAAGCTGGGCTGCAAGGCCGCTTTGCTGACCACCGTTTCAGACGATGCCGTTGGTTGGTATTGCCTTGGCCAGCTCGACCATTACGGCATCGATCGGCGCCATGTGACGGCGATCAGGAGTGAGGCGCGGACCTCGCTTGCCGTCTATGAAACGCGGATGGACGAGCACCAGTCGGTGATTTATCGCAACAATGCCGCCGATTTCCAGATGACTGTCGCCGATGTCGAGGCCGTGGACTACACAGCCTACGGCGGACTGATCACCACCGGCACCGTGTTATCAGCCGAACCGTCGCGTTCTTCAGCGTTCCGCGCATTCGAATTGGCAAGAACCGCCGGCCTTCCCATCATTCTTGACGTTGATTACCGCCCCTATAGCTGGCCGTCCGCAACAGTGGCGCAGGACGTGCTGTCGCGGGCGGCGGACCTATCGGATGTGATCGTCGGCAATGACGAGGAATTCGGCTTCATGGCCGGCGACATCACGAAAGGCTTGGAGAAGGCCCGCGCACTGGCCGCCTCGGCAGCTTCCATCGTGGTCTATAAACGCGGCCCGGACGGCGCGATCACCTTCGCAGGAAGGGAAGAAATCCGAACTGGCATCTTCCCCGTGACCGCCTTGAAGCCGACGGGCGCCGGCGACAGCTTTCTGGCCGGGTTCCTGGCATCACTCGGTGAAGGTCGGCCGCTGCGCGAGGCTGTAATGCGCGGATCGGCATGCGCCTCGATCGTGGTCGCAAAGCCCGGATGCGCGCCCGCCATGCCCTTCGTTGCCGAGCTGGACGCCTTCCTCGCATCACATCCTGGCGCCACATCCGCCTGAAAGGACCAATCCATGCATATCGCGCCCTATGACAATACCAACAAGCCGATCGTCGATATCGACAATGGTCTGGTTCCGCTCAATTATTTCAACATCGTCAAGCTGAAGAGGGGCGAGGCATTCGAATATCAGGTGCCTGGCTACGAGACCTGTATCGTGCCGGCGACGGGCAAGGTGGACGTGACGGTCGAGGGCGTATGCTTTGCGGATCTGGGAGGTCGCGGCGTCGATGTATGGGATGGCGAGCCCCAGGGCGTCTATGTGCCTGTTGGTGCGAAGGTGACGATGGTCTGCACATCCGAGGCCACGGAGACCTTTATCGCAGGCGCGCGCTACGACAAGGTTCTGGACCCCTTCGATATCCGCAGCGCCGATATCGACATGATCCAGTATGGCAGCGACGAGACCAAGACCCACCGCAAGATCAAGCATATCCTCGGCACGAAATATCACGACAGGGTGGGGCGTCTGCTGGTCAGCGAATTGTTCACCGTTGGCCAGGGGGGCTGGTCGGGTTTTCCCAGCCACAAGCACGACACCGACCGCCTGCCCCAGGAGACCCGGCACGACGAAACCTACAACTTCCGCTTCCGGCCCAATCACGGCTCTGGCGTCCAGATGTTGCAGCGCGACGATGGCAGTCCGGGCGATGCCTATCACATCGTCGATGGATCGACGGTTTGCATCGACAGGGGATACCATCCCTGCGCGGTGCTGCCGGGCTACGAGATGTATTATTTTACCATTCTGGGCGGCCTCAGCCAGAGATCGCTGGTGCAGTATTTCCAACCGTCCCATGCGGCCCAGCTGGAAACGATCCCCGGCATCAAGGACATGATTGCGAAGTTCAAATGACACTTGCGACGCTTTCCGAGGTGCTGCAGCCGGCGCTGCGCGACGGCTATGCCGTTGCCGGGCTCGTGACTTTGGGCTGGGAGGACATGCGTGCCTATGTGGCTGCAGCTGAAGCCGAAGGCGTGCCGGTGATCCTGCAGGCGGGGCCATCGTGCCGCGTCCACACGCCCATTGCGATTTTGGGCAAGATGTTCCGCCATCTCGCTGAGAACGCCACTGTTCCGGTCGTGGCGCATCTGGATCACGGCTACACCTATGACGAATGCAGAGAAGCGCTGGACGCCGGTTTCACCTCGCTGATGTTTGACGGGTCACGCAAGCCGCTGCGCCAGAACATCGACGAGACGGCGGCGATTGTCGAAATGGCCCATGCGGCCGGGATGTCGTGCGAGGGTGAAATCGGCTTTGTCGGTTATGCCGGCGGCGAAGGTTCCGCCGGAACAGATCCCGGGGAGGCCGCCCAATTTGCCCGGGAAACGGGTGTGGATGCTATGGCAATCTCGGTCGGCAATCTGCATCTGCAACAGTCCACCGGCGGCGGACTGGACGAGGAGCGCATAAGGGCGATCGAGGCGGGGACGCCTGTGCCGCTGGTCGTTCATGGCGGCTCCGGCGTGTCTCTGGCACAGCGCCGGACGCTCGCCCTGCAATCGAATATCTGCAAGTTCAACATCGGCACCGAATTGCGCATGGTCTTTGGCGAGGCTTTGCGGTCAGCCGTCAACCGCGATCCCGCGCGGTTCGACAGGGTTGCGATTCTGAAGGAAACGCACGACCCGGTCGTTGAGGCGACACGGCGTATACTGAAAGTGTTCAAGCGAGACTAGGATCCACAATCCGGATTTACGAGGAGGTGGATGCGGGCGGGGCATGCTGGTTGCCTGCCGTTGCAAATTTTCGGTATCGGCATCGGTTTTGCAATCTAACGCGTGCCCGATACAGGCTGCGCCTGTCAGGCGATCTTGAAGGGCCCGTGTTCGGTTGCCTCCAGCAGGGGCTGGATAAGCGGGTTCGGGAAGCGGCGTTTGACGGTAACGGCGAAGAAGGATTCGACCATGCCGGGCAACGCATCGAATTCCATGAGACTGCCGGTTTCCAACTCGCCCTTGACGACGATCGGGGGAAGAACGGCCAGGCCTGCCCCTTCGCGCGCCAGAAGACGCATCATCGCCATGTCATCGACTTCGGCTGCGATCTGCGGGGTTATTGCGAGCCGCGCGACAAGGGCATCGAACTGCGAGCGAACAGCGCTTTCGAGCGTTGGCAGGACAACCGGATGTTCCGCCAGGAGATCCGCGAGACTGGCTCCCGGCCTCCCGTAGGATGGCTTTCCGACAAGACTCACACGCTGCTGGTAGACATGCTGGGCGATGAAGGGCGTGATGGAATCGGCCATCGGCGGCTGGTTTAAAAGAACGATATCCAGGTTCAGCGCCTCAAGAGCGCCGAGGAGTTCGCTGGTGCTGCCTGAGCGCAGGATCATGTCCACATCAGACCGACCGAGGATCGGACGCAGGAACTCCATCTGGAAGTTGCGCGACAGGGTGGCCAAGGCTCCGATGCGGATTGCCCGACGGGTCCGGCCGGTTTCCTTGAGGGTTTCGATCAGTTCCTCCCCGGCCGAAAAGATCGTGTCCGCATGGTCGAGCGCGATGCGGCCGGCCTCCGTCAGGACGAGTTGCCGCCCCCGCCGCTCGAACAGCGGATGACCCAGGCGCTCCTCCAGCCGCTTGATCTGGATCGACAGAGCCGATTGCGAGAGGTTCAGCCTTTCGGCCGTACGGGTGAGGTTGCCATCATGGGCGACGGCACGGAAGTAGCGGAGGTGGTGATAGTTCAGGTCAGGCATCGTTCTATTTTATAGAACGAAATGACAAAAACAATGAATTTTTATCGTGCACATACGGCTGGTAACAGATCCGGCAATTGCTGTTTCCCTCCCGTGCGGCAGCCAATTCCTGGAGATATCCGTGATCCACGCCCTGCCCCTCCTTGCGCCGCTGCTTTTGCTCGGTGCCTCGATCTTCGCCTTCCGCGCGCCGGGCCTTCGTCCACGCAGCGCAATCCGCGTGGCGGAAATTGCAGCGCTCTGCACCGTCGTCATCGCGCTCGCCTGCGGTGTCGTCTTGACCACCTGGGGTCCCGGCAGCAGCCCGACGATCGGCATTTCCTATGGCACGCTCGCCTCGCGGCTCGACCACGTCAGCCTGATGATGCTTGCTCTCGTCTCCTTCATCGGCTGGATCGTCCTGCGCTATTCGGGCACGTTCCTCGATGGAGAGGCGAGACAGGGGCCGTTTATCGGCTGGATGACTGCAACACTTGCCGCAGTCCTCGTGCTCGTGCAGTCGGGCACGCTGCTGCAGCTTGTGCTCGCCTGGGTCGCCACCAGCCTCCTCCTCCACCGGCTTCTTCTGTTCTATCCCGAACGCATCGCTGCCCGGCGGGCGGCGCGCAAGAAATTCATCGTGTCGCGAACCGGGGATATCGCCCTCATCGGCGCTGCAGTGCTGCTCGGGTTTTCCTTTGGAACCGGCGATATCACAACGATCCTGGCGCTCGCCCGCCAGGAGGAGGCCGCACCGCTGACGATCGCTGCCGCAGGTCTTCTGGCGATCGCCGCCCTCCTGAAGTCGGCTCAGTTTCCAACCCATGGCTGGCTGACGGAGGTGATGGAAACGCCGACCCCTGTTTCCGCCCTCCTGCATGCGGGTGTGGTCAACGCCGGCGGTTTCTTGCTGATCCGCTTCGCCGACGTGATGATGCAGGCACCGGTGGTGCTGGCCGTACTCGTCATGATTGGAGGCTTCACGGCCCTCTTCGGAAGCATGGTCATGCTCACGCAGTCGGCTGTGAAGACCTCGCTCGCCTGGTCGACAGTCGCGCAGATGGGCTTCATGATCCTGCAATGCGGCTTTGCGCTCTTCCCGTTGGCGCTGCTCCACATCGTTGCCCATTCGCTCTACAAGGCGCATTCCTTCCTCGCGTCAGGCTCCGCCATCGAGACCGTGGCATCGACCCGCAGACCAGGCCCCATCGCGATCCCGAATGCGCGGGCGGTCGGCCGCGCCTTCCTGCTCGCCCTTGCCATCTACGCGATGATTGGCGTGCTCTTCGGCTTTGCAGACAAGCCGCCGCAGGCGCTGGGCCTCGGTGCCATCCTGATTTTCGGCGTCGCCTATCTGATCGCACAGGGTCTGGCAGATACCGCACCCTGGGCCCTGACCTGGCGGACCGCGCTCTACTCGATTTCGGCCGCCACAGCCTATTTCGGCCTGCAGCTTGGGGCCGACACGCTGATGCTCGGAACGCTGCCCGCAACGCCGCAACCCGGTCCGCTCGAGTGGACGCTGCTGGTCCTCGCTGTCGCCACCTTCGGCGCCGTCGCCGTCGCCCAGGCACTGTTCCCGCTCTGGGCCTATCATCCTGCAGCAGCAGGTCTGCGGGTCCATCTGGCCAACGGCCTCTATGTCAATGCTCTCTTCGATCGCCTGCTCCGGTGCTGGGCTCTGCCCCCTTCCGAAGCCGCAATCCCCGCTTCCGCAAAGGACTGACCCGATGATCGCGATAAACACAGTCGATGCCCGTAACGACACACCACTGAGGCGGGCGGCAGACCAGGCGGTCCGTGCGATCCCTCCGGCCTGGCCGCTGACGGCGACCGTGGCCGTCAATCCCTTCCTTGGGCAGATCGACACGACCCTGGACCAGACAGCGGCGCGACTTGCAAGGATCGGCGGTGTGCGGCTGGCGCTGCCCCGCAAGCATTATGCCGACAAGATCGCGAACGGCGAGATCATCGACGCGGATCTCTTGGCTGCACTTCCACCAAGGCCGCCGTTTGACCACATCGATCTGTCCGCTCTCAAGGCGTCCCTCACGCAAGAGGCCCGCCCCATTCTTGCCTTGCCGACCATCGCCGATCTTGCGGCGCGTACCGCCGGCAAAGACTGGCCGGGGCTTGTTGCGGAGCGGATCGGTGCCTTCGCCTCGGGTTTCTTCGATGAGGGACAGGCCCTCTGGGCAGCATCGCGGCGCAACGGCATCTATGCCGCCTGGCGGGCCTTTGCAATCCATGACCTGACGCCGGAAATTCTAGGCCTCAAGGGCTTCAGCATTCATGTCGCCGATACGCCGGAGACGCCGCATGCAGCGATCGAACGCGCGGCCGTCTCGCTGGACCTCGGTGCGGAGCCCGGCACCTATTTCCACCAGCTTTTGCTGACGCTGGGCGGTTGGGCGCAATTTGCCCGGCATGTCCAGTTCAAGGCCGAACGGGACGGAGGAGGCGACACCACCGCTCTCGAGCTGCTGGCGATCCGGCTGGTCTTCGAGGAGGTGCTGTACATCCGTCACAAATCCGCGATCGAAGATGAATGGCAGGCCGTGCGGCAGACCCATGCCGCACCCCTCATGGCCGACGAGGACACCGTCATTAACGGCGTGCTTCAGGCCGCGGCCGAGCGGGCGGCGCAGCGGACGCTTGCAGCCGCGCTCGCCATGCCATCGGCGGCCAAGGTCGCCGATCTGCGACCCATGCTTCAGGCGGCGTTCTGTATCGATGTCAGGTCGGAGCCGTTCCGGCGCGCCCTGGAGAGCACGGATAGAGGCGTCAGAACCCTCGGCTTTGCCGGCTTCTTCGGGCTCGGGATCAGCCATAAGCGTTTCGCCTCCGATGTTTCGGAACATCGAATGCCCGTCTTGCTGAAGCCCTCGGTCTACACCTGCAGCGCAGTCGAGAACGACCTCGGCACGCAGGCTAGGTTCAGTGCGCGTGCCATCCGGGCCTGGGGACGCTTCAAGCTTGCCGCCGTATCATCCTTCGCCTTCGTTGAGGCCATGGGACCTGTCTATGCGGGCAAACTTCTGCGCGATGGCCTCGGTTTCGGCAAGTCAAACAAGCCCGACACGGCGGCACCGCGCTTCGATGCGAGCCTCGACCTAGACACGCGGACGGCGATTGCCGAAACGGTGCTCAGGGCCATGTCGCTCACCAAAGGCTTCGCCCGCTTCGTGCTGCTTGCCGGTCATGGTGCTGGTGTCGTCAACAACCCATATGCCAGTGCGCTCCACTGTGGCGCCTGCGGTGGCTATAGCGGCGACGTCAATGCGCGCCTGCTTGCCAATCTGCTCAATGACCGCGGCGTGCGGGAGAAGCTCGCCGGGAACGACCTGCACATTCCAGCCGACACGGTCTTCCTTGGCGGCTTGCACGATACCACGACGGATGGATTTACGCTTTTCGACGATGATCTCGATATCAAAGCCAATGCCGCGGATCTCCGGACAATCCGTGCGTGGCTGGCGAATGCCGGCCGGCTGACGCGGACCGAGCGCGCGCACCGACTGCCCCGGGCGACGGCGCAGTCGGTGGCCGGGCGGAGCCGGGACTGGTCGGAAGTCCGCCCCGAACTTGGCCTGGCCGGTTGCCACGCCTTCATCGCCGCACCCAGGTCGCGGACCTCAGGGCGCTCGCTTGAGGGAAAGGCCTTCCTGCACGACTATGTCTGGCGGCAGGACGAAGGCTTCAAGACCCTCGAGTTGATCCTGACGGCGCCTGTTGTCGTCGCAAGTTGGATCAGCCTGCAATATTTCGGCTCGGTCGTCGCACCGTCTCTTTTTGGAGCCGGCAACAAGCTCCTGCACAATGTCGTTGGCGGGATCGGCGTCGTCGAGGGCAATGGCGGCAATTTGCGCGCCGGCCTTCCATGGCAATCGGTGCATGACGGAGCGCAACTCGTTCATGAGCCACTTCGACTGACCGTGGCCATCGAAGCGCCGAAGGAGGCGATCACCGACATCCTGCTGCGCCATCCGCAGGTCAGCGCCCTGTTCGACAACGGTTGGCTCAGCCTGTTTGGCTTGAATGAGCAGGGCCAGATGGCGTGGCGCTATAGTGGCGAGCTTGGCTGGACCGATGAAGGCACCGACAATGACCGTTCCATTCCGTTGGAAATCGCGAGCTGACAGTGACAATCGATCACCGCAAACTCGGCCATCAGGTCAGCGCCGGAGGCATTGCGCAGGTGGTAATTGGCAGCGCCCTGGAGACATCCCAGTCTGACGGCGACATGTGGGGTGGGACGATCTGCAGCGGCCACGGTCGATGAACGGCTGATCCCGCACGGTGCGCCAGACGATGTGACGGACACGGTTTTCGACTTCCGTTTCAGGCCGGCAATCGGCCAGATCTACGATCACAGTTTTTGCCTGGACGCCGGCCGTGACGATCTGCATCTCGGCGCTAGGCTATGCGAGCCGGAAACTGGCCGCATCCTGGAGGTCTGGACGACGGAACCGGCAATCCAGCTTTATACAGCAAACCATTTTTCAGATGCCATGGTCGCGCCCTTCTCGAAAGTGGTGCTCAACGGTGCCATCGCGCTCGAACCGCAGACCTATCCCAACGCTCCCAACGAGCCCACCTACCGCGGCGCGGTTCTTCGCCCCGGCGAAACCTATCGCTACCGGATGGAGTGGCGCTTCTCTGGCTTCTGACCTTCCACTTCCAATCCGGCCTGTCGACGCAGCCCTCATCCGATGAAACGTCGGCGATACCCCTTTCCCGGCGCTGCAGGAACAACTGCCGTCGCGGTGCGCTATAGCGGCCGATGAGGTCTTCTATGTCAGATACAGCTGATCGATCGCAGCACTTCGGTCTCAGCTATTCAAAACCTGAAACTGATCCCTGCAGAGAACACACGCGGTCGCGCGCTTTTCTCGTCCTGGTTGCCACCAGCGAAAAGCATGACTTTGCCAAACTGGCCTCAGCGCATTCACCAGACCCAACACCTTCTTGCATAGCCAATTTCTTTTTTGAAAATCATTTGACTAAATCATTTGTCGCTGTCACTCTTTTGTCATTCGGAGGTTTTCGACATGGCATTGCGCGGCACCAATCAGGAAACGGGAAGGCCGTACAATCGACGGATCGTACTGGAATCGATTCGTCTGCACGGGCCAATGACGCGTGGCGACGTCGCGCAACGAGTAGGCCTTACCGTGCAGACGGTCTCCACCATTGTCCGCGAACTCGAGGAGCAGGGGCTGATCCTTTCGGTTCAAAAGCCCCCTAAAGGGCGAGGCATTCCGCCCTCGACCCTGACCATTAATCCCGACGGCGGGCTGTCCGTCGGCATTCACGTCACGCCTCTCGGCATAGAAGCGGCGCTGGTCAATCTGCGTGGCGATGTCGTCGATAACGTCCGCCGGGACGTCATGAATGCAACGCCCCAAGAGGCCTTTTCCTTCATCCGCGACATGGTCACCCAGCTCATGGCAAGCCCTCGTTGCGGTCGCCTCCTCGGTGCCGGGCTGGCACTGCCAGGCCCGTTCGATGTGGAATCCATGAGCTTCGTCGGCTCGACCACGATGACCGGCTGGAAGAACATCGACATACGCCAGCACCTGGCCGATGCGACAGGCCTGCCTGCCTTCATCGAGAACGACATGGCGGCCGCCGCCCTGGGCGAGCAACTGTACGGCCTCGGCCAACAGGTATCGAACTACTACTACCTGTTCTTCAGCGTGGGTCTCGGTGGCGCCATGATGCATGACGGGACCGTGATGGGCGGTGCGTGGGGCAATGCCGGCGAAATCGGCCATATTCCTGCGGTGCCCGATGGTGAGCCATGCCCATGCGGCAACCGCGGCTGCCTGGAACGCTATCTTTCGCTGGATGCTTTTGAGCGTCGCGGCTTGCCAGCGGACGAATGGGTGTCGGAGGTTGCTCCTTTCTTCCGCAATGCCATCCGCACGATCGAAAACCTCTTCGACCCCGAGACGATCGTGCTTGGCGGTCTCGCGCCACAGCCATTGCTCCATCAACTCGCGACCCTTGTCGAAGGGCTGGACAATTCGATCTCCGCCCGCGCCCACCGTGCCCTGCCGCGTGTCGTCATGGCCAGCGACTGCCAGCATTCAGCGCTCCGAGGCGCAGCTGCGCTCGCTCTTTTCGGCGTGCTGTCGCCGCGCCACGGCCAGATGTTTGAAACATTAGAAAAGGGGAATGCCGAATGAGCGAGAAACTACTCGTCCTGGACGATATCCGCATGAATTTCGGGGCAATCGCGGCCCTCAAAGGCATCAGTTTCTCAATCGGGAAGGGCGAAGTCGTGGCCCTTCTGGGCGATAATGGCGCCGGAAAATCGACACTGGTCAAGATCATATCCGGTGGCTTGCGGCCGACATCTGGCCAAATGGTCTTCGAAGGAGCAGACTATCAGGCCAAGACGCCCGCCGAAGCCAAGGCAGCAGGCATCGAAACTGTCTACCAGGACCTGTCGCTGTGCACCAACGTCGATGTGGTCGGCAATTTCTTCATGGGCCGCGAGATCACCCGCAAGGTTGCCGGCATTCCTTTTCTCGATGAACGCGCGATGGAAGAAATCACAACCAAGGCGCTGACGAGCGCCGGTACCCGCATTCCCTCCATGCGCACCAAGGTCGAACATCTGTCCGGCGGCCAGCGCCAGGCGATCGAGCTGAACCGGTTTGCACACTGGGGTGGCAAGCTGCTTTTGCTGGATGAACCATTCGCTGCACTCGGCGTCGAACAGACGCGGCGCGGGCTGGACATGATCCGCCATGTCGCCAACCAGGGCATCGGCGTCGTCATCATCACACATATCATGCAGCAGGCCTTTCAGGTCGCTGATCGCATCGTCGTCATCCGCCACGGCGTCGTCGCCGGCGATGTGGATAGAGCCAAGACAAGCCCGGATGCAGTGATCGAGATGATCACAGGGCAAGCCCTCACCGGAGCCGGACCGGTGGGCAAAGAATGAAAAGGGGTCCGGCTTAAACTGGAGAGAACTATCATGAAACGAATAGTGATAAGCTTGCTGAGCGTTCTGGTGCTCGGCCTTTCGATGCTCACGACGGCGGCGGCCCAGTCCAAGGGCGTGGTCTATTATCTCGTGCCGACACTGCTCGATGAATTCCAGTCGGGCTCGGTCAGTGCCCTGCAGATGTTCCTGAAGCAGACCGGCTACGAGATGAAGACGCTCAATGCCGACAACAAGACCGACGCCCAGCAATCGCAAATGAACGATATCATCGCGTTGAAACCTGCGGCGATCATCCTTGCGGCTGTCGATTTCAATGCGCTGAAGCCATCGATCGAGGCGGCCCGTGCCGCCGGCATACCGGTCGTCGAGTTCGATCGCCAGATCACCTCGACCCCGTCCGACTTCACTTCCGTTGCTGGCACGATCGAGATCGGCCATGTCGCCGCCGACCAGGCGGAGGCCATGCTCAAGGCCAAACATGGTGATGTGAAAGGCAAGGTCCTGCAGGTCCTGGGAGACCCCGGCGATCCCTACACGCTCGATATCCAGAAGGGTTTCGAGGAGAAGATGAAGGCCTTTCCGGGCGTCACCATTGTGTCGGTGCCAGCCCTGATGTGGGAAGCCAGCAATGCCGGGACGATCGTTTCCGACCAGATGCTCGCCAATCCCGATATCGACCTGATTTTCCCGCATGCCGCCCATCTCTCGGTTGCCGCCGTCGCCTCGCTTGAGTCCGCCGGAAAAAAGCCGGGCGACATCATGATGATGAGCTCGAACGGCGCTCCTGTCGGCCTCGACCTGATCCGCAAGGGTTGGCTCAATACGGAAGTGGAACAGCCACTTTATGCCCAGGCTGCAGCCGTTGCCATGTTCATGGACAAGATCGTCGGCAAACAGGAAATCAAGGCCGGCGATTATGACGTGCTCGGGCTCAAGGGCGTCGTGACGATCGAGGCATGGGGTCCGAATATCAAGATCCCGGGTGCTGCGATCACCAGCGACAATGTCGACGACCCGGCTTTCTGGGGCAACATGAAACCGCCAACCGCAGCAGTAAAATCTGTCGAGTGAACGGCCCTTCCTCCGGGGTCCCAGGGCCCCGGAACCCTTGCCCTCCAATCCGGAATTGCCGTATGACTCCTCACACTCGCAAATCTCTTGAATTCCTTCTCGACAATCTCGTCTGGTTCATGCTCATCGTCGTTCTTGCGCTGTTCTCAGCCTTGATCCCGAACTATTTCCAGATCGGCATCTTCACCAACATCATCGAAGCGTCGAGCGTGCTCGGTGTCATGTCGATTGGTCTGGCGCTGGTGATCATCACCGGACACATGGACCTGTCGGTCGAGTCCGTCGCGGCGCTGTCGGCGATGGCCGTCGGTATCCTCTTCTGCTCAGCCGGCATCGGGCTTGGGATCAAACTTTCCCCGGAATGGCTGATGATCCCCGCCTCGCTGCTGGTCGCCTGTGCCATCGGAGGGTTGATCGGCCTGTTCAATGGTTTCCTCGTCGTCAAGCTGAAGATGAGTGCCTTCATCATCACCCTCGCCTCCTTCATCTGGGTGCGCGGTATCGTGCTGGCCGTTTCCGGGGGGCGCTCCGCCCAGGACCTCGACCCGGCCATCCGCTGGTTCGCCATAGAGCGATTTGCCGGGATCCCGCTCTCCGCCTGGATCGCGATTGGCTGTTTTCTGATTTTCTCGATCATGATGGCCAAGACACCGTTCGGTCGGCATCTGATCATGATCGGCGGCAATGAGACCGCCGCCTACCGCGCCGGCATTCGCGTGACCCGCAATCTGATCATTGCCTTCGTGATGGCCGGCGCTATCGCTGGTCTTGCCGGTTGGCTCCTTGCCGTTCGCACCTCGGGCGCCACCGCCAATCTCGGCGTCGGCCTTCTGTTCAATGCCTTCGCAGCCGTGGTCATCGGCGGCGTCAGCCTCAAGGGCGGTGTCGGAGCGCTGCCCGGTGTCTATGCCGGCGTGCTGCTGCTCTCATCCATCAACACGGCCATCAACCTGATGGGCCTGCCGGCCAACTATACCCAGGTCATCCATGGCTTCCTGGTTCTGGCGGCCGTTCTTCTCGACACTTTCAAACAAAGGCTCCGCCAGAGGCTCGCATGACAGACAGATTGAAAGACAAGGTTGCACTGGTGATCGGTGCCTCTCGCGGCATCGGCAAAGCGATCGCGCAACGCTTCAAAGAGGAGGGTGCCAAACTCGTGCTCGCCGATTTCGAAGAAGAGACAGGGCGGGCAGCCGCCAAGGAAATCGGCGCCGATTTCGTCCGCACCGATATTTCGAAACTGGACGATGCTGTAGCGGCGGTCGGATTGGCGCTCGAACGTCACGGTCGGCTCGATATCATCGTGCAGAACGCGGGCATCTACCCCTGGCAGTTGATCGAAAATACGTCGCCCGACGACTGGGACAATGTGATGGCGGTCAACCTGCGCGGCTGTTTCAATGCTGCCCGCGCCGCGCTGACGCCCATGAAAAAGCAGGGGGCGGGACGCATCCTCTTCACCTCGTCGATCACCGGCCCGCATGTTACCAGCCCCGGTCACGGTCACTACGCTGCAAGCAAAGCCGGCATCAATGGTTTTATCCGCTCCGCCGCTTTGGAATTCTCTTCTTATGGAATCACCGTCAACGGCGTCGAACCGGGAAATATCCTGACGGAGGCGATCCAACTGCATCGCAGCGCCGCCTTTATCAAGAACATGGAGGATGCCATTCCGCTGGCGCGCCTCGGTTCACCGCGCGACGTGGCCAACGCCTTCCTGTTTCTGGCCTCCGATGACGCGAGCTATGTAACCGGCACCACGATCATCGTCGATGGTGGTCAGCTTCTGCCGGAAGGGGCAGATTTCAAAGTGTTGCCCCCTTCTGATTGACGTCCGGTAGCGCGGTGCATCGAACGGCTCGCGCCGCCGTCAACTGACGGGCTGACAATGAGCTTTGTCTGGCCGATCGGTCAGTTCCCTCTCTCGATCGCCAGCAGCGACGCACGCAGCCGATCGCCCGCGAAATCGAGAAAGCGACGGATTTTTTGCGGGAGTTGTGTCAGCGGCGCGTGGAGAATGTGGACCGGGGCCGGATTTGCCTCAAAGCTGTCAAGGAGCAGACGCACCCGGCCGGCATTGAGGGCATCGATCGCCTGGTAATGCAACAGCTGAACAAACCCCAATCCGGCCTCAGCCGCAGCGATTGCGGCCTCTGCGCCAGAAACAAGCAGACGCGCTTTGCCCGCGGGCCAGCTTGGTCCGCCTGCGCCAAGCCGGGGCGTCGTGCCTGCAAGTGGAATGTTCAGGATGATGGAGGGCAGCCCGGCGAGATCGTCAGGACACTGCGGTACGGCATACTGATCAAGAAAATCGGGGCTGGCAACGATCACAGATCGCATCCTGCCGAGCCTTGTGCCGATCAGGCTGCTGTCTGGCAGCGCGCCGATCCGTACCGCAAGATCGGCGGCGCCGGCAGCCAGATCGACATTGGCGTCGATGAGTTGCAGATCGACGGTGATGCCCTCATGTTGCTGCAGAAAGTCCGTGACGATCGGCAAGACGTGAAGCCGACCGAACATTCTCGGCGCGCTCACCACCAGCCGTCCGGTCGGCTCGACGAATTCGCCCGCTGCTTCGCGCTCGACCTCGTTTACCTGCGCGATGATCTGGCGCGCGGCCGCAAGATAACGCTGCCCGGCGTCGGTGAGCACCAGCCGGCGGGTCGAGCGGATCACCAGCACGACACCGAGATGCTGTTCCAGCTGGCCGATTTTCCGCGTCAGCGTGGCAACCGGTACGGCGCGCTTTCTTGCAGCCGCTGAAAAACTGCCTGCATCCATCACATCGATCAACAGCGACATTGCTTCCAGCCGATCCAATGAGTTCCCCAATATTCGCGTAGATGCTGTCCAGATTCGGCCGATTGCGCGGCCATGCCGGCATGATTACATCGTCTTTCATATGAGATGCTTCGTCAAGCGCTCGCCATCGGAGGTGATCATGAGCTACGGGTTCCTGGATGTGGCCATAACGCCGGCCGTGCGTGCCACGCAAAAGCAACTGGGTGTCGACGGCATGTGGGAGAGCTTCAGGGGGCAACGCGACTTCGATCGGTTCACCGAGCAGGAGGCGCTCTTCATTACCGACCGGGACAGTTTTTATATGGCAACGACATCAGAGACGGGCTGGCCTTATGTCCAGCACCGCGGCGGCCCGCAGGGGTTCCTGAAGCTGGTGGATGATCAGACGCTGGCCTTTGCCGATTATCGCGGAAACTTCCAATATATCAGCATCGGCAACCTGTCGGTGAACGACAAGGTGTGCCTGTTCCTCATGGATTATCCGCGTCGGACCCGGCTGAAGATTTATGCGCATGCAGAGGCTGTGTCGCTCGATGCAGATCCGGCGCTGACGGCAGCCGTGCTGAATGGCGCCCGCGGGCGGGTCGAGCGGATCGTCAGGCTGCGGCTGCAGAACTTCGACTGGAACTGCCCGCAGCACATCGTCCCGCGCTACACGGATGTCCAACTGGAAGAAGGCCTGCGCCCGATCCGTGATCGGCTGGCGGCACTGGAGACCGAAAATGCCGCATTGCGCGCCCAGGTCGCAAACCCCGTTTAGCGCGGGGGGTCGACTACGAATAAAACATGCTGTGTCTTCATCCTCAGGCTTTTCGTGTTTTCAATGCCTGAATGAGACCGTCACGCACGACGAAGCCATAGTGCAAATGTCCCGATGAAATCGGCACACCATCCAATGTCTCAACCGTTTGAGAAAGCGACACGACAACATACCCGCCTCCCATCTCCCTTACATCCACCACTGTATCGTGGGTTCTCGTTGTGGCCCACTGTCTTTGCCAATATGCCTGGAGCGCGTCCTTGCCCTTCAACATACCGACATCACCTGGCCAGACGATATCGTCGGGCAGCATTGCCAGCAATGACATGCTGTCTCGTCTGTTATACGCGTCAAACGCCGTCCTTATAAGACCGTCGGTGGCCGTCATGATCCGTTCCCACAAAATTCGCCGGATATCTCCCGAAACCAAATGCTCGCCAGCCCGTCTTGCACAGATCCATAGGGCCATCAGCTTTCAAGGCTCGCAGTGCGGTGATCAGGCGGGGTCGCCGGCATCAAAGCGGGTGACCTTGCCACCTTCAATGCGAAAGACATGTCTTACGGTTTTATCGCTCAGCTTGTGGCCCTGCTTCCCTTCAGGCGGGACGCCGTTGAGATCGTAGATTGTCTGCTCGACGTCTACAGCGAGTGCCCCGTCGGGAGCCGCTGAAAAGGCAACCGGCTTCACGTTCGGGCTGACGATCGCCCATTGACGCGTCCAGTAAGCGCGCACGGCTTCACGGCCATGTTCATGGCCGCCGTCCATCGCGTTCGCCCATTCGACATCGTCGGCAAGCGCGTCCAGTACCCCATCGATATCTCGCGCGTTGAAGAAATCGTAAAGGCGCTCGATCATCCGGACGTTGTCTTCAAACATGTCTGACCCCATAAGAAATTTCTGAACTGCTGGCCAATCTGGGATTGTCAGTCGGCTGAATTTTATATATGTGCATATGTATATTGCCGTCAAGTGGGAGTGACTTTAAAAAATGGACGAAGATGTACTCGTCACGCCGGGGCATTTGATCAGTCTGGCGGCACGCGGATTTGCACGATTGAGCGAGGCGCGTCTTGGTCCGCTTGGATTTGGCGTTGGCCAGCTGCCGGTGCTTGTCGCCCTTCACAACGGTATTGCCCGGACCCAGCGTGACCTCGCCCGGTTCGCCAAGGTCGAGCAACCTCCAATGGCGCAAATGCTCGCGCGAATGGAGCGCGACGGTCTGATTACCAGAACGCGCGACCCGCAAGATGGAAGGAGCAGTCACATCGCGCTGACGAGAACCGCTCAGGAACGGTTGTCAGAAGCATCAGAGAGACTGTTTCAAGGCAATCGCGAGGCCTTGGCCGGATTTTCCGATGCGGAAGCCAACCAGTTTGTCGAATTCCTTGTGCGCCTCATTGAAAATCTGGATCGGATCGCAAGCGTCGAAACGGAAAATTCAGATACATGAAAATCGCAGCGGACAGGAGGCTTTGCCGGGTTTGCCGGAGACTTTTCGGTTTAGTTTGTGCGGCCATGGCCGGTGCGTCGAGCACGGCATTTTACCGTTCTTCGGCCTCGGCTGGCGGAATGTTGCAGATGGGCTCCAGAAGACATCCGTTGTTGCACTCGTCCACCCATTCGAGCGTGGCGAACGCCACGGCTTCGAAGTTGTGCCAGGGTTCTCGCCCATGGGCGACGTCGACCTTGCAAAGGCTGTGGTTCATTTCGGCGAGAGCGTTGTCATAACCGTCAGCAACTCTTCCGACGGAAGTCTCGAACTTCACCGCCGTGCCGCGACGGGCGCAGCCGACCAAGAGCATTGACCGGTGCTCGATGAAGGCAATCATCACTTCAACGGGGCGGTCGAGCTTCCTCCTACCCGGCAGGCGAATGTATCAAGTTCACCGCAAGGGGCCATCACACAATATGCAGTCACCTTGCGCGATATATCGTTGGCTTGCCGGAGCTCCCGGTTCTCCCGCTCCAAAGCCTTCAATTTCTCGCCCACATCGCTCGGCGGGGCCTGATCGTTTATCGCTGTCGACCTCTGCCTTCTCCACCCACGCATGGAGGGCATGCGTCGAGCAGCCAATTTTTCAGACTGTGGGTGACGCCGCGGCCCACCGCGAAGGGTGCTCGGCTTCATGTTGCGTTACCATTCGAACGGCACGGGCGTGGACTTCAGGGGGTTTTTTGTTTGTCATCTTGCTTGTCCTGGACCCTACTTCTCACGAGTGGCTCTCCGGTAGATCCGGCCCGGCTCAAGCGTGATTGCGCTGCAGATGCCCAAAGGCTTAGCACCCGGCATACCAGACCTGCGAACGAAGCGCACTCATGGCGCGTTATTGCTGGCGCGGTCTGGTTTGGCTAATCGCCAATGACAAGAGCGTTCCTACCGGGTTTGGAGCCGGCTACGCAGTGTAAGGACGGCGCGCATTGCGGTTCCCAAGCCATATGGCCCAGGACGATCCAGCGGATGGATGCGGTATACGCCAAGTGGCTCCGGCTATGTCCAGGGCCTTTGCGCAGATAATTGACGCACTTACCTCATGTTGCGTTCCCAGTACCAGGCGACATACATCTTTTTGCGATCATGCCTTCGCTCCTTGAGTGTCGACCGAAGCGCCCGGATATCGGCTTTCTCGCAGGCCGCCCAGACGAATGTTTCGGGGTCGATGGATGCAATCGCTTTTTGGGCTTCTGCCAGGAAAACGCTATTGGTACGGTCTGGATAATCGCTCCTGTGCAGCCAACGGACATCCAGCACGCCGCCCGACACAATGGACTGTTCCTCCGCCTCGTCCTCAACTTCGATAAGTGCTTGCATCTGCGTTCCCACCGGCACCTCGGCGGCGATACGGGCGATGGCAGGCAGTGCACTTTCGTCGCCAATCAGAAGCATCGACTTTGCCGTCGGAAGATCGCCCCCACCCGGCCCGAGAAGTGCTGCCTTGTCCCCTGCCCGGGCGTCCCGAGCAAAATCGGCTCCGGGCGTGGATATCCCATGCATTGGATGCTGCAGGAAGTCGATCGAGACTTCCCCTCGCTCAAGGTCCACCGAACGGATGGTGTAGACGCGCACCAGAATCTGGTCGTCGCCCTCCGGCCAGGAAATGCGTCCGTCCTGGCGAAAGCCCGGCCATACCGGTGCCCTGCCCTTCGGCGGAACCAGCAGCCGGACATGCATGTCTCCACCCATGAACGGGGTGACATCGGCGCAGGAAAATACGACACGGCGCATTTTCGGCGTCACATTTTCCACGGAGATAACGGTCACTTCATGCAGGTTGGGCAGGCTAAGCAGGGACGTCGGCGTCATCCACGTCAACTCCAGCGGCTGGTCGCCGGCAAAATAAAACAGATGTTCCGCCATGTCGGTACGGGCCGCCTCCAGAAAGGCCTGTGTCGAACACTCCAGCGCGATCAGCAATTTTCCATCATCTGTGCGGATTGTCGCGATGCCGCTTTTGCTTCTTAGAACAGCCCGATCGCCGCTACGTTCCACCTCCGCATGCTCGATGAAATGTTCGCAAATCTCGTCGAGCATCTCTGCAGCACTGTGGGGAACGGCAACACCCGAAAGCTTGAGTGATTGAACATCGTTCATCAGTCTTTTCTCCTTGTTCGAATCATCAAGAACGGCCGGCCAACCGGTGACGCCCGATCGGCAACATGATCGGCCGGGCGGAAATGGGATCGACAATGATGCGGCTATCCAATCCGAAGACCTGCCGAACCATGTTTTCCGTCAGCACATCTTCTGGGGTGCCGAAGGCATGCACACGTCCACCCGTCATTGCGACGAGATAATCCGCGTAGCGCGCCGCCAGATTGAGGTCGTGCAGAACCATGACGACCGTCGTGCCCCGCGTCCGGTTCAAATCGGTCAGGAGATCGAGTACCTCGATCTGGTGGTTGATATCCAGAAACGTGGTTGGCTCGTCGAGCAGCAGGATGTCTGTCTGCTGGGACAGTGCCATGGCGATCCAGACGCGTTGGCGCTGGCCGCCGGAGAGTTCATCAACCGGCCGCTCGGCAAGATCGAACGTTTTCGTTGCCGCAAGAGCGCTGTCGACTGCCTCTTCGTCCAGTTTCGTCCAACGGGAAAACAGGCTCTGATGCGGATGCCGCCCGCGTCCAACAAGATCGGCGACGGTGATGCCTTCCGGTGCAATAGGCGATTGTGGCAAGAGCCCCAGCGTCCGGGCGACCTCTCGTGAGGGAAGGGTATGGATCGACTTGCCATCCAGAAGAACCTGTCCCTGGCTTGGTGAAATGAGCCGCGATAGTGTGCGCAGCAGCGTGGACTTGCCGCATGCATTGGCGCCGACGATAGCCGTGATCATCCCCGGTGGTATGGTCAGGTCGAGGTCCCTCAGGATTTCTCTATCGTCATAGCCGGCCGAAAGCTGGTTAGCGGCGAGGGAATGCGCAGTCACAGCGAGCCTCCGGTACGGCTGACCTTAATGATCAGGAAAATCAGGTATGGTGCGCCAAGTGCGCCGGTCACCACACCGACCGGATAGCGGCTTGGCAGGAGAAGCTGACCTGCATAGTCGCCAGCGAGCACGAGCAGCGCGCCGACCAGCGCAGAGGGCACAAGCAGCGATCCATTGCTGCGGAAAATGCGGGCCGCAATCGGCCCCGAAAGGAATGCGACAAAGGCGATGGGGCCGGTGACGGCCGTCGCGGTTGCGATCATGCCGACGGCTGAAACGATAACCAGCATACGGGTGCGTGCGACTCGAACCCCGAGCGCTGCAGCTGTGTCGTCACCCAGTTGCAGCGCTTCCAGATCACGGGTGCGCATGAGCAGAAGTCCGCCGAAAAGGGCAAGCGCAAGGAGCAGTGGCAGTGCCTGCGAAAGCTGCGCGCCGTTAACGCTGCCTGTCAACCAGCGCATCGCCTCTTGCAGCGTCCATGCCGGCGCTGATGTCAGGATGTAGCCGATCACACTCTGGAGCATGGCTGCAACACCAATGCCGACAAGGATGAGACGCGATCCGGCCACACCGTTGCGGAAGGACAAGCCGTAGACTAGGACCGCAACCCCGAGGCCAGCGACCACGGCCAGGACCGAGACCATTGGCCCCGTGATCGACAGGACGACTATGGCGAACACGGCCGCTGCACTGGCTCCGGAAGTAATGCCGATTATGTCGGGACTGGCCAGCGGATTGCGCAGCATGATCTGGAATGCAACGCCGCCCAACCCGAAACACATGCCCGCCAGCACCGACAGGACGGCGCGGGGCAGGCGCAACTGCCCGACCGTGAAAGATGCACCAGGCACGTTCTCGCCGAACAGCACGCGCACGACATCGGTCGGGGGCGTGAAAGACTGTCCAACAGACAGAGTAATTCCGAAGATCGCGACGACAAGAGCGAACAACACCGCCTGTACGGAAACGCGTCTGCGTGCGCGGCGGCGCCGGTAGTCCAGAAGAAACCTGATCGTGGGCGACAGCATGATCACAATTCCCGCACTCGCTGACGCCGTACGATCCAGATGAAAAATGGCGCTCCGATCAGCGCGGTAACGATCCCGACGTCGATCTCCCCTGGGCGCGCGATAACCCGCCCGAGTATATCGGCGCCGAGCAGCAGGCCCGCACCGCCCAGTGCGGAAAAGGGCAACAGCCATCGATGATCGACTCCGATAAGGGTCCGGCAGAGATGCGGCACCACCAGCCCGAGAAAACCGATCGGCCCGCAAACGGCCGTCGTTGTGCCGCAAAGAAGGATAGCGCCGAGCGAGGCAATGGCACGCGCGGTTGCGACGTGCTCACCAAGACCGGCAGCCAACTCCTCGCCCAAGGCGAGTGAATTGAGTTTTCTTGCCGACAGAAGACTGATCGCAAAGCCGACCGCGAGAAACGGCAGGACAGGCGCGATCCGCTCGTAGGTCGCGCCGCCGACGCCGCCTATTTGCCAAGACTGGATACCGCCGGCGATATCGCCGCGGGGCAGGACAATAGCGATCACCATGGAGGCGAAGGCCACAGAAGTGGCGGCCCCGGCAAGCGCCAACTTGAGCGGCGTTGCACCGCCTCTTCCCGAAGACCCGATCGTGTAGACGAAGATAGCCGCACACCCGGCGCCGGCGATCCCCGTCCAGATATAGGCCTTCGGCGACGACATTCCAAACCAGGCGACACCGATAACGACGGCGAGCGAGGCGCCCATGTTGACGCCGAGAATGCCGGGATCGGCGAGCGGATTGCGGGTGACGCCCTGCATGATCGCGCCGGCAAGCCCCAGCGCCGCCCCCGCCAGCAGGGCAAGAAAGGTCCGCGGAATGCGCAGCGCAACTGCTGCCTGACCTATGGTGTCTTGGGCGCCGCCGATTGCTGCAATGATATCGGCCCAGTCGACATTGCGCGTGCCTATCGTTATCGACAGCGTCAGAAGAACGGCCAACACAGCGATAAGCCCGACAAGCCAGAGGGTTCTAATACGGTTTGAGCGGGCGGCATTCGGCCAAAAACGAGGGAACATGTTGGTGCGGCCGGTCATTTCGACTTCTTGGCTGCCTCACTCAGCAGTTTCACGTAGTCCTTCAGCACCCATCGTATCGACAGGGGGGTCGGGTTGGCGGCATTGCCGACTGGGTCGTTGCCGAGCATCACGAGCGATTCTTGCGCAACCGCTGGCATATGCAGTGTCAGGGGATTGGCTTTCAGAGCATCGAAAAGCGTTCTGTCGCCGTATGTCACGAGAATGTCGACGTCATCGAATGCGTCGATCTGCTCTGCGCTCACCGAGCCGGCGAACGTTCCAAGCTTCGTGGCCTGCTCGACGCTCTTCGGAGAGACCATTCCGAGATCGGCAAAGAATTTCACCCGCGTGTCGTTCGCCGTATAGAAATTAATGGTGCTGAGGTCAGATGCGCTTAGATGTGTGATGAACATCGCCGACTTTCCCTTGATCTCGGGATGTCCGTCGAGTGTACGGGCAATGTCGGCCTCGATGTCCTCAATGAGCGCATCGCCTTCGGAAGCCATGCCGAGCCCTGCGCTGTTGAGCCGAATCATCTCGCGCCAGTCCGTCGACCAGGGCGCCTGCGGATAGGCTATGACAGGAGCAATCTGGCTCAGGGTGTCATAATCGGCCTGGCTGAGACCGGAATATGCCGCGAGGATCACGTCGGGTCGTACTGCCGCGACGGCTTCGAAATCGATGCCATCACCCTCGTCGAACAATACCGGCGCGTCGCCCGTCAGTTCACCCAGTCGCGCGGCTACCCATGGCAGGATACCGTCTGCGTCATCGTCGCCGTAATTGGCGCGCGCCATGCCGACCGGAATGATGCCGAGCGCCAATGGAACCTCGTGGTTTGCCCATGCAACACTGGCAACCCGTTCCGGCTTCTTCTCAACAATCGTCGTGCCGAAGGCATGATCGATGCTGAGCGGATAAGAGCCACCTTGTGCCGCCAGCGCGGTTGCGTGCGCGGCCATCCAGACGCAGGCGATCATGGCCTGCACGGCGAAACGAAACTTCATCGCCACACTCCAGTCAAAAGTATAAGTTGACTCCAAATCTCAGCTTAATCGATGCCCGTCAACGGCAAAGCAGGAACTATGTGGAAAGTGCGCGTAGATTTCCGTGGGATTCTACAAAGCCGGGGAATTGTACAATACTGGATAAATGCACTCCAGTTAATAGCAGTGACGGGCTATATCGACAGATACCCTACACGCTGTCGGTCATGCCGATCACCCAGCAGTCACGTCAATTTGGATTTTGAAGATGGACCTCGTTAGAACAGGCGCTCGCTCACTGCAGGCTCCGATCCGCTACCGAACAGCGCTGCTTTTCGGATGCACAGCACTCATCGCCCTTGCACCAGACTATTTGATGGCCCAGGACGCCAACGATGATGTCACGACGCTGGAGATGATCGTCGTTGAGGCAAACTCTGGTCCCGGCGTCTTGAACACGGGCAATGATTCAAAGTCAGTCGTCGCGACGGAAACGACAGGCGCCGGCAAGATGCCGACCAGGATCCTGGAAGCCCCCGCCGCGGTATCCGTCATTACCTCCAAGGAAATCCGGGAGCGCGCCGCGGACAGCGTCGAGCAGGTCGTACAATACACAGCCGGTGTCGTGACCGACTTCTATGGATCGGATGACCGGTACGACTATTTCGATATTCGCGGCTTTACGCCCTATACCTATCGCGACGGTCTGGCTATCGGCAGGACTTTCGCCGGGGTGCGGGAAGAGCCCTACGCTTTCGAGCGTATCGAGGTGCTCAAGGGCGCCAGTTCGGCCGGATTCGGAGCGGCTGAACCGGGCGGATCGGTCAACTATGTCACGAAGACGCCGAAAAGAGAGCGTTTCGGCGAGGTTTACGGCACGGGCGGATCGTTCGCACACAAAGAGACCGGCTTCGATTTCGGTGACAATTTCACCGAAGACGACACGCTGTCGTACCGTTTAACCGGCAAGTTCCAGCGTTCGGACGCCGAATATGATTATTCCCAGGATGATGAGAACTTCATCATGGGCGGCCTGACCTGGCGCCCGACCGACGCGACAAGCCTGACATTCGTTTTTGACCATCTGGACAAGGATGGTGTTCCCGGCAGTGGAGGCCATCCGCTCGGTACGGACCTAGACAGAGACCAGTTCTTCGGCGAGCCCGACTACTATTTCAATACGACAAACCGCAACACCTATAGCCTGATGTTTGACCATGACTTTGGCAATGGACTGAGCTTCGGCTCCAACGCCCGTTCCAGCAATTCGGACAACGCCTTTGGCAGTGCCTATCTCTCCAATACGCGGCAAGATGGATCGAATCTAGCAGACCGTTATTTCTTCGGCAGTGACACATCGAACGAGCAGTTCATCATCGATGCAAACCTGGTTTACGAAACGAGTTTCGACACGGTCGACAGCCGCACGCTTGCCGGCATCGAATATAATGACTTCAAATCGCTGAATTACGGCCTATACGATCCCGGCGCTCCTCCCATTAACTGGTTGAACCCGATCTACACGGGTGGACCGATCTCGACGACACCCACCTACGGGACGGCAAACGATCAAAAGACCAAGGCGATCTACCTGCAGCAGGACCTGACCTTCGCTGACAGGCTGACGGTGAGCCTGGGTCTGCGCAATGACTGGCTTGACCTTGGCCAGACGGACTTGTTCTCGAACGTTGCCCAGGCGGATGAACACAGCGAATTCACAAAGCGGATCGGTGCCAGCTACAAGATCACCGAGGAACTGGCAGCCTATACGAGCTACGCAGAATCCGCAGCGCCTCCCGGCGTCGGCACGGATCCGACGACTGGAAAGCAGTATGAGGTCGGGATCAAATATCAGCCGGATGCATTCCCTGCATTGTTCACCGCTTCAGTCTATGACCTGACAAAAGGTGACTTTACCGTCTACGACAGTGTGAGCTATCTGCCGCAAACGGTCGAAAAGGTCAGCCATCGCGGCTTTGAACTCGAAGCCAAGGCCGCGTTGACAAGCAATATCAGTATGATTGCGGCTTATAGCTACATAGACTCCAAAATCGATGAGCCCGGCGGCGTCAATGATGGAAACCGCTTGATGCGCGTCCCAAAGCATGCGGCGTCAGTATGGGGCACCTATACCCTGGAAGGGCAAGGGGCACGCGGCGACATGACCTTTGGAGTAGGCGCCCGCTACACGGACTCATATTTCGTCAACCTCGGCAATACCGCATCCTCGGAAAGCGCGATCGTGTTCGATGCCGCTTTTACCTACACTATCCAGGAAAACACGATGCTACAGCTGAACGTCAAAAATGTCTTTGACGAGAAGCATATCGCCAGCCAGGATAGCGGTGGGGTCTACTACAATCCAGGTCGCGCCATGATGGCGACGCTTCGCCAGACCTGGTAATCGCCTGCCCCCTCCCCCCACGAACTCATTGGGTGGGAAGGCGGCTGAGCATGTCAGACCTGCTGCATCTTTCGCCAGGCGGCCGGAGGTTCTCCAGCCACTTGGCGAAACACTTTTGTCAGGTGCGCTTGATCGGAAAAACCGAGTTGTGCCGCGACGCTGGCAATCGAAAGATCAGTTTCACGCAGCAGATACTTCGCCTGCTCGATCCGTTTGAAAAGTTGCCATTGCAACGGAGACTTGCCGGTGGTCTGCTTGAACACGTTGGCAAACCAGCTTTCAGACAAATCGACCGTGGCCGCCATGTCGGCAACGGTCATCCGATAATCGCCAAGTTTTTCGATGCGTGACAGCAACTTGTTCATCTGCGCCTGCGTCAGCCTGCCTCCCGCCTTTTCGTTGGCTTCTGCGGGAATATCGAGCAGGCCGGCGACAATGCTACCGACGAGGCTCTCGGCGTAGACGGCATGCTTCGATGGGCTTATTATTTCGTCCGCCAGAAGTTTTGCCAGTGTTTCGATCGCCACGACGTTATGGAGTTCAACCGGACGCCGTATCGCCATCTGCGCGGCCGAACTGCCGACCGATGGTGTCAGATATCGCAGCGCACGATCCTTGTGCAGGTGGAGGTTGAGATGGCTGAAGCGATGGGTCGTTTTGTTGCTGGTCCACATCGGCACACCAGCCGGGACATACACGGCGCGTGCCATCGCCCTTGAGCTCCGTGCGAAATCGTCATTCCTGTTCGAAATGCGGACATGCGGCGAAACATCGTTGAAGAAAAACATGATCCGCGGATCGTCCGCAAGATAATATCCGCTGGCACCGGCCTGGCTTTCAGCTTCCCACAGAACCGACACGATGCCATCCAACTGACGCCATTGAACGGGAGCGGCGACTTGAATACCTTCCGTCTTCCACGACATTTTGTGCCAGAAGCTCATGTGTAAATGTCCGTCTTTCGAAAAAACTCACGGGTCGCAACTTAGCAACCAGCGCAAAAACATCTCCGGTGTCATATTAAGTTGAGAGTATCAATCATATTTATTGGAGTGACAAGCGAATATGCACCTCTGACAGCTTCATTGGTATCAAGGACGTTTCGGAGCAAAGGCGTTCGACGACGACCTTCGCTGTCGGCAAAGGCTCGCTGAAACCCCGGATCAAGATGCTGGAGGAAGCAGTTTCCGAGCACTGTCGATGTCAGCCGAACGGTTGTGCGTCGCGCCACCGAAAGCGAATATCGGATCGGCGGGACAAAAAAACTGTGGCACCCACGCCTCCACGGCGATGCCGAAGTTCGAGTAGAGCTCCTTTGGCGGGAGCGGATGCACCGGAGAAGGGGATGCCGGCGAATATCGACGTTTGATTTTCAGCGCGTGCCGGGAGCCGGCATCCGGCAGAACGATCTGGCTGCCAAGCGGTCGTGGCGCAGTCCGGGAAGCCGAACGAACCGGGCAAGGCTTTCCAGCGCAGCGAAGATGGGCGGCCTTCTCGTCCAGTCGCCCCGCGAGCGTCCGATCCTAACCACCACCATTCCTGGTGTCCGTCGCGAACGGTTTCATCGCGGCACTGACAACAAGGGGCGTGATCTGCAAGAAACGGGTGGTCGTACTGTCCGCCCATTGCCTATGCCTTGGCTCCCCGCACAAGGAGATCAACCATGGGAATGTTACAAGACAAGGTCGCTATCATTACCGGAGCGTCATCTGGGATTGGCCGCGCAGCCGCGATGCTTTTCAGCGCAGAAGGAGCCGCAGTTATCCTGAACGCCAGAGGCAGACCGGGCCTCGATGACGTAGCCGAGACAATTCGCGGCCAGGGCGGAAGAGTGCATGTTGTGGTGGGTGATGTCAGTCTGCCGGAAACACACGACGAACTTGTCGCTGATGCAATCCGATTGTTTGGCGGTCTGGATATCGCGTTCAACAATGCAGCCATCGTCGGCCCCATGAAGCCGCTCGTGGAGGTTGCTCTGTCGGAATGGCAGGAGACACTTGCGACGAACCTGACATCTGCATTCCTGGCCAGCCGTCGCCAAATCCCGGCGATGCTGGAGCGAACCGGTGGCGCAATCATATTCACATCCAGTTTTGTCGGAACCAGCGTCGGGCTACCAGGCATGGGCGTTTATGCAGCGGCCAAGGCTGGACTGATGGGGCTGGTTAAGGGAATCACGGCTGATTATGCCAGCAGAGGCATCAGGGCGAATGCGCTAATGCCCGGTGGCGTCGAAACGGCGATGGCCGGTGATGAGGCCCAAAAAGAGTGGGCAGCAGGTTTGCATGCTGTGAAACGGATTGCACAACCGGAAGAAATCGCCAGGGCCGCGCTGTTTCTGGCCAGTCCCATGTCAAGCTTTGTCGTGGGTTCTGCCTTGTTCGCAGACGGTGGGAACTCCGCTGTCAAATAGTGACCGAGGACAGATCGCACCTGTCATCAAAAGCGCCATGCGTTCATTTAAACGCATGGCGCCTTAACTGCCGATTTTGGTAAACTTGGCACTCACTGTCCGAACGCCGAAATCTTATCAAACGTCCGTCCCAATTCTCATCGCCTGGACGACATCTGCGTTCGCGCGGGAATACCGCACTATCAACGGCACAAGGATCGTAGAATTTGTTCTGATCTCCCCTTTGAGGGGCAATTCAAAGAGGGGCAGCACATTGGCATGCTCTTGCGCGCGCCAAAGAGCGCTGCAGCCTGGACTTCGTCAGCGACGCCTCCACGGACGGCCGCCGCTTGCGTGTTCTGGCGGTCGTCGATGATTTCACCAGCGAATGACCTGTGCCTGGTTGCCGACACGTCCCTGTCGGGCGCAAGGCTGGCTCGGGACTGGACAGCCTGATCGCCAGGCGTGGAAAGCCGAGAACGATCGTCTCGGACAACGGCACGGAGAGGACCAGCATGGCCATCCTCAAATGGTACCAGGAGACAAAGGTCGAATGGCACTACAACGCCCCCCGGCAAGCCGATGCAGAACGGCTTCGTTAAAAGCTTCAACGGCAGCTTCCGCGACGAGTGAATGAACGAAACGCTATTCTCGTCACCCACCCAGGCCCGCGCGGCCATCACAGCATGGAAGGAGGACAACAACAGGAACACGCCCCACTCTTCGCTAGGCGACATAACCCCCAGCGAGTTCGCAATGAAAATGGCACTGGAAAAACAGGGCGCATGAGGCCAGATTGCCCCCCAGACTCGCCCGAAAACGGGATTACCGTTTGGCCTCAGGCCACCCGACTTTCAAGGCGAAGGCGGCACTTGCCGCATACGAGGCGAGCAGACACGGGTGGAATTGCCCCAGCAGTTTGGCATGCACGCAGATCAAACAATGGAAAGCCCAGTTCCTTGACGGGGGTAGGCGTTTTAGGCGATGAATCTAAGGCGAAATGGCGGGGCTATTCACGCAGATCTTACATGTCAACGCTCGGCGGCAAAACCACGGTCTGGCGATAAACAATCTGTTCAGCGCTGTGCGCACCTAACCCTCGCTATCGTCATCTTGATCTATTTCCCGAGCACTTGGCTTGCGGAATATATCGTGGGTCGGACGCGTGAGCGCGGTAAATGTCACCTTGCCCTGCCCCGTGCCGACCGCGCGTGCCTTCGATCCTGGTTTCCCGACCTGGATATAAGCGCCGGCTTTAAAATAGAGATCTTTGTCTACCCAAAATCGGCTTATAATATCTGTCGCGCTATATGTAGTTCCTTCATGTGTGGCGGAAACAACAAGCGATTTTCCGTCTACATCGATCGTGTAGGAAAACTCATCGCCGAGACGGATATTTGTCGGATTTCCCGCGGTATCAACAAGGTCGAACTGTGTCTCCTCCATCGCTTCACCGGCTTTATCGTCCATGAAGTACAGCTTTCCGTTGTCGAAATATAGACGACATAGCTCATCATCGGGACCGTGGATCTGCCCAATAATGATACGCCCCGGTTTGCTGGCGCTTGTCATGGGCAACTCGTCGACGACAAGTGTCGCCGCAAGATGGCCGCCATCGGCAATCCGCCATTGGTATTCGTCGCCTTGTCCGTCCATCTCGCGCAATTCGGAGCGAGGATAGTTGGAGCCACCAGTGCGTGCACCGTTTGTCGGCGCCATAAAACTAATCGAGTTCGATGCAACTTCGAAGTAAGGTGGCATAGCGAAGCCAAGTAGGTCGGTGCGTTCCGTCGCATCACCAACGCCTGAAACGATGCCATCATTGTTTACAGGAAGGGTTAGCTTCCAGTAGGATAGATCTATGCTGGTGGAACTTGCAGTCTTCGCCGTGACCGGAACTTGAGATGGCTTGATTTGGGGTCTGAGTGTCCGTCCGGAGACTTTGAGAATCGGCGGAATCGGTTAGCGGACTTCGGTTTGCGGGTTGTGCGCGGTTGTGATTCCTTTTGTGCTTTCGAATCACGAAAGGAAGCTGCGATGTGGACGATCGA
>NZ_LSRP01000088.1 GCF_001885585.1 Pararhizobium antarcticum
GAAAATATATCTATAATAGAAATCGATAATTTCGGCTCTTTCGGAGATACGCGCTGATGCAGACGATGAAAATCGATAAAGTGGACAAGAACTCTCCGGAGATGACCGGTTTTATCCGCTGGCACTCCGATGCAGCAGAAAAAATCTATAATCTCGCTTTTAATGATCTTCTGTTCCGCGCCCACTCGGTTCATCGCGCGCATTTCGATCCCAATGCCGTGCAGATGAGCCGGCTGCTCTCGATCAAGACCGGTGGCTGCGCCGAGGATTGCGGTTATTGCAGCCAGTCCGCCCATGCCCCGACCGGTCTCAAGGCATCGAAGCTGATGGAGGTCGAGCGTGTGCTGGAGGAAGCGCGCAAGGCAAAGGCGGGCGGTGCGACACGCTACTGCATGGGGGCGGCCTGGCGCAGCCCGAAGGACCGCGACATGGAGGCGGTTCTGGCCATGGTGCGCGGCGTCCGTTCGCTTGGCCTCGAGACATGCATGACGCTCGGCATGCTGACGCCGGCGCAAAGTGATGCGCTCGCGCAGGCTGGGCTTGATTACTACAACCACAATCTCGACACGTCGGAGCGGTTCTACGGCGAGATCATCACGACGCGGACCTTTGCCGACCGGCTGGAGACACTCGCCAATGTTCGCGATGCCGGCCTGAAGGTCTGCGCCGGCGGCATTCTCGGCATGGGCGAGACCACGGATGACCGGATTTCCATGCTGGTGACGCTGGCAAACCTGCCGGTGCCCCCTGAAAGCGTGCCGATCAACATGCTGATCCCCATACCCGGCTCGAAGCTGGCCGATGCGCCACCGGTGGATCCGATCGAATTCATCCGCAGCATCGCGCTTGCCCGCATCCTGATGCCCGCTTCGCATGTGCGGCTGTCGGCCGGCCGCACCGAAATGAGCGACGAGATGCAAGCGCTCTGTTTCTTCGCCGGCGCAAACTCGATCTTCGTTGGCGAGACCCTTCTGACCGCCGGCAATCCGGGCGAAGACAAGGATGCGGCGTTGTTTCGCCGGTTGGGCCTGACGCCGATGCAGCCGGATGTCGGCGCATGAGCGCAGGCGCGCTGATGCAGTATCGCAAATCGCTGTCCGGGCTGGAGCGCAAGGGCCGGCTTCGCACCCTGTTGCCGCAGGCCGGCGCCGATTTCACCTCGAACGATTATCTGGCCCTGGCGGCGGCACCGCGTATCCGCGCGGCCCTTTCGGCAGCGCTGGCGCAGGGTCTGCCGGCCGGTGCTGGCGGCTCGCGCTTGCTGCGTGGCAATCATCCGGAGCATGTGGCGCTGGAGGAGGAAGCGGCGGCGTTCTTCGGCGTCGAGCGGGTGCTCTATTTCGGCAGCGGTTACGCCGCGAATACGGCCTTGTTCGCCACCCTGCCGCAGCGCGGCGATCTGATTGTGCATGATGCGCTGGTGCATGCGAGCGCCCATGACGGTATTCGCGCAAGCCGAGCGCCGGCCGTGTCCGTGTCGCACAACGATGTCGCAGCCTTCGAGACGGCGATTGTCGCTTGGCGGCGGAGCGGTGCAACGGGGCATCCGTGGATCGCTGTCGAAAGCCTCTATTCCATGGATGGCGACCGTGCGCCGCTGGCAGCGCTTGCCGATCTGGCCGACCGGCATGACGGTTTCCTGGTCATCGACGAAGCCCATGCGACGGGCGTGTTCGGCGCCGCCGGAAGGGGTCTGGCAGCAGAGCTTGAAAGACGCTCCAACATCATCGTGTTGCACACCTGCGGCAAGGCGCTCGGTGCGTCCGGTGCGCTGGTCGGCGCCAGCGGCGAGATCTGTGACTACCTGATCAATCGGGCGCGCAGCTTCATCTATGCGACGGCACCGTCGCCGCTGATGGCGGTCGCCGTGCGCGAGGCGTTGAAACTGCTGTCCGACGAGCCGGATCGCCTGCAGGACTTTGCAGCATTGCGGACATTCGCCAATGCGGAACTTGAGGCGGTGCTTGGCCTTGAAGGCAGCGGCTCGCAGATCCTGCCGGTCAGGATCGGCGACAATGGCCGGGCTGCGTCCATCGCCGCGCGCATGCGCGCCAAGGGGTTCGATATCCGTGCCATACGCCCGCCGACCGTTCCGGAGGGGACCTCCCGGCTGAGGATTGCCATCACGCTCAACGTCGACAGGCCGATGATCCGAAACATGTTTGCCGACCTAGCCGGCGTGATGGCGGAGATACCGGCATGACGGCGCGCTTTGTTGTCACCGGCACCGATACCGGCATCGGCAAGACGGTGTTTGCGGCCGGGTTGGCGGGTGTGTTGGCGGCATCCTACTGGAAACCCGTGCAGGCCGGTCTCGACACGGAAACCGACAGCGAAACCGTAAGGCGGCTCGGCGGTCTCCCCGGCATTCGCATCCTGTCCGAGGCCTATCGCCTGAAGACGCCGGCATCGCCCCATCTGGCAGCCCGCATCGATGGCGTGACAATCGACCCGGCAACGCTGCTGCCGCCAGCAGCGGATGGACCGCTGGTGATCGAGGGCGCCGGCGGCTTGCTGGTGCCGCTGAGCGAAACGATCGTGTTCGCCGATGTCTTCGCCCGCTGGCAGATCCCCGTCATTCTCTGTGCCCGCACCGGTCTTGGCACCATAAATCACACGCTGCTGTCGCTGGAAGCCCTGCACCGCCGCGATATACCGGTGTTCGGGGTTGCCTTCATCGGGGA
This sequence comes from Pararhizobium antarcticum, assembly GCF_001885585.1. Lineage (GTDB taxonomy): Bacteria > Pseudomonadota > Alphaproteobacteria > Rhizobiales > Rhizobiaceae > Pararhizobium > Pararhizobium antarcticum. Next base: position 2,685 of record NZ_LSRP01000088.1, read on the forward strand.
CGAGCAGACCGAAACGCAGGCGATCATCGCCAGCATGGGCGGCGTACCGGTTCTGGGACGCCTGCCGCGCCTCGATCCCCTGACGCCGCAGTCCCTGCGCCAGGCCTTCCAGAGCCATTTCGCGATGGACCGTTTTCAGGAGGCCCTGTCTTGAGCCCTGCCGCTTCCCGCTCGCCCGTCTGGCATCCGTTCACGCAGCACGCGCTCGAGCCGCCGATGAAGCGCATTGTCCGCACCGAGGGCGCCCATCTTGTCGACGAAACGGGCGAGCTTATCCTCGATGCCATCTCGTCCTGGTGGGTGATTACCCACGGCCATCGCCATCCGCCGATCATGCAGGCCATCCGCGATGCCACCGAAGCCTATGGCCAGATCATCTTCGCCGAATATACCCACGAACCGGCGGAAGCGCTGGCAAGCGGCCTGATCGAAATTGCGCCTCCGGGTCTTGCGCATGTGTTCTATTCCGACAGTGGTTCGACCTGTGTCGAGGTGGCGCTGAAGATGGCGCTCGGTTTCTTTCACAATTCCGGCACGCCGCGCCGCCGCATCGTCGTCATGGAGCACGGCTATCACGGCGATACGATCGGGACCATGTCGACAGGTGAGCGCGGCGTCTTCAATGCAGCCTACGAGCCGCTTCTCTTCGGGGTCGATCGCCTGCCGTTTCCGGCCCCCGGCAAGGAGCAGGATACGCTCGATGCCTTCGAGGGCTTCTGCCGGACAGGGCAGGTCGCAGCGCTTCTGATCGAGCCGCTGGTGCTCGGTGCCGGTGGCATGAAAATGTACCCCGCCACGGTTCTGTCCGAATTGAAGCGGATCGCCGAACGCCATGACAGCCTGCTGATCGCGGACGAGGTGATGACGGGCTGGGGCCGGACCGGCACCATGTTTGCCTGTTCACAGGCCGCGCTAACCCCCGATATCCTCTGCACCTCGAAGGGACTGACCGGCGGTGCGCTGCCCCTGGCGGCAACGCTCTGCACGGCGGCAATCTTCGACGCGCATCTGTCCACGGACCGCAGCCGGACCTTCTTTCACTCCAGTTCCTATACGGCCAACCCGATTGCCTGTGCTGCCGCCCTTGCCAATCTCGAGGTCTGGAAGAACGAGCCGGTCGGCGCTCGCGTGGATGCGCTGTCGGCAATGCAGGAAGCGCGGCTGGCGCCGTTGCAGAACAACAGGCACTTCGCCGATGTTCGCCGGACCGGGACGATCGTGGCGCTCGACCTTGATGTCCCCGGAGGCGGTTATCTCGCCGATGTCGGTCCGCGACTGCGCGCCTTCTTCCGGCAGAAAAACCTGCTGATCCGCCCCTTGGGCAATATCATCTACCTGATGCCGCCCTATTGCGTCACGGCGACGGAACTCGATTGCGCCTATGCAGCCATCGAGGAGGCGGCCCAACGAGTCGCCGAGGGCACGGTGTGAGCAGCGCCAGCCAGATTGCCGGGTTCGGGCATGCGGTGCCGGAACGCCGCGTCGACAATCTGCAGATCGAGCGTCAGCTGGGTCTCGAACCCGGCTGGATCGAGCGTCGCACCGGCATCCGCTCCAGGCGCTGGGCAGCGGATGGCGACACGCTGACCGATCTTGCCGCGAGAGCCGGCGCGATGGCGCTTGAGGATGCCGGCATCGCGCGGGAGAGCGTGGCATTGACGCTGCTCGCCACATCGACGCCGGATCATTTGCTCCCCCCGTCCGGGCCGCTCCTGGCCCACAAGCTCGGACTCGCCCGGTCCGGGGCGATTGACCTTGCCGGCGCGTGTTCGGGCTTTCTTTATGCCCTGACACTCGCCGACGGCTTTGTGCGGACCCAGGGGCTTCCGGTTCTGGTGGTTGCCGCCAATATCCTCAGCCGGCGCATCAATCCGGCCGAACGGGCAACGGCTGTGCTGTTTGCGGATGCTGCCGGCGCGGTGGTCCTTGCGCCCTCGGATATCACAGGCCATGGCCTTCTCGGCATGGACCTTACCGCCGATGGCCGCGGCTATGACCTGATCTCGATCGCGGCGGGCGGCAGCAGCCGTCCCTTCGCACCGAGTATGGAATCGGCCGATTGCCTGATGACCATGCGCGACGGCCGGGAAATGTTCAGCCAGGCCGTCCGGATGATGACGGGATGTGCCGGCCGCGCCTTGGCCCGGGCCGGGATTGCCGCAGGCGAGATCGATCGTTTCGTTCCGCACCAGGCCAATGGCCGCATTTCCGATGCGGTGTGCGCCGGTCTGCTGATCGATCCGGATAGGGCGTTCCGGACGATCGCGGAGTTTGGAAATTCGTCGGCGGCCACCATCCCGCTGTCCCTGTCGTTGGCCCATCGCCATCGTCCTTTCACGACAGGTGAAAAGGTGCTGCTGACGGCGGCAGGCGCCGGCTTGACGGGGGGGGCCTGTGTCATCGGTATATGAGGCGCAGCAGAGAGCGGTGTTTTGCTGCAGTCATCCGATCTCTGTCGATTATTGCCACTATGTATTTGCAGTCGGCGCCCTCGGCGGTCATTCTCCTGTCATTGCGCGACACGCGTCGTGAAATGAATGCCGAGGAGCTTGTGTGGTTGAGGTGGCCGATCCGTTTCCCGATTTTGGGCTGAGCGTCGAAGACCGGCGCCATGCGGTGCGCGGGCATTATTACGAGACGCCCGGCATGGATGGCGCGCGGGGCGAAATCTGGTGCTACACAAGCGCCTTCTCCTATGCACGGGGCGCGACCGTCGACCTGCATATCAGTTCGACAGCTGCCACCTGCGAAATGGAAATTATCCGCGATGGCGGCGTTGAAACGAGCGTCTACGGCACGGACGAGATTGCCACCGTCTGGCAGGAGACTCCGGACCAGTGTTCCGTCGATGGTTGTGGCTGGGCGCCAAGCCACACGTTCCGCATCCACGAAAGCTGGCCCTCCGGCGCCTATCGCATCACGCTGACCGCAGAAGGTCGCGATGGCAAGCCGATCCGCTGCCATCATCTCATCATCGTCGTGCCGAATGCCGGACGGAAACCCGGCCGGATCCTGCAGGTGGCGGCGACTGGTACCTGGGCGGCCTACAACACCTGGGGCGGCTCCAATCACTATCAGGGCATAACCGGGGAAAACCGCGACCAGTTTGCCACTACCGTCAGTCGCGAACGGCCATGGGGCCGGGGGTTCGTCGTTCTGCCGGCGGATGCGCCGCGTGTGCCGCTGGAGGTCAGCCTGCCGCCCGGCACCGTGCCGCGGTATCCGCACATGGAATGGGCCTATGCGAAGGGCTATTCCAAGAAATATGCCTCGGCCGGCTGGGCAAGTTACGACAGCCATTTCTTCCGCTGGGCTGAGCGCCAGGGTTATGCCGTCGATCTGATGTCGCAGGACGAGTTGCATGTGCGGCCCGAACTGCTCGATGGTTATGACTGCGTCGTCTGCGTCGGCCATGACGAATACTGGACCTGGGAGATGCGCGACGCGATCGATCGATACGTCGATCAAGGCGGCCATGTCGCGCGCTTCGCCGGCAATTTCATGTGGCAGACACGGCTGGAGGACGAGGGGCGACGGCAGGTCTGCTATAAATATGTCGCCCGAACACAGGATCCCGTCTATGCGACCGGCGACATAACCCGTGCCACCAATTCCTGGGAAGCGCCTGAGATCGGCAGGCCTGGCGCCTTGACCTTCGGGCTTAACGCCACCAATGGCGTCTATGCCGGCTGGGGCGGCTGCGCGCCGCGCGGCGTCCGGGGTTTTCCGGTCTATCGCCCCGGCCACTGGGCCTTTGCCGGCACCGGCCTGTTCTATGGCGATCTTATCGGTGCCGACAGCCATATCTATGGCTACGAGGTCGATGGCCTCTCCTACGACATCCGCCACGGCCTGCCTTATCCTTCGGCCGACAGCGGCGCGCCGGAGGGCCTCGAAATCCTGGCGCTCGGCATGGCGAGCCAGGTCGAAGAAAGCGACATGCTTGCCCCCGAAGACCAGTTCTTTGGCGACGAGGACGGCCGCTTCATTGCCGAGACGCTCTATGGCGAGGCGAGCGACGAAAACATGGAAAAGGTTCGCTACAGCAATGGCATGATCGTCCATTTCAAGCGCGGGCAGGGCGAGGTCTTCCACGCCGGAAGCTGCGAATGGGTAGCCGGGCTGTTGCGCCTTGATTCCATGGTGGAACGTATCACCGCCAATGTCCTCAACCGTTTTCTCAACCGATAAGATTCGACAGAGCAAATCCACATGACCATTGAACGTCCCGCTTCCCATCTCTTCTACGTCACGCGCCTGCGCCGTCCGCTGGTCGATCGTGCCGACGGCATCTATTTCTGGACGGCGGATGGCAAACGCTTCATCGATGGATCGAGCGGGCCGATGGTCAGCAATATCGGCCATGGCAATCGTCATGTGATCGAGGCGATGAAACGGCAGATGGAGAAGACCACCTTCGCCTATCGCCTGCATTTCGAAAACGAGCCGGCCGAGGAACTGGCACGGCGCTTGGCCGGCAAGATGCCCGGCGATCTCGACCGGATCTTCTTCGTCTCCGGCGGGTCCGAAGCGGTGGAATCGGCGATCAAGCTCGCCCGCCAATGGGCCGTCGCCACCGGCCAGTCGAAGCGCTGGAAGGTCATCGGCCGCTTCCCGTCCTATCACGGCGGCACGATGGGCGCGCTCGGCGTCACCGGCGATCTGGCGCTGACCGAAACCTTTGCGCCGCAGATCCAGCCGATGCCCGCCATCCCGGCGCCGCGTGCCTATCGCGACCGCGACAACCTGTCGATGGAAGAGCGTGGCCTGCGGTATGCCGATATGCTGGAGGCAAAAATCCTGGAAGAGGGCGCAGACAGCGTCGTTGCCTTCATCATGGAGCCGATCGGCGGGGCTGCAACCGCAGCCCTTGTTGCGCCTGACAGCTACTTCGCCCGCATCCGCGAGATCTGCGATCGTTATGGCATCCTTCTTATCCATGACGAGGTGATGACCGGGGCTGCCCGCACCGGCCGCTATCTCGGCGGCGATCACTGGAACTGCCGGCCGGACATCGTCACGATGTCGAAGGGCATCGGCTCCGGTTATGCGGCGCTGGGCGCCATGGCTGCGTCATCGCGGCTGGTCAAACCGGTGCTGGACATGGGCGGTTTCCAGCACGGCTATACCTATGCCGGCAATCCGCTCGCCTGCGCCGCCGGTCTGGCGGTGCTGGAGGAAATGGAGCGGCTGGACTGCGAAGGCAATGCGGTCCGGATGGGTACCCTGCTGAAGGGCGAAATGGAGGCGCTGTCAAAACGCTTCCCGTTCATTGCCGGCGTGCGCGGCAAGGGACTGCTGCTCGGCGCCGATCTGGTGGCCGACCCCGTGACCTTCCAGTCGTTGCCCAAGGCCAAGGCCACCAACCAGCGCCTCGTCGACCTCTGCTACGAGCGCGGCCTGATCATCTATTCCCGGCGCATCCGCGGCGACGGGATCGAGGCCGACAATTTCATGCTTGCGCCGCCTTTGATCATCACCGCGGAACAGGTGGGCGAAATGGTGGCGATCCTTGCCGATGCGCTCGGGGTTCTGGCGCGCGAACTGGATCTGCCGGTGAATGGGTAAGGACGTCAAAGTGAAAAACAAGGTCATCATCACCTGCGCTGTCACCGGCTCCGTCCACACGCCGTCGATGAGCCCGCATCTTCCGGTCACCCCGGACGAGATCGCCGCACAGGCGATTGCCGCAGCAGAGGCGGGGGCCTCCATCCTGCACCTCCACGCGCGCAACCCTGAGGACGGCCGCCCGACGGCTGATCCCCAAGTCTTCATGCAGTTCCTGCCGCGCATCAGGCAGGCCACCGATGCCGTCATCAACATCTCCACCGGCGGCAGTTCGCTGATGACGCTGGAGGATCGGCTGGCGGCAGCGCTTCAGGCAGAGCCGGAAATGTGCTCTCTCAACATGGGTTCGATGAATTTCGGCATCTTCCCGCTCGCCAGGCCCGACATGGTCTGGCAGCACGCATGGGAGCCGCAGCTGCTCGAGGCGACGCGCGGCACGATCTTCAAGAACACCTTCTCCGATATCGAAAGCATCCTGAAGCAGCTTGGTGAAGGCTGCGGCACGCGCTTTGAATTCGAATGTTACGACGTCGGCCATCTCTATACGCTGAAGCATTTTTATGATCGCGGGCTGGTCAGGGGGCCTCTGTTCATCCAGTTCGTGCTCGGCATCCTCGGCGGCATCGGCGCCGATCCGGAAAATCTTCTGCATATGAAACGCATTGCCGACAAGCTGTTCGGCGACCAATATCGCTTCTCTGTTCTAGCGGCCGGACGCCAGCAGATGCCGCTGATCACGATGGGAGCCACCATGCGGGGCAATGTCCGGGTCGGGCTGGAGGATAGCCTCTATCTCGGACGCGGCGAACTGGCGAAATCCAATGCCGAACAGGTGGCGCGCATCCGCACCATCCTCGAAAACCTGTCGCTGGAAATCGCCACGCCCGACGAGGCGCGGGCCATGCTGGCGCTCAAGGGCGGCGATCGGGTGGCGTTCTGATGGCGGAGGCTCCCCTGCGTATCCGGCTGGCCGTAGCCGGTGATGCCGAAACCATCCATTCCGGCCTGATGATGATCGCCCGGCATCTGGGCGAGGAGGGCAGGATCACGGCGACCCCCGCCGACCTTCTCCGCCATGGCTTCGGGCACCGTCCCGCTTTCACGGCGCTGATCGCCGAGATCGGCAGTGATTTCGCCGGCCTGTCGCTGTATTTCCCCAGTTTCTCGACATGGCGCGGTAAACCGGGCGCCTATATCCAGGACATCGTGGTCGATGAACGCTTTCGTGGTGCCGGTATCGGCGTTGCCCTGCTCCGGGCGACGGCCGGGCATGTGCGGCAGGATGGCGGGTGTTACCTGCGCCTCTCGGTCGATGCGAAAAATGTCGCTGCGCAGCATTTTTATGAGCGCATGGGGCTCGAATGGTCGATGCATGAGCATATTCATGCCGTGTATGGCGATGCCTTCGATGTGCTGGCCGGCCAGCACGAGAGCGGTGTCTGATATGATTTGCGAAAGGCCTGACCGATGAAGACCTTCTATGCCGACGAGCAGAAGACGCATGACCCGAAGATGTTCCTTTCGAGCGGCGCGGCGCAGCCAAACCCGGAAAAGCCGGAGCGGATCGAACGGCTGGTGGCCGGCGCAAAGGCCGCCGGGTCCGAAATCCACCGCCCGCGCAATCATGGCCTGAAATCCATCGCCGCCGTCCATACGCCGGAATATCTGGAATTCCTGCAAAACATCTTCCTGCGCTGGAGCCGCATCGAGGGAGCGTCAAACGAGGTTATCCCGAACATCCATCCGCTTGCCCGCACGGGCAGCTATCCGGCCTCTGCCGTCGGGCAGGCGGGCTACCACATGGCCGACACGGCCTGCCCGATTTCAGCGGACACCTGGATCAGTGCCTGCTGGAGCGCATGGAGTGCCGTCGAGGCGGCCGATGCAGTTCTGTCCGGCGATCGCTCGGCCTATGCCTTGTGCCGCCCGCCGGGGCATCATGCCTTTGCCGATGTTGCCGGCGGCTTCTGCTTTCTCAACAATTCTGCGATCGCCGCCCAGCATCTGGTGAAAGACGGCCGGCGGGTTGCGATCCTCGACGTCGACCTGCATCACGGCAACGGCACGCAGGGCATTTTCTATGGCCGGGCCGACGTGCTGACGGTGTCGCTGCACGCGGACCCGGTGCGCTTCTATCCGTTTTTCTGGGGCCATGCCGACGAGCGGGGTGAAGGCCTCGGCCTCGGCTACAACTACAATCTGCCGCTGCCGCGCAAGACCGGCGATGACGGCTTCCTGCAGGCGCTGTCCGCGGCCCTGCGTCGGATCGAGGCCTATGCGCCGGATGCGCTGGTCGTGGCGCTGGGGCTCGATGCCTATGAGGGCGATCCCTTTGGCGGGTTGTCTGTCTCGACGCCCGGTTTTGCCAGGATTGCCCAGGCGATCGCCGGGCTCGGCCTGCCAAGCGTCATCGTCCAGGAGGGCGGCTATTTGTGCGACGCGCTTTCCGACAATCTGACAGCCTTCCTGACAGGGTTCGGCAATGCCGGCCGCTGACCCCTTCAGTCGGCGTTCTGGGATCAGTCGCGCGATCCGCTCCCGGACACTGCTCCTTGCTGCCGATAGGTCAGCTCGGCAAGCGGCACCCTGTCGAAGGCTGTGAGGAGATGCTGGCTGTCATCAAGGGAGACTTTCCGTAGCGGACCGAACGAGAGCCAGCCGGAAGACCGGTCCAGACCAATCGGAAACACGGTTAACAAGAGGTTGAGCTCCGGCGCCGGTGACGTTTTTTTAATCTCTGTGGCGTAAATTCGACCAAACCGGCGCTGATGATGGAGCAAATCGAAGATTGATCCGTTGTTGCCTTAAGGACTGGATGCTTGTGCAACCGCTCCGGGTTTAGCTGGCCAGGAAGGACGTGTGACATGACTGATCATATCATGAAGACGCTTCTGAACATTTTTGCTGCGCTCTCCTTCGCATCGGTGATGCTATTCGTCATCGTTCTGTAAACGAAGGCTCAAACGAACATATCTGCAAGCAGCGACGCATCGTGCGTGCTCGCCACCGGTCTCCTCAGACGTCAAGGGTACAGATAGTGTTTCTCCCATTCGTCATGGGGCACGACCTCGCCGATCTTGTACTTGAAGGATAGAACCTTGAGGTGTTCGGGACCGGTGCTGCATTTGAATGTCAGCCTGTACCATTCACCCTTGCTGCGAAACACGGCGCCCGGCGCCTTCATGGCGTTTTCTTCCATGACGGGATCGGCAAACGTATAGGCGATCACCTTGTCCGGCCGGTAGACGCTCTTGTCGGCGCTGATCCGCTCCATGGCCTCTGTATCGCAGCGTTGCTCCAGGCGGGTTTCCGGATCGAGTTTCTCGAACTGCCGAACAAGTCTCTGGTCCATGGCCGATGTCGAGGTCGCGGTGAAAACGACGGCCAGAATTGGCCAGATACGTATCCTCATAATCACGTTAACTCCATGAACTTCCATAAATCACACTCAGCCGCAAACATCGGCAGCTGCGAAAAGCTGGTTATTTCGGATCAACCTTTGTGCTTTTTCAACGGCAAGAATGTGTCGCGCGTCCAAAACAGGTCTCACGTCTCGGAAACATCGATCCATTCGGCACCGGTGAGGTCTGCCATGCGCATGGGGTCGATCCGCACGGCCGCGTTGGTCGCGCCGGCGGCCGGCACAACCTCCTTGAATGCCCGAAGCGAAACATCGCAATAGATGGTGTGCGGCTTCACCAGACCGAAGGGGCAGACGCCGCCGATCGGGTGCCCGGTTTCCGCTTCGACTTCATCAAGCGCGAGCATCTTGGCCTTGCTGGCAAACCTGGCCTTGAATTTCCTGTTGTCGAGCCGTGCATCGCCCCGCGTGACGATCAGGATAACGTCGTCGCCGACACGCAGCGCCAGGGTCTTGGCGATCTGGCCGGGCGCAACACCATGGCCTTCTGCAGCCTGCGCGACCGTCGCAGTGCTCTGCGCAAGTTCGATGACGGTGATATCGGGGGCATGTTCGGCGAAGAACGCCTTGACGGAATGAAGGCTCATGACACTCCCGAAAACGGCCAGACATTGTGCCAGCGATTTGTTTCAGTCGTCGTTGGTCGCGTCAAGGTCTTCGGGGCGCGTACCGGTTTGGCCGGTCGGCAGGTAACCATGCGTGCTGAACCAGTTTTCCAGCACGGCGCCGATCGCTTCTTCGCGGGTCAGCATGCCCGGATGATCGGCTATGAAGGCTTTAAGCGCCAGTTCCAGTTCCGTTTTGTAAAGCTCCGACATCGAGGCTCCCTTTAATCATGGAAAAAACGGCCCGCAAGAGGTGCGGGCCGCGCAGGTCTTTGATGCTGTTCAGGCGCGCTTGATGACGCGGATCAGCAGAAGCAGGATCACAGCGCCCAGCGTTGCCGCAAGAATAGCACCGAGAATGCCATCGCCGAGCGGCAGACCGAGACGCGGAAACAGGGCGCCGGCAATGAAGGCGCCGACGATGCCGACGATGATGTTGCCGAGCAGGCCGAAGCCGAAACCCTTGACGATCAGACCGGCGAGCCAGCCGGCGATCGCGCCGATCAGGATGAAGATAAGAATACTTTCAATGCCCATGGATGGTTCCTTTCCCGTTGCATTTCATCAATCGAAATAGTGCGGCGCGGTCCGATGGATAGGGGGGCACGTGACAATTTTCGAATATATCCTGTAGGGAGTGGATGGGTGCATCACACAGAAAAAGACCCCGGCATGTCCATGCCGAGGCCTCCGATTTTTTTCGTTTTGCAGAGGGTCAGACGATCCCGCCGCCGCCGCTTTTCGAAGCCGGCCGTTCGCCCGAGACTTTGGCGCGGTAGCCGCTCGCCCGGTAGGCTGCAATCGGTGCAATGGCGCCGCCAGCCTCGTAGCGCGACATGGCGAGAATAGGCTCGACATGGGTGCGGAACGCGGCTTTCAGCGTCTCCGTCGCCATCAGCGCGTCATTGCCGTCCTGATAGCCTTCGAGCGCTTTGCGGTCGACCAGCAGCGCCTGCGCATAGGCACGGCTGACCTCGGTTGCCGAGTTCATCAGGCTTTCGATCGGATCGGTGACATTGTGGCTCTGGTCCAGCATGTGCATCGGCGCAAAACCCTCCGCCTGCCGCGTCTCTGCATCGACCAGTTCGTTGAACACCAGGAACAGACGGTAGGGATCGATCGAGCCGGTATCCAGGTCGTCGTCGCCATATTTCGAATCGTTGAAGTGGAAACCGCCGAGTTTCTTGAACTGGATCAACCGGGCAACGATCATCTCGATATTGACATTCGGTGCATGGTGGCCGAGATCGACGAGGCAATGGGCCTTTGGGCCGAGTTCCTGGGCGATCAGGTAGTTTGTGCCCCAGTCCTGCACGACCGTCGAATAGAAGGCCGGCTCGAACATCTTGTGCTCGGAAAAGATCTTCCAACCGTCCGGCAGGCCCTTGTAGATCGCCTTCATCGCCTCGAGGTAACGCTCGAAGCTTTTGGTGAAGTTGCTCTGACCGGGAAAGTTGGAACCGTCGCCGATCCAGACCGTGAGCGCGTTCGAGCCCAGCACCTTGCCGATCTCGATGCATTCGAGATTGTGATCGACGGCCTGCTGGCGCGTTGCCGCATCGGCATGGCTGAGCGAGCCGAACTTGTAGGAATGGGCCTGGTCGGGTGCGTCCGAGAATGTGTTGGAATTCATCGCGTCGAAGCCGAGGCCAAGCGCGTTGCCCTTCTCCCGCAGCCCCTTCAGGTCGTCGACCTTGTCCCAGGGAATGTGCAGGGAGACCGTCGGCGTCGCCTTTGTCAGCTGCTGGATGACCGCGCAATCCTCGATCTTGTCATAGATGTTGCGTGGCTCGCCGGTGCCGGGAAAGCGGGCAAAGCGGGTGCCGCCGGTGCCGACGCCCCAGGAAGGCACGGCGACACCGTAAGCGGTGACTTTCGCCTTGACCGCATCGATATCGATACCGCGGCGCGAAAGTTGCGCACCCAGATGGTCGTAATCCGACCGTGTATCGGCAATGCGCGCCTCGTTATCCCTTGCAATCACATCGGGTGCGATCGTGAAGTCGGTCATGGTTTCTTCCCCAGCATCTGAACTTTTCTCCGCTATCCGCGTTACCACGTCTCGATTGTTGAACCCATTTGGAGGTCCCCTTGGACGTCGTTCGTATTCTTGTTGCTATTCTTCTGCCGCCGGTCGGCGTCTTCCTGCAGGTCGGCATCGGTCTGCAGTTCTGGCTGAACATCCTCCTGACGCTGTGCGGCTATGTTCCCGGCATCATCCATGCCATCTGGATCATCCTCAGGCGCTGATCAGCGCCTGAGCCGCATCGTGGGCATCAGCGCGTGAAGGATTGCGCGTTGCCGGCATCGACATTGATGATGTTGCCGGTCGACTTGGCCGACATGTCGGAGGCGAGGAAGTAGATCGCCTCGGCAATGTCTTCCGGGAAGACGCTGAGCTTCAGCATGGACCGTTCGCGATACATCGCCTCCAGCCCTTCCATGTCCGTCTTGTAGACGGCGGCGCGCTGTTCCTTCCATTCGCCAGACCAGATCTTCGAACCACGCAAAACGGCATCCGGGTTGACGACATTGACCCGGATCTGTGCCGATGCGCCTTCGAGAGCGAGGCATCGTGCGAGGTGGATTTCCGCAGCCTTTGCCGTGCAATAGGCCGATGCGCCGGGCGAAGCGGCAAGGCCGTTCTTGGAGGCGACGAAGACGACGTTGCCGCCGGCCTTCTGGTTGCGGAAGATGCGAAATGCTTCGCGCGAGACAAGGAAATAGCCGGTCGCAAGAATATCCATGTTCTTGTTCCAGAGCGCCAGCGTCGTGTCCTCGATCGCAGCCGAGGATGCAAGGCCCGCATTGGAAACGAGAATATCAAGTCCGCCGAACTCCAGCAGCGCGTCGGCAAAGCTCTTCTCGACAGCAGCCTCGTCAGTCACGTTCATATTGACGGAGCGGACAAAATCCTTGCCGTAGCGACCGCCGAGTTCGGACAGTGCTAAGGCCAGTGCTGCTTCGTCGATATCGGCGAGCACGACGCAGGCGCCCTCCAGCATCAACCGGTTGGCTGTTGCCTTGCCGATGCCGCCGGCGCCGCCGGTGACCAGCGCGATCTTGCCGGCGAGCATCTTCGGCCTCGGCATGCGCTGCAGCTTTGCCTCTTCGAGCAACCAGTATTCGATGTCGAAGGCTTCTTGTTCCGGCAGGCCGACATAGGTCGAGACCCCGGAGGCGCCGCGCATGACATTGATCGCATTGACATAGAATTCGCCGGAAATCCGCGCTGTCGCCTTGTCCTTGGCGAAGGTGATCATGCCGACGCCCGGAATAAGATAGACGACGGCATTCGGGTCGCGCATCGCCGGGCTGTTGTCGCGCTTGCAGCGCCCGTAATAGGCAGCGTATCCGGCGCGATAGTCGGCGATGGCAGCCTCGAGGCCGGCCAGCGTCTTGTCGATATCCGGATTGGCCGGATCGAAATCGAGGACCAGCGGGCAGATCTTGGTGCGCAGGAAATGGTCGGGGCAGGAGGTTCCAAGGGCTGCCAGCGGCGCAAGGTTCTTCGACGTCACGAAGTCGAGCACGGCCTGGCTGTCGTCGAAATGGCCAAGCTTGCGCTCGTCGGCGCTGATCATGCCGCGAATGACCGGCATTAGTTTCTGCGCAACGGCCCGGCGCTCGGCGGCTGGCAGGACAGGCTTGACGGCGCCGCCGAAGGCTGGCGCCGTGTTCGTCGTCTCGAACCAGGCAATTGCCTTGTTGATGATTTCGATCGTGGTTTCGTACGCTTCCTTCGCCGTATCGCCCCAGGTGAACAGGCCATGGCTTTCCAGGATCAACCCGCGTGCACCCGGATTTTCGACGCAGAATTTCGACAGCCACAGGCCGAGCTCGAAGCCGGGACGCTTCCAGGGCAACCAGCCGATATCGTCGCCGAAGATCTGGCGTGTCAGCTCCTGGCTGTTCCTGGAGGCGGCAATGGCGATGATCGCGTCCGGGTGCATGTGGTCGACATGCTTTTTCGGCACATAGGCATGCAGCGGCGTGTCGATCGAGGCGGCGCGCGGATTGAGGTTGAACGTGCAGTGCGGCAGGTAGCCGACCATCTCGTCTTCATGCTCGAGGCCGCGGTAGAGACCTTTCAAGGCCTCCAGCTTCTCCATGTAGAGCGTCGAGAAACCGTCCATCTTGATGGTGCCGACGTCGCCGCCGGAGCCCTTGACCCAGAGAACCTCGACCATGCCGCCGCCGAGAGGATCCTTTTCCATCACCTTGGCGGAGGTGTTTCCGCCGCCGTAATTGGTGATCCGCTTGTCGGAACCGAGCAGGTTGGAGCGGTACAGAAGCCGTTCCGCCTCGGTCATGTCCGCCGACCTGGCATCGTCCCAGAGATTGGCCAAGCGTGACCCTTGTTGCTTGTCGAGCATGTGAATTCCTCCCGGTCAATTCCGCGTCGGCCGGCTGGACATGCCAGGGGCGGGAACGCATTCGTTGTCATCAGATCACATAAATTGTCGCTGCATGTCAATCATAAACGATCAAAAACAATCATATTGCACTGCACAATGAAAAAATATGACTGATTGTGATTGACATTGCGCGGTCGTGATGGAAGCATAGGCAGCGTTGGAGGAGCAGATGCACGAAAAAGAGCGACACAGGATCATCCTGTCGGCGGTCCAGGACAAGCCGGTGATTACCGTGCCTGAACTGGTCGATCTGACGGACAGTTCCGAAGCGACGATCCGCAGGGATATCGCGGCGCTGCACGTGCAAAAGCGTCTTCGCCGGGTGCGTGGCGGTGCCGAGGCGATCAATCCACCGCAATTCGTCGGTCTGGCCGGTCGCCCGTTCAGCGTCAATGAAGGGCTGCATGCCCGCCAGAAGCAGGCGATTGCCAAGGAGGCCGTGGCTCTCTGTCAGGACGGCGAGCCGATCATCATCAATGGTGGTACGACCACCTTCCAGATGGTGCATTTTCTCGCCAATCGCCGCATGCAGGTGTTCACCAATTCCTTTCCGATCGCTGAGCATCTGCTCAAGCATTCCAAGAACACGGTGATGCTCTCCGGCGGCACGATCTACCGCGAGCAGAACATCATCCTCAGCCCCTTCGACAATGACGTGACCCGCAATTTCTATGCGCGCCGCATGTTCATGGGTGCCCAGGGGCTCGGTCCGCTCGGCCTGATGGAAGGCGACCCGCTGCTCATCCAGGCCGAGCAAAAGCTGATCGACCAGGCCGATGAACTCGTCGTGCTGATCGACTCGTCGAAATTTCACAAACGTTCCAGCCTCATTCTCTGCGGGCTGAAGCGCATCACCACGGTGATCACGGATCAGGGCATCGAGGACCGTCACGTCCAGATGCTCGAAGATGCAGGCGTCGGTTTGGTCATTGCCAATACGCGGCCGGGCATCGTTGAAGAGAATGCTTCGTCGTCGGCCTGAACCGGCGGGAAGTGGGGAGTGGATCAACTGCACCATGCCAGGGCATTGCCGGACGCTGGGGCGGGGATTGAAAGAACAAAGCCGGATGAAGGCGGTCATCGTGACCGCATGAGGCTTGAACGGGAGGAGAATATCATGAAGCTTTTCAAGACACTGATGGTCACCACGGCAGTCGCCATGGCGTTGATGGCCAATAGCGCGCATGCGGAAACCAAGAAGATCGCGCTCGTCGTCAAGGCGCTCGGCATCGGCTTCTTTGAAGCAGCCAACAAGGGCGCCCAGGAAGCCGCCAAGGAACTCGGCGATGTCGAGGTGATCTACACCGGACCGACGACGACGACGGCCGAAGGCCAGATCGAAGTCATCAACTCGCTGATCGCCCAGAAGGTTGACGCGATCGCCGTTTCCGCCAACGACACGGACGCGCTCGTTCCGGCCCTGAAGAAGGCCATGGAACGCGGCATCAAGGTTATTTCCTGGGATTCGGGCGTTGCCAAGGACGGTCGCTCCATGCACCTGAACCCGTCGTCCAGCCCGCTGATCGGCAACATGATCATCAAGCTGGCTGCTGACCAGCTTCCGGAAGGCGGCGACGTTGCCGTCCTCTCGGCAACAGCCACCTCGACCAACCAGAACGTCTGGATCGAGGAAATGAAGAAGGTCCTGCCAAACTACAAGGGCATCAATGTCGTGGCCACCGTCTATGGTGACGACCTTGCCGACAAGTCCTACCGCGAAACGCAGGGCCTCATCCAGTCCTACCCGAACCTGAAGGCGATCATTGCGCCGACCTCCGTCGGTATCGTTGCTGCGGCTCAGGCCGTCACCGACGCTGGAAAGACGGGGCAGATCAACGTCACCGGTCTCGGCCTTCCCTCGGAAATGGCGGGCCATGTCAAGTCCGGCGCGTCGAAGTCCTTCGCCATCTGGAACCCGATCGACCTCGGTTATTCCGCAACCATGATCGCCTATGACCTGATCGGCGGCGCGGAAGCAAAGCCGGGCGCGGAACTGAAAATGGGCCGCATGGGCGCCGTCAAGCTCGACGACAACAATGAAGGCGCAATGGCCGACCCGTTCGTCTACGACGCTTCGAACGTCGAAGAGTTTTCGAAGATCTTCTGATCTGGGAGATCTGCCTCTTCTCCCCGGCGGGGAGAAGGTGGCCCGGAGGGCCGGATGAGGGGGCGGTTCGGCAAACATAGCGTTTGTGGAAAGACCCCCTCATAGCCTCGCGGGCGCTCGGCACTTCTCCCCGTCGGGGAAAAGAGGGAGTGCGCGGTTGGCGAAGGTCATTGCATTTCAAACTCAATCATACCGGTGGACCAACCCTTGCTGCAGGAAACGACCCCATTGCGGATGAAACCCGCCATTGCGCTGGAGGGCATCTCCAAGTCCTTCCCGGGCGTGAAGGCATTGTCCGACGTCTCGCTGTCGCTATATCCGGGCTCCGTCACCGCCTTGATCGGTGAAAACGGCGCGGGAAAGTCGACGCTCGTCAAGATCCTCACCGGAATCTATCAGCCGGACGGCGGAACGATCCGTGTCGACGGGGTCGAGACCCAATTTCCGACGGCCATGGCGGCATCCCAACACGGCGTCACGGCCATCCATCAGGAGACCGTGCTGTTCGATGAACTCTCGGTCGCCGAAAACATCTTTCTGGGCCACGCGCCGCGCAATCGCTTCGGTCTGATCGACTGGAAGACGCTCAACGGCAATGCCCGCGACCTCCTGCGTCGTGTCGGCGCCGACATCGATCCGACCATCCGGCTGCGTGACCTCGGCATTGCCAACAAGCACATGGTCGCCATTGCCCGCGCGCTGTCGATCGACGCCAGCGTCGTCATCATGGACGAGCCGACTGCCGCTCTGTCGCACAAGGAAATCCACGAGCTCTACGAACTGATTGACCGCCTGAAGGCCGACGGCAAGGCGATCCTGTTCATCAGCCACAAGTTCGACGAGATCTTCCGCATTGCCGATCGCTACACCGTGTTCCGCGATGGCGGCATGGTGGGGGCGGGGCTGATAGCCGATGTTGATCAGGATCAACTGGTGAAGATGATGGTCGGCCGCGATGTCGGTCAGGTTTTCCCCAAAGTCGATGTCGCGATCGGCGAGCCTGTGCTGACCGTGTCGGGCTATCGCCATCCGACCGAATTCGAGGACATCAATTTCGAACTGCGCCGCGGCGAGATTTTGGGCTTCTATGGCTTGATCGGGGCCGGCCGCTCCGAGTTCATGCAGTCGCTGATCGGCATCACCCGGCCGTCTGCCGGTGCCGTGAAGCTCGACGGCAAGGTCCTCGTCATCCGCAGCCCTTCGGAAGCGATTGCCAACGGTATCGTCTACGTGCCGGAGGAACGCGGCCGGCAAGGTGCGATCATTGGCCTGCCGATCTTCCAGAACGTCACACTCCCGTCGCTGAACCGGACCTCACGCTCGGGCTTCCTGAAATTGGCCAATGAATTTGCGCTGGCGCGCGAATATACCCAGCGCCTCGATCTTCGTGCTGCATCGCTCGATCAGGACGTCGGCACCCTGTCGGGCGGCAACCAGCAGAAGGTCGTGATCGCCAAATGGCTGGCGACGCAGCCGAAGGTCATCATTCTCGACGAGCCGACAAAGGGCATCGATATCGGCTCCAAGGCGGCCGTGCATGCCTTCATGAGCGAACTGGCCGGGCAGGGGCTGAGTGTCATCATGGTCTCCTCGGAAATCCCCGAGATCATGGGCATGGCCGACCGCGTCATCGTCATGCGCGAGGGCCGCATCGCCGGCCGTTTCGAGCGCGCTGAACTGACCGCGGAAAAACTGGTCCGGGCCGCTGCCGGTATTGCAACGCAAGTCGAAGGCGGGGCCGCATAATGGCAAAGCTGTTGAAAAATCGCGAAATCCTGCTGGTTTTTGCAATCATCGCCCTGGTCTTCCTGATCGCGCTGCGCTTTCCGGGTTTTGTCGAGCCGGCCAATCTGGCGCGTGTCTACAATGACACGTCGATCCTGATCATCCTGGCACTTGGTCAGATGGCGGTGATCCTGACGCGCTGTATCGACCTGTCGATGGCCGCCAACCTGGCGCTGTCTGGCATTGTCGCGGCGATGATCAATGCCGCCTTCCCGGGCGTGCCGATCCCGCTTCTCATTCTGGCGGTCGTCGGTCTGGGCGCCGTGCTTGGCTCGATCAACGGCCTGCTCGTCTGGAAGCTCGACATCCCGCCGATTGTCGTCACGCTTGGCACCCTCACCATCTTCCGCGGCAGCATCTTTCTCCTGAGCAACGGTGCCTGGATCAACGCCCACCAGATGAGCGATGCCTTCAAGGCGCTGCCGCGGGCGTCGTTCGCGGGTTTCGCGGTCCTGTCCTGGCTCTCCGTTATGGCCATCATCGCCGTCTACCTTCTGATGACCCGGACGCCGATCGGCCGTGCCTTCTTTGCCGTCGGCGGCAATCCGCATGCGGCAGTCTATACCGGCATCGACGTCGGCCGCACCCGCTTCCTCGCCTATTGCCTGTCAGGCGCGCTTGCCGGTCTGGCCGGTTATCTCTGGGTCTCGCGCTATGCGGTGGCCTATGTTGATATTGCTGCCGGTTTCGAGCTCGACATCATCGCCGCCTGCGTCATCGGCGGCATTTCCATCGCCGGCGGCATCGGCTCGGTCGGCGGCGCCGTGCTCGGCAGCCTGTTCCTGGGCGTCATCAAGAATGCCCTGCCGGTCATCAACATCTCGCCTTTTGCGCAACTGGCGATTTCGGGTACGGTGATCATCATCGCTGTCGCCGTCAACGCCCGCACGGAAAGCCGCAAGGGCCGTGTCATTCTGAAGAAAGCGGAGGCGGTCTGATGGCAGAGCAGCATCTTTCACCCCGGCTCATCCCTGATCGCCTGCAGAGTCGCTCCAGCCGCATGTTGAAAAGCTGGGAAAGCCTTCTTCTGGTCGTGGCGATCCTGATCTTCGCCCTCAATTCCTTTGCGTCGCCCTATTTCCTCGATCCGTGGAACCTGTCCGACGCCACCTTCAACTTCACGGAAAAGGCGCTGATCGCCTTTGCCATGGCGCTTGTCATCATCTCCGGCGAGATCGACCTGTCTGTGGCCTCGATCATTGCACTGTCCTCGACGGCCATGGGCCTTGCCGTGACCATGGGCGCCGATACGCCTGTTCTGGTGCTTGTCGGCCTCGGCACCGGCCTGTTCTGCGGCATGGTCAACGGCCTCCTGATCACCGGGCTCGGCCTGCCGTCGATCGTCGTCACCATCGGCACGATGAGCCTGTTTCGCGGCCTGTCCTTCATCATTCTCGGCGACAAGGCCTATACCGGTTATCCCGAGAGCTTCGCCTTCTTCGGCCAGGGTTATGTCTGGTGGGTGTTCTCGTTCGAACTGGCCCTGTTTGCGGTTTGCGCCGTGGTCTTTGGCGTTCTCCTGCACAAGACCAATTTCGGCCGTACCGTCTATGCCATCGGCAACAACCAGACGGCGGCGCTGTTTTCCGGCGTGCGCGTCGGTCGCGTCAAGTTCATCCTCTTTCTGCTGACAGGGCTGATGGCCGGCATCGCCTCGATCTGCCTCACCTCGCGGCTGGGCTCGACCCGTCCGTCGATCGCGCTCGGCGTCGAGCTCGAGGTCGTCACCATGGTCGTGCTTGGTGGTGTCAGCATCCTTGGCGGCTCCGGCACGATCCCCGGCGTCGTTCTGGCCGCTTTCATCATGGGCATGGTGACTTTCGGCTTCGGTCTTCTGAACGTGCCCGGCATCGTCATGTCGATCTTCATCGGCGCACTTCTGATCTCGGTCATCGCGCTGCCGATCCTCTGGTCGCGCGCCCGCCGGCGCATGGCGCAATAAGGATCCGATCATGGAAAAATACGCGTTCCGCATGCGCCTCAAGCCGGGCTTGGCAGAAGAGTACAAGGCACGGCACGATGCCATCTGGCCTGAATTGTCGGCGCTGCTGACATCCGCCGGCGTGTCCGACTACTCCATCCATCTGGACGAGGAGACCAATCTGCTGTTTGGCGTTCTCTGGCGCACCGATGATCACACCATGGCCGACCTGCCCAAACATCCTGTGATACAGAAATGGTGGGCCCACATGGCGGATATCATGGAAACAAAAGCCGATAACGAGCCAGTCGCAGTACCGCTCACCACCGTCTTTCACATGGCGTAAGTTCATGAAAACCATCGCCGTCATCGATATCGGCAAGACGAATGCCAAGGTCGCATTGGTGGATCTGGATAGCTTTGCCGAAATTGCCGTTCGCAAGACGGCCAATGGCGTCACGTCGAACGGTATCTATCCGCATTTTGACGTTGAAACGCTCTGGCGCTTCATTCTCGACAGCCTGGGCGAACTCCATGCGGAGATACCGATCGATGCCATCTCGGTCACCACCCATGGCGCAACGGCGGTTCTGCTCGACAGGAACGGCGCGCTCGCCTTGCCCCTCCTCGATTACGAGTTTGGCGGGCCGGACAGTCTGGCAAAGGCCTATGACGCGATCCGTCCGCCCTTTGCGGAAACCGGTGCTGCCCGCCTGCCGATGGGGCTCAATATCGGGGCGCAGATTTACTGGCAGGAACAGACCTTTCCGGAGGCGTTTGCCCAGGTCGACAGCATTCTCACCTATGCGCAATACTGGTCCTACCGGTTAAGCGGTGTGCTGGCCAACGAACTGACCTCGCTCGGTTGCCACACCGATCTCTGGAACCCCTATAAAGCCGATTACTCGACGCTGGTCGACGCGCGCGGCTGGCGGCCGCTGTTTGCCCCGGTGCGCAAGGCAAGCGATGTGCTTGGCGGGCTGCTGCCGGCCGTCGCGCAGCAAGCCGGTCTGCCGGCCGGATTGCCGGTATATTGTGGAATCCATGATTCCAATGCCTCGCTTCTGCCGCATGTGCTGTCGCGACCATCGCCCTTCGCCGTTGTTTCGACGGGGACCTGGGTGGTGATCATGGCGGTCGGCGCCGAAAAAGTGGCACTCGACGAAGCCCGTGACACGTTGATCAATGTCAATGCTCTCGGGGACCCGGTGCCGTCGGCCCGCTTCATGGGCGGTCGGGCCTTCGCGACCTTGATGCCGGAGCCCGTCACCGCCGCCTCGATCGCGGTCGAAGCCGATATTGTCCGCCGCCGCTGCATGCTTTTGCCTTCGGTTCCGGAAGGATCCGGGCCTTATCCGCAGGCGAAAGCCCGCTGGACCTGCGATGAGACCAGCCTTGGACCGGCAGAACGGTATGCCGTCGTGTCGTTTCACCTGGCGCTGATGACGGCGACAAGCCTCGATCTGATCGGCGCACGGGGCGAGATTGTCGTTGAGGGGCCGTTTGCTGGAAATATCAGCTATCTCCGCATGCTGGCGGCTGCGACAGGACGACCGGTCCTGACCGGCGGCCAGAGCGCCACCGGGACCAGCCTGGGTGCAGCCTGCCTTGCCGACCCGACACGGGCAAAGGTGCAATCCGTCGCGTTTGCTGAAGAGATACCAGTCGAATACCGCGTCTATGCGCAGGCATGGCGTGTTGCCGCCGATTAAGTTCCGTCCGTGACAAGAAAGATCCGCAGGTTTTTACGAACAACCCGGGTTCGGACGCAAGATTGACTGCTAAGGGCTCAGTAGAAGCACCCGGCAGGCATTAGAAAATGCGGGATCTCGCAACCTTGTTTTCGTCTTCGATGTTGAGAAGCATGGAGACGGCAGCCAGTGTCAGGGTGGCGGTCAGTATGGCGCACAATCCAAGAACAATCATTGTCCATTCCCTTCTTACGTCATCATCATGATGCCGCTTTACACTGGCGCGCCATGCTTGCGCATGGCTGACCTCAAGCAGAATAGAAAAGGAAGTAGCGCGCCGGGCCGGAAACTTCAATTCCCAAGTCTTACCATTGAGAACCTGTTGTTTTCCATGGAAAGGCTTGCCTGATTGCAGGTTCTCGGCGGCAAATGCGGCTCGACGGGGTTAATTTTAGCAAAAGCATATACGGACCTTCAACCGTTAACCTTCAAGCAAGGAATTAACCATAAACATGGTCGTACACCTCGGAATGCGAACGTTCCGATGTTCCCGACAAGGCATGATGCCGCACAGTCGAACCGGGTTTGGTCCGGTATGACGATCTTCACGAGTGGACTTGGGAAACCAGATCGCGTGAGGCCATGTCCTTGAGTCGATCGACTTGAGGCCGTGTCCGAAGACGCAACCGTCTCCGACGGGCCGGATTTCCAGCCAATTCGACAGTGCAGCAGCGCCGGCAGCATTCCGCTCGAATGCAGGGATCGGCGCTAGACATGGAATTTACGCATGATCCCGTCTGAAAAGCACAATCACTTTTCAGGATCATGCGCTGAACCGGGGAACAGCGTTGAGGCACGATACGTCATCAGATCAGTCGCGAAAGGCCCAGGCAGGCAGTCTGCTTGAGCGATTGCGCTTTGCTGGTCTCGATGATGGCCAGACCGACGTCATCCGCCGGCATCGCCAGGCGCTAGGGCCCCAGGTTGATCTGGCGCTCCGCGATCTCTTCCAGCGCCTCCAGACATTTCCCGATGCCGCCCGTCACTTTACCAGCGATCGCCAGATCGAGCGTCTTCACGACCTGCAGTCGTCGCACTGGAATGTGCTGACCGATGCACGATTCGACAGCCTCTATGCCGAACGCGTCAAGCTCCTGTCCGATGCCGAAAGCAAGATGGGTCTCGATCCGCGCTGGCAGATCGCCGGCCATGCCGTTGTCCTGGAGCGGTTGCTCTGTGCAATGATCGAGGAATTCTGGCCGAAATCCGTGCTGCCGCTCGGCAAGTCGCGCAAGGGCGAACTGACCGAACTTGTCGCCGCACTGGTGCGTACGGTTTTTGTCGATACCGAAATCGCTGTCTCGCTGCGGTTCAACGAACAGCGCCATGCCCACCAGCGCCAGCTGATCGAGCAGCGCAAGGCCGGAGAAGCCGAAGCCAACGCGGTGTTCGAGGCCGTCATCGATGGCTTGGCGGATGCAAATTTTTCCATCCGCACACCGGTCGATGTGCCGGAAAGTTACCAGCCGCTTGCCCGCCGGCTTGACGGCGCGCTCGACAACCTGGAGCGCAACCTGCTTTCCATCGCGGAGCGCACAGCAACAATCGAAACCTCCAGCGATGATCTTGGCGCGCGCACGCAGCGCCTCGCGCAAACGACGCAGATCCAGTCGGACGCTCTGGGCGAAACAACCCGGACGCTGGGCGATATCGTCGCCCGGGTGCGCAGCAGCGCGGCCCAGACACGGGACGCGGAGAAGACTGCAACCGCCACCCGCCAGTCGGTTGAACGCAGCGGCGAGGTTGCCGGCCAGGCCATCTCCGCCATGGCCGACATTGAAACCTCTGCCGAGAAAATCGGCCAGATCATCGGTGTGATCGACGAAATCGCATTCCAGACCAATCTTCTGGCGCTGAACGCCGGCATCGAGGCGGCCCGCGCCGGCGAGAGCGGCCGCGGGTTTGCCGTCGTTGCCCAGGAAGTGCGTGCGCTGGCGCAGCGCTCCGGCGATGCGGCACGCGAAATCAAGCAGCTGGTCACCACCACCAAGTCGCAGGTCGAGGCCGGGGTCGAGATGGTCGGCCGCACGCAGGATGCGATCGAAAGCATCGTCGAGCAGGTTCGCGGCATCAACGCGGCAATTTCGGGCATTGCAGCGGAAACTGCAGATCAGGTCACCGGCCTTCAGGCGGCGACGTCAGATGTCGGTCGCATCGGTGCCGAGATCGGTTCCGTCGCGGCGCAAGCCGGCGAGGCCCATGGTACGTGCGACGATCTTCAGACCGTCATTCTCGAGCTGGGCCAGACGATCCGCCAGTTCCGTGTCCAGCGTCAGTCCACGACCGCCGTTCCGGTTGCACGCGTTCAACAGGCAAGCGTCGCGATTTTGTCGCGGCGTGCTGAAGCGGAAGATCTTTCGTTCGGTTCCGAAGACGATGGTTTTGGCCTCCAGGCCAGCCTAGCCGGGTGGGGGCGCTAGATGCAGAGCCGCCACAAGCACAGCATTCAGACATCGCCCGGTTATCCTCCGGGGCGCGCCGGTGGCCGCTCTCGAACGGACGCCGTTATCGACAATCAGTGCAAATTACTCCCAGGCAGACAAGGAAGATAGGGATGGCAAGCAAGAAGGCCGCTCACAAAAGTTTAAGTCTCCCGCCAATCCTCGATCTTAACGAGGCAAGCGCGCTGCGTGGAAAGCTGGTGGCACTGCGCGGCAACAGTCTCGTCGTCGATGCTTCCGCCGTCGAGCGGGTCGGTGCACTCTGCCTTCAGGTTCTGATGGCCGGAGCCAGGAGCTGGGAAGAGGATAAAAAGTCTTTCACTTTCACCAAGGTGTCGGACGCTTTCACGAAAACGACGCAGCTCATCGGGGTCAATATCGACCATCTGATGGCCAAGGAGATTTGAAATGAAGAAAAAAGTACTGACGGTCGACGACAGCCGCACAATACGTAATATGCTTCTCGTGACGCTGAACAATGCCGGTTTCGAAACGATCCAGGCCGAGGACGGCATTGAAGGCCTCGAAGTGCTCGAGGATGCCAATCCCGACGTCATCGTCACCGACATCAACATGCCGCGCCTCGATGGCTTCGGTTTCATCGAGGGCGTTCGCCGGAATGAAAAGTTCCGCGCCATCCCAATCCTCGTTCTGACGACCGAAAGCGATGCAGAGAAGAAGAACCGCGCCCGCCAGGCAGGCGCAACAGGCTGGATCGTCAAGCCGTTCGATCCGACGAAACTGATCGATGCAATCGAGCGTGTAACCGCTTAACGCCAGGATTTCACCCAATGGATATGAACGAAATCAAAGAGATTTTCTTCCAGGAGTGCGAGGAGCAACTCGCTGAACTGGAATCGGGTCTCCTGAGGCTCAACGACGGAGACCGTGACCCGGAAACGGTGAATGCGGTATTCCGAGCGGTCCACTCCATCAAGGGTGGTGCCGGCGCCTTCGGCCTTGATGATCTTGTCTCCTTCGCCCACGTGTTCGAGACGACACTTGATTGCGTTCGTTCCAATAAGCTGGAACCGAACCAGGAAGTCCTGAAGGTCATGCTGAAATCGGCCGACGTTCTGGCCGACCTGACCAATGTCGCCCGAGATGGCGGCAGTGTCGATCAGGCCCGCTCGAAGCAGCTGATCCGCGAACTCGAGGCCCTGGCCAATGGTTCGCCCTTGCCGACGGCATCGGCT
This sequence comes from Pararhizobium antarcticum, assembly GCF_001885585.1. Lineage (GTDB taxonomy): Bacteria > Pseudomonadota > Alphaproteobacteria > Rhizobiales > Rhizobiaceae > Pararhizobium > Pararhizobium antarcticum. The sequence goes on from NZ_LSRP01000088.1 coordinate 27,898, forward strand.
GCACCCGCACCGGTCCCCGCTGCAAAGCCGGCCGCTCCGGTGGCAGCGGCCCCGGCCGCAAATGACCAGGGCTTTATGCCCGTTGCCTTCTCCTTCGACGAGTTCGGTGGCGACGAATCCGACTCCGCCGATCAGCCGACCTATGAAGTCGTCTTCAAGCCGAAGTCCGATCTCTATACAAAGGGCAATGAAGCGACCCTTCTCCTGCGTGATCTCTCGCGCCTTGGAGAAATGAGCATTCATTGCGACATGAGCAACCTGCCGCCGCTTGAAGAGCTGGATCCGGAAGCTGCCTATTTCTGGTGGAAGATCTCGATCAAGACCGACAAGGGCGAGGACGCTGTTCGTTCGGTCTTCGAATTCGCCGAGTGGGATTGCGATCTGGAAGTGTCGGAAGTCGGAGACGAAAGTGCGGTTGTCGCCAGCGACCTGCCCATGCAGCCGGTCCCCTTCGACCTGTCGGCCCTTGACGACGAGGGTGACGCTTCTGCCGCCATGGCGGAAGAGCAGGAGAATCTGGCATCGGCTCAGCGCGACGAAGCCGTCGCTGCCGCTGAAACAGCCAGCAACGTGCTTCAGATGGCCGGCAACGCATCCCGTGCTGCCAGCGAAAGTGCAAAGAACGCGGCTGCAGCTGCCGCCCAGAACAATGCCCAGCAGGCTTCCTCGGCCGTCGCTCCGACAATCCGCGTCGATCTCGATCGCGTCGACCGCCTCATCAACCTCGTCGGCGAGCTTGTCATCAACCAGGCGATGTTGTCGCAGAGCGTTATCGAGAACGACAACAACGGCACGTCGTCGATCAATATGGGCCTCGAAGAGCTGCAGCAGCTCACCCGCGAGATCCAGGATTCGGTCATGGCCATCCGTGCGCAGCCGGTCAAGCCGGTCTTCCAGCGCATGGCCCGCACCGTCCGCGAAATCGCTGACATCACCGGCAAATCGGTTCGTCTGGTCACCGAGGGTGAAAACACCGAGGTCGACAAGACGGTCATCGACAAGCTGGCCGAGCCGCTGACGCACATGATTCGCAATGCGGTCGACCATGGCCTGGAAATGCCCGAAAAGCGACTCGCTGCCGGCAAGAGCGCTGAAGGCACGGTCAAGCTGACCGCCAAGCATCGCTCCGGCCGCATCGTCATCGAACTTTCCGATGACGGCGCTGGCATCAACCGCACAAAGGTCCGCCAGAAGGCGATCGACAACGACCTGATCACGGCCGACGCCAATCTTTCGGACGAGGAAATCGACAATCTGATTTTCCACGCCGGCTTCTCCACCGCCGACAAGGTCTCCGACCTTTCCGGCCGCGGCGTCGGCATGGACGTGGTCAAGCGTTCGATCCAGGCACTCGGCGGTCGTATCAACATCTCCTCCAAGCCCGGTCATGGCTCGACCTTCACAATGAGCCTGCCGCTGACCCTTGCCGTGCTTGACGGCATGGTGGTGACGGTGGCTGGCCAGACGCTGGTGGTTCCGTTGACCGCCATCGTCGAGACCTTGCAGCCGGAAGCCGCAGCGATCCATTCGTTCGGCGCCACCCAGCGCCTGATCTCGATCCGCAATTCCTTCTGCCCGCTCGTCGATGTCGGCCGGATCCTGAATTTCCGCTCGACACAGGCCAATCCGGTCGAAGGTGTGGCCCTTCTGGTGGAATCCGAAGGCGGCGGCCAGCGCGCCCTGATGGTCGATGCCATCCAGGGACAGCGCCAGGTCGTCATCAAGAGCCTCGAGGCAAACTACACGCACGTGCCCGGCATTGCCGCCGCCACCATTCTCGGTGACGGTCGTGTCGCTCTCATCCTGGACGTAGACTCCGTCGTCTCGGCGTCGCGCGGCCATTCCCTGCAACTCGAAGCGTCGCTTGCCGCGGCTGGATAATGACGATGACGGATCTCGCACAAAATCTGACTCATGGCGGCCGGGAGCTCATTGCTTTCCGCATCGGTGACCAGGAATTCTGCGTCAACGTCATGTCGGTCCGTGAAATCCGCGGCTGGACGCCCGTCACGCCGATGCCCCATGCACCCTCCTACGTGCTGGGCGTCCTCAATCTTCGTGGCGCCGTCTTGCCGATCATCGACATGTCGGCCCGTCTTGGAATGAAGCCGGCGGAACCGACAGTCAGACACGTCATTATTGTGACGCAAGCGAGAAACAGGGTGGTCGGGCTTCTGGTCGAGGCAGTCTCCGACATCCTGACGATCAAGGACGAAAACATACAGCCGACACCGGACGTATCGTCGGAATTCGAAAGAACCTTTGCACGTGGCATCCTGGCGATCGAGGGGCGGATGATCTGTCTTATCGAACTGGATGCTGTCTTTCCTCACTCCGAAAGTGAAGCCGCATGAGCATGCCAGCCTTTGACAGCAAACTATCCCCGGACGAGTGTCTGGCGAGCGGCGAATATCCGCTGACACGCCGCGACCTGATGGAGGTTGCTGCGATGATCTATGCGGATGCCGGGATCTTTCTCAACGAATCCAAAGCCTCGCTCGTCTATTCGCGGCTTTCCAAGCATATCCGCACGCTGGGACTGAAGGGCTTCCGGGAATATTGCTCGCTGGTTTCTTCGCCGGCTGGGGCTGCGGCGCGGCGGGACATGCTGTCGCATCTGACCACCAACTTCACCAGGTTCTTCCGCGAGAACCACCATTTCGAACATCTGAAGTCGGATGTCCTGCCCGAGCTTCTGGCGCGTGCCAAGAACGGCGGACGGGTGCGCATCTGGTCGGCTGCCTGCTCGGACGGGCAGGAGCCCTATTCGATCGCGCTGACCGTCCTGTCGATGATGCCGAACGTTGCGGATCTCGATTTCCGCATTCTTGCGACCGACATCGATCCGAAGATCCTGGCGCTTGCCAAGGCGGGTGCCTATGACGCGACGGCGCTCGAAACCGTCAGTCCGGCGATGCGCAAGCAGTGGTTTGCGGAGACCGAAGTCGGTGGCCGTCAGAAATGGCAGGTCGATGACCGGGTCAAGCGCCTGATCACCTTCAACGAATTGAACCTGATGGCGCAATGGCCGTTCAAGGGCCAGTTCGACGTGATTTTCTGCCGCAACGTCGTCATCTATTTCGACGAGCCGACACAGATGAAGATCTGGTCGCGCTTTGCCGGCATGTTGAACCCGAAGGGCCATCTCTACATCGGTCATTCCGAGCGGGTCTCGGGCGACGCGAAATCGGTCTTCGACAATATCGGGATCACCACTTACCGCCTGAACGGCAAACCACAGGGGGGACGCTCATGACCACGCCAGCACGCGTTCTCGTTGTCGACGACAGCGCAACCATGCGCGGACTGATCACGGCGATCCTGAACGCGGACCCGGACGTCAATGTCGTTGGCCAGGCGGCCGACGCCATGCAGGCGCGCCAGGCGATCAAGGAACTGGATCCGGACGTCGTCACGCTCGATATCGAGATGCCGAACATGAATGGTCTGGAATTTCTGGACAAGATCATGCGCCTTCGGCCGATGCCGGTGATCATGGTGTCGACGCTGACGCACAAAGGTGCAGAAGCAACGATCTCGGCCCTTGAAATCGGTGCTTTCGACTGCGTCGGAAAGCCCCTTCCGGGTGATCCGCGTCCGTTCGGCGACCTTGCCGACAAGGTGAAGGCGGCTGCACGCTCGCAGCGCAAGTTCATCATCACCGGCAACAAGGTTGCAGCGCCGAGCCCCGCCAATGCCAATGCCAACGCCTCCGTTGACTACCGCGCCGGCCGCAAGATTATCGCGATCGGCGCCTCCACCGGCGGCGTCGAGGCCCTCATTGCCGTCTTGCAGAAATTCCCGGCGAATTGCCCGCCGACGGTGATCACGCAGCATATGCCGCACACGTTCACCAAGAGCTTCGCGGAACGTCTCAACCGCCTCTGCGCACCGACGGTGTCAGAGGCGACCGATGGCGCGCGGCTCGAGATCGGCAAAGTTTACCTGGCGCCCGGTGGCGAACGCCACCTGCAGGTTGTCAACCCGACATCACCGTCCTGCCGTCTGCTGGACCGTGAACCCGTCAACGGCCACCGACCCTCGGTCGATGTTCTGTTCGACTCCGTTGCCGAACTCGCCGGTCGCAATGCGATCGGCGTGATACTAACCGGAATGGGCCGTGATGGCGCATCCGGCCTCTTGAAAATGCGTCACGCGGGCGCTCGAACATTCGGTCAGAATGAAAAAACCTGCGTGGTGTATGGAATGCCGAGGGTCGCCCATGAACTGGGAGCCGTCGAAACACAACTACCCCTCAACTCAATCGGGGAAGAAGTATTGAAAAGCGCCGCTGCCCGAAGAGAAGGAAACGAATAAATGTCCCTAGCGGAAAAAATCAAGGTTCTGATCGTAGACGATCAGGTAACGAGCCGCCTGCTGCTGGGTGATGCCTTGCAACAGCTCGGTTTCAAGCAGATCACGGTTGCCGGCGACGGTGAGCAGGGGGCCAAGATCATGGCCCAGCAGCCGCACCATCTGGTGATCTCCGACTTCAACATGCCCAAGATGGACGGGCTCGGCCTTCTGGCCGCTGTTCGCAACAATCCGGCGACGAAGAAGGCGGCGTTCATCATGCTGACGGCACAGGGAGATCGCGCACTGGTCACCAAGGCTGCAGCACTTGGTGCCAACAACGTACTCGCCAAGCCGTTCACCATTGAAAAGATGAAGGCAGCGATCGAGGCTGTGTTTGGGGCGCTGAAATGATCCAGGAGGCCGCGGTCAAACGCCTGCACGTCATTCAGGGTGAATTCAAGGTAGTCAGTGATCCGGATGTGGTGCTCTCGACCATCTTGGGATCCTGCGTGTCGGCATGTATGCGCGACCCGGTCGCGGGTGTTGGTGGCATGAACCACTTTCTTCTGCCGGGTTCGGCGGAAGCGATGGCTTCTGGCGGCGACGCAACACGCTATGGCGTTCATCTGATGGAATTGCTGATCAACGGCCTCCTGAAAAAGGGAGCACGTCGTGAAAGGCTCGAAGCCAAGATCTTCGGCGGCGCAAAGACGATTGCGCGGTTTTCCAATGTCGGGGAACAGAATGCGCTGTTCGCGCGGCAGTTCTTGATGGACGAGCGTATCCAGATCGTCGGTGAAAGCACCGGCGGAGAACACGGACGCAAACTGGAATACTGGCCGCTCAGCGGTCGGGCGCGCCAGTATGCGCTGACCGGTGTCGAAACGCAGAAGACGGTTGCACTCGAGCAGCGTCCGGCTCCTGTTTCGAGGCCTGTCGAAAATACGATCGAGTTCTTCTAGTCCAAGCGATGCCGCGCTTCGGCGCGGCACACGGCAAACGGAACCGACAGGAGTTCGAAGGCAGGCCGTCCGAAGCGGAAAGACCCGGACGGCAGTTGTTATCATCGTGAGGAAGAGTAATGCAGACCGAAACCAAGAGCCATATGCCTCACGTTGACGAAGCGCTTCCGGAAGTGATGATGCGCGTCGTTTCGGAACTTTACGACGTGGCCTATCTGATCGAGCGGATCGAGCCGATGCTGAACGACATCGACGGCGACGCGATGCTCGACAGCGCCGACCGGATGAAACTGCTGCAGGGCATAGATCTTGCCGTCCAGAAAACGCGCGGCCTCGCCGAGTTCATCGACACGGTCACGGCGGCGATCCCGTTGTCCTGGATGGTTGATGTCACGACGGCACTCAATCTGGTGAAACTTGCCGATATGCAGAAATCGCTCGGCAACGGAATGCTGCGTCATGGCCATTCCCAGCCGCTGACGGAAGCGGCAGGCGACTTCGAAGCGTTCTAGACAGCCCTTTTCACAAGGTTTCAATCCATCCGGCTGCCACATTGGCGGCCGGTTTTGTTTGAGATGCAGCATGTTTCGTCCCGGCACCGCAGCGTCGCGTGCGGGATCCTGAACCGGCCCATGCTTTTTGCACCGCCGTCGAAAACCGGCATCCAAGACAAGTTCGCACAAGTTTCGTCTTCTAGGGTCCTGACTGGGGCTGGTAGATTTGCGCGTGATTTGCATTAGGCCGACTGCGCCAAATCATCGACCAGCAAACCCGATTGTTTGGATCTGCGCATGATTGTTCTATCGAGTGATGTTACTCGACTGAAATATGCGCCACTGGGTGCGGAAACAGAATGAATCTGTTGGATCAACTTTCGACGGTCATGAAAAATTTGACCAGTCTCGGCCAGGGCAAACTCATTGCCCTCATTTCTGCCGGGGTCATCGCGGTGGGGATCGTGCTCGGTGCCGGCATCTACGTCAACAAGCCGGCTTACGAGACCCTCTATGTCAACCTTGAAGGCAGCGATCTCAACCAGATCAGCGTGGCTCTGGCAGAGGCCAATATCGATTTCGATGTTGGCGCCGATGGCAGCAGCCTGCAGGTGCCGGTTGGCATGACGGGCAAGGCCCGGCTCTATCTTGCCGAACGCGGCCTGCCCAACAGTGCCAATGCCGGTTATGAACTCTTCGACAATGTCGGCTCCCTGGGTCTCACCTCCTTCATGCAGGAGGTGACGCGCGTTCGTGCACTGGAAGGCGAAATCGGCCGGACCATCCAGCAGATCTCCGGCATCCAGGCTGCCCGCGTCCATATCGTCATGGCCGACCGTGGCTCCTTCCGCAAGGCGGAGCAGACCCCGACAGCCTCGGTGATGATCCGTGCGAGCGCCAGTGTCGGACGCAATGCCGCGTCCTCGATCCGCCACCTCGTCGCGTCCTCGGTTCCCGGTCTCAACGTTGACGACGTGACCATTCTCGATTCGTCCGGCCAGCTTCTCGCCTCCGGCGATGATCCGGCCAGCAGCGCCATGAACCAGTCGCTCAGCATCATCCAAAACGTCCAGAAGGAAATCGAGAGCAACATCGACAAGGCGCTTGCTCCTTTCCTCGGTATGGACAACTTCCGCTCCAGCGTCACGGCGCAGCTCAACACCGATACGCAGCAGATCCAGGAAACGGTTTTCGATCCGGAATCGCGTGTCGAACGGTCGACACGCGTCACCAAGGAAGAGCAGAAGTCGAGCCAGCAGCAGGCCGACAATGCCGCGACCGTGCAGCAGAACGTGCCGCAGGCGGCACCGACCGGCGGTGCCAGCGGTCCGCAGTCGAACGACCAGACGGAAAAGAAGGAAGAGCAGACCAACTACGAGATCAACTCGAAGACCGTCGCCACGGTGAAGAGCAGCTATACGCTCGAAAAGCTCTCCGTCGCCGTGGTCGTCAATCGGGGTCGTATCGCAGCAATGGTCGGCGAAAATCCCGACCAGGCGAAAATCGACGCCTATATTGCGGAAATGCAGAAGATCGTCGCTTCGGCCGTCGGGCTCGATCCGGCGCGGGGTGACATGATCACGCTGACCGCCATGGACTTCGTCAACACCGAACTCCTCAACGAAGCGATTGCCGGTCCCGGTATCATGGAAACGCTGACCCGCAATCTCGGTGGCATTATCAACGCGCTTGCCTTCGTCGCGGTCGCCTTCCTGGTCGTCTGGATGGGTCTTCGTCCGCTGGCCCGCTCCGTTGGCCTGGGCGGCGGAAGCACGGCACTGGCCGATGCCGATGGCGCCGGCCTCGAACTTCCGGACTTCTCGCCATCGCCGGGTGCGACGGGTGGGGCGCTCATGGAAGGCTTCGGTTCGGATTTCGGCTTCGACAGCACGGACGACCTGCTCAGCCTTGGCGACGACAGCGAAAGCGACGGTGGTTTCAATCGCCGCGTCAAGGAAGGCCCGGAGCGGCGTCTGGCACGCATGGTGGAGATCAGCGAAGAGCGCACCGCCAAGATCCTCCGCAAATGGGCTGCCGAGCGGGCAGCCTGAGGCAAGGCCAGGGCCGACACCATCATTTTTCAAGGCTTCAAAGTCCCGGTTCTGCCGGGACTTTTTTTGTCCGGCCTGGTTGCGCCGTTGGGTCTGGTCCAAGGGATGGCTACCCTGTTGCTTGGTATAAACATCACCCCATTCCGGGTATGCGGAGTCCCGCAGCGCGTGTGACAAGAATCGTGCCGAACCGGCACCGCGACAAATTCGCCAAGGCGATTCGTTATATTTAACAAAACGTTAAATTCGCGCCGGTGTGAGGCGGTTTTGTTTCCCGAAAATTTTGCAAGACTCTGCCAAAAACGGACGATGATTCCGCGGGAAACTATAGTTTGAATATTACTTCAGCAATAATTCTACGCTAAGCTTTAACTCTATGAGCTCAGCCGTATTTCAACTGACGCGCTAGTTGATGCAATTTCGCCACATCCAAAAATTCAAATAAGAAAATCAGAGTCTGCGAGGTGTCGGTGGACTCCGCATTGATTCGTTTTTTGCTCTGGAATTTTGCAAAAATTGGCATTTTCGCCGTGAAATCCGTATTGGCGCGTTGTTTCCATTTTCCATCAAGTTAATGAATAGCTAATAAAAACAGGATTTTGAAAGCCATATTCTGTTTTACACGCTGTTTTGACGAGCGCTTGAATCAAAGCGTCTCGAATCGTTTCACGGATATTTCTAAAAGTAAATCCCGAGAAGATGGCAGTAGTTTTTTGCAGGGCGCGATGTACATTTTATGTAGTGATTCGCGTACTGATTTGCGTCTGGTCCGGGTGGCGGAATGCCCGGGGAAAGCTGTCGGCGGCGGCGGCGAAGGCGCTTCGAGCAGGACGGGCGAGTCCATAACGAGGGGCAAGATTATGGATGTTCTGCAGGCTGAAAGTGCGACCTGGGCGGGGTCGACGGCGACGGTGCGTGCTGTTGGCCGGGTATCGACGCGCGAGCAGTTGATCCGCAGGCTTGGCGAATTCGCCGAGCGCGGGAATCTCGGCAAGGGGCTTGCTGCCCTGACCGAATATGTCGGCGCCACGCATTATCTCCTGGCCCGCTATGACTTGTCGCAGGACGAGGGTCTCGATTTCGTCATCTGCTCTGACTGGCCATTCGATGTCGTCAAGCGGTTGGCCAAGGTCATGTCCGGCCTGCACTCGAAGACGAACGAACTGGAAAAGTGCCTTTCGGTGCTGCAACCCTGCTTCATGTCGTTGCCTGACGATGTGGATATCAGCCGTGGCATCAGCCGCGAATATTGCTCGATCACCTTCAACGTCGGTCGCGTCCGCCTGTCGCTGATGCTGCTGTTTCCGCAGGATGTCATCCTGTCCCAGGAAAGCGTCCGGGATGTCGGGATTCTGACGGGCTATTTCGCCAGCTTCGCCAATGATCGCAGTGTCCGCAGCGACCGCGATTTCGAACTGACGGAACGCGAACTTGAATGTCTCTTTTGGATCGCCGAAGGCAAGACAAGCGACGAAATCGCCATGATCCTGGGCATCTCGCGCAACACCATCAACAACTACATCACCAGTGTTATGCGCAAGACAGCCACGAAGACACGCTCCGAGGCCATTGCCTACGCTGTTCGAAACAACCTGGTCTAGGAGCGACGATCATGACGCATATCCTGCCGCCCAATACGCGGGCCTATGAAGACGGCAAGGCAGGACGCCAGGTGAGAGTGTCGCGGGCTTCCACGCTTGTCGCGCGCCTGCAGGCCATGCAGAAGCAGATCAACGCCAAGCACTTTGCCGTGCTGCGCCTGAACGGCAGTGGTCTGCCGGCGTCGCGCAAATTGACCTGCGTGCTCGACAACTGGGGCACGGGTTCGGAGGCCACCGCGCATGATCTGGTCTCTTCCTACAGCGACCAGATGCTCGCGCATCTCGATGCGTCGCTTCTGCCTCTGCTCTGGAATGGCTCCGGCGAACACCAGGCGGCCGAAACCTCGGACTTCGCGCGCTTCACCCATCGGCTCAAAGGCCGTTTCCTGCCATTTTCCGGTATTGCCTTTCCGGTTCGTCTCGGTGCTCAGGGCAATGGCTATGTCATGTTCATGGGCAGCTATATCGACCTCAGCAGCGCTGTCATCATCGACCTGCATGGGCGCAGCTGCCAGATCATGATCGACATCCTCGGCTCTGACGAGCGCCGCGTTCTCCCTTCCGAATCCCTCAGCGATCGCGAAATCGCCTGCCTGCAGATGGCCGGCGATGGCTATATCAGCGAAGAGATTGCCGAAAAAATGGGGCTGTCGGTTCATACGGTGAATGCCTATCTTGGCGTAGCAACGACAAAGCTCGATTCCGTTAACCGCATTCAGGCGATCGCCAAGGCGATCCGCCTTGGCTATATCAGCTGATATCCGGTCTCTGATCGTTGGGATGGGACAGTTCGTGCGGATGACGGTGGCGTTCAGCTCGCCATTGCCGTGGGATAGGACGTGACGAACTTCGCTGCATTCAGGCTTTTGGCGAGAAATGCGGTGTTCTCGTCCGGATCGCTGGACGGGCTCTGGAAGGCGATATGATTGATTTCCAGTCCGGCAGTGTCCTTGCCGAGTGCCAGCTGGGCATAGACAGTGACACCATCAGGCTTGAGTTCGAGATCAAGCACGATTTCCGGCTTGGTATCCCAGTCGAGATTGTAGTTGCCGCCGATGCCGAAATTCACCGTGCCCGGAAGGAAATACAGTTCTGCGGCCGATGCAACGAGATCGGCCAGGCTACCATGCGATTCAAAGCGCAAAAGCGCAATGAAATCGGCCGCGTCGATCAGGCGCAATTCCGTGGCGACCGGTCGGATGGCTTCGGCTACAATTTTTTCGCGCTGTTCGGAATACTGGCATTTTTTCATCGACTTACGTGATCCGTTTCGGCTGCGTTGCATAAACCCGGTGAATCAGTTCGGCGACTGCCTTGTAGAACACCGGTGGAATCACACTATCCACCGAGACTTGCGCAAACATTGAGCGCGCGAGGGGCGGATCCTCAAAAACCGGAATGCCGTGTTTCTCCGCAAGCTCGCGAATTTTCAACGCAACGAGATCCTGCCCCTTGGCCACCACCTGTGGCGCGTCTCCCTCCTCCTTCACGTAACGCAAGGCGACAGCAAAGTGGGTCGGGTTGGCGATAACAAGCGTTGCACGCGGGACGGAAGAAATCATCCGCCGGCGCGCACGATCCCTGGCAATCGAACGCAGGCGCGCCTTGATGATCGGGTCACCCTGCGATTGCTTCAATTCTTCCTTCACCTCCTGCTTTGTCATGCGCAGCTCGGTGTACCAGTGGTGGCGGGTCCAGAAGAAATCGACGATGGCGATCGTCGCCGTGGCGAAGAGGATGACGATCATGATCTGGTGGAGATCGCCGGACAGGGTGGCAAAGATCGTCAGCGGATCGGAAAACATCGATTCGAGCGAACTGTAGTAGTCATTCTTCAGCACCAGCACGATGATGATCGAGACGATGATGATCTTGAACAACGACTTGCCGAATTCGACAAGGCCCTGGGGACCATAGACCCGCTTCAGGCCCCCGATCGGGGAAATCCGGCTTATCTTCGGCGCGATCCGGTCGAGAACGGGCGAAGGCAGGTTCTGCAGGACGGAGGAGCCAAGGCCGAATATCATGAGCAGCGCAAAGACCGGTATCATCAATGCGCTGGCCGACCAGAAGATGTGGGTCACCAAGGCCACGACATCCGTGGATGTTTCGATGCGCCAAGCCTCCGGCTGTTCGAAAATGTCCTTGAGCGCCTCGGCAAGCGTGGTGAAGCCACTCGGCATGAAAAACACGAAGAAGATATAGATCGCGATGGTGGAGGCGAACATTGTCACTTCGCGCGAGAACGGCACATTGCCTTTCTCGGCCGCATCGGCGATTTTTTTCTCCGATGGCAGTTCGGTTTTACTGTCTTTGTCCTGGTCTTCAGACATTGGATCGACGAACCCTCGTGCAGCGCCGCAGCGCGTGCGCGACGGCCTGTTGTGATCCCGGCGCGGCCCGCATGCAAGGGGGAGGCGCTTTTTAACATCCGGGCTTCACAGAAACCGGACAGCCGCACGGACGTCTGATCAAAAAACGCAAAATGCGCGCCGGTGGCAGCCGGCGCGCATTGCGGTCGCGGGCTTTTCCGCGTCAGGCGGCAGCTTGCGCCTTTTCCTTCAGTTCGATCTGGCCGCTGGCGGCCAGGCGGATCGCTTCCTGCGTGATCGAGCGACGGGCGATGGCGATATCGCGCGGGTTGATGCCTGCATCGCCGGCCGAAAGGTCGGATTCGATCATGCGGCGCTGGCGTGCACCCAGCGAGGCCAGGACCGATTCGCGCAGTTCCATGCCGGATCCGCGCAGCGCCATGGTGATGATGTCGCCGGAAACGTCGTTGAACAGTTGCACGCGGCTGCGCTGCGGCATGGCGAGGATGTCGTCGAAGAGGAAGATCTTTGGCCGGACCTTCCTGACCGCATCGGTGTTGAGGCTTTCGAGCGAGGCGAGCAGGCTGTCGACCTGGGTCTTTTCCAGCTCGTTCATGACTTCGGCGATCTTGATCGAGCCGGTCGAATTGCGATCCGCATCAAGTTCGCGCATCATTTCAAAAACACGCGTCTCGATGATCGCTGCGGCCTTGGGGCTGACGGTCTTCATGTTGACGGCGCGGTTGATGATGTCGGCACGGCTGGCCTCCGGCAGCTGCAGCAGAACCTTGGCGCCAAAGGTCGATGGCATCATCGACAGCACGTAGGCAATGGTCTGCGGATGTTCCTTGCCAAGATACTGGGCGACAAAGGCCGGGTCGGAATCCTGAAGGCGGTCCCAGATATTGGCTTCATAGGACTGGAAAGTGGTGCGCCGCCCCAAAAGGCCATCGACCTCGTCCGGGGAAAGGCCTTCCTCGAGGATGCCCTCGATGGCCTTCGCATTGTCCATCAGGCCCGCACCTTCGGTGAACAGGTCCTCGAATTCGTTGACGAGAATTTCCAGTTCGTGCGGCGGGATCGAACGGAGCGACTGCGCCGAGGCAATGATCGCCTGCAGTTCGCTCTGGGTGAAGAACTTCAACAATTTACCGGCGATGGGTTTGCCCATGGCCAGAAGGACCGCCGCAGCCTTGTCGATCTGGCTGAGAGGGCTTGTCGGCGCCTGCGCCGCGAAATTGTCAAAATCCATCATGGATCTATCCCCTTGGCCCGAAACCGGGCTTTAAACTTTACTGGTACCCTTGATTTCGATGAGCTTCACACCGAAACGCGTTTCGTCGTTTTCCAGAACAGTGATTTCGCCGCGGCCGATCAATCGGCCGTTGACGACGATGTCGACCGCTTCGCCGATCCTGCGATCGAGCGCTATGATGGCGCCCTCTGTCAGGTTCATCAGGCTGGAAACCTGCATGCGGCTCGATCCAAGCACGATCTGGACATCGATCGGGATGTCCATGATCAGGTCGAGATTGGCGGTCAGGCTGCTGCCGGGCTCGGCCGACGCGGAGCCGGCATCGAAGGACGACCCGCCGAAATCGCTGGTCGAGCCAAAATCACTGGTGGAGCCGAAATCGCCGGCCCCGAAAGCAGTGTCTGCTGCAGCGTCTTCGCCGAAGCTTGTCGCTGCGAAATCGCCGCCGAAGCTATCCAGGCTGCTTGACGTATCGTCCAGGGAGCCGCCAAAATCCGACGACAGGTCTGAACTCTCGGTCGACCCGAAATCCATGCCGAAATCGGATCCGGGCAGACCGCCGGTGGTATCGCTTTTCAAGACGCCGCGCAGATCGTCGATCGCCTGATCGAGTTCGTCATCGCCAACGCCAAGAATCGCTTTTTCGTCAATGGGTGCTTTTTTGGTAGCCATGATTGAATTATTCCAGTTGAAACTTGCCCCAACCATACTGCCGGTCGGGTCGCGGTTCTTTTAACCCATGATATGGTGAAGAATGTCGTTCTCGGAACCGTGTGTGTCTTTTATGCGCACAGTGTATTTCGCGCCGGAGCGCCCGAACTCGCAAATGTAGAGCTCGCGGCCATTGGCGTTGACTTCGACGCGCACATCTTTTGCATCGTGAAACGGGATGACGTCGCCCGGCTGCAGGCGACTGATTGTGTCGAGTGTCAGGCTTTCGAGCTTGATCCGGGCCTCGAGCGTTACCGCCGAACGGCGGACCTGTTGCTCGAGATGCTCGTTCCAGTCGGAATTTGGCTTCTTGTTATGTCCCACGCCGTGCGGCGAGACGATGTGCGTCTTCAGGAGTGTCTTTTGCGGCACGATGACGGAGAACGTCGAAAGCACCGGACCGAGGCCGACCGTCATGTTGATGCAGGCGGAATAAACATCCTCGATTTCCGGATCCGGCGCAGGGCGATCGCTGGCATTGTAGGGGCGGCCGAGCAGCGGCTCGAACCCGCCAGGCGCGTTGACGGCGGAGCGCAGGACGTCGGCGAACTTCTCGAAAATCATCGTCGCGACATCGAGCTCGATGGCCGACAGCTTCCGGGGCTTCGGTTCTTCAATCGAAGACAGCGGCGCGCCGAGCAGCGTTTCCATCAGGGTGATGATGACGGGGCTGTCGCAGCTGAGGTTGAAGTCCGGGGCCCAGTTGCGCAGTGCGGTATCACTGAGTGCGACAGCCGTGCCGAGATCGGTGATCAGCTCGCTTTTCAGGCCGACCTCGAAGCCGGCATAGCCGATGGCGATGTCGAGCCCGGTTTCGTTCTTGAAGATATCCGGGAGAAACTCGGAGAAGATCTGTCCGAGGTCGCTGCAGGTCTTGCCGATCGTTTGACTGTCGCCGAGCGCCCCGGTCATGCGCGCCAGAAGGCGGCGATCAAAGGGGTGAACGTTGCTGGTGCTTGGTTCTGTCATGGATCAGGCCGCCTTGCTTTCGCCACCGCCGCCCGGATTCATCATTTCCTGCTCGACGGCGTCGATCGACGGACGTTCGTAGGCGGAAATCGTCTTGCGGCCGTATTCGAGCGCAACCTGGGGGACCGAGCCGTTCATGTAGGCGAGCAGCGTCTGCTTGACGATGATGTAGAGACGCCCCTGCTTGTCGCGCACCGTCTTGATGTTGGCAATGATCGGGCTGACGATGCAGTAGGACAGGAAGATGCCGAGCATGGTGCCGACAAGGGCGGCGGCGATCTTGCCGCCGAGCACTTCCGGCGGCTCGCTGATCGCGCCCATGGCCTTGATGACGCCGAGAACGGCGGCGACGATGCCGATGGCCGGGAAAGCGTCGCCCATGGTGACAAGCGCGTTGTAGCCCTTCATCTTGTCATGGGTGATCGTGTTGATTTCCTCGTCCATCAGCGCTTCGATCTCGTGGCTGCGGGCATTGCCGATAATGATCAGGCGGACATAGTCGCAGATGAAGGAGGTCAATTCCTTGTTCTTCAGAACCGTCGGGGCCGACTGGAAAATCGTGGATTCATCCGGATTGTCGATATGGCTTTCAATCTCGTTGCGCGACTTCGTGCGCAGGTCCCGCATCAGGCTGTAGAGAACGCCGAGCGTATCAAGATAATGGCGTTCTTTCGGAACCTTGTTGGTGAACGCTTCGCCGAGGGATTTGCCGGTGTCCTTGATGACCTTCATCGAATTGGCCATAATGAAGCCGCCGATCCCGGCCCCGCCAATGATTACAAGCTCGAAGGGCTGGTTCAGCACTTCCATATGGCCGCCCATGGCGATGTAACCGCCGATGATGCAGCCGAATGTCAGGATAAGGCCGATGATGATGTTCATGTTTTTGTCCGCCAAGATCGCAATTTTCACGGCAACAGATACGGTTTCAGCCTTGCGTGAGGCTGGCCCATGACCCCTTTCCATCATCTTGCGGAACAGGCTCGCGCAAGCAAGGCAAGGCAGTTTCCCTACAACGGGCGCGCCATGCGCCGTCTTTGAAATTGGATCAACGGGGGGTTCCGTCGTGACGACGACCTACACCAGCTACAAACTGATAACGGCCGATCTGTCGAAATCGCTGGAGCGTGTGGCAAAGCAGCCCGACGTTGAGCGCGAGACCGAATATTACCTCTCCAAGATTGGCGACGTGAAATCCATCGACGAGTTTTTCGCCGACAGCCGGCTCTATAACTATGCGATCAAGGCGCACGGCCTGGAGGACATGGGCTATGCCAAGGCCTTCATGCGCAAAGTGCTGACCGAAGGCATCGACAACGAGGATGCCTTCGCCAAGAAACTGACCGACAACCGTTATTCCGAACTGGTCGAATCGCTCAATTTTGCCCGCAACGGTACCGCCGCAACGTCGTTCGACAAGGCGCAGAAGGGCGTGGCCGACAAATATGCCCGCCAGACGCTGGAGCAGAATGCCGGAGAGGAAAACTCCGGTGTGCGCCTTGCCCTGTATTTCGAACGCATGGCGCCGTCGATCACCAGCGGCTATGGTCTCCTGGCCGATGAGGCCCTGGCGCAGGTCGTTCGTACCGTGATGCAGCTGCCGGACGAATTTGCCGCCTCCGACATCGACAAACAGGTGGCCACCATCGAAAAGTCGATCGACATCGCCGATTTCAAAGATCCGGCGAAGCTCGGAAAATTCATGGAGCGGTTCGCAGCCCTCTGGGAACTGAGCAATTCCTCCGATCCCTACGATCCGCTTGCAGTCTTCGGATCGTCCAGCGGCTATGGCATCTCGTCTGATCTGTTGCTCTCCATCAACAAACTGAAACTCGGAGGGCTCTGACATGCAGACCGGTCTCTATGTTGCCGTCTCATCGCAGATGGCGCTCGAAAAACGCATGAACACGCTGGCCGACAATGTCGCCAATTCCAGCACGATCGGCTTCCGTGCCACCGAGATCAAGTTCAACCAGATGCTGGGCGATACCAAACCAACGAAAGTATCTTTCGTCTCGGAAGGCCAGGAGTTCATCAACACCAACAATGGTGGTTTGAGGCAGACAGGAAATTCGCTGGACTTCGCCATCAAGGGTGAAGGCTGGTTCCAGATCGAGACCCCGGGCGGCCCTGCGCTGACCCGCGACGGACGCTTCACGCTGACGGAAAACGGCGACCTGGTTTCGATCAAGGGCTATCCGGTGCTCGATGCCGGTGGCGCTCCTATCCAGCTGAACAACGCGGCTGGCAACATCGAAGTCGGCCAGGATGGCTCGATTCACCAGAATGGCGCGCAAGTCGCAGCCTTTGGTGTCTATGAGGCCAATTTCGACAATGGTTTTGCACGTTATGACAACAGCGCGGTGATTCCGACGACCAATCCGGAACCTGTGGTCGATCGTTTCGACATCGGCGTCATGCAGGGTTTCCTGGAGGAATCCAACGTCAATGCGGTGCAGGAGATGTCGCAGCTGATCATGGTTTCCAGGGCTTTCGAAAACATCACGGCCCTGATGCGCGATAGCGAGGGTACGCTGGACGAAGCGATCAAGACCCTCGGCGGCGCCAAGTAAACCGATATCGGGACAGGAAACGGCATGCAGGGCGAGAAAATCCAGATTCGCAAGACATCGACGTCGCTTGCAGCACTTGCAGGCCTCGTTGGACGCTACTCCAACCCGGATTTTTCGATTGCACCGGGCGGTCACGTCAAGACGATTTCGGCTGGCCACTACACGGTCGGCGGCCTGTCGCGGCATGTCCGGCTCGGCGAGTTCGTCGCGCACAGGAGCGCAACCGGCATTCATCTGGGCGAAGTCGTGAAGGTGGAAGAGGAAACCGTGGTCGTCTGCCCGATCGAGCCGGGCGATCCGATCGGCATCCATGACACGGTGATCCGCAAGGGTGCCTTCCGTGTCGCACCGACCGAAGGCTGGTGCGGGCGAACGATCAATGCCCTTGGCGAACCCATCGATGGCCTTGGCGCGCTTCTGCAGGGCGACATCCGCCGGCCGATCTCCAACACGGCGCCGCCGTCCATGACGCGCCAGCGCGTTCAACATGGTTTCCGCACCGGTGTTCGCGCCATCGACATCTTCTCTCCGCTTTGCCTGGGGCAGCGTCTCGGCATTTTTGCCGGCT
Source organism: Pararhizobium antarcticum (assembly GCF_001885585.1). Lineage (GTDB taxonomy): Bacteria > Pseudomonadota > Alphaproteobacteria > Rhizobiales > Rhizobiaceae > Pararhizobium > Pararhizobium antarcticum. Next base: position 45,690 of record NZ_LSRP01000088.1, read on the forward strand.
CCGGCGTCGGCAAATCGACCCTTCTTTCGATGCTGGCCCGCGCCGATGCCTTCGATAAGGTCGTGATCGCACTGGTCGGTGAACGTGGCCGCGAAGTGCGCGAATTCATCGAGGACACGCTTGGCGAGAACCTCTCCAAGTCGGTCGCTGTGGTTGCCACCAGCGATGAAAGCCCGATGCTGCGCAAGATGGCACCGCTGACGGCAATCACCATTGCCGAGCACTATCGCGACCAGGGCGACAACGTGCTGCTGATCGTCGACAGCGTGACGCGTTTTGCCCATGCGATCCGCGAAGTGGCGACCGCTTCGGGCGAGCCGCCCATCGCGCGCGGTTATCCGGCCTCCGTCTTTACCGAACTCCCGCGCCTTCTCGAGCGGGCAGGGCCTGGCGCAGAGGGAACGGGAACGATCACGGCAATCATCTCGATCCTCGTCGACGGCGACAATCACAACGATCCGATCGCCGATTCGACCCGCGGCATTCTCGACGGACACATCGTCATGGACCGCAGCCTGGCAGAAGAGGGGCGCTATCCGCCCGTCAATCCGCTGGCTTCGGTCTCGCGTCTGGCGCGAAAAGCCTGGACGCCGGACCAGGAAAAACTGGTGTCGCGATTGAAATCGCTGATCCACCGTTTCGAGGAAACCCGTGACCTGCGCCTGATCGGTGGCTACAGGCCGGGCAGCGATCCGGATCTCGACATGGCGATCAAGCAGGTGCCGGTGATTTACGAAATTTTGAAGCAGACGCCTGGTGAACGGCCGGCCTTCGATGCCTTCACCGATCTTGCCAACGCGCTGAAGGCTGCGGCAAGCGTCGGCAACCAGCCCGCAGCCGGCTTGAGACCACGAGCATGAGCCTAAACGATCAGGATGCCGATGAAGTCGTTCCGCAGCGCAAGCGCGGCGAACGCCTGCCCACCATAGACAAGGCGCTGGGAGCAGCCGGCATAGTGCTTGCCGCCATCGCGACCTTCTTCCCTTGGTATGCCTTCCTGCATCAGGACACGTTCTCGATGCCCGCCCCCTGGAGCGGCGCAACACGGGACCTTGCCGAAAAGGTTGGGTCCGGGACGGTTGCCTCTCTGTCGTCAGACGGCAAACCCGAGAGCGATCCCGAGATCAGGACTGCCGTCGACGAACTGTTTACCGCGACGGTTCCGATGTCCGCCGTGGATGACACGTCGGCCAGCGAGAAGGACGGCATCGATCAGCCGTTCCCCGGCTCTTCCGGCTTCAAGTTGATGCACGTGGCCAACGGTCGAGCGCTGATCGAGGATGCGAGCGGCATGTATCTCGTGCGTGTCGGTTCCGTCCTTCCGGACAATAGCCGGCTGGCCACGCTCGAAAAGCGCGAGGGCAGCTGGGTGCTGATCACCACCAACGGCGACGTGTTCGAGACCAACTGATTTTACGGCTGCCGCATCCGGCTGCCGATCAATCCGCCATGATGGCCGAATATCCCGGGCGCTCGCTGCGCGCCGGTGATCCCTGCCATCGCCACGGGTTCTCCCCTCTGGCGGGCAGGATGTTTTGCATCTGCATCCACGACAAGTCCCACGCAAGATTACGGCCCTAGGGTCGGATCAACAATGGAGTCGCATGATGCAACCTATTCAGCTTTTTGATCTCGCGTCCCGCCAGGCCCAGTGGCTATCGGTCCGCCAGAACGTCGTCGCCGGCAATATCGCCAATGCCAGCACGCCGCATTATGCGGCCAAGGACGTCAAGCCCTTCGCAAGTGTTCTTCAGCAAACAGGCGTTCAGATGGCTGCAACGCAGCCGGGGCATTTCGTCGATGCAGCCGGCGCCGCGCAGGTGACGGAGGTCGGAATGCTCGACGATGCCCAGATTCAGCAATCCGGCAACAGCGTCGCGCTGGAAAAGGAAATGATGAAGACCGGCCAAATCAAGCGTGACTATGAGCTCAATACCGGACTGGTGAAAGCCTTCCACCGGATGATGCTCATGGCGGTACGGAAGTAGGAATCATGGATCCCCTCATCTCAGCTCTCAAAGTTTCAGCCACCGGCCTCGAAGCGGAATCGACGCGCCTGCGCATCGTTTCGGAAAACATCGCCAATGCGCGTTCCAGTGGCGATGCCCCCGGCGCCGATCCCTATCGCCGCAAGACCGTCAGCTTTGCAGCCGAAGTCGACCGCGCCAGCGGCGCATCGACCGTCGAAGTCAAACGGCTGGGAACGGACGACAGCGCCTTCATCACCGAATTCGATCCGGGCAACCCGGCCGCGGACGACAAGGGCATGGTCAAGATGCCCAATGTCAACGTGCTCATTGAAATGGCCGACATGCGGGAAGCCAATCGCTCCTACGAGGCCAATCTCCAGACGATCAAGCAGGCACGTGACCTGATCTCGGCAACCATCGACCTCTTGAGGGCTTCGCAGTAATGATAAACGCAATCCAGAACATCGGCGGTCTTTCCAGCATGCAGGGGCTCGACGCAAGCTCGTCGACCTCGTCCGCTGCATCCACGGCCCAATCCATGCTCGGCGGCGCTTCGGCAGCCGGCAAGACGCAGAGCTTCGCGGACGTCATGGGCAGCATGGCCAGCGACATGGTCGGCAACATGAAGAAGGCCGAAATCTCCTCCCTGCAGGGCATTCGCGGCGAGGCCAATACTCGCGAGGTCGTCGACGCCGTCATGAACGCCGAGCAGTCGCTGCAGACCGCGATCGCCGTGCGCGACAAGGTCGTCAGCGCCTATCTCGAAATCGCACGCATGCCGATTTAAAGGATCAGATCCATGAAAGCCCTCTCCATTGCCGCGACCGGCATGAATGCTCAGCAGCTGAACCTCGAGGTGATCGCGAACAACATCGCCAACATCAACACGACGGGCTATAAGCGCGCCCGCGCCGAGTTCTCCGATTTGCTCTATCAGACAGAGCGGGCCGCGGGCGTTCCCAACCGCGCCAACCAGGCGGTCGTTCCGGAAGGCGCCAGCATCGGCCTCGGCGTCCAGACCTCGGCCGTTCGCAATCTTCATCTCCAGGGCAGCCTTGTCAGTACCGGCAACGATCTTGACCTCGCGCTGATCGGGCGCGGCTGGTTCCAGATCGAAACACCGGATGGCGAAACGGCCTATACCCGCGCCGGTGCCTTCAACACCAATGCCGAGGGCCAGCTCGTCACCATTGATGGCTATACCGTCGTTCCGGGCGTCACCGTTCCGCAGAACACGAGCGAAATCACCATCACGAGTTCGGGGCAGGTCATGGCCCGGGTCGGCAATGACACGATCCCCCAGGAAATCGGCCAGCTGACGCTCGCAAACTTCGTCAACGAAGCGGGTCTTGAGCCGCAGGGCGACAACCTGTTCAAGCAGACGCCTGCATCCGGCGATCCCGTCATCGGCACGCCGGCGGATCCGGGCTACGCCCAGATCAAGCAGAAATATCTCGAAGCCTCCAACGTCGATCCCGTCAAGGAAATCACCGATCTGATCTCGGCGCAGCGCGCCTATGAGATGAATTCGAAGATCATCCAGGCGGCCGACGAAATGGCCTCCACCGTGAGCAAGAACCTCAGATAATAGAAGGAATGGGAAACATGATGTTTCGCCGGACTGCATCGGCAGCAAAAGCAAACGAGCCCCGCGGAAGTCTTCTTCTGCGGGCATCGGCCGTTGCGGGTTTTCTGTGCATGAGCCTGATGCCGCAAGGCCAGGCGCAGGCCCAGAACCCCATGGCCGTCATTCCCACCCGAACGATCTATCCAGGCGAAGTGATAGAAAGCCATCAGGTGGAAGCGGTCGAGGTGACCAATCCCAATCTGACCGGGGACTATGCCTCCGCCATCAATCAGGTGGCGGGGAAGATCACCAGCCGGACACTTCTCGCCGGTCGGGTCATCCTCACCTCGGCGCTTCGCGACCCTTACACCGTTGAACGCGGCAAGGCCGTGCGCATCGTTTTCAACAATGGCCCGCTGACGATCACGGCTGCCGGTTCGCCGCTTGAAAGTGCTGCGATCGGCGATCTGATCCGCGTCCGCAACACCGATTCCGGCGTCATCGTCTCGGGAACCGTGATGGCCGACGGTACAATTCATGTGGTGGCAAAATGACCTTTCCTTTCGGACGCTGGCTTCTGGCCATGGCAACTGCCCTGTCTCTCGCGACGACGCCCGCTGTCGCGGCATCGCGGATCAAGGACGTGGCATCCGTCCAGTCCGGCCGCGACAACCAGTTGATCGGCTACGGTCTCGTCGTCGGCCTGCAGGGATCGGGCGACAGCCTGCGCTCCTCGCCGTTCACCGAGCAGTCGCTGCGCGCCATGCTGCAGAATCTCGGTATTTCGACACAGGGCAATGACTCGCGCTCCAAGAACATCGCGGCGGTTCTCGTGACGGCAAACCTGCCGCCTTTCGCGAGCCCCGGCAGCCGCATCGACGTGACCGTCGGTTCGCTTGGCGACTCCACGTCGCTGCGCGGCGGCACGCTGGTCATGACATCGCTTTCAGGGGCCGACGGACAGATCTATGCCGTGGCGCAAGGCTCTGTCGTTGTCACGGGCTTCAATGCGCAGGGCGATGCCGCCTCGATCAGCCAGGGCATCACGACGTCCGGTCGCGTCCCGAACGGTGCGATCATCGAGCGCGAACTTCCCTCGAAGTTCAAGGACGGCTTCAATCTCGTCCTGCAGCTTAGAAACCCCGATTTCTCGACGGCCGTCGGCATGGCGGAAGCAATCAACCGCTATGCGACGACCCAGTTCGGCGGACGCATTGCCGAGGCGCGGGATTCGCAGTCGGTCGTCGTCGACAAGCCTAAGATGGCCGACCTGGCGCGGCTGATGGCAGACATCGAAAACCTGGTGATCGAGACGGACGTTCCGGCACGTGTTGTCGTCAACGAGCGCACGGGGACGATCGTCATCGGCCAGGATGTCAGGATCTCGGAGGTTGCCGTCAGCTACGGCACGCTGACCGTGCAGGTGACCGAGACGCCGACCGTGATCCAGCCCGAACCCTTCTCGCGCGGCGAAACCGCCGTTGAGCCGAACACGACGATCCAGGCATCGGAAGAGGGCGGCACGGTGGCAATCCTCAACGGACCAAACCTGCGATCGCTGGTGGCCGGGCTCAACAGCATCGGCGTCAAGCCGGACGGCATCATTTCCATTCTCCAGGGCATCAAGTCGGCCGGAGCCCTCCAGGCGGAGCTCGTACTGCAATGACCAGCATTTCCATCACCATCACTCCGCCCCGGATGCTCTTCGCCGGCCTGATCGGCGCCATGCTGACCATGCCGGGCGCCTTCGCCCAGGAGGTTGCGGCCCCTGTCGAAGCCAACAGGACATCCGACGAAATCCAGCAGTTCTGCACCAATATCGCCGATGCAGCACGCGACCAGCGTTATGTCCTGCAGAAGCAGGAGCTGGCCGATATCCAGGCCGGCGTCAACGAGCGCATCGGGGTGCTGGAAAAGCGCCGGGCCGAGTATGAAGACTGGCTGAAGCGGCGCGACGATTTCCTCAAGCAGGCAGAGCTTGGCCTTGTCGATATCTACAAGACGATGAAGGCGGATGCCGCGGCCGGCCAGCTCGAACTGGTCAATCCGGAAATCGCCGCGGCGATCGTCATGAAGCTGCCACCGCGCCAGTCGAGCCTGATCCTCAGCGAGATGGCGGCCGACAAGGCCGCCATGCTGACCAACATCATCTCGAGCGCCAGCGATCCGAACACATCGAAGGAACCATCATGAAATATCCTCTTCCGATGCTGATGGTCGTTGGCCTTCTGTCGAGCTGCGAGAGCCAGACCTTCAAGGAGATCGGCCGCGCGCCCTCCATGAGCCCGATCGGCAGCGGCCTGCAATATGCGCAGACGCCGCAATTGGCGAGCTATCCGAAGCAGGCGCAGCCGACCGCCCATGGCTATTCGCTGTGGAGCGACCAGCAGGCGGCGCTGTTCAAGGATGCGCGTGCGCTGAATGTCGGCGATATCCTGACGGTCGATATCCGCATCGACGACAAGGCCTCGTTCGACAACAAGACAGACCGCAAGCGTACCAATGACAGCGGCTTCAACATCGGCGCCAACGGCCAGTCCGAAGTCAGCGATTTCGGCTGGAAGGGTGGTCTCGACTACGGTTCCAACACATCGACCAAGGGCGAAGGCACAACGGAACGCTCGGAGAAACTGGTCCTGCTGGTTGCAGCTGTCGTCACGGGGGTTCTCGAAAACGGCAATCTCCTGATCAGCGGTTCGCAGGAGGTTCGCGTCAATCACGAAATCCGCATCCTCAACGTCGCCGGTATCGTCCGGCCGCAGGATGTCGATGCGAAGAACATGATCTCCTATGACAGGATCGCCGAAGCGCGGATATCCTATGGTGGCCGCGGCCGCCTGACGGAAGTGCAGCAGCCGCCGGTCGGGCAGCAGATCATGGATATCATCTCGCCGATTTGAGCCGCGGCACTGCTGCAGGGTCGGCCGGAGTGTAACAGGTATGGATTGTGATCATGGACGAAATTGAGGGCGGCAAGCCAGCTGCAAAAAAGCCATCACCGATCGTGACCATTGCTGCGATCGGCGTGCTGACGCTTTTGGCGGGCGGCGGCGGCTGGATGCTGGGCGGCATGATCGCACCACCGCCGGAAAACGCCGCTGCCGCTGCAGTCGAACCGGCCGGCGAGGAAGATGGCGGCAAGAAGAAGAAGGACGAGGGGCTGCCGCGGGTCGCGACAGAAGCCAACGGGATCGTCCAGCTTGAGGCAATCACCACGAACCTTGCCTACCCGTCCGAAAACTGGATTCGGCTGGAGGTTGCCCTCCAGTTCAACGGTGCACCGGATGTCACCTTGTCGGAACAGATCCACCAGGATATTGCCGGCTATCTCAAGACGGTCTCGCTGCAGCAGATCCAGGGACCGCGTGGATTCCAGTATTTGAAGGATGATATCCAGGAACGGGTTGACCTTCGTTCCGAAGGACGCGTAACCAATGTGATCTTCAGGACATTTGTCATCCAATGATTCGCCCATGATCCGTACCGTCGCATTCATAGCCGCCATGATGGCGATGTCCGGTATTGCGGGTGCGCAGGGCTTTCCTGCGGACATCCTGACGCAGCCGATCGACGGCTCCGTGGCATCCTGGATCATCCGTACCTTCGGTCTTCTGACCGTGCTGTCGGTTGCGCCGGGCATCCTGATCATGGTCACCAGCTTTCCGCGCTTCGTGATCGCCTTTGCGATCCTGCGCACCGGCATGGGCCTGGCGACGACGCCCTCGAACATGATCATGGTCAGTCTTGCGCTGTTCATGACCTTCTATGTCATGGCGCCGACCTTCGATCGGGCCTGGCAGACCGGTATCGATCCGCTGCTGAAAAACGAGATTTCCGAAACGGAAGCGATTGCGCGCGTGTCGGAGCCCTTCCGCGATTTCATGGCCGCCAATACCCGCGACAAGGATCTTCAGCTTTTCATCGATATCGCCGAGGAGAAGGGCCAGACCGTCGTCGTCGACGAGAAGGTCGACCTGCGCGCTCTGGTGCCTGCCTTCATGATCTCGGAAATCCGCCGCGGGTTCGAGATCGGCTTCCTGATCATGCTGCCGTTTCTGGTCATCGATCTCGTGGTGGCCACCATCACCATGGCGATGGGCATGATGATGCTGCCGCCAACCTCGATTTCGCTGCCGTTCAAGATCCTGTTTTTCGTCTTGATCGACGGTTGGAACCTGCTTGTCGGCAGCCTTGTCCGGTCTTTCAACTGAACCGGCTTATGGTTAACTTTGCGTTTCTTTTCGAGGCGTTTAACCGCGGCATATTTTTTCATAAGCATCTGAATATATTGTAGTATTTTCGTTCCCCATAGTGTCCTCAGGGGAAATTCCGGCATATGCAAAAGCTCGAATAAACGGGCGTCTATTAAGCAAATTACAAGCTATTGCTGCGACATTGTCCTGGCATAACGGGTTTGGCGACCTGCTCCTGAAAAGCAGCGCCAAGAGGCATGATGCCGATCCTTTATCACCGGTCCTTTTCAATCCGGTATGTCCCCTATCCTTTGTATTTTGTATCCTAGAGGGACAATCCTATGACAAGCATTCTGACAAACTCCTCCGCCATGGCGGCACTTTCCACCCTGCGTTCGATCTCCTCCGACATGGAATCGACCCAGGGCCGCATCTCGTCCGGCCTGCGCGTTGGCAGTGCTTCCGACAACGCCGCCTACTGGTCGATCGCCACCACCATGCGTTCGGACAACAAGGCGCTTTCGACGGTTCAGGATGCCCTCGGCCTTGGCGCTGCCAAGACCGACACAGCCTATACCGGTCTGAACGCCGCCATCGACGTGGTTTCCGAAATCAAGGCCAAGCTGGTTGCTGCCCGCGAACCGGGCGTCGACAAGACCAAGATCGACAAGGAAATCACCGAACTCAAGAACCAGCTGGTTTCGACGGCAACGTCGGCTTCGTTCTCCGGTGAAAACTGGCTCTACAACGATTCGACGACGGCGATCGGCACCAAGGAAATGGTTGGCTCGTTCACCCGTTCCGCTTCCGGCTCGGTTTCGGTCGGCATCCTCGAATTCGATGCTGCGACTTCGGTCCTCATCGACACCGTCGATTCCGACAACGGCCAGCTGACCAAGGCTATCGAAGTCGAGCAGGGCGCCAATGTCGGCACCGGCACGGCCAACGGCACCTACTACCTGGTGCTGGCTTCGGGCGGTACCGCGCCGACCGGCGCAGATTCTATCTCGCTCACCTCCTCGACCAGCTCAGAAGACATCGATGGCATGATCAGCGCGGTTGACGCCATGCTGACGTCTTTGACGGACTCCGCTGCAACGCTCGGCGCCACCAACAAGCGCATCTCGATGCAGGATGACTTCATGGCCGACCTGATGGACGTTATCGACAAGGGTGTCGGTCGTCTCGTCGACGCCGACATGAACGAGGAATCGACACGCCTCAAGGCTCTGCAGACACAGCAGCAGCTCGGCATCCAGGCCCTGTCGATCGCCAACTCGGACTCGCAGAACATCCTGTCGCTCTTCCGTTAATCGGACCAGAAACGGCGCGGGCGGGCCATTC
>NZ_LSRP01000089.1 GCF_001885585.1 Pararhizobium antarcticum
GGTGATCTTGGTCTGGCCATCGGCGCCGGCAGCACCGGTTGCAAACAGCATCAGCGTGTCGGAGGTCGAGGTATCGCTATCGACCGTGACGGAATTGAATGTCGGGCCGGTCCCTTCGGACAGAAGCACCTGCAAGGCTGCCGGCGCAATGTCGGCATCGGTGACGACGAAGGACAGCATGGTCGCCATATCGGGCGCGATCATGCCGGCACCCTTGGCGATGCCGTTGATCGTTACCGTGACGCCGCCGATCATGGCAGTGCGCGTCGAAACCTTGGGGTAGGTATCGGTGGTCATGATGGCCTTGGCCGCCTCGAACCAGACATCGCCTGTCGCGGAAACGGCTAGCGCATCGAGCACGCCGGAAAATTTCGTGGCGTCCAGCGGCTCGCCGATGACACCGGTGGAAGCAAGGAAAACCTCGCTTTCCTTGCAGCCCGCAGCCTTGGCGGCCGACTGGGCGGTGAGCTCTGTCGCGGCTCGACCCTTCTTGCCGGTAAAGGCATTGGCATTACCGGAATTGACGACAACAGCGCGGGCCACGCCGCCCGGTAGGTTGCTCCGGCAAAAATCAACGGGAGCCGACGGGCATTTCGACCGGGTGAAGACCCCGGCGACCGCCGCAGGCGCGTCGAAGATCATCATCAGGACGTCGGTTCGGTTCTTGTACTTGATGCCGGCAGAGGCGGTCGCCATGCGCACGCCGCGGACGGCTGGCATCTCGGCGAAGGATTTCGGGGCAAGCGGGGAAACGGTTCCGGACATGATCAGACCTGCAGGACAAGAGCAACGGACCGGCAAGGCGGACCGACGACAAGGTCCCGAAAGACATTATGTCCCCGGGACCCGTTGAAACTCGAAGGCTTAAACCAAAAGCACGTGACCGCGTGACGACAGCAGACACGTCCTCAGCCGTTCGGAACCGCCGCTCAATTGGCAGCGGGCTCCTTGTTGGCGTCATCATAGGCCTTCTTCAGTGCCGGATCGATGATTTCGACGCCGGCATCCTTCTTCGCCGCAGCCAGCAGCTCGAGATATTTGTCGCGCATGACCAGCTGCTTGACCTGGGGCTCGACCTGCTCGAGCGCCGGGGCTGCCTGGGTGCGCCGATCGTCGAGACGAATGACATGAAAGCCGAACTGGGTCTTGACCGGGGTCTCGGTGTACTTGCCCTTTTCAAGCGCAAAGGCTGCCTCGGAGAATTCCGGAACCATGCGGTCCTTGGTAAAATAACCGAGATCGCCGCCGCCATCCTTGTTCGGATCGGTGGACTTTTCCTTGGCGAGCGCTGCAAAATCCTTGCCGGCATCCAGTTCCTTGATGATGGCCTTCGCCTCATCCTCGGTCTTGACCAGGATATGGCTGGCCTTCACCTCTTCAGGCGGTGTGATCGCCGCAATTTCCTTGTCATAGCGCGCCTTGACGTCTTCCGGCTTGATCGCTTCGACGACATGCTTCTTGAAAAACGCGTTGTGCAGTTCGCGATTGGCCAGGAACGAAACCCGGCGCTTGAAGGCTTCGTCGTTCTGAAGGCCTTCCTTGTTTGCGCCTGCGGCAAGCAGCTGCATGTCGATCACGGCGGACAAGGCGGCCGCACGCTTCTGCTCTTCGGGAAGCTGGGCGACCTGCGGATCGAGACCGCTGATGGCCATGTCGATATCCGACTGGTGAATCTCGCTTGCACCGACCTTGGCGACAACCGGATCGGCCGCATCGGCGGCGAAGACGGATCCCTGGGACGCCATCAGGGCGACCAGCGCCACCGCTGCCAGCTTGTTGTGCTTGAACATTCGTCTAACCTTTCGCGCTTCAAAACCGAACCCTTCGGGCCGGCCAAAAAACGTTCCACATCATCATATTGTGGCCGTTCTGTAGCCTCGCCGCGCCTCAAGTCCCGTTGACATAATTCGACCCCCCTCTTATCTGTCACGCAACCTCGCGTCCAGAACAGTTTCCGGGCGTTCCAGTGCATAATGCGGAAATGTGCTCTCCGCGCCGGAACGGGCGGCGACAGAAAAGAAAGGACCATTCCTTATGGTCAGTCTCGGCGGCCTCGCCCGCAAAATTTTTGGCTCATCGAACGATCGTCGCGTTCGTGGCTACAAGGCACGCGTCGACGCGATCAACGCACTCGAGCCGGAGATGAAAGCCCTCAGCGATGAGGCACTGGCTGGAAAGACCGTGGAGTTCCGCCAGCAGCTTGCCGACGGCAAGACACTGGATGATCTCCTGGTGCCGGCCTTTGCCGTGGCACGCGAAGCCGCGCGACGCACGCTGGGCCTGCGCCCCTTTGACGTCCAGCTGATCGGCGGGATGATCCTGCATGAGCGCGCCATCGCCGAAATGAAGACCGGCGAAGGCAAGACACTGGTCGCGACACTGCCGGTCTATCTCAACGCGCTCGCCGGCAAGGGCGTGCATGTGGTCACGGTCAACGACTACCTTGCTTCCCGCGACTCGGCGACGATGAACCGCATCTACGCCTTCCTCGGGCTGAAAACAGGCGTCATCGTGCATGGCCTGTCGGACGACCAGCGGCGCGATGCCTATGCATGCGACATCACCTACGCGACAAACAACGAACTTGGCTTCGACTATCTGCGCGACAACATGAAGTACGAGCGCGCCCAGATGGTGCAGCGCGGACACTTCTTCGCCATCGTCGACGAAGTCGACTCGATCCTCGTCGATGAAGCGCGCACGCCGCTGATCATTTCCGGCCCGCTCGACGACCGCTCGGATCTCTACAACACGATCAACGCCTTCATTCCAATGCTGGAACCCGAGGACTACGAGATCGACGAGAAGCAGCGTTCGGCCAACTTCTCGGAAGTGGGCACGGAGAAGCTCGAAAACCTTCTGCGCGACGCAAATCTGTTGAAGGGCGAAACGCTCTACGACGTCGAGAACGTGGCGATCGTCCACCATGTCAACAACGCGCTGAAGGCCCACAGGCTGTTCACGCGCGACAAGGACTACATCGTCCGCAATGACGAGATCGTCATCATCGACGAATTCACCGGCCGCATGATGCCGGGCCGCCGCTATTCGGAAGGCCAGCACCAGGCGCTGGAAGCCAAGGAAGGCGTCAGCATCCAGCCGGAAAACCAGACACTCGCCTCGGTTACCTTCCAGAACTATTTCCGCATGTACAAGAAGCTCGGCGGCATGACCGGTACGGCTTCGACCGAAGCCGAGGAATTCGGCAACATCTACGGTCTGGAAGTGCTCGAAGTCCCGACCAACCTGCCGATCATCCGCCTGGACGAGGACGACGAGGTCTATCGGACCGCGGAAGAGAAATACAAGGCGATCATCGCCGAGATCAAGGAAGCCCAGGACCGCCAGCAGCCGGTTCTGGTGGGAACGACCTCGATCGAAAAGTCCGAGCTTCTGGCCGAAATGCTGAAGACTGCAGGGTTCAAGAACTTCCAGGTCCTGAACGCCCGCTATCACGAGCAGGAAGCCTTCATCGTATCGCAGGCGGGTGTTCCCGGTGCAGTCACGATCGCCACCAACATGGCGGGCCGCGGCACCGACATCCAGCTCGGTGGCAACCTCGAAATGCGCATCGCTGCCGAACTCGGCGAGATGGAGCATGGGACCGAACGCGATGAAAAGGAAGCTGCGATCAAGGTCGAGGTCCAGCGCCTGAAGGACATCGCGCTCGCCGCCGGCGGTCTCTACGTCCTGGCGACAGAACGCCATGAAAGCCGCCGCATCGACAACCAGCTTCGCGGCCGTTCCGGCCGTCAGGGCGACCCCGGCCGTTCGAAGTTCTTCCTGTCGCTGCAGGACGACCTGATGCGCATTTTCGGCTCTAATCGCATGGATTCGATGCTGACCAAGCTTGGCCTCAAGGAGGGCGAAGCGATCGTCCATCCCTGGATCAACAAGGCCCTCGAACGCGCGCAGAAAAAGGTCGAGGCCCGCAACTTCGACACCCGCAAGAACCTGCTGAAATATGACGACGTGCTGAACGACCAGCGCAAGGTGATCTTCGAACAGCGCATCGAACTGATGGATGCGACGGATGTGACCGAAACCGTCACCGATATGCGCCACGACGTCATCGACGATATCGTCAACAAGCGCATCCCGGAAAAGGCCTATGCCGAACAGTGGGACGTCGACGGCCTGACCAACGATGTCCGCACCCAGCTGAACCTCGACCTGCCCGTCGCCGACTGGGCTCGGGAAGAGGGCATCGACGAAAACGATATCCGCGAGCGTCTCACGGCAGCAGCGGACGCAGCGGCAGCCGATCGCGCCGCGCGCTTCGGGCAAGACATCATGCAGTATGTCGAACGTTCCGTCGTGCTGCAGACGATTGACCATCTGTGGCGCGAGCATATCGTCAACCTCGATCACCTTCGTTCGGTCGTCGGCTTCCGCGGATACGCGCAGCGCGATCCGCTGCAGGAATACAAGTCCGAAGCCTTCGAACTTTTCCAGGCCCTGCTCGGCAATCTGCGCCAGGGCGTGACTGCGCAGCTGATGCGCGTGGAACTGGTCCGTGAGGCAGCCGACGCCCCGCAGCCGCAGCTCCCGGAGATGGAAGGCCATCACATCGATCCGCTCACCGGGGAAGACGACTTCAATGAAGGCGAAAGCCAGTTGCTCGTTGCCCCGGAAAACCGCGATCCGCAGAATCCGTTGAGCTGGGGCAAGGTTTCCCGCAACGAACTCTGCCCCTGCGGCTCCGGCAAGAAGTACAAGCACTGCCACGGCGCCTTCGAAGCTTAAAACGCGGCGGCTTGCTTTTAGAACCTTTGTTTTTCTGAAACGGCAGACGGGATTGCAGTCCCGTCTGCCGTTTGACTGACCTCACGAAATTGACCCAGGTGTCTATCGACCTGACCGGCCTGTTTTTCCGAGAAACAGCATGCCGCTCGCTGGCTGCCATGCCATCTCCCGCACCGCCCTGCACCCTTTGTTAACGCTGTTCTGGCTACACTGACGGCCAGTATTGCGTAATCTCATGGGTATTCCCTTGTTCCTGGCTGCATGTCATACGGCTGGACGACTGTTGCCGCCGGCCTTGCGCGAACGGCTGTCGCCGTTTGCCCAAAAGCTGGTGCCCGTTCTCACCGAAAACGATCCGAAGCATCGGGCGCAGCGCATGGCGCTTGTCGCGTTTGCGATCCGCATCGTCAGCGCGGCCATCGCCTTCGTTTCGCAGATCATCCTCGCGCGCCTCATGGGTGAATTCGAATACGGGATCTTCGTGTTCGTCTGGGTCCTCGTCGTTCTGTTCGGCAATCTCTCCTGCCTCGGCTTCCATACGGCGATCATCCGCTTCCTGCCGCAGTACCATGCGCGCGACGCGCTGCCTGAGATCCGCGGCCTGACGACAACAGTCAGGATATTCGCCCTCGTCTCCGCAACAGGCCTTGCCATTGTTGGCATCAGCGGCCTCTGGCTGTTCGGCGACCGAATCGACAGCTACTACATCGTCCCGCTCTATCTCGGCATCTTCTCCTTGCCGATGATCGCGCTCGGCGACGTCATGGACGGCACGTCGCGGGCCCATAGCTGGGCGGTGTCGGCGCTCAGCCCGACCTATATCATCCGCCCGGTGCTCATCCTCGGACTGATGATGCTGGCTGTTGCGATTGGCGAGCCGCACACGGCCCGGACCGCGATGATCGCTGCGATGGCGGCAACGTACCTGACCAGCGTGACGCAGTTCTTCATCCTCACCTGGCGGCTGCGCAAACGCTATGTCAAAGGCCCGCGCAAGATCGAATTCGGCACCTGGATCCGCATTGCCCTGCCGATCTTCCTGATCGAGGGTTTCGGCTTCATGCTGACAAACTCGGACGTTGTGATCGTCGGTCTCTACCTCGACCCGCAAAGCGTCGCGATCTATTTTGCTGCCGCCAAGACGATGGCGCTGGTACATTTCGTGATGTTTTCGGTGAAGGCGGCCGCCGCCCCGCGGTTCTCCGCAGCCATGGCCGATCCGGACCGCCAGCAACTGGCCGTCATTGCCGTCGAAAGTGCGCGCTGGTCGTTCTGGCCATCGCTTGCCGTAGGTGCGCTGGTGCTGCTGGCCGGCAACTTCCTGCTGTCGCTCTTCGGACCAGCCTTTGTTTCCGGCTATCCGCTGATGGTCATCCTGTTTGCCGGCATCATGGCCAAGGCGTTTGTCGGACCGGCCGAGGCTTTCCTGACCATGGCGGGACAGCAGAAGCTCTGTGTCGGCCTCTACGCGGCAGCGCTCGTCTGCAATCTCGCCCTGAACATGACGCTAATTCCGCTTTTCGGCCTGTCCGGCGCTGCCCTGGCCACCGCCGGTGCCATGCTGATCGAGGCCATCCTTCTTCATCTGGCCGTGCGCCATACGTTTGGCATCGTGCTGTTCGCCTTTGCGGACCCCCATGCCAGAACCATCAAATCAGAGGCTCCCAGACCATGACCGGCACGCCAAACTACCCAGACGATCCGACCGGCCGCGCAGCGCGGGTACTAGGTGGGCTGGCCCCCACGGTCCTCCATCATCCGGCCGCGGAAAACAGCCTGCCGATCGGCCGACCCGGTCGCAAGCTCTGCCTCTATCCGGCCCGCGCCGGCTATGACCTGCAGCAGGAACTGGACTTCCTGTCGAACAGGGCGCTGGAGCCGAATGTCTTTTTCACCGGGCGCTTCCTCGCCCCGGCCATGCCGCGCCTCGAGGACCGCGTTATCCGCCTGGCGCTGATCCGCGACGAGAACGAACAGCGTAGCCGCATCCGTTTCCTGATGCCGTTTTCCATTGAAAAGCCCGGTTTCTCCATTGGCGCATCGATCATCCGCGCCTGGTCGAACCCATTTGGGCCCCTCGGCGTCCCGCTGCTCGACGCGGAAGAAGCCGCCGAAACGATCGACAATCTCTACGAGGCCCTTGCCGATCCCACGGCTGGCCTGCCTTCGGTTCTGGTGCTTCCGGATGTCCGGCTGAAGGGCAAGTTTGCCCAGCTTGCCCGCGCCGTCGCCATCGGTCGCAACCTTCCGATCACGGTGACAGACAGCTTCACGCGGCCGATGCTGGAAAGCCTTCTGGATGGCCAGACCTATCTTCGCAAGGCAATGAACCCCTCCCATTTTCGCGATCTGCGCCGGCAATGGGGACATCTGGAGGCGCTGGGTAAACTCGACTACAACGTCGCCCGCCAGCCGGCCGACGTCCGGGTGCGCATGGAGGAATTCCTGGCGCTCGAGGCAAGCGGCTGGAAGGGCCGGCAGCGCACCGCCATGGTTATGGATCGCTACCGCGCAGCGTTTGCCCGCGAGGCGATCACCAATCTTGCCGAGGCAGACAGCGTCCGCATCCACACGCTCGACCTGAACGGAACGGCGATTGCCGCGATGATCGTTTTCATGATGGCCGGCGAGGCCTATACGTGGAAGACCGCCTATGATGAGCAATATGCCCGCTATTCGCCCGGCAAGCTGCTGATGGCGGAACTGACGGAATGGCATCTCGACGACGCCAACATTATGCGTTCTGACAGCTGCGCCGTGCCGGATCATCCCGTGATGAGCCGATTCTGGGAGGAACGCGAAGAGATGGGCACGCTGGTCATCGGTCTTCATCAGAACCGCGACCGCGATGTCCGACAGGTCGCAGCGCAGCTCCATCTCTACCGAAATACCCGCAACATGGCCCGCTTGCTGCGCGAGAAAATCCGCGCCCTGGCACCGCGTCGATCGAAATAGCCGGTCAAATCAGGCAGCCGGCTTTGCAACCTCGGCTGCCGCCTGCTGACGCAGAAGCCGGCGGATGACCTTGCCCGACGTCGTCAACGGCAGGCTTTCGACAAACTCCACCTCGCGCGGATATTCGTGCATCGACAACCGCGTCTTCACCCAATCGCGGATCTCTGCCTCCAGCGCCGGGCTCGCCGCATGCCCGGGCTTCAGAACGACATAGGCCTTGACGATTTCCGTTCGCAGCGCATCCGGCTTGCCGATCGCCGCTGCAAGCTGGATGGCCGGATGGCCGGCGAGACAGTCCTCGATCTCGCCCGGACCGATCCGGTATCCGGATGAGGTGATGACATCGTCGTCGCGGCCGAAGAAGGTAACATAGCCTTCCGCATCCTGAACGCCCTGGTCTCCCGTCGTCATCCAGTCGCCGATGAATTTTCGCTCCGTTGCCGTGTCATTGTTCCAGTAGCCGAGAAACATCACCGGGTCCGGCCTGCGGACGGCCACTTGCCCTACGGTTCCAACAGGCACACTGTTGCCCTGCGTATCGATGATCGCGACGGTATGGCCTGGCACTGCCTTGCCCATCGATCCCGGCTTCAGCACGCCGAGATGGGCCGCCGATGACAGCACGATGTTGCACTCCGTCTGGCCATAGAATTCATTGACCGGCACCCCGAAGGCTACGCTTGCCCATTCGCCTGTTTCCCGTCCAAGCGATTCGCCCGCTGAGCCGATCGTGCGCAGGTTGAGATTGTAGTGCGCCCGCGGATCTTCGACCACCTTCAGCAGGCGCAGCGCCGTTGGTGGAATGAAGGCATTGCGCACCTGCATTTCGGCCATGATGCGAAGCGCCATGTGCGGGTCGAACTTCTGGCCCGGTGAGGAAACGACGGGCACCCCGAGCAAAAGGGACGGCAAGAGCGCATTGAGCAATCCGCCCGCCCAGGCCCAGTCGGCCGGCGTCCACATCCGGTCGCCCGCCTGCGGCAGGTTGGCGTGGTGGAACTGGAAGCCCGGAATATGGCCGAGAAGCACGCGATGTCCGTGCAGCGCACCCTTTGGCGGGCCTGTCGTGCCTGACGTATAGATCATCATGGCGGGATCATCCGGCGTCGTGTCCGCTGCCGCAAACACCGCCGGGAATTCGTCCGCCAGACGGCGGAAGGATCTGGCATCGGCTGGCATCTCCCCGGCGTGATCGGTCAAAACGACGCGCTTCAGCGCAGGCAACCGGTCGCGCAGCGCAGCAATCTTGGTCCATCCGAAACCATTGGTGACAATCGCGGAGGCGCCAGCGTCACGCAGCCTGTATTCAAGCGCCTCGACACCAAAAAGCAGGGCGAGCGGCAGCGCAATGGCGCCGGTCTTGTAGATGGCCGCATGCGCGATGGCCGTCTCGAACCCCTGGGGCAGCAGGATCGCCACTCGGTCTCCCGGCAGGATCCCGTTTGCAACAAGACCATGGGCAAAGGACGAGGACCGTGCTGCAAACGCGCCGTAGGTCAGCGACAGATGCGCGCCATCCGGGCTGAAATGCTGCAGGCAGATCCGATCCGGCTCCCGTGCCGCCCAGGCATCACTGACCGCCACGCCGATGTTGAACCGCGCCGGAAGCTGCCAGCGGAAATCGCGGCGCAGGGTGTCATAGGAATCGCGGATCGGCAGCATGTATCGCCCGGAAAGAGTTTCGCTGCAGTGCAATACCATTGTCGCAGCCCGATGTTCAACTGCCGTGCACATTGAGGATCTCGCAGGCAGGTCGCCGCTCTTTCTGCTGCCACCAACGGCGGATGTGTTGACAGAATATCAATGATGCCTTACGACTGACGAAATTCAAATTTCGTCAGTCGTAAGGCATCACACAATGCAAGACGCCACCAGCGCCGAACTCGACACCATCCGGCAGGAAAACATCACCCGGATCCTGGGTGCGGCCGAACGGCTTTTCCGGCACTACGGCTATGGCAAGACAACGGTCGCCGACATTGCCCGCGAGCTTGGCATGTCGACGGCGAACATCTATCGTTTCTTTGCGTCCAAGGTCGAGATTCACCAGGCCATCTGTAGCCAGATGCTGGCTGGCAGCTATCAACTGGCCCGCCATACCGCCAGCCTTCCCATCAGTGCGACCGAGCGGCTGCGCCGCTATGCGCTGGAGCAGCACACGCTAACGGTCGAGACGATGATGGATGAGGAAAAGGTGCACGAGATGGTCATTGTCGCCATCGAGCGTGACTGGGCTGTCATCGAAAAGCATATCGACCGGTTGCACGACCTCATCGCCGAGATGGTTTCCGACGGCATTGCTGCGGGCGAGTTCCGTGAGCAGGACGTATCTGTCGCGTCGAAATGCTTCGGTGCGAGCATCACCTCACTCTGTCATCCGCAACTGATCATGCACTGCATCTCGAAACCCAACCGGGCAAAGCCCGAAGATCTCGTGGATTTTGCAATCCGGGCGCTGATCTGACGCATCGCCACACGACTGTAAACCGCACTTCAGACATCAAACGAACAGGAATTCAGCCATGTTTTTTCAGGCCGCACAGATCAGGACGACGTTGAAAGCTTCCGTGCTGCTTGCGGCGATGGCCGGTCTGGCAGGCTGCTCGGAAGAAGCGCCGGAGACCAGGGCGGAAGTCATCCGCCCCGTGAAAGTCATGACGGTATCCGAGGCGCAGACAGGCCGCGACCTCGAATATTCCGGCGCGATCCGGGCGCGCACCGAAATGGCGCTTGGCTTTCGCGTCGGCGGCAAGATCACCGAACGGCTGGTCGACATCGGCGGCCGTGTGAACAAAGGCGACGTGCTTGCCCGCATCGATACGACCGACTACGCCTTGTCGGTTCTGACTGCGCAGGCCAATCTCGCCGCCGCCGAGCGGCAGGTTGAAACCGCGGAACTGACCCGCAGGCGCGCCAACGAGCTTTTCGACAAGCAGGTGTCACCGAAATCGCAGCTCGAACAGGCCCAGCTTTCCTATAACCAGGCCGTTTCGACGCGGGACGCCGCCCGCTCCTCTCTCGAACAGGCGCGCAATCAGGTATCCTATGGCGCCCTGCAGGCCGACCGGAACGGCATCGTCACGGCGGTCAATGCTGAAGCCGGGCAGGTCGTTGCTGCAGGAAACCCGGTGGTCACCATTGCTGCTGATGGCGAAAAGGAAGTCCAGGTCGCCGTCCCCGAAACCGACATCCTCGCCTTCAAGCCGGGCAAGACAGTCAAGGTGGCCATCTGGTCCAACAGTGGCGAGTTGCTGCAGGGCAAGGTTCGCGAGGTGGCCGGCAGTGCCGATCCGCAATCGCGTACCTTTGCAATCCGCATCAGCCTGCCGGAAAACACGCCGGCCCTGCTCGGCATGACGGCATCCGTTTCCACGGCCGCCGATGCCGGCCCCTCTCTGATCGCTGTTCCGCTCAGCGCGCTTGCCAAGGATGGCGAGAAGGCCTTGGTCTGGACGGTCGATCCGGCCAGCGAAACCGTCCATGCGCGCCCGGTCGAGATAGCGGATTTTGCAGGCACGCAGGCACGCATCGCACAGGGGCTGAAGCCCGGCGACATCATTGTCACGGCCGGCACGCAGTTCATGCGCGAAGACCTGAAAGTGAAGCTGCCGCAGGCATCACTGAACCAGCAGGCAAGCGCAACCGACGATATCGCGACGGCCAAGCGCATTCGCTGAGTTGAAGTAGAGAGAACGGAACGACGCCATGACGACCCCCCACGATCGCGCAACCGGCACTGGCAAACAAGCGTTCAACCTGTCGCGCTGGGCGATCGGTCATCCGAGCATTGCCCGCTTCCTCTTCGGCCTCATCCTTCTGACCGGCGTTTTCGGCCTGATGAACATGGGCCAGAAGGAAGATCCCGATTTCACCTTCCGCGTCATGGTGATCCAGGCCTCCTGGCCGGGGGCCTCGATCGAGGAGATGCAGGACCAGGTCGTCAACAAGATCGAGCGCAAGCTCCAGGAGACGCCGCATCTCGACTTCGTTCGCTCCTACAGCCGCGCCGGCAGCGCCATCATCACGCTGCAGGTCAAGGGCGACACCGACGCCGCCGAAGTGGCTGATGCCTTCTACCAGGTCCGCAAAAAGGTCGGCGACATCCGCTCAGAGCTGCCATCCGGGCTCTACGGCCCCTATTTCAACGATGAGTTCGGCGATACCTTCATCACCCTGCACTCCCTGACCGGCGCGGGCTACAGCTATCCCGAGCTGAAAACCTACGCCATCCAGGCCCGCGATATGCTGCTGGCGACGCCGGGCGTCGAGAAAGCCGTCATCATCGGCGACCAGCCCGAGAAAATTTTTATAGACGTGTCCTCCAAGGCCCTGGCCGAGCGCGGATTGACGCTCAACGATCTCGGCAACACGCTGGCCGGCCAGAACAGCATCGACCCCGCCGGCAGCGTCGATACCGGCGAACGCTCCGTGCGCATCTCCGTCGAGGGCAGCGTCGACAGGGTCGACGATATCCGCGAGTTGCGGCTGCGATCCGGCGAGCAGGTGACACGGCTCGGCGATATCGCAACCGTCACCGCGGGGCTCGAGGACCCGGTTGCGCGCAAATACCGCTTCGATGGCCAGGACAGCGTCCAGATTGGCGTGGTCATGGCCAAGGGCTACAATGTCATCGACGTCGGCAAGACAGTCGAGGCAACCTATGACCGTTTCAGCGAAGCCCTTCCCTATGGCGTGAAGATCGATCAGATCGCCAACCAGCCGGAGGTCGTCACCGAAGCGGTCGGCGAGTTCATGAAGGCACTTGGGGAAGCCCTCGTCATCGTGCTGATCGTATCCTTCCTGTCGATCGGCTGGCGGTCGGGCCTCGTCATCGCCATCGCGATCCCGCTGGTTCTCGCCGCAACGTTTGCGATCATGTACGAAATCGGCATCGACCTGCAGCGCATTTCGCTGGGTGCATTGATCATCGCGCTCGGTCTCCTGGTCGATGATGCCATGATCGTCGTCGAGATGATGGAGCGCAAGCTGGAAGAAGGCTTGGAGAAGGTCGAGGCTGCGAGCTTTGCCTACTCGTCCACCGCATTTCCCATGTTGACGGGCACGCTGATCACCACTGCCGGCTTCATCCCGGTCGGCTTTGCCGCCTCGACGGCCGGCGAATATGTCCGGTCGCTGTTCTACGTCGTCGGCATCGCGCTCGTGGTGTCCTGGTTCGTCGCCGTCTATTTCACGCCCTGGCTCGGCTATATGATCCTCAAGCAACGCAATCATGCCGGAAGCCACAAGGATGTGTTCGATACACGCTTCTACCGCCGCCTGCGTGCAAGCGTCGGCTGGGCGGTACGCCACCGGCTGATCGTCATCACCTTGACGCTCGGCACCTTTGTCACCAGCCTCTGGGCGTTCCAGTTCATCCCGCAGAACTTCTTTCCGCAATCCTCCCGTCCCGAAATCCTTGTCGATCTCTGGCTTCCGGAGGGCACGAGCATCTCCGAGGTGGAGGCACAGGCAAAGGCGCTGGAGGACCGCATCGTCACGGATGAAGACAAGCGTTTCATCGCCACCTATATCGGCGAAGGCGCGCCGCGCTTTTTCCTGCCGCTCGACCAGCAATTGCGCAATCCGAACTTCGCCCAGCTTCTCGTGATGGCCAGGGACGAACCGGCCCGCGAGCGGCTGATCGTCAAGCTGCGCGGCATTCTGGCGGAAGATTTTCCGGACGTGCGTTCCAAGGTCGACCGGCTGTTTCTCGGCCCGCCGACCGGCTGGCCGGTGCAGATGCGCGTCAGTGGCCCTGATAGGGCAGAGGTGCGCCGCATCGCCGACGAGGTGAAGCAGGCATTCTCAGACAATCCGATGCTGGGCGCCATTCATGACGACTGGCTGGAACCGGTGCCGGCTATGAAACTGGTCATCGACCAGGATCGGGCCCGGGCGCTCGGGGTCACGTCGCAGCGCATTCGCCAGATGTTGCAGGCCACCACGAGCGGCGCACCGCTGGGTGACTTCCGCGATGGCGAGGAAACGGTTTCGATCGTCGCCCGCGAACCGGAGGAAAACCGGAAACTGCTGTCGGCCATCAACTCGGTCTATATCCCGACGGATTTCGGTGGCTTCATTCCGCTGTCGCAAATCGCCAAGGTGGTTCCCGTTCTCGAGCAGGGCGTCGAATGGCGGCGCGACCGGCTGCCGACCATCACCGTGCGCGGCACCCTGCCGGACGGCGTCCAGCCCAACGACGTCGCATTGAAAATGTATGGCGAGTTGCAGGGCCTGAGAGATGGTCTGGCGCCCGGCTACAAGGTCGATATTCAGGGCGGCGCCGAAGATGCAGCCGAAAGCCAGGCCTCGATCGCCGCCAAGGCGCCAATTATGCTGCTGGTCATCGTCCTGCTGCTGATGATCCAGTTGCAGCACTTCGGCAAGGCGATGCTGGTGCTCGCCACGGGTCCGCTCGGCATCATCGGCGCCAGCGCCGCACTGTTGATCAGCGGTGCCCCGTTCGGCTTCGTCGCGATCCTCGGCGTCATTGCCCTGCTCGGCATCATCATCCGCAACTCGATCATCCTGATCGACCAGATCGACCAGGACATTGCCGCCGGTATGAACCGGATGGACGCGATCGTCGGCGGGGCAGTGCTTCGTTTTCGCCCGATCACACTGACGGCGCTGACCGCCGTGCTGGCGCTGATCCCGATCTCGCGTGGCGTCTTCTGGGGTCCGCTCGCCTATGCCATGATGGGCGGCATCCTGGTTGCGACCGTGTTGACGATCTTCGTTCTTCCGGCAGCCTATGCGGTATTCTTCGGTCGCGAGCCGAAAAAATACCCCACGGAAGAGGACGCAGCCACCGCACCCGCGCAGCCTGACGAAGACCGTCGTCCGGCCGCCATAGCGGCCGAATAGCAAGCAAGCCGGAAGTTCCGATTTCAGCGATAAAGGCGACAGGGCTCTTGCAGCGCTGTCGCCTTTGCATTCCGAGAAAACGATTTCACAAACTGTCTTGACTTTAAACCCGAGGTCGACAATTCATAGAGAAAGCTTGTGAAATCGATTTCATAAAATCGGGGAAATCCTGTGCCTGACGAACCGGACGTCAAACTGATCGATGTTGCGCGGAAGGCGGGATGCTCACCGGCGACGGTGTCGCGGGTGCTCAACCACAATGCCAAGGTCAACACTGCCACTCGCGAAAAGGTGCTGCAGGCGGCCATGGATCTCGCCTATGTCCCGAACGGCTCTGCCCGGAGCCTGCGATCGACGAAATCGCGCCTCGCCGGGGCTGTGATACCGACGCTGGATCACGCGATCTATGCCACCATGGTCAACAGCCTGCAGGCGCGCCTTACGGAAAATGGCGTGTCGCTGATCATCAACACGTCGTCCTACGACATCGACAGGGAATACGAGCAGGTCCGGCTGCTTGTCGAGCGCGGTGTCGAATCCGTCGTGCTCGTCGGCGCCGCCCATCGCCGCGAAACCATTGCCCTGCTCGAGCAACGCAACATCGCCTACGTCTTCACCTATACAGCCAAACCAACGGACATTGGCGCAGCCGTGGGTTTCGACAACGAGAAAGCGGGCCGGCTGGCCGCGCGCCATCTCATCGATCTCGGCCATACCAGGATCGCCATGCTCGGCGGGATCACCATCAACAATGACCGTGCGGTTTCGCGCCGAGACGGCTTCGTCGCGGAACTGCGCGATAACAACCTGGCGCCGCTCGGCATTCTCGAAACGCCATACCAGGCAGACGGCGGGCATGCCGGGATGAAGCGGTTGATGCTTGCGGACACCCCACCGACCGCCGTCATCTGTGCCAGCGACATCGCCGCGGCGGGCGCACTCAAATATTGCCGGCAGAACGACATCGCCGTTCCCGGCACCGTCTCGGTCCTTGGCTTCGACAATCTCGACATCGGCGAGCTGACGACACCGGAACTGACGACGATCGATGTTCCGGCAGGGGAAATGGGCAGGATCGCTGCTGACTATCTGCTGGCGCCAGCGGCGCAACGTCAGCACATGCGCATCCGGGAACTGCCACTCCGGCTGGTGGTGCGCGGCAGCACCGCTGCGCTACTGCGATGAAAAAAGACCGTTCTCCGAACAACAATCGGTCCATCTGTGAGAGACAAGACATGAATCCCAGAGCCCTGCTGACCACGCTTTTCCATGCCGCCGTCGAGGCCGCCAACCCCGATCATGGCATTCGGAAATTTCTCCCGGAGATGCCGAAAGGCCGCACCATCGTCATCGGCGCCGGCAAGGGGGCCGCCCAGCTGGCGCGCGCCCTCGAGAATGCATGGCCGGGAAAGCTCGAGGGTGCAGTTGTCACGCGTTATGGTTATGCAGCCCCCTGCACACAGATCGAGGTGCTGGAAGCAGCGCATCCCGTACCGGATCAAGCAGGACTGGCGGCGTCGGAAAGGCTGCTGGAACTGGTCGAGGGTTTGACGGAAGACGATCTGGTCATCGCGCTGATGTGCGGCGGCGGATCGGCGCTTCTGCCCGCCCCGCCCGAAACCTTCGAACTCGCCGACGAGATCATCCTCAACGAAGCGCTGCTCAAATCCGGCGCGCCGATTTCGGCGATGAACCTCATCCGCAAGCATTTTTCCGGGATCAAGGGCGGACGCCTGGCTGCCGCAGCCTATCCCGCCAAGGTGGTGACATTTGTCGTTTCGGATATCCCCGGGGACAATCCGGCGCTGGTATCCTCAGGCCCGACCATCGCCAGCGCAGGCGATGCGCAGGACGCCTTGAGAGCGATCGAAACCTACCGCATCGACCTGCCGGCCAACATCCTGCGACACATCGAGACCGCCGCCCCCGCTCCATCCTGCGACAGTCCTGTCTTTGCAGGACATAGGGTTCATCTGATCGCGTCAGCGAATGTCTCGCTGGAGGCGGCTGCAACCGTGGCGGAAAGCCATGATGTCCGTGCCGTCATCCTCTCGGATGCGCTGGAGGGCGAGGCTCGCGAGGCCGGCCGTTTCCATGCCGCAATCGCGAAGGAGGTCGAACGCCGTGGCCGGCCGTTTCAGACACCCGTGGTGCTGCTTTCCGGCGGCGAAACAACCGTCACCCTTCGCGGCAAGGGCAAGGGTGGACGAAACACCGAGTTTCTCCTGTCCTTTGCTGCGCAGATTTCCGGATCATCGCGAATCCATGCACTGTCGGCCGACACCGACGGGATCGATGGCAGCGAGGACAATGCCGGCGCCTTTGCCGACGGATCCAGCATAAGCCGCATGCTGGCCGCAGATATCAGGGCGGACCAGCATCTTGCCAACAACGACGCATGGTCCGCCTTCAGGACTGTCGACGATCTCTTCGTCTGCGGACCCACCGGCACCAACGTCAACGACTTTCGCGCCATTCTCATTCTCTGAACCGTTCTCTAAGGCAGAGACGCGAAACTCAGAGTTCGCGCAGCACCGGAGCCGCCTTCTGGCCGAGAACGCGCCATGTGCCAACCAGCCCGATGCCAACCGTCATTGCAAGCGCGATCACCACGGTCAGCCCCGCAACGTCAGGCAGGAAGGACGATGGCAGCGTCATGATCCGGCTGACGACGAACCAGGCGGAAACGCCGCCCGCAAACAGCGCGAAAATCGCCGTGGACAGACCGAGAATGGCATATTCATAGCTGAACGCCCGGATCAGGGTCGAGCGCGTCGCGCCGAGCGTCTTCAGCACCACCGCATCATGGATGCGCGCCCGGTTGCCGGCGGCAAGCGCACCGGCCAGCACCAGCACCGACGCGACCAGCGCCACGGCCGCGGCGGCACGGATGGCGGTCGCCAACTGCCCGACCAACTCGTTGATGATATCGAGCGCATCCTTCACCCGAACGCTGGTGATCGTCGGATAGCCATTGGTGATCGCCTTAAGCGCGGCCGATTCCTGCTCCGCCGTGGCATTGGGATCAATCACCGTGGCAAGCCAGGCATGGGGAGCCCCCGCAAACGTGTTCGGCGAGAACACCATGACGAAATTGATCGACAGGGATTCCCATTCAACCGTTCGGAAATTGGCGATCTTTGCCGTGATGTTGCGGCCAAGCACATTGACGGTGACCATGTCGCCAATCTTCAGACCCAGTTCACCCGCCTCTTCCTCCGAAAACGACACCAGCGGCTCGCCATTATAGTCGGCAGTCCACCATTCGCCTTCCGTCAGCGTCGAGTTTTCTGGCATGTTTTTCGCATAGGTGATGCCGCGGTCGCCCCTGAGCACCCATTGCCCGCTGGGCGGAACCGTCATCTTTCCGACATCCACGCCGTTGAACGCGAGGATCCGGCCGCGCAGCATCGGCACTTCGATGATCTTGCCGTCCGGCAGCGATGTTTGCAACAGCGAGCGGAAGCCGTCGATCTCCGTGCCCTGGATATCGACGAAAAAGAAGTTCGGCGCCCGTTCCGGCAGGTTTCCTGTCAGCTCCCTGCGCAGATTGCCGTCGATCAAGGCCAGCGTCACCAGAAGCGCCAGACCAAGGCCGAGCGAAAGCACGACCGATGGTGTCAGCGCACCCGGGCGGTGGATATTGCCGATCGCCAGCCGCAATGCCGGAGATTTGACCCGCGGCGCCCGGCGCGCCAGCGCCGAGACCAGCACGGAAACACCGCGCAGCACGATGAAGGCGAAGGCGATGGCACCGAGGAACACCATCGATATATAGCGATCATAGGCCGTCAGGATGGCCAGCCCGCCAAGCAAGGCGAGGCAGAGACCGGCACCGACCAGATAGGGCCAGGACGGCAGGCGCGCCCGCTCGAAGCCCTGCTCGCGGAACAGCGCCGTCGCCGGCACGTTGCGTGCCCGGCCAAGCGGCAGGATCGCAAAGGCGAGCGCGGTCAGGACGCCGAACAGGGACGCCATGCCGAGTGCCGAGGGGAAGAGCTGGAAACCGGTCGATACCGGCAGTATGCCGGCCAGGAACTGGGCCGCGACATAGGGAATGAGTGCGCCGAAAACCAGGCCGATGACGATGCCAATCAGCGCGATGAACAGGATCTGGAACAGATAGATCATCACGACAACAGAAGCGGGGGCGCCAAGGCACTTGAAGGTGGCGATCACGCCGCGTTTGGAATCAAGAAAGGCGCGAACCGCATTGGCCACGCCGACGCCCCCGACGATCAGGGCGGTCAGGCCGACAAGCGTCAGGAACTGCGAGAACCGGGTAATATTGGCTGTGAGTGCCGGTGCGGCATTCGCACTGGTGCGGATCGACCATCCGGCGGACGGAAACTGCTCCTCCGCCTGCTTTCGGATCAACGGCACACTCGCACCATTGTCGATACGCGCCTTGTAGCCATATTCGACCAGACTGCCCTGCTGGACCAGCCCGGAAGCCGCCAGTGCATCCGTCGAGACCAGCAGCCGCGGCGCAAAACCGAACCCCTCGGACAGGGCATCCGGTTCGCGCAGGATCGTGCCGTTGACGCGTATCCGCGCCGTGCCCAGCAAAATATCGTCACCAACCTTGATGCCGAGCCTTTCAAGCAGAAGCGGGGCGACAAGGCCACCGAATTGCGTGCCATCCTTTGCCAGGCTGGCGGAAAGGGGTGCCGCTGGCTCGCTCTGAAGGGAGCCGTAGAGCGGATAGGCGCCATCGACCGCCTTCAGTTCGACCAGCGCCTGATTGGAACCATCAGGCAGGCGCGCCATCGAGCGCAGCGACGACGACACGGAGATTGCCCCCATGCCGTCCAGGAAGGTCTTCTCTTCCTCGGTCGCAACCCGGTTGTTGAGCTGAAAGCGGATGTCGCCGGCCAGAAGCTCCCGGCCCTGGCTGGCAATGGAGCCGGTAATCGATTGCGAGAGCGAATTGACGCCGGCGATCGCCGCGGTACCCAGCGCAATACAGGCGAGAAAGATATAAAACCCCTTCAGGCCACCGCGCATCTCGCGCAGCGCCAGCCGGAAGGCAAGCGCGACGGAGCTTCCGAAGCGCTGGGGTGCAATGTCGGCGACGATCCTCATGCGCTGGCGACCGCGCTGCGAACGGCGCCTGCATCCTGTGTCGGACTGTCGGCCAGCCCGTCAGCGACAATCTCGCCGGAGCGCACCCGCACCTGGCGCGAGCATCGCGCTGCAAGGCTTGCATCATGGGTTACGAGAATGAGGGTCATGTCGCGCTCGGCCTGCTTCGAGAAGATCAGATCGGCGATCTGACGGCCGGTCTCGGCATCCAGATTGCCGGTCGGCTCGTCGGCGATCAGAAGCTTAGGCGATGGCGCCAGCGACCGGGCAATGGCGACGCGCTGCTGTTCGCCGCCGGAGAGCTGGCCGGGATAATGGGACAACCGCTCGCCGAGGCCGACGGAAATCAGCTCCTGTCGGGCGATTTCGAAAGCGTTTCTGACATTGGCGAGCTCGAGCGGCACCGCCACGTTTTCGAGCGCCGTCATGTTCGGAATCAGATGGAAGGACTGGAAGACGATGCCGATGTTGCGGCCGCGAAATTCGGCGACCTTGTCTTCGCTGAGGCCATGCAACGGTGTGCCAGCAATGGTGATCTCGCCGCTGTCAAGCCGTTCGAGGCCGGCAAGCACCATCAGCAGGGTCGATTTCCCCGAGCCCGACGGCCCGACGATACCCACCGATTCGCCCGTACCGATGGTCAGGTTCATTCCCTTGAGAACGTGCACCGATGCTGCGGCCTGCCCAAGCGTCAGATCCGCATTTTTCAGTTCGATCATGGTTTTTACCAAAGGAAACCGCCCTATATGTGAAAATATGAAAACGCCAGTTTGACTGTTACGACTGGTTTGTGAAAACGGATTTAGGGACGACGCCATGCGATTAAAAGGTTTCCGGGCATTTTTGTTGATGCTTGCCCCTCTGTTTCTTCTGGCGCCCACGACGGTTCGCGCTGAGACAATCAATCTTGTCGGCTTCGGAGACAGCCTGATGGCCGGTTACCAGTTGCCGCCGGAGGATGCGTTTCCTGCACGGCTGGAAAAAGCGTTGCGGGAAAAGGGCCTCGATGTGTCGATCGCCAATGCCGGCGTTTCCGGCGATACGACCTCTGGCGGGCTTGCCCGCATCGACTGGTCGGTGCCCGACGGAACCAAGGGCGTCATCCTCGAACTCGGCGCCAATGATGCCCTGCGCGGCATCCCGCCTGAAGACAGCCGCAAAAACCTTGACGCCATGCTGGCCAAACTCAAGGCACGCAATATCCCTGTCCTGCTGGTCGGCATCTATGCGCCACCGAACATGGGCGAGGATTATTCCGCGCGTTTCAACCCGATCTATCCGGCGCTTGCAGAAACCTATGGCTTGGAACTCTATCCCTTTTTCCTCGATGGTATCGTGACGGATCCGGCGCTGAAGCTGGACGACGGCATGCACCCGAATGGACAGGGCATCGGCGTCATGGTCGAGAAATTCCTGCCGGTTGCCGAGCGCTTCATCCGGGCCATTTCCGCTGGCGGCTGATCGGCTTTTGCCGGCTGGTGGCCGTTGGGCAACGCGGCAAAGATCGTTCAGAGGTTGTTAACAAGATGAGCGCCAAATATTGCAGGTGCTAAATAATAGTTGCTTGCAGATCATCGGCATGTTTCGCTGAGCCATCTGTTAGAGATTCGGGGAGCTCGTTATGCCGAGACTTTTCACCGCCCTCGAGATTCCGCGTAATGCCGCGATGAGCCTTTCATTGTTGCGTGGTGGTCTTCCCGGTGCCCGTTGGATCGATGTGGAAAACTACCACATCACGCTTCGCTTCATCGGCGATGTCGACAACCGCACCGCAGACGAGATCGTCGATCGGCTGGACCGGATCGAACGTCCCGAATTCCAGTTGCGACTGACTGGCATGGGTGCCTTCGGATCGAAGAAGCCGCATTCGGTCTTTGCGGGCGTCAGCCCCCCCCCGGAAATCTATGCGCTGCAGGCGGAAATCGAGCGCATCTGCCAGAGACTGGGCCTGCCAGCAGATCCACGCAAGTTCACCCCGCATGTCACGCTGGCGCGGTTGCGTTCGTCGCGTGTCGATGATGTCGTCAGCTACCTTGGCGAACGCGGCAACTTCCACACCAGCACCTTTACCGTGCCGCGCTTCGTGCTGCTCTCGTCGCGTGATTCGGTCGGTGGCGGACCCTATCTGACGGAAGAGATCTTTCCGCTCTACGAAAAACGCTCGTCCAGCCTGCCGATGAGCGACGAACATCCGTCGGAAAGCATGGTGTAGACCGTCTCGAAACCATCGACGCCGCTGTAATACGGGTCGGGCACGTCCAAGGCAGTGCCAAGGGCATAGTCCAGAAACAGGTGGATGCGCGTTTGTGCGGGCGGCGGCGCCAGAAGGCGCAACTGTTCAACATTCCCGTGATCCATGCCGAAGATCAGGTCGAATCTTTCGAAATCCGTCTGTTCGACGCGCCTGCAGCGCTGCTGGCCGATGTCGATGCCGTGACGCTCGGCCACGGCGATGGAGCGCGGATCGGGTGCATTGCCGAGATGCCAGCCGCCGGTTCCCGCTGAATCCACGGTCACCTCACGCCTGGTTTCGCCAGCCTGTTGCCGCAAAATCCCCTCCGCCAGCGGCGAGCGGCAGATGTTACCAAGACAAACAAAGAGAATGCGGGCGGGTTTCATGCTATCCAGCCTATCAAGACACAGATTGAACCTATCGGCAGCGCAGGCGTTTGGCCTTTGCGACATTCACCGTCGACGCAAGACGACGGTCCAGACACCCGAACAGTCCAGACGAGGGAAACATCATGAAGCAT
Source organism: Pararhizobium antarcticum (assembly GCF_001885585.1). Classification (GTDB taxonomy): domain Bacteria; phylum Pseudomonadota; class Alphaproteobacteria; order Rhizobiales; family Rhizobiaceae; genus Pararhizobium; species Pararhizobium antarcticum. Next base: position 22,407 of record NZ_LSRP01000089.1, read on the forward strand.
GAAAAGCTCGACGCCGAAACCACAAAGCAGCATCTCCATGGAATGGAGGGCTGGGTTCTCGCGGATGATGGCCTTTCGATCTGGAAAGCCTTCCGATTCAAGAGCTTCATTGAGGCTTTCGGTTTCATGTCGGAAAGCGCGCTTGCGGCGGAAAAGCTTGGACATCATCCGGAATGGTTCAACGTCTACAACAAGGTCGACGTGACGCTGACCACCCATGACGCAAAAGGCCTGACGGAACTCGATTTCAAGCTTGCCGCAAAGATGGACACGGCAGCAGCCGGACGCATGCCCGACCATATCAAATAGTCCACGTCATCCAATGTTCTGCATTGAACCGGGCATTTGAATTGCGTCGCCGCAGCCCCATATGTTTCCGATGATCGACGAAAGGGACAAGATGGACAACGTCAAGATCGGCGAAATACTCCTGCCCGGCGAACAGAGTGAACAGGAAGCCCGCGCCCGCAAGGTCCGCCGGCGCTTCTGGCCGACGCTGAAGCGCGCCATGCGCCAGGTTCCGTTCAGCCGCGATCTGGTCGCGGCCTATTACTGCGCCATGGATCCGACGACGCCAATGCGCACACGCGGCATCCTGCTCGGGGCGCTTGCATATTTCGTCATGCCGATCGACTTCCTTCCGGATATGCTGGCCATGGTCGGCTTTTCCGACGACATCGCGGTGCTGACGGCGGCCTTTGCTGCGATCAGCGGCCAGATCAAGGAAGACCACTATGTCCGCGCCGACGCGGCGTTGCAGTCCACACCGGACGAATAACCGGAACGATCAGGCGCTGTCGACGCCATCTTCCTCGAGCAGTTTCTTGAGTTTGCCGAAGGCGAGCCGGATGCGCGACTTCACCGTGCCAAGCGGAATACCCGTGGCCGCCGAAATTTCAGAATGCGACTGGCCGAAGAAAAACGCCATGCGAATCAGGGTGACCTGCTCCTCCGGCAGCTTTTCCATGGCCGCACGCACGATCTGTTCGCGGTCTCCGCTCTCAACAAGTGCATCGGGTGCAGCCGGTGCGGCCGGCATCAGGGACGGATCGGTTTCGTCGAGGGTGCGGTTGCGCATGCGTCTTGCCGCATCAATGCGGCGATTGCGGGCGATCCGGAAAAGCCAGGTGGAGAGCGACGACTTCGACGAATCGTAGAGATGGGCCTTCTGCCAGAGCACCACCATGACTTCCTGGGCGAGCTCCTCTGCCTCCATGGCGGGCATATTCTGGCGCATCAGGAAGGATTTCAGCCGGGGCGCGAAGAAATCGAAAAGCGCAGCAAATGCCGTCTGGTCGCGTTTTTGCGCGACGGCGACCGCAAGATTGGCGAAATGCTGTTTGGCATCAACATTCATTCCGCTTTTTCGGCCTCCCACAGTCTGTCTTTTCTATAATTGCACAACAGGTACAACGGTTTTGCCAAACGTCAAACTCTTGCCTGATTCTTTGTGACATAAAACGATGCCTTGCACCGATATCGTCGTCGACAAAGACGCATTCCCGGGCGCAAGGCGGCATGGGCGACACGCGGGCCTGAAAAACGGCTTGCAGCACTGTTCATAACAGGCGCAATTCATACCGGACAACGGCCGGACGGGCGGGCAACCGCTGCCGGGACAGAATGACGGTCTGGAACCTGGTAGGGTTTTGTCGTAAATGTTCTGGAATGAACCGGATATGCAGGAAATTCAGGATCGTTGACGGTTTGGTAACCTGAATTAAGCCAAAATCAATCAAATCGTGACCATGCGTAACCGGTAAATCCGGAACAGACGTGGCAGCTAAGAAACCGGCAGGACATTATGTTTGTAACAAAGCTCACCACCGCACTTGCAATTCTACTCTCTTTTGCCAGCGTGGCCTCAGCCCAGTCGCCAACCCGAATCCAGCAGTTCAATGCGTGGGGTGCCTATTCCTATACGGCAGGCACCGGCAAGGTCTGCTACGTGCTGTCGGTTCCGAAGGAAAAGAGCCCGGCAAACGTCGACCATGGCGATATCTTTTTCCTCGTCTCACAGCGCCCCGGCCAGAATATCTCCTACGAACCCCAGGCGATGATGGGCTATGCGTTGCAGGAAAATTCGAAGGTCGTCGTCAAGATTGACGCCCGCGAATTCACCCTGTTCACCAAGGGCAACTCGGCCTGGGTGGAAAACGCAGCCGAGGAACCGGCCCTCGTTGCAGCCATGAAGGGCGGCAAGGCCATGTCGGTGACGGCAAAGTCACGCAAGGGAACGCCGACATCCTACTCCTATTCACTGTCCGGCATTTCGGCCGCGCTGAAGCAAATCGAAACCTGCAGGTAAGCGCATCCAGCTCTGTGAATTTTCGCAAAGGCCGGCTCGTCCGGCCTTTCTGCGTTAACGCATTTGCTTTTTTGCAGATCTGACCTGACGTCCGGGAGGGTGACGCCTTGCGAAAAGCGTGCTAAAGGCCCGCTCCATGATGGCTGCGCGGATCCGTTGACGATCCCCATGCGCGGCAAACGAACACGGATCTCAGCATATTACGCATTGGACGTGCAGGCGATACGCTTGACGGGCCTTGCGTATCGCAGAATGGGAAATGGCGAGAATGGCCGCGACTGAAGCACGCAATCTGGACCGCCCGGTCAGGGCACCCGTCCGTCCGGCCATGGCACCCGAAATGCCATCGCTGATCGGTCTGTCGCGCGAGGATCTCGGCGCGGCTCTTGCCGGTGCCGGCGTGCCGCTGAAGCAGGTGAAGATGCGGGTCAGCCAGCTCTGGCACTGGCTTTACGTGCGCGGCGTTTCCGATTTCGATCACATGACCAATGTTTCCAAGGACCTGCGCGAAACGCTGAAACGGCACTTCACCATTGGCCGGCCGGAAATCGTCGAGGAGCAGATCTCAAATGACGGCACCCGCAAATGGTTGATGCGTTTTCCGCCGCGCGGTGCCGGCCGTCCCGTCGAGATCGAGACCGTCTATATTCCAGAAGAGGGCCGCGGCACGTTGTGCGTCTCCAGCCAAGTCGGCTGCACGCTGACCTGTTCGTTCTGCCACACCGGCACGCAAAAGCTGGTGCGCAACCTGACGGCCGAGGAAATTCTGTCGCAACTTCTGCTCGCGCGTGACCGGCTGGGCGATTTTCCCGACCGGGATACGCCCGCCGGCGCAATCGTTCCCAATGAAGGCCGCAAGGTCACCAATATGGTGATGATGGGCATGGGCGAGCCACTCTACAATTTCGAGAACGTCAAGACGGCGCTTCTGATCGCGACCGATGGCGACGGCCTGTCGCTGTCGCGTCGCCGCGTCACGCTTTCAACCTCGGGCATCGTGCCGGAAATCTTCCGCACCGGCGAGGAGATCGGCGTCATGCTGGCCATCTCGCTGCATGCGGTGAAGGACGACCTGCGCGACATGCTGGTGCCGATCAACAAGAAATATCCGCTGAAAGACCTGCTCGACGCCTGCCGCAACTATCCCGGCGTCTCCAACGCCCGCCGCATCACTTTCGAATATGTGATGCTCGAGGGTGTCAATGACAGCCTCGAGGACGCCAAGGAACTGGTCCGGCTCTTGAAGGGCATTCCGGCGAAGATCAACCTCATCCCCTTCAATCCCTGGCCGGGCACGAACTATCAGTGTTCGAAATGGGAACAGATCGAGAAGTTTGCCGACTTCATCAACGCAGCCGGCTACGCCTCGCCGATCCGCACGCCGCGCGGCCGCGACATCCTCGCCGCCTGCGGCCAGCTGAAGTCCGACAGCGAACGCATGCGCAAGGTCGACCGGATGGCGCTCGAAGCCCTGATGATCGCCAATCACGGCGAAGATGATTGATCCGCACCGATCGCATCTGCGTTCGGCTGCAGCCGCTGCTCAACGCGACTGCGTGAACAGGATCTTCACCGCGAAGATCGAGAAGACACCGGCAAAACTGTAGTCGATCGCGCGCATCACGTTTTTCTTGCGCTGCAGCCAGGCCGACAGCCAGTCCGCCGTCAGGATGACGGCAATATTGACAGGCATGGCTGCGACGATGAAGAAGATGCCGAGAAACAGCAGCTTGGCCGTGACGTTCGGATCGTGCGCGGTCACAAATTGCGGCAGGAAGGTCATGAAAAAGATGATGACCTTGGGATTGAGCAGATTGACGCCGAGACCGGTCGAGATGTTCGACAGCGGCGAGGCCTCCGCGCCGTCTTCCTTCCTGACGGAAAGGCTCGATCCGAAACGGATGGCCTGGATGGCCAGCCAGAAGAGATAGGCGGCACCGCCTGTTTTCAGCACCAGAAAGGCCGTTGGCGAGGCCGTGATCAGCGCCGAGATACCGAAGGCGACCAGAAGCGTGTGGACGAGGCAGCCGAGACTGGTGCCGACAACGACGTACATGGCGGCGGCCTTGCCCTGCGACAGTGCACGGCTGATCGACAGCGTCATGTCTGGCCCGGGCGTGGCGGCCAGCAGAAGGGTCGCTGCGGTAAAGGCAAGCAGTGTCGGCAGGCTGGGCAGGAAATCCATGGTCGCTTCTTCCGATAACGGGCTACGGGCCGTCGATACCACGTCCGCACCGATCCGGTCTGCACATTTTCGGGAAGAGACAGCGGCAATCCACCGCGTGCTTGCCTTGGCGTCGCTATAAAAATCCGTGTCAGTTCCGCATCTTTATGGGGCGGTCAGGGCAGCAAAAGCCCGTAAGTCTTGCACGAGCGCGCAATCTGGCTAAAAGTGCCGCGAAATTTTCCATGCGGTATCGGCCGCGCAGCAAAGACCAGACGGACATCAAACCATGACAGCGCAAAAGCAAGTGAAGAAAGTCGTTCTCGCCTATTCCGGCGGCCTCGACACCTCGATCATCCTGAAATGGCTCCAGACGGAACTCGGCGCCGAAGTCGTGACCTTCACGGCCGATCTCGGCCAGGGCGAAGAACTCGAGCCGGCCCGCAAGAAGGCCGAGATGATGGGCATCAAGGATATCTACATCCGCGACGTGCGCGAGGAATTCGTCAAGGACTTCGTCTTCCCGATGTTCAGGGCAAACGCCGTCTATGAAGGCGTCTACCTGCTCGGCACCTCGATTGCCCGTCCGCTGATCTCAAAGCACCTGATCGAAATCGCCCGCGAAACCGGCGCAGACGCGATTGCCCATGGCGCGACCGGCAAGGGCAATGACCAGGTTCGCTTCGAGCTTTCGGCCTATGCGCTGAACCCCGACATCAAGATCATCGCCCCCTGGCGCGACTGGTCGTTCAAGAGCCGCACAGACCTCTTGGCCTTTGCCGAGCAGCACCAGATCCCGGTTGCCAAGGACAAGATGGGCGAAGCCCCGTTCTCCGTCGACGCCAACCTGCTGCACTCGTCTTCCGAGGGCAAGGTTCTTGAAGATCCGGCTGTCGAAGCGCCGGAATATGTGCACATGCGCACCATTTCGCCGGAAGCCGCTCCCGACAAGGCGACAATCATCAAGGTCGGCTTCCGCAAGGGCGATGCAGTCTCTATCGACGGCAAGGAAATGAGCCCGGCCTCGATCCTGACGGCATTGAACGCGTTTGGCCGCGACAACGGTATCGGCCGCCTTGACCTCGTCGAGAACCGCTTCGTCGGCATGAAGTCGCGTGGCATCTACGAAACACCCGGCGGTACGATCCTCCTGACGGCGCACCGCGCGATCGAATCGATCACGCTGGACCGCGGCGCGGCCCATCTCAAGGACGACATCATGCCGCGTTACGCCGAGTTGATCTACTACGGCTTCTGGTTCTCGCCAGAGCGCGAAATGCTGCAAGCCCTGATCGACAAGAGCCAGGAGCATGTCGAGGGCGAAGTGACGCTGAAGCTCTACAAGGGCAATGTGATGGTCACCGGCCGCGAGAGCGACAAGTCGCTCTATTCCGACAAGCTGGTGACCTTCGAGGATGACCAGGGCGCCTACGACCAGAAGGACGCCGCCGGCTTTATCAAGCTCAACGCGCTGCGCCTGCGCACTCTGGCGGCACGCAATCGCAAGTAGTTTTTACGTTTTCCTGAGAACCGTTTCTCAAACCCGCGACGCCTCGTCGCGGGTTTTTTGATGCCAATCAGGAACATCCGGACACAGTCTATGCCAAGGTGCGGCTGGCCCGCAGGAACCACAGATAGCCGGCTATAGACAAAGCCCCCATGATCGGGATCACCGATCCGAAGGCCAAGACCGGCACGCCGAGGAGCGCTGCAACGACGCCGGCCGCGAACCCCGCCCCCATCTGGATAAAGCCCATCAGGGCGGAGGCGGAACCGGCCATATGGGGAAAGGGAAACATCGCTGCCGTCGTCATCTGCGGCGTCACGAACGCGATCCCGAAGGTGTAGCAGGAGACCGGAAGCATGATCGACAGGAAACACGGCTCGATCAGCTGGACCGACAGCATGATCATCAGGCTGCCGACGCCGATGAAAAGCAAACCGAGACGGACCGCCAGGTCATCGCCGAAACGCCGTGTGAAGAAGCGCAGCGCGATGGAACCGGAGAAATAGGCGCCCGACTGCAACAGCATGCCCATGCCGAATTGGGTCGGGCTCAGCCCGACCGTGTCGATGAGGATGAAGGGCAGCATGGTTGATTGCGCATAAAGCGCACCGACAGAACCGGCCATGACCAGCGCACAGGCGAGAAACCGGCTATCCGCCGCCAGAGACCGGTAGGCCTCCATGACGGGTCGCGGCCGCGCCCGCTTTGCATCAGGCACAGTGGTTTCCTTGAGGAAAACCATCATGGCCAGACAGGATAGCAGTCCGAAGCCGACCATCAGGAAGAACACCGACGACCAGCCGAAGGCGACAAGCGTCAGCCCGCCGAGCGTCGGGGCAATGGCCGGGCCGATGGCCAGCATGATACCGATCAGGTTCAGGATCCGCGAGGCCTCCGCACCGACGAACTGGTCGCGCACGATTGCCCGCGCCACGGTGATGCCGACGGAGGCGCCGATACCCTGGATCAGGCGGCCCGCAAGAAGCAGGTCAATGGTCGGCGCATAGGCGCAAAGAAGACTGCCCGCCAGATAGATGCCAAGAAACAGAAGCGTTGCCGTGCGGCGGCCGTAGGCATCCGACAGCGGGCCGGCCAACAGCTGGGCAAAGGCAAAACCGGCAAAATACAGCGACAGTGTCAGCTTGATCGCCGATTCCGTTGTGCCGAAGGCCTCGACAAGCTGCGGCATGGCCGGCGTGTAGAGCGACATGGAGATCGGTCCCAGCGTCGCCAGCAACGCGCCCAGTAGGCTGGTGCGCCGCTCCGTCATGCGTTCAGCCATTGGCGCAGCCTTCCTTCTCGATATCGGCGGAGATGGGATCCTGCCGATTCAGGCTTGGGGCACAAGGATCGGCACGCTCGCCTGCAAAGCCATATGGGCAGGCGGCTGCAGTCGCGCGGTCACTTACCAGCTCATCCACGTCACGGCAATGTGGCGCAAGCGCTGTAGAACGATCCGCCTACCCGCGATTTGACCTGCGCAAGATCGTCCCCGCGTCTTGACGGAATCATCCCTGCAGGATCGAATGGCGTTCTGTTCTCGGGGAAATTTCATGTCACAGACTTTGCTTTTCGGCGCCTTCCTGGCTGCCCTGCTCTACGTTCTCATCCCCGGCCCTGCCTTTCTTGCCCTGCTGGGGATCGGCGCCGGTCAGGGAAGACGCGCCGGCGCGATGTTCATGGGCGGGCATCTGGCCGGCGATGTGCTCTGGTCGGCCCTGGCACTGGTGGCGATCGTCGGGGCAAAATCCATCGGCAGCACGATCTTCGACATTCTCGGCCTTTTCTGCGGGCTCTATCTCGCCTGGATTGGCTGGACGGCGCTGAATGCCAGGCCGCGCGGCGACAACCAGCCACTGCTCGTCGTCGAACGCCCCTATCGGCGCGGCCTGATCTTCGGGCTGACCAATCCGAAGGGTTATCCGGTTGCACTCGCGACCTTCACCGCGCTTCTCGCCAGCTCCGCCAACGCGCTTGAGTTCGACGCTCTTCCCATGCTGCTGGCAGTCTCCTTTTTCGGCTTCCTCGTTGCCGACCTGATCCTGATTTTTGTTATCGGCGCGCCAATCGTGCGGCGGTTCTACCGTCGTCACGAACTTGCGATTGTCCGCCTGTCGGGGCTTCTCTTCATCGGTTTTGCCGTCCAGGCGATCTGGCACGCCGCACCGGGCCTGCTCGGGCTGCGCAAGCCTTGAAACGGCCAGACGCGGACACAACCTTGAGCTCGCCCCATTCGCAGTGAACAACGGCATCCGCTCATGTGCTCTCATGCGCACCAGCAAAAAAGACGAAGGAATACGCCGATGACCACCAGAAACACGCTCAACCCGGCCCTGACAGATTGGAACGGTCCGGACGGGCTCCCACGTTTCGAGGCCGTGAACGATGCCGACTTCGCGCCGTCATTCGAGGCGGCACTTGCCGACCATGATGCCGAAATCGCAACGATCGCCAAAAATCCGGATACGCCGACCTTCGGCAATACCATTCTCGCCCTGGAAACAGCCGGCGACACCCTGTCGCGCGTATCGGCGCTGTTCTGGAACCGGGCCGGCGCCCATACCAATGATGTCATCCAGGCGCTGGAGCGGGACATCGCGCCGAAAATGTCGCGGCACTACTCGAAGATCGGCATGAATGCCGCGCTGTTCGCCCGCATCGATGTGCTGTGGGAAAGCCGTGAAACCCTCGGGCTCGATCTCGAAGCCACGCGCGTTCTCGAGCGGCACTGGAAGGGCTTCGTCAAATCCGGCGCCAGGCTGGCAAAGGTCGAGCAGGAGCGGCTGGCTGCCATCAACGAAACTCTGGCCAGCCTCGGTGCAAAATTCGGCCAGAACGTGCTGGCCGACGAAAAGCGATGGGCACTGATCGTCACGGAGGAGGACGAGCTTGCAGGCCTTCCAGAGTTCCTGCGGGACGCCATGGCGTCAGCCGCACGCGACCGTGGCGAGGACGGCAAATATGCGGTCACCCTGTCGCGCTCGATCATCGAGCCCTTCCTGACCTTCTCCGACCATCGCGAGCTGCGCGAGCAGGCGTTTCGCGCGTGGACCGCGCGGGGGGCCAATGGCGGTGACACCGATAATCGCGAGACGATCCGCGAAACGCTGGCGCTGCGGGCTGAAAAGGCAAAGCTGCTCGGGTATGAAAACTATGCCGCGCTGAAACTCGACAACACCATGGCGAAAACCGCCGAGGCGGTGAACGGCCTGCTCATGCAGGTGTGGGAGAAGGCCGTCGTGCGCGCACGCGAAGAAGAGGCGGATCTGGCCGGTCTGGTCGCAGCCGAGGGCAAGAACCATCCGGTCATGCCCTGGGACTGGCGGCACTATGCCGAGAAGCTGCGGTCGCAGCGCTTCAACTTTTCGGAAGGCGAGTTGAAGCCCTATCTGCAACTCGAAAAGATCATCGATGCCTGTTTCGATGTCGCACAACGGCTGTTCGGAATTACCGCCACCGAAAAAAAGGGGGTCTCAGGCTATCATCCGGATGTCCGCGTCTTTGACATCCGGGATGAAAGCGGCAAGCTGGTGGCCTTGTTCCTCGGCGACTATTTTGCCCGCGCCTCGAAGCGCTCCGGCGCCTGGATGAGTGCCTTCCAGTCACAGCACAAGCTCCCCATGAAAAATGGCGCGAAGGGCGAGCTGCCGATCATCTACAATGTCTGCAATTTCGCAAAACCCGCCGCCGGCAGGACGGCGTTGCTGTCGCTCGACGACGCACGCACGCTGTTCCATGAATTCGGCCACGCGCTGCACGGCATGCTGTCGAACGTCAACTATCCCTCCGTATCCGGCACCAGCGTTTCGCGTGACTTTGTCGAACTGCCCTCGCAGCTTTACGAACATTGGCTGACCGTGCCGGCGATCCTCAAGCAATACGCTGTGCACGAGCAGACCGGAGAGCCGATGCCGCAGGCATTGCTCGACAAGGTTTTGGCGGCGCGGACCTTCAATTCCGGATTCAACACAGTCGAATTCACCTCTTCGGCGCTGGTCGACATGGCTTTCCATACCAGAGACGCCATTGCCGATCCGATGGCGGTGCAGGCAGAGGTGCTGGACAGGATCGGCATGCCCGCATCCATCGTCATGCGCCACGCGACGCCGCACTTCCAGCACGTGTTTTCCGGCGACGGCTATTCCGCCGGCTATTATTCCTACATGTGGTCGGAAGTGCTCGATGCCGATGCCTTTGCCGCCTTCGAGGAAACCGGGAATGCCTTCGATGGCGCCATGGCAAAGCGCCTGAAGGACAATATCTATTCGATCGGCGGTGCCATCGATCCGGAGGATGCCTACAAGGCGTTCCGTGGCAAGCTGCCGAGCCCGGACGCCATGCTGGCGAAAAAGGGACTGGCCGCCTGAGCCAGACGCCGCCCGGAACACGGCCGGATAAGAGCGGATACATGACAGTTTTTTAAAACATGACGGCAGGCTGCAAGACTTTGCGGCCTGCCCCCTTTCGCAAATGCAAAAAAACCTGTATGAGCCCGGCAATTGAAGATGTGGCGTGCGCAAGATGCACCCCGAAACCTCCGAGTATTTACATATGAAAATGCGCAACATCGCGATCATCGCACACGTTGACCATGGCAAGACCACGCTTGTTGACGAACTTCTGAAGCAGTCGGGTTCCTTCCGCGACAACCAGCGCACGACCGAGCGCATGATGGATTCGAACGACCTCGAAAAGGAGCGTGGCATCACGATCCTTGCCAAGGCGACCTCGATCGAGTGGAAGGGCGTCCGCATCAACATCGTCGACACCCCCGGCCACGCCGACTTCGGTGGCGAAGTCGAGCGCATCCTGTCGATGGTCGACGGCGCGATCGTTCTGGTCGACAGTTCGGAAGGCCCGATGCCGCAGACCAAGTTCGTCGTCTCCAAGGCCCTGAAGGTCGGCCTTCGCCCGATCGTCGCGATCAACAAGATCGACCGTCCGGACGGCCGCCATGAAGAAGTCATCAACGAAGTCTTCGACCTCTTCGCAAACCTCGACGCGACCGACGAACAGCTCGATTTCCCGATTCTCTACGGTTCGGGCCGCAATGGCTGGATGAACCTCAACCCGGAAGGTCCGAAGGAAGAAGGTCTTGCACCGCTTCTCGACCTCGTGCTCAAGCACGTTCCCGAGCCGAGCGTCGGCGAAGAAGACGGCGCCTTCCGCATGATCGGCACGATCCTGGAAGCCAATCCCTTCCTCGGCCGCATCATCACCGGCCGTATCCATTCGGGCTCGATCAAGCCGAACCAGGCCGTCAAGGTTCTCGGCCAGGACGGCAAGCTCATCGAGAACGGTCGTATCTCGAAGATCTTGGCATTCCGCGGCATCGAGCGCACGCCGATCGACGAAGCCCATGCGGGCGACATCGTCGCGATCGCCGGCCTCTCCAAGGGTACTGTCGCCGACACGTTCTGCGATCCCTCGGTCACCGAAGCGCTGCATGCCCAGCCGATCGACCCGCCGACTGTCACCATGTCCTTCATCGTCAATGACAGCCCGCTGGCTGGCACCGAAGGCGACAAGGTGACGAGCCGCGTCATCCGTGACCGCCTGCTCAAGGAAGCCGAAGGCAACGTTGCGCTGAAGATCGAAGAAGCCGAAGGCAAGGATTCGTTCTACGTTTCCGGTCGCGGCGAATTGCAGCTGGCCGTTCTGATCGAGACCATGCGCCGCGAAGGCTTCGAACTGGCCGTCTCGCGTCCGCGCGTCGTTATGCACAAGGACGAGAAGACCGGCGACATGCTCGAGCCTGTCGAAGAAGTCGTGATCGACGTCGATGAGGAATATTCCGGCGTCGTTGTCCAGAAGATGTCCGAGCGCAAGGCCGAAATGGCCGAGCTTCGCCCGTCCGGCGGCAACCGCGTTCGCCTGAAGTTCTTCGCGCCGACCCGTGGCCTGATTGGCTACCAGTCTGAACTGATGACCGACACGCGCGGCACGGCGATCATGAACCGTCTGTTCCACGAATATCAGCCTTACAAGGGTGATATCGGCGGCCGCGTCCAGGGCGTTCTGCTCTCCAACGACGCCGGCGAATCGGTTGCCTACGCGATGTTCAACCTGGAAGACCGCGGTCCGATGATCATCGACGTCGGCGAGAAGGTCTATGCCGGCATGATCATCGGCATCCACACGCGTGACAACGACCTCGAGGTCAACGTGCTGAAGGGCAAGAAGCTCACCAACATGCGCGCCTCCGGCAAGGACGAAGCCGTCAAGCTGACCCCGCCGATCCGCATGACACTCGATCGCGCACTGTCCTGGATCCAGGACGACGAACTGGTTGAAGTGACGCCGAAGAACATCCGCCTTCGCAAGATGTACCTCGACTCGAACGACCGCAAGCGTTTTGAAAAGTCGCGCGGCGCCGCATAAGCAGCCGCCTCCGACTGGATAAAGACAAGGGCGCAGCGATATCGATCGCTGCGCCCTTTTCGGTTCTGGCCGTGGCATGCGCTTGCCGGCCGGCACGCGCGCCAGGCGCCGCACAAAGGGCGCAGGCAGGCATCCCGCTACCACGCCATGAGTGCGCATCAGGCCGCTTCTTGGCAGCCTCAGCGCATTCCAGCGCCGCACTGGCGGCTACCGACCTTTGCCGACCGCCGCAGCCCTGCTGGCACAAAAAAACCCTGCCATCACTGACAGGGCTTTTTGAAGAATACCGCGTGGCTGATGGCCTATGCGGCTTCGTCCTGGCTTTCGTCTTCTTCGACGGCCTTGCCGCGCTTCGGACCCTTGCTCAGGTTGGCTTCGACCAGACGGACAGCTTCCGTTTCCGACATCTTGTTCACGGCTGCGATCTCACGCGCCATGCGATCAAGGGCAGCTTCATAGAGCTGACGTTCGGAATAGGATTGTTCCGGCTGGTTTTCAGCACGATAGAGGTCGCGAACGACTTCAGCGATCGAGATCAGATCGCCAGAGTTGATCTTTGCATCGTATTCCTGGGCGCGACGCGACCACATGGTGCGCTTTACACGCGCACGACCCTGAACGACCTTGAGTGCACGTTCGACGAAGTCGGTCTCCGACAGCTTGCGCATGCCGATGGTCACGGCCTTGGCAACCGGAACCTTGAGACGCATCTTGTCCTTTTCGAAATCGATGACAAAAAGCTCAAGCGTCATGCCTGCAACTTCCTGCTCGTCAATCGCTACGATTTGTCCAACACCATGGGCTGGGTAAACGATCGATTCACCGATTTTGAATCCATGGCGTGTTGAAGATTTTTTCTGCTGGGTCGTCATTCGTTTCAAAAACTCCCTGTTACGCTCCCGGCGGGGCCGGGGCCGGGTCAGTCAGGCCCGGGATAGACGGGGCACCATCGGGTGACTCCATGCCAATCCATCCAGTGGAACGCAAACGGTCTTCTGCGGAGCGATCACAATGAAGCAACTGACGTTGCGTGTTTCGAGTGAGCCGCGCCGTGGAGATGTTTGCTTTCGTGGTGGTTTTCGGGCACACGTCCGTGCCACGATTTGGATCAGTTTCATGACCCTATCATAAAAAACTGCAGAAATCAATAATTTGCTTTACAATCACGGAAGCACCCGGCCAGCCCATCTTCGACATGGTTAAGCCGGGTCTTGCCGGATTCGTGCTTTTGGCAATTCCCGTACGGAATTGCTGCACTGCGAGGCGGTTCGTGTCCGCCGGGATCAGTCGCCCTGACCGGGCTCCGGCGAAAAGTACTTTTCGAACTTTCCTTCTTCGCCGTCCATTTCCTTGGCTTCCGCCATGGCGTCCCGCTTGATGGTGATGTTCGGCCATTTTACCGCATATTCGGCATTGACCGTCAGCCACTTGTCAAGGCCCGGCTCCGTATCCGGCTTGATGGCGCCTGCAGGACATTCCGGCTCGCAAACGCCGCAATCGATGCACTCGTCCGGATGGATGACCAGAAAGTTCTCGCCCTCGTAGAAGCAGTCCACCGGGCAGACTTCGACGCAGTCGGTATATTTGCAGCGAATGCAATTGTCGGTCACGACATACGTCATGAAGTACTCCAGCAATTTCTCACATTTGATGGCAGGCGGCAACCAAGAGTGATGCCCGCAGTCCGCACATCGTCCGGAAACCCGGCTTCCCGCAGCCGAATGACGACGCGACGAGCCTGTATGGTTGCCCTGTGAGGTAAAGGCTTTAAAGGGCCTTTGCAAGAATAATTCATGCGCGAATAGGGCCGCTGGAGAGACAGTTTTCTAATCCTCGCACCAGTCCGGCCCGGATTGCAGCCGATCCACGTCCCGGCGCTCCTTCTTCGTCGGACGTCCGCTGCCGCGCTCCCGTGTCGCCTGCTCGAATGCGGTGCGCTCATCGCGCGCAAGCGGCGCAGGTGTCAGGTCATCGTAGAGAAGCCGTGCTTCCTCATAGGGACCGCGCCGATGTCCGGGCAGGATCACCCGGACGATCCGTTCGCTGCGCTCCAGCGACACGATGATCCTGTCGCCAGCCTTCACAGCGTAGGAGGGCTGCTTGACGCGCGCATCGTTGACGGACACGTCGCCCGTCTCGATCGCCTTCTGGGCCACCGAGCGGGATTTCATCAGACGGGCGAAAAACAGCCATTTGTCCAGACGCTGGCGAGACACCGGCAGGGACTGTGGCTGTTTGTCGACCATATCCTACTTCTTCATCTGCTCCTTCAGAGCAGCGAGTTTTGCAAAGGGGCTATCCGGATCAAGCGGCTTTTCCTTGCGCGGCGGGCGCGCTTCGAATTTGGCTGCCTGCTGCGGCTTCGGTCCGCGATCATTGCGGTCCGGACGGTCCTGGCGTTCGCCCTTTTCGTGACGCTGGCCGCCCTGCGGCTTTCCGTCACGTCCCTTGGCACGATGATCCGGGGCACGATCCGGCCGGCCACCGCCAGGCTTGCGATTGTCATCGCGGCCTTCGCGACGGCCCTCACCTTCGCGACGCGGCTCGCCCTCACGGCGGGCCTCGCCCTGCGGTGCACGATTGCCCGACGCACGACGATCGCCCTGCGGACGACCCCCGGTGCGCTGGTTATCGTTGCGGCTGCCGGGACGCCACAGAAGCACAGGCTTGGCCTCCACCGGCTCGCCAGTCTCGGCAGTGGATGGATCAGTAGTGGATGGCTCTGTCGCTGTCGGCTCTGTCTCGGCCGTCTCCGTCGCGGCTGGGGCGTCTGCAACCACGCCTGCGGTCTCTGGCTCAGCCGGCACTTCGGTGAGAGCAACGGCCTCGACAGTCGGCTCGGTCGCCTGTTCCTCGGCAGAGGCGTCGGCATCATCGTGATCGGCCTTTTCGGCTTCGGCCTTGTCGCCCTCAGCCTGATCAGCTTCCGGCTTGTCAGCCTCGACCTTGTCAGCGTCCGTTTCAGGAGCGCTGCCCTCTGCAGGTGCGGCGGGGGTCGTGCCCGATTGCGTACCCAGGAACGCTGCGGCTTCCTCAGCCTTGACGCTGTCGGCGCGGTAGCCGAGTCCCTTCAATATTTCTTCCATGTCATCCGGTGTTGCGCCGAGAATCGACAGCATGGCCGTGGTTGCCGTGAAGCGGCGACCGTCATAGGCACCATCCGGACGGGACGCGGAACCCGGCTTCCACTGCAGCAGCGGGCGGATCAGGTCAGCCAGACGCTCGAGAATGTCGATGCGCACGGCGCGCTTGCCGAGAAAGCGGAAGCCGGCAAGCTTGTAGAAGGTCCGCTCGAAGGTCGGATCGGTGACGACCGAGGTCCGTCCGGCAGCCAGGACCGGAATGAGATCGCCGTAACCCGGCTTGTCGAGACCGTCATTCTTCAGTGCCCAGAGCAGCGTGATCAATTCGGACGGTGACGGCTTCAGAAGCGCCGGCATGAAGATGTGATAGGCGCCGAAGCGAATGCCGTGGCGGCGGATCGAGGCCCGCGCCTCCTGGTCCAGCGACTTGACGTCATCGGCAACGTCGCGGCGGAACAGCACGCCGAGGCTCTCGACGAGCTGGAAAGCCAGCCCCTTTGCCAGTCCCTCGAGATCTTCCGCCCGCGACAGGTCATCGAGCGGCTTCAGAACCGTGGAAATGTGATGATTGACGAAACGCTCGATGCGGGCCACGACGTGATCGCGGGCATTGCCCTGCAACTGCTCGTCGGCCAGGAGTATGACGCGCGGACGCATGACATGGTCGCTCGCCGCAAGGCGGGCAACCGGATCGCCGAGCCAGCGCACCAAACCATCGGATGCGAGCGCAAGGTCGCTGTTGCCGGCAGCATGCAGCCGCGCAGCCCGCGCCTCGAACTCGAGCGCAAGCGCCTTCTGCGCTGCGCCGAGCGCAGCACGCGCATCGGAACCTTCCGCCCCTGCGGCCAGGCTGAACCGGAAACCGGCCAACTGTCCCACATGATGTCCCTCGACGAAGACATCTCCATTTACACTGATCTCAGCTTCCAGCATCGCATTCTCTCTCAGGCGCTTCATAAGCACAGATGTCCTGCGGTCAACGAAGCGTTTCGTCAACCTTTCATGTAAGGCATCGGACAATCGATCTTCAATTTCCCGCGTCTTTTCTTGCCAGTGTGTCGGATCGGCAAGCCATCCGGGCCGGTTTGACACATACGTCCAGGTTCTGATCTGCGCAATACGTGCCGACAATGTATCGATTTCACCATCGGTCCGGTCGGCTCGATGCACCTGCTCGGCCATGAACGTCTCGTTCACCGTGCCACGGCCAACGAGATCGGCATAGATCGTCGAGATCAGATCGGCATGCTGCGCCGGCGTAATGCGGCGGTAATCCGGAAGGGCGCAGGCATCCCAGAGCTTTTCGACACGCTCTGGCGTGGTCGCGACACTCGCAACCTCCGGATAGCGCGACAGATATTCCAGCGCCTGCTGGTCGATCGCCGGGAGCGCACGCGTCAGCCCATGCACCGTTGGCGCCACCTCGAGACTTTTCTTCAGTGCCGCGATGGAGGCAAAATCGACGGCTTTCGAGCGCCATTGCAGCACGCGCACGGGATCGAACTGATGCGATTCGATGCGGTGCACCAGTTCCTTGTCGAAGGGCTCAACGCGCGAGGTGACACCGAATGTGCCGTCGCGCACATGCCGCCCGGCCCGGCCGGCAATCTGCGCCATTTCTCCGGGATTGAGGTCACGGAACTGGTAGCCGTCGAACTTGCGGTCCTGCGCGAAGGCAACATGGTCGACATCGAGATTGAGCCCCATGCCGATCGCATCGGTGGCCACCAGATATTCGACATCGCCTTCCTGATAGAGCGCCACCTGCGCATTGCGCGTGCGCGGCGAAAGTGCGCCCAGCACCACGGCCGCGCCACCGCGCTGACGCCGGATCAATTCGGCGATCGCATAGACCTCCTCGGCCGAAAAGGCGACGATGGCCGTCCGTTGCGGCAGGCGGGTGATTTTCTTGGATCCCGCATACAACAGTTGCGACAGTCGCGGACGCTCGACGACGGTGATGCCGGGCAGAAGCTTTTCAAGGATGGGCCGCATGGTCGCAGCCCCGAGCAGAAGCGTTTCCGTGCGCCCGCGCAGGTGCATCAAACGATCGGTGAAGATATGGCCACGCTCGAGATCGCCGGCCAGTTGCACCTCATCGATCGCAACGAAAGACGCCATCGTATCGCGCGGCATGGCCTCGACCGTGCAGACCGAAAAGCGCGCCATATGCGGTGTGATCTTTTCCTCGCCGGTGATCAGGGCAACGTTATGCGCACCGACTTTTTCGACGACACGCGTGTAGACCTCCCGCGCGAGCAGCCGCAGCGGCAGCCCGATCACGCCGGACTCATGCGCCACCATACGCTCGATGGCATAATGCGTCTTGCCGGTATTGGTCGGTCCGAGCACCGCAGTCACGCCGCGGCCGCTCAGGATCATGGATTGGTCACGCACGTCTCTCATCCCGGCATCGTCTGGCCCGCTGCCACGGCATCTACGCCGCGCTGCAACCGGTGCAGCACAGATGCCTATGCAGGGCACCAAACGCAAGAGCGCAACCACAACATAGTGGCCTGCCGCATCCTTTGCCGCCGCCTTTCTCTGCACCCTGAAGCCGATTCGGAACAGCCACGGAACGAATCAGCGACGAATCGCTGACTCCACCGGATTCAGGGTTTGTTCACCGCTAGATATTGATTTTGAAAGCCGGTCACGCACCACATGCTGAATCACCAATTCACGACCACGATGCGCGCGCCCGACAGGGCCCGCACGCCTGGCCAGGCGCTCCGGTGCGGTCGATGGATTCTGAATCCAAGACTCTGGAAGAATTGGAAAATTTTCCCGCTGAAAGCGAATCCTGCGCTCTGAAATGGATCGAATCAACGGGGTTTGAAAAAGCCTGTCCGAATCGGCACCGAATCGCCCGGCGTGATCGGTCTTTCTCGGACAGCCCACAACATCTGGTAGGCAAGTCTCCCGCCGATGCGCGGCCACCGAAGCGGATTTGACGGCGATCTGGCACCGTCCTCCGACCGATCACACAAGGCCACACCCGCATCGGCATTGACCGCATCTTTGGAAGCAAGCCACCGCAACCACGTCGTCATTAACGTTTCAATCAAAGCGGGAACGAAGCGGCTACGAATCGCGGACACAGCCGGTTTCCCGGTTTGTTCACCGCTACATCATGTGGAATTACAATTGGTTAACCATAGGAAACGGTGGATAACTGGGCGCGGTCGGGCCGGAGTTTGATCGCGCGTTAAGCTTTGCGGCCAACAAACAAAAGGGCGCTCGAAAGCGCCCTTGGAGAAATCTGTCGAGCCACATTCGTCAGACGACGAACTGCCCGCCATTGGCCGAAATCGTAGACCCCGTGATAAAGCCGGCATCGTCGGAGGCAAGAAACACGACGCAGCGGGCGATTTCTTCCGGTTCGCCAAGGCGGCCGACGGGGATCTGCGGGATGATCCGCTCCGTCAGCACCTTTTCCGGAATGGCGCGCACCATTTCCGTGCCGATATAGCCGGGGCAGATGGCATTGACGGTAATGCCCTTTGCCGCGCCTTCCTGCGCCAGCGCCTTGGTAAACCCGAGATCGCCGGCCTTGGCGGCAGAATAGTTTGCCTGGCCCATCTGGCCCTTCTGGCCATTGATGGACGAAATATTGATGACGCGGCCGAAATTGCGATCGCGCATGCCCGACCAGACAGGATGCGTCATGTTGAACAGGCCGGTGAGATTGGTGCCGATGACATCGCCCCACTGCTCGGGCGTCATCTTGTGGAACATCGCGTCGCGGGTGATACCGGCATTGTTGACAAGGATTTCGACGGGACCAAGGGCGGCCTCGACCGAAGCAATGCCTGCGACGCATTCCTTGTAGTCGGACACGTCCCATTTGAAGACCGCGATCCCGGTGACGCTGCTGAAGGCCGTGGCCTTCTCGTCATTGCCGGCATAGGTGGCCGCGACGCTATATCCTGCCGTCTTCAGCGCAATCGAGATTGCGGCTCCGATGCCACGCGTCCCGCCGGTTACCAGTGCTACCCTGCTCATTGTCTCGCTCCCCGATTGATTGTTGGTCGTTTGCCATGGACCGCCCGTCAGATGCGGGCGAACCATTTGCGAACCCCTCCGGCTTTTTGCCGTGAGGTCATGTCATTGCGTTCAGGACCTCAAAGCCGCTCGACGCACATGGCAACGCCCATGCCGCCGCCGATGCAGAGCGTTGCAAGTCCCTTGGAGACGCCACGGCGCTTCATCTCGAACAGAAGCGTGTTGAGAACGCGGGCACCGGACGCCCCGATCGGGTGGCCGATGGCGATCGCGCCGCCGTTGACGTTGACGATCGATGGATCCCAGCCCAGATCCTTGTTCACCGCGCAGGCCTGCGCCGCAAAGGCTTCGTTGGCCTCGACCAGGTCGAGATCGCCGACAGCCCATCCAGCCCGTTCCAGAGCCTTGCGCGAAGCCGGGATCGGCCCTGTGCCCATGATCTGCGGATCGACGCCGGCGGTGGCCCAGGAGACGATACGCGCAAGCGGGGCGATGCCGCGACGAACGGCTTCGGCTTCGCTCATCAGCAGCGTTGCAGCCGCACCGTCATTCAGGCCAGAGGCATTGGCCGCAGTGACCGTGCCTTCCTTGTCGAAGGCCGGGCGCAGCTTGGTCATCGATTCCAGAGTTGCACCATGGCGGATATATTCATCCTGATCGACCGTTACATCACCCTTTCGGCCGGAAATGACGAAGGGAACGATCTCGTCGGCAAAGCGCCCGGCCTTCTGTGCGGCCTCCGCCTTGTTCTGCGAAGCCAGTGCAAACTGGTCCTGGTCGTCGCGCGACAGCTGCCACTTCTTGGCGACGTTCTCCGCCGTGATCCCCATGTGGTAACCGTGGAATGCGTCGGTTAGACCGTCCTTGATCATGGTGTCGATCAGCTTGAAATCGCCCATCTTCACGCCCGCGCGCAGATAACCGCAATGCGGTGCCATCGACATGGATTCCATGCCGCCGGCGACAATGATTTTCGCGTCGCCCGTGGCGATCTGCTGCATGCCCAGCGCCACCGCACGCAGCCCGGAGCCGCACAGCTGGTTCATGCCCCAGGCCGTCGCCTCCTGCGGCACACCGGCCTTCATGGCCGCCTGGCGCGCCGGGTTCTGGCCTTCGCCCGCGCCCAGCACCTGACCGAGAATGACCTCGTCGACCTCGGCAGCCTCGACACCCGCACGGGCCAGCGCGGCCTTGATCGCAGCGGCGCCGAGTTCATGGGCCGGCGTGTTCGCAAAGGCGCCGTTAAAGGATCCGACGGCTGTGCGAGCCGCACTGGCGATCACGATGGATGGATTGCTCATGGTCTGTTTCCTCGATTTTCTTCTGCTCCGTGGAGAGACTGGCAAAGCTCGCAGCGCAAGTCAAACGCGATAATGTGACAGGGGTTCGCTCGCTGGTGCAATCAGGGTCCGACGGCAAACTTCGCACCTGCGTCGTCGCATTGCACAAAGAGATTGTCAGAACGGTTTTTTTGCGGATACTCTGAAAAGTATAATAAAGACGGGAACATGGGAGGAGGAGACCCCACATGGCAAAGCATGACGGCCAGATCGTTATCAAAAAATATGCAAACCGGAGGCTCTACAATACCGGCACAAGCACGTATGTGACCTTGGACGATCTTGCGGTAATGGTGAAAAAGGGAGACGAATTCACCGTTCAGGACGCGAAATCGGGCGAGGACATTACCCACTCCGTCCTCACGCAGATCATCTTCGAGCAGGAGTCGAAGACAGGCAACACGCTCTTGCCGATTTCCTTCCTCCGCCAGCTGATTTCCTTCTACGGGGACCAGATGCAGATGGTCGTGCCCAGCTACCTCGAACACTCGATGCAGGCCTTTACCGACCAGCAGGTGCAGATGCGCGAGCAGATCAACAAGGCCTTTGGCGATACGCCGCTTGGCAAGAATTTCAGCGTGCCCTTGCAACTGGTGGAAGAGCAGGTAAAGCGCAACACCGATCTTTTCCATCAGGCAATGCAGATGTTCTCGCCCTTCATGGCCGCAGCCCCGCAGGCCAAGGAAACGCGCAAGGCGGAAGCCAAGGATATCGACGAACTGAAAGAGCAGATGCGGGCGCTTCAGGCCAAGCTCGAAAATCTGGGCTGAGCAAAAGATCGCGCATTCGGAGACGCATGCGCGATTTGTCTTTTCCGGCTACAGGCCGATCGAGACATCCCGTCCGGCCGCGCGCATGGACACGGAAAATCCGGCGATCACATCGATGAAGCTGATCATCATCAGGATGAAGAATATCTGCGTTGCGGCATTGCCGACCAGCAGGAACTCCACCAGGAACACGATAAACAGAACCATCGACAGAAGATGATCCAGCAATGTTTTGGAGCTGGTGCGTGTGGCCTTGAGGATCTCGACAAACAGCAGGGCAAGGGCGATGACGATCAGAAGATCGCCGAAGCTCATGGTCCAGGTGGCACCCGACAGCATCGACAGGGACATGATCTGATTGTCCAGCACGGCAATCCCGCCAGCGCCGAGAACACCGGTCATGGCTAGATTGTAGAGCGCAAACGGTAGGATCAGCAGCGGAATGGCGGCAATCATCTGGACACAGGCTCCCGTTGTCAGGCACGAACGACGCGCTTAGCTGTTCCATACAGCAGGTTTCAGGTCAAGAAGATGGCACCGGAGAGACAGAAACCGGGATCAGACCACAACCCACCGCAACAGACATTCGCGCAAGAAAAAGGGCCGGCAAAGCCAGCCCTCGATCTCTTGCCCGGATGTCAAGCGCAGCTTATGCGCTTTCCTTCGGTGTCAGAACCTGGCGACCACGGTACATGCCGGTCTTCAGGTCGATGTGGTGCGGGCGGCGCAGTTCGCCGGAGTTCTTGTCTTCGACAAACGTCGGCGACTTCAGCGCGTCAGCGGAGCGGCGCATGCCGCGCTTGGACGGGCTTGTTTTTCTTTTCGGTACAGCCATTTTATACTCCACTTATCGGGCAAGACACTGTTTCGCGGCCGGTTAACTGGCCGGGACAAACAGTTGTCAATCTCGGAATTTGCCGGGCTTATACATGCCTCACAGGCGTTTGACCAGTCCCTGCCTCGATTTTTTCGACTCTTGCCTGTCCACACGATTCAGGCCTGTTTGCGCGGTTCAGGCTTCGTCTTCCGGAACGACCCAGGTTTCGAGAAGCGCTGCCGCCTGCCATTTCTGAAACGCCGGGTGGGTCTTGACGGCGTTCATATAGGCCAGCGAGACCGGATCACTGGTCAGTTCGTAGATCTCCAGCCGGTTGACGACAGGCGCAAACATCGCATCCACCGCCGAAAACGCACCGAAAAGGAACGGCCCGCCGGAGCGGGCAATCGACTGCTGCCAGATCGTCTCGATGCGCAAAACGTCGTCCATCACCCCGTCGGGCAGGTCGATCGCCTGGATTTCGCGGCGAATGTTCATCGGGCAGGCGCCACGCAGCGCGCGAAAGCCGGACAGCATTTCCATGGAATAGCTGCGGGCGAGAGCGCGGTCCTCGATTGCTTCAGGCCACAGCCCCGCCTGCGGGAAAAGATCAGCCGCATATTCGATGATGGCGAGCGATTCCCAGACCCTGAAATTGCCATGATACAGGATCGGCACGCGGCCCGTTGGCGAAATCTCCTGGATTCTGGGGTTGCCGGCCGGGAAATCGAAGGGAATGACAACATCCCGGAACGGAACGCCGCAGCCTTCGAGCGCAAGCCAGGGCCGGAACGACCAGGAGGAATAGTTCTTGTTGCCGATATAAAGAAGGAGTTCGCTCACTGGTTTTCTCCGCTCGAATGTCTGCTGCCGACCGTAGACGCGCGGGGTTGCCGGGGCCAATGAAAAGCGGTGATCCTACTCATAAAGACATTTGATGTAATCGCCGGACCGGCCAGCACGGCGCTCGATCACCCCGGCCAGCCGCCGGAGCCCGCTGCCGGGCTTGCCGGCATTGCGCTCGAAGGGATTGGGCAGCGAAACGGCCAGCAGCGCCGACTGACGCCGGGTCAATTTCGAGGCGGAGACACCAAAGTGATGCTGGGCAGCGGCCTCGGCACCGTAGATGCCCGGCCCCCACTCGGCGACGTTCAGATAGATCTCCATCATGCGCTGTTTGCTCCAGACGAAATCCGCGACCAGCGCCAGGGGCAACTCCATGGCCTTGCGGACGAAGGATCGACCGTTCCACAAGAACAGGTTCTTCGAGGTCTGCATCGGGATTGTGCTGGCACCGCGGGTCGATTCGCCCTCGAGCGCCTCGTTGACCACGCTGCGCATCTGCACCCAGTCCACGCCGTCATGGGTGCAGAACTGCCCATCCTCGGACATCATCACGGACTGCACGAGATTTTTCGAAATATCCTCGAACGGCACCCATTGACGGTCGTAACCGCGCAGCAGCACCAGGTCGCGCAGCATCAGCGTCGAGATGGGATGCACGAAGCTCGGTGCGTAGAGGATGATCAGGACATAGGGAAGGACGATCAGGGCGAGGAGCGCCAGAAGCAGCTTGCGCCAACGGGCGCGCAGATCGCGCATCATGCCCGTCCAACGGCCGGGTTGCACGTCACGCTCCTCCCGAGTTTCCGGTACAATATCCACCCTTTGAAACGCCCGCCTGATGATCCCAATGGTTCTCTTAGAGCATGAACGGCAAAAACTGAACGCCTTTTCTGCAGGAAAGCCCTGTCTGCCAAGCTTTGTGCCCGGATAAATCCCGTTGCCAGCATCCCTGAACTCGTGCCAAAGAACGCGACATGAGCGACAAGACCAGCCTGTTCCAAGCCCGCCTGAAGACCAATGCCGATGCCGTCGAGGCCTGCCTGACGGATGTGCTGTCGCAGGCCGTCCAGCCGGACGAGATCGCGCGGCCGGAGCGATTGATGGCAGCCATGCGGCACGGCGTGCTGAACGGCGGCAAGCGGCTGCGGCCGTTCCTTGTCATTGAGACCGCAGCCATTCTGGGTGGCGACCCGCAGGCGGCCTTGCGCGTCGGCGCTGCGCTCGAATGCGTGCACTGCTATT
This sequence comes from Pararhizobium antarcticum, assembly GCF_001885585.1. Lineage (GTDB taxonomy): Bacteria > Pseudomonadota > Alphaproteobacteria > Rhizobiales > Rhizobiaceae > Pararhizobium > Pararhizobium antarcticum. The sequence goes on from NZ_LSRP01000089.1 coordinate 46,870, forward strand.
CGCTGGTGCATGATGATCTGCCGGCGATGGATGACGACGCCCTGCGGCGTGGCCAGCCGACGGTGCATGTCGCCTTCGACGAGGCATCCGCGATCCTGTCCGGCGACAGCCTGCTGACGCTGGCTTTCGACATTGTCGCATCGCCGGAAACGCCGCTTTCAGACCGGCAGAAGACAGAACTGGTGCTGGCACTGGCCCGCGCCTCCGGCATTGGCGGCATGGCAGGCGGACAGGCGCTCGATCTCGCGGCAGAGACGTCGGCACCGGACGAAGCGGCGATCGTGACGCTGCAGGCGATGAAGACCGGCGCGCTCATCCGCTTTGCCTGCGAAGCCGGCGCGATCCTTGCCGGCGCTGACCCGGAAAAACGCCGGCTCCTGCGAACCTATGGCGAAACCATCGGCCGTGCTTTCCAGCTCGCCGACGACCTCCTGGACCTGACCGCCGATGCGCAGACCATGGGCAAGGCAACAGGCAAGGATGCGGAACGCGGCAAGGGCACGCTCGTTTCACTCAGAGGCCAGCCGTGGGCAGAAGCGGAACTGGCGCGCCTGGTAACCGTTGCTACGTCTCTTCTGGCGCCATTCGGTGCAAGCGCCGACATTCTCATCGAGACAGCACGGTTCGTTGCCGAGCGGAAAAGCTGATTGACCCGATCGGCCTGAAAACCGTTTCAGACTGAAGGCCAATCGACCTGGAGAATTGTCACCGCAACAAGAAAACCGTATCCACACCGGGATATTTCGCTAGCGTGGCGATCCAACACGCTTTGCGGAACGACCAGCGATGACGGACCCGACACCCTACCTGCCCCACCTCATGATCGCCTGGACCGCCTATCTGATTGCCACGGCATCGCCGGGGCCAGCCGTGCTTGCGATTATCTCGACATCGATCAGCCAGGGCCGGAGCGCCGGGCTGGCGCTGGCACTCGGCGTTCTCAGTGGCTCATACACATGGGCGATGCTGACGGCTGCAGGGCTTTCCGCGCTGATCCGCAGCTATGGGCATGCACTGATCATCCTGAAGATCGCAGGCGGCCTCTATCTCCTGTGGCTGGCCTACAACGCTCTGAGAGCCGCCTTGCGGAAGGATGCGCCAAAAAGTCTGGTCAGCCCCGACGTCAGGCCATCGCTTAAAAAGCTCTATTTCAAGGGCCTCAGCATCCACCTGACCAACCCCAAGGCGATTTTCTCCTGGATCATGCTGGTCTCGCTCGGCATGCCGCAGGACGCACCGGCCAGTGTCATGGCCGTCCTGATTGGCGGCTGCATGCTGCTCGGCGTGGTCGTCTTTGGCGGCTTTGCGCTGGTCTTTTCCATGGCGCCGGTCAACCGCGCCTATCGCCGCGCGCGCCGCTGGATCGAGGGTGCCATGGCCGGCTTCTTCGCTTTTGCCGGATTGAGGCTGCTGACGGCAAAGCTGTAGCCTATTCGGCCGCAGCCTGCCCCTGACCGAAGCGCTTTTCGATATAGGCATTGACGAGCACTTCGAAATCGCCGGCAATATTGGTGCCGCGGATGGTCATGGCTTTCTTGCCGTCGATATAGACCGGTGCCGCCGGAAGTTCGCCGGTTCCCGGCAGCGAGATGCCGATATCGGCATGTTTGCTTTCGCCGGGTCCGTTGACGATGCAGCCCATCACGGCGACCTTGAGACCCTCGACACCCGGATATTTCTCCCGCCAGACCGGCATGTTGCGGCGGATATCGTCCTCGATCTTGCGGGCCAGCTCCTGAAAGACCGTCGACGTGGTGCGACCACAGCCCGGACAGGCGGCAACCACCGGAATGAACTGGCGGAAGCCCATGACCTGCAGAAGTTCCTGCGCCACCTGCACCTCGCGGGTGCGATCGCCGCCGGGTTCCGGCGTCAGCGAGATGCGGATCGTATCGCCGATGCCCTGCTGCATCAGGATACCAAGCGAAGCAGCCGACGAGACGATACCCTTCGAGCCCATGCCGGCTTCCGTCAGGCCAAGATGCAGCGCGTGGTCGGAACGGGAAGACAGCATCGCATAGCAGGCGATCAGGTCCTGCACGTTGGACACTTTTGCCGAAAGGATGATGCGGTTGCGCGGCAGGCCGATCTCTTCGGCCAGTTCCGCCGAGATCAGCGCCGATTGCACGATCGTTTCGCGCATCACCTGTTGCGCCGTCAGCGGAAAACCTTGGGACTGGTTGTCGTCCATCATCCGGGTCAGCAGTTCCTGGTCGAGCGAGCCCCAGTTGACGCCGATGCGCACCGGCTTGTCGAACTGGATGGCGCGCTCGATGATCGCACCGAACTGCTTGTCCTTCTTGGCCTTGAAACCGACATTGCCGGGATTGATGCGGTATTTCGCCAGCGCTTCGGCGCAAGCCGGATGGTCGGCAAGCAGCTTGTGGCCGATATAGTGAAAATCGCCGATCAGCGGCACGTCGAGCCCCAGGCGCTCCAGCCGCTCGCGGATTTTCGGCACGGCGGCGGCACTTTCATCGCGATCAACGGTGATCCGCACCAGCTCCGAACCGGCCCGGTGAAGCGCCGCGACCTGTGCCACGGTGGCATCGATATCCGCCGTATCCGTATTGGTCATCGACTGGACGACGACGGGTGCACCCCCGCCGACAATGACGCCGCCGACATCGACGGCGACGGAGGCGCGGCGCGGCTGCGGATCAAAATCGAAGGCGGATGACATGAAAGCCCCTTGTACATGGATAGGACAACGGCCTCTCAGGTGGATGAGGATGGCCGCCTTGTCAACGTCAACAACATGGTTTGACGACGATTTGATGACCGGGGCGCTAGATGCACCTAATGGCCTCCGCCGCTCTGATCCGCATGAACGGCATGGCGCGAAAACAGAAGCACGACGATGAACAGGACGGGCACTGCGGTGAAGATGATAGCAAAGCCTGTATGCTCGGCGACGAAGCCGATCAGCGATGGGGCAAACAGCATGCCGGAATATCCCATCGTGGTTGCAACGGAGAGCCCGATACCGGGCGCCAGCCCCGGCATATTGCCCGCCGCGGAAAAGGCGATCGGCACCATGTTGGAGATCCCGACCCCGGCCAGCGCAAAGCCGATGATCGCGATGATCGCGTTTGGCGCAAGGCCGGCCATGACCAGCCCGACGAGCGCAGTCAGGGTGCAGACCCGCAGCGTCCGCACCGCACCGAACCGATCGCGCACGTGATCGCCGGCAAAGCGCATGATGGCCATGGTGGCGGAGAAGGCCGCAAAGCCGAAGCCGGACAGGGCGACCGAGGCGCCAAGCTCGTTGCGCAGATAGAGAGCGCCCCAATCGAGAACCGTGCCTTCCGGCACCATGGAGAACAGCGCGATGATGCCGATGATCCAGGGCAGCGGCGTCATCGGCAGCCGCAGCTTTTCCCTTGCTGCGTCCGGATGCGGCTGATCGGCCTGGATCATCGGCCAGGCGATAGCAAGCACAATCAGGCAGATGATCGTGATGAAGACGGCATGCGTCAGCACACCGAGATAGGCCATGATCACGCCGCCGCTTGCCGAGCCAATGAGGCCGCCAAGGCTCCAATAGGCATGGCACGACGACATGATGGCGCGGCGCATCGATTTTTCGACCTCGACGGCATTGGCATTCATCGCGACATCCATGGCCCCGACGAAGCCGCCGAGCAGGAACATCGCCGGTACGGCTGTCCAGACGTTGGGCGCCAGCGTCAGCACCAGAAGCAGCGGCGACAGGATGACCGCAGTGACCTTGACGACGCGCTGCGAGCCCATGCGCGCAATAAAGCCCCCGGCGATCGGCATCAGCACCAGCGAGCCGATGCCGAACACCAGAATGAGCAGGCCAAGCACGCTTTCGCCGATGCCGAGCCTTTCCTTGAACTCCGGTATCTTCGGCGCCCAGCTGCCGGTGACGAACCCGTTCATCAGGAACAGGAGCGAGACCGCAAGCCGGGTCCGGGGCATATAGCCTTGCCGGACGGCAGGCGGCATCGGGTTTTGGGTAGACTGGTCCATGAACGTTCCCCTGATGATCCGCAGCCGGATTCAGACAGTGATTTCGATAAGGTTGCCGTCGGGATCCCGCAACACGGCTTCATAGAAGCCGTCGCCGGTCATCCGGGCCGGCGATGACAGAATTCCTTTTGATGCGGCTGCATCCGCCAGGGCATCGACGGCTTGGCGACTGCCGAGCGACAAGGCGATATGCGCATACCCAGCCCGCTCCGGCATCGTCTCCGGCGCCGCAATCCAGGGACCTTGCATGATTTCCAGCGACGGCCCGTCTTTGAGCGTCAGGAAACGCGAGGAAAAACCGGGCCGGTTCCGGCTTTCGTAGCGGTCTCCAGCGATGGCATCGAAGGTCGTTTCCCAGAAGGCGCAGAGCCTGTCGAGATCGTCGGTCCAGAGAGCGACATGGGCAATTCTCATGCGACCCCCGGTTCAGAGCGGACGAGCGTGATGCCGAGCAGCCCATAGACATCTCCAGCAGCAGCAGGCGCATCGTGTTCCAGGACCAGTGTCGCGCAGGCGTCGATCGGGATCACCGCATGCGATCCGACCAGGCCGAGCTTTTCATTGTTGACAGCAGCCAGCACCGAGACACTGCGCCCTGCAACGAAGCGCTTGAACTCGGCGTCTTCGAAGCCGAAGGCCGTCAGCCCGGCATCGATGTCGACGCCACAGGCGCCCAGCACACAAAGATCGGGCCGCAGCACCTCGACGTCGCGCTGCGCCTTGGCGCCGATCGCCGCCCCCACCTGCCGATCGACCTTGCCGCCGATCAGGAGCAGCGTCACACCCGGCTTGTCCATCACGGCCGCGGCGATCAGCGGCGTGTTGGTGGCAACCGTCAGGTGGAGATCGGCCGGAATGGCCTTTGCGATCGCCAGATTGGTGGATCCGGCATCGATGAACACCGTCATCCCGGTCTTCAGAAATCCGACCGCCGCCTTCGCCAGCATGACCTTGCGCTGTGGCGCGACGGTGACGCGCTCGCTGAGCGACGTGCTAGCGGTCGCGAGCGAAAGGGCGCCGCCATAGACGCGCTCGCAAAGACCGGCGGCGGCCATTTCCCGCAAATCACGGCGGATCGTATCTTCGGAAACCCGAAATTCCTGGGCAAGGTCGGCCGCCAGCACACGCCCGGACTGCTGCAAACGGTCCTGGATCACGGCGTGTCTCTGTCGCAGAAGCAGGTCTGCCTGCATGGGCCTCTCGAATCGTGCACAAATGAACTTAAATCGGCACAAACAGGCATATACGACTTCATTGCGAATTCAAGCGCAGATTTTCGGGTGAGACGAAGACGTATGGGTCATGCCATTAAATTCGGCAAACGCCTTGATTTTGCGCGATCGGGGCCAAAGTTTACGCTTTGGCGGTCGATTGTAGGAAAACCTTTCGCTGCTGCACCGTACAATTGCAGTTTTATGCGCAGCCATCCCGGATGCCGCGTGCGATTGTTGCGCCACTCCGGCAGATACGCCGGACCCGGAAGATGGAAAAACAAGATGAAATGGGTTCACACACTTCTCGCCGCCGCAGCACTGTCGCAACTCGTCTCCGCAGGTGGCGCGTTCGCCGGTGAAAACCTTGACGCGGTCAAGTCGGCCGGCACTCTGAAGATCGGCACCGAAGGCACCTACGCCCCCTTCACCTATCACGACGAAAGCGGCGCACTGGTCGGTTTCGATGTCGAGATCGGGCAGGAAGTCGCAAAGCGCCTTGGCGTGAAGGCCGAATTCCTCGAAGGAAAGTGGGATGGACTGATCGCAGGCCTCGATGCCAAGCGCTATGACGCGGTGATCAACCAGGTCGGCATCACCGAGGAGCGCAAGAAGAAATATGATTTCTCCGAGCCCTATATCGCTTCCAAGGCGGTTCTGATCGTCAAGGCGGACAATGCCGAGATCAAGGACTTTCCGGATCTGAAGGACAAGAAGGCGGCCCAGTCGTTGTCGAGCAATTTCGGCAAGATCGCCGCGGATGCAGGTGCCGAACTCGTCGGAACGGATGGTTTTGATCAGTCGATCCAGCTGGTTCTGACCGGCCGCGCCGACGCCACCATCAATGACAGCCTGTCCTATCTCGACTTCAAGAAGCACAAGCCCGATGCCCCCGTGAAGATCGCGGCCGAACAGGCCAATGCCGATTACTCCGGCATCATCATCCGCAAGGAAGAGCCGGAACTTCTGGAAGCGATCAACAAGGCGCTTGCCGAGATCAAGGCTGACGGCACCTATGAGACGATTTCGCAGAAATATTTCGGCGCCGACGTTTCCAAGTAAAGCAGTCCAACAGCAAAGCCGAACAGGTTTCGTCGCCCCTGTGACTGCACTATAAGACAGGATCCGCTTCGGCAATCGAAGCGGATCCTGTCGTTTCGAAAGGCCCCCATGCCCCCCTGGCTGCAACTCATGCTGGATTCGCTCCAGCCCCTGCTCTGGGCAGGGCTCGTCTTCACCATCCCGCTGACGCTGCTGTCCTTCACGCTGGGGTTGGCGCTGGGGCTGGTGGTGGCCATCATCCGCCTGTTCGGGCCGAAACCGCTGGTCGCCCTCGTCCGCTTCTATGTCTGGGTCATCCGAGGCACGCCGCTTCTCGTGCAGCTCTTCGTCATCTTCTACGGCCTGCCAAGCCTCGGCATCCTGCTCGATGCCTTCTCTGCAGCCTTGATCGGCTTCACCCTCAATGTCGGGGCCTATACGTCCGAAATCATCCGGGCCGTCATCTCCTCCGTGCCGCGCGGCCAGTGGGAGGCCGCCTATTCGATCGGCATGAGCTGGAGCCAGGCCATGCGTCGCACTGTGCTGCCGCAGGCCGCCCGGGTTGCCGTGCCGCCGCTCTCCAACACCTTCATCTCGCTGGTCAAGGACACCTCGCTCGCCGCTGCGATCACCGTGCCGGAGCTCTTCCAGGCAGCCCAACGAATCGTCGCGACCACCTATGAACCGCTGATCCTCTACATCGAGGTAGCCCTGATCTATCTGGCGCTCAGTTCCGTTCTGTCGGCGCTGCAGGTCAGGCTGGAACGGCGCTTCGCCCGTTATGGTGGCTACCTGGAGGCGCGCACATGATCGAACTCACCCATCTCGAAAAACGCTTCGGTGACAATGTCGTACTGAAGGACATCAGCGTCACCATTGCCGACCGCACCGTCACGGCCCTTGTCGGCCCCTCCGGCGGCGGCAAGAGCACGCTGCTGCGCTGCATCAACCTGCTCGAAATTCCAACGGCCGGGACGATCCGGCTTGGCGACGAAAAGATCACATTCGCGCCGGACAAAAAGACCGGCTGGCGTGAAATCCAGCGCCTGCGCCGCCAGACCGGCATGGTCTTCCAGAATTTCCAGCTGTTTCCGCACCAGACAGCCATCGAAAACGTCATGGAAGGGCTGGTCACGGTCCTGAAATGGCCGAAGGAAAAGGCAAAGGCGCGCGCCCTGGAACTGCTGGAGAAAGTGGGCATGGCGCACAAGGCCGATG
>NZ_LSRP01000090.1 GCF_001885585.1 Pararhizobium antarcticum
GGGCAGGACAGGGGGCCGGACAGAGGGGCGGCAACCAGACGCCGATCGTCGTGACGCAGGCGGCGGGCGAGGCCGTGGTCAATGACCGGCTGAATGCGATCGGCAATGGCGACGCCATCCTGTCGGCAACGGTGACGCCGCTGGCCACCGGCAATCTCACCGAGGTTCTCGTGAAATCCGGCGACCGGATCGAAACGGGCCAGGTGGTGGCGCGTCTCGACAGCGAGGACCAGAAGGTTGCGGCGGAGCAGGCCAAGCTTGCCCGCGACAATGCCGCCGAGAAGGTCGAGCGCAACCGCAGGCTTGGCAATACGGTGGCGATCGTCGCGGTGCGCGACGCCGAATTTGCGCTGCAGGCAGCCGAACTGGCGCTCCAGACTGCGGCGCTCGACCTGAAACGGCGCGACATCATCGCGCCATCGAAAGGCATTGTCGGCATCATCACCGTCAATCCGGGCGACTACGTCACCACATCGACGCCGATCGCCGTGGTCGATGATCGGTCGCAGATCCTCATCGATTTCTGGATTCCGGAACGCTTTGCAAACAAGATTGCCGTGGGCCAGCCGGTTTCGGCCACGGCGATCGCACAGCCGGGGGCGGCGTTCAGCGGTGTCATCCACGCCGTCGACAACCGTATCGACCAGGCGAGCCGGACGCTGCGCGTGCGAGGGCGTGTCGACAATCCGGACGACACGCTGCGCGCCGGCATGTCCTTTTCCGTGGCCCTGACCTTCGATGGCGATGCTTATCCGACGGTCAATCCGCTGGCGATCCAGTGGAGTGCCGACGGTTCCTATGTCTGGCGGGTTACCGGCGAAAAGACGCAGAAAGTGCCTGTGACGATCGTCCAGCGCAATGCCGACAAGGTTCTGGTCGAGGCCAAGCTTGCCAAGGGCGATGTCGTCGTGATGGAGGGTGTGCAGCGCCTGCGCGAAGGCGGCGCCGTGGAGATCGTCGCCGGTCCGGGTGCAGACGCTCCGGGGGCAGACGCGCCAGCCGACAAGACCGGCGCGGACGGGCAGCAGAAGGTTTCTGAAGCGGGGGCCGGCCAATGAGCGGCGACGGTACCTCGAAGCAGGGCGGGACCTCCGGTTTCACGGCGCTTTTCATTCGCCGGCCGATTTTTGCCCTTGTCGTCAACACGCTGATCATCGTCGCCGGCTTGGCCGCGCTGAACGGCATCGAGATCCGCGAACTGCCGCAGGTCGACAGGCCGGTGGTCTCCGTCAATACGGATTTCGAGGGTGCATCTCCGGAAACCGTCGACCGGGAGGTGACCGCGCTCATCGAGGGCGCTGTTTCCCGCGTCCAGGGCGTCCAGGATATTTCCTCGACCTCGCAATTCGGCAGAAGCCGGGTCACGCTGCAATTTTCCGATACGACCGATATCGGCCAGGCCTCCAATGACATTCGCGACGCGCTTGGCCGGGTGACGAACCAGCTGCCTGACGATGCCGACGAACCGCGCATCGTCAAGGCGGATGCCGACAGCCAGCCGATCATGCGGCTGGCGCTGACCTCCGACACGCTGTCGATGGAAGACATGACGCTGCTCGCCGAAAACGAGATCACCGACCGCCTTGCCGCTGTCGAAGGCGTCGCGGATGTGCAGATCAATGGCGACCAGGAAAAGATCTTCCGGATCGACGTCGACCAGTCGAAGCTGGCCGGGCGCGGGCTGACCGTCGCCAATCTGCGCACGGCGCTGGCGACCGCATCGCTCGATGTGCCGGCGGGATCGCTGACCAGTGTCGACCAGGACATTTCGGTGCGCGCCACCGCCGACCTGCAAACGCCGGACCAGTTCGAAGACCTGATCATCGGTGACAATGTGCGGCTGCGCGATGTCGCGACGGTGACGCTCGGTCCGGATGTCGGGACGTCGTCGCTGCGTTCCAACGGACGCCAGGGCATCGGGCTCGGTATTATCCGGCAGGCGCAGTCCAACACGCTCGATATTTCCAATGGCGTCAAGGCGGCGGTGGCGACGATCTCCGGCATTCTGCCCGAGGGAACGCGGATCGCGATCACCAGCGATGACGCGGTGTTCATCGATGGTGCCATCCACGAGGTGGAGATCGCGCTCGGTGTTGCCGTGATCATCGTCACGCTGGTCATCTACATGTTCCTGCTCGACTGGCGCGCGACGCTGATCCCGACAATCACCATGCCGATCGCGCTGATTGGCACCTGTGCGGCCATCTATATGGCCGGTTTCTCGATCAATATCCTGACGCTGCTGGCCATCGTGCTGGCGACCGGGCTCGTGGTGGATGATGCCATCGTCGTGCTCGAAAACATCGTCCGGCGGCGCAGCGAGGGCATGGGGCCAAGGGCTGCGGCCGTGCACGGGACGCTGGAAGTGTTCTTTGCCGTCATCGCAACGACTGCGACGTTGGCCGCCGTGTTCATCCCGCTTTCCTTCCTGCCGGGCCAGACCGGTGGACTGTTTCGCGAATTCGGCTTCGTGCTGGCCTTTGCCATCCTTTTGTCCTCGTTCATTTCGCTGACACTCTGCCCGATGCTCGCCTCGCGCATGCTGCGGGCTGATGGCCATCAAAAGGCCCATACCGGCCTGCTTGCGCGCTTTGGCGGCGTGGCCGCCGGCTTCTACCGCGTCACGCTGCGGGCCTGCCTCAATGCGCCGTTCATCGTCTTCATGGTGGCCGCGCTGTTTACCGCCGTTGGGGGCGGTGCCTTCACGCTGCTGAAATCGGAACTGACGCCGACCGAGGATCGCTCGCGCGTGTTGCTCCGGGTCCTGGCGCCGCAAGGGGTTTCGCTCGAGTATACGCAGGCGCAGATGCGGCGCATCGAGGACGGCCTGCAGCCGCTGCTTGCGTCCGGCGAGATCGCCAATGTGTTTTCGATCTCCGGCCAGGGCGGTTCGGTCAACAGCGGCTTCATGGTGCTGACGCTGGCGCCCTGGAGCGAACGCGACCGCACGCAGCAGCAGATCGCTGCCGACATCAACCGGATGACGGCGAAGATCCCGTCGATCCGCGCCTTCCCGATCCAGCCCAACAGTCTGGGCATTCGCGGTGCCGGCAACGGGCTGCAGGTCGCTTTGGTCGGCAACGATTATACCAAGCTCGGTGCCGCCGCGGCGACGCTGGTGCGCCAGATGGAGGACAGCGGCCGCTTTGAAAACGTGCGGCTCAACTACGAGGCCAACCAGGCACAATTGTCGGTCACCATCGACCGCGAACGTGCCTCGGATCTGGGCGTCGATATTACCGGCCTGTCTTCGGCGCTGCAGGCGATGCTGGATGGCAACAGCGTGCTCGACGTCTATGTCGAGGGCGAGTCTTTCCCGGTGAAACTTCTGTCCTCGACCAATCCGATCAATGACCCGACCGACCTGCAGAACATTTTCCTGCGGACCGGGGACGGGCGTATCGTGCCGATGTCGACCATCGCTAGCGTTGAGGAAAAGGCGGTCGCGCCGGAACTTTCGCGTGAATCGCAACTGCGTTCCGTCTCGCTCTCTGCCGGTCTCAAGGATGGACTGGCGCTGGGCGATGCGCTGGGCATGGTCGAGACCATGGCCGAGCCGCTGCTGCCGCCGGGGTCGCGCATCCTGCCGCTTGCCGAAGCAGCGACGCTGAACGAGAACGCCAACGGCCTGTTCATCACCTTCGGCTTTGCGCTCGTCATTATTTTCCTGGTGCTGGCAGCGCAGTTCGAGAGTTTCGTCAGCGGCCTGATCATCATGTCGACGGTGCCGCTCGGGCTGGCCTGCGCGGTGTTTGCGATGCTGGCCACCGGCAACACGCTGAACATCTACAGCCAGATCGGTCTCGTTCTTCTGGTCGGGATCATGGCGAAGAACGGCATCCTGATCGTCGAATTCGCCAATCAGCTGCGCGATCGCGGGCAGGACCTGCGCGAGGCGATCGAGAATGCCTCCAATATCCGGCTGCGGCCGGTGATGATGACGATGATCGCCACCATCGTCGGCGCGGTGCCCCTGGTTCTGGCAAGCGGTGCGGGTGCCGAAGCGCGCATTGCGCTCGGCTGGGTGCTGGTCGGCGGTCTCGGCCTCGCCACGGTCGTGACGCTCTACCTGACGCCGGTTGCCTATCTCGTCATCGGCCGCTTCACCAAACCGCATGCCGACGAGGAGCGCCGCCTGCAGCAGGAACTGGCCGCGGCCGAGCGGCTGCAGCCAGCGGAGTGACGGCGCGGATAGCCCGCTGGCAAGCGTCGCTGCCAAGCGTCCTGGCACCAGTTGCGGGGAACGACGGATGGCGCATGATCTCGCGCCATGCGCCGCGGCCGAACCGGTGACGTGCGCTTGAGCCGGCTATGCTCCCGGAGGCATGACATGCATCTGCACGCTGCCGTTGTTCAGAAAGCACATCCTGTCGAAGAGCTGCAGATCCAGCGGATTGGGCAGGCGTATGTCCTGACGATCGGGGAAGCGTCTCTTGGCGGCCTCATAGCTCCGGTCTATCTGGGAGATGAACACCATGATCAGTCCGCGATCGCGCGCAAATGACTTCAGGGCACTAACCTGAACGGACAAAGGCGGACTGTCACGGTTCTGGTCGAGCAGTTGAAGATAGTCGATGACAACAAGTGCGCCGGGCGCCGCCGAGGCGAGCCGCTGCATGATATAGGCGGCATTGATGGCATCGGAGCAGTCGAACTGGAACAGGTTCTGGAACGCCGACGGTTCCACCTTGAGGGCGCGCAACCGATCCAGAATATCGATTTGCGTATATTCGAGCGTGAAGAATGCGCTGGCATTGCCGGCTTTCATCGCTTCCACCGCCAGTTCAAGGGCCATCAAAGTCTTTCCCTGACGTGGTCGTGCGCCGATCAGGACCAGATCGCCCTGGCGCAGGCAATCCAACAGCTTTTTGGCCGGTGTGGTCGCGGCATGTCGTGCTGCAAGCAAGCTCCACCCGCTATAGCCTTCCTCAATCGCAACGCTGTCGAGCGCTTCGTTCAGGGCAATGCGACTGTCGCGGGATGCGCGTCGGGCCTTGCGTTTCAAGGCATAGATGGGAGCAGACAATTTCATCGGAAACCTCCTGTCGCGAGCGGTGGCTGCAATCCCTCCGTATGCATTTGCTCGACCAGTTGGTTCGATGTCTGGATAGCCCCGTAGGATGCTTACTTTCCCGCTGGAGGGGGGAGGCGTGGGCGACGCCAGAATCAGAGCATAGCCCATTTCAGCCGAATTCCTTCCTGATTTTGGCCTTGTGTTGAATCCAAGATGCCGTTTCAACCGTGCTCTGTGACCCTCCGGTCGCACTTGTCTGGCAATCCTGCCGAAAGGCGTTGTGCTTTTGGTTGAGGTTCTGGACAAATCGATTCCGATTTGCACAGTAGCGCCTTGAAATCAAAGAGGTTCCGAGATCCGTTCAAGCGGGCGTGGCAGGCCTTGGGAGGACGAAGATGGCATTGGAGGCGATCCGGAGCGGAGAGCGCAACGAGGCGGGCATTGCCGCCGTGCTGCGGCTGCTCGGCGCGCGGTTTGGGCCGCGCGTGCAGACCGGCCAGGACATGCGCGCCCAGCATGCGCACTCCACCACCTATATCCCGGCGCAATTGCCCGATGGCGTGGTCTTTCCCGAGACCGCTGGCGAGGTTTGCGAGATCGTGGCTTTGGCGTCAGCGCATCGCGTGCCGCTGATCGCATTTGGAACAGGCTCTTCGCTGGAAGGGCATATCAATGCGCCGCATGGCGGCATCAGCGTTGACCTTGGCCGGATGGACAGGGTCCTTTCGGTCAATACAGGCGATCTCGACTGCACGGTCGAGCCCGGCGTGACGCGCGAGGCGCTGAACACCTATCTGCGCGATACAGGCCTGTTCTTCCCGATCGATCCGGGGGCGAATGCCTCGATCGGCGGCATGGCTTCAACCCGGGCCTCGGGGACCAATGCCGTGCGCTACGGTACAATGAAGGACAATGTTCTGGCGCTGACGGTCGTTACCGCCGGCGGCAAGGAAATCAGAACGGCCCACCGGGCGAAAAAATCCTCGGCCGGATACGACCTGACGCGGCTGTTCGTCGGTGCCGAGGGCACGCTTGGTATCATCACCTCCGTGACACTCAGGCTGCAGGGCATACCGGAAACGATCGCCGGCGGCGTCTGCCCCTTTCCAAGCATCAGCGACGCCTGCAATGCGGTGATGCTGACCATCCAGTCCGGCATTCCGGTGGCGCGCATCGAGCTTCTCGACGCCTTGCAGATGAAGGCCAGCAATGCCTATTCCGGCCTGAATTTCGCCGAACTGCCGACCCTGTTCCTCGAATTCCATGGCAGTCCCGACAGCGTCGCCCTGCAATCGAAGCAGTTTGCCGAGATCGCTGCCGACTTCGGCGGAGGCGCGTTTCTCTGGACCGCCAATGCGCAGGAGCGGGCGACACTGTGGAAGGCGCGGCATAATGCCTACTGGGCGCAGAAGAGCCTGGCGCCGGGGCTGGCCATCCTGTCGACCGATGTCTGCGTGCCGATCTCAAGGCTTGCCGATTGCGTCGAGGCAACGCAGGCGGACATTCTGGCGCATGGCTTGATCGCGCCGATCGTTGGCCATGCCGGTGATGGAAACTTCCATGTCGGGCTTCTGTTTGATGACAAGGACACGGCCGATGTGGCCAGGGCCGAGGACTTTGTGGCGCGTCTCAATGACCGCGCGCTGGCGATGGACGGCACCTGTACAGGCGAACATGGCATTGGCCAGGGCAAGATGCCCTTCCTGGAGGCGGAACTGGGCGGCGCGCTCGACCTGATGCGGCAGGTCAAGCGGGGGCTCGACCCGGACAATATCTTCAACCCCGGCAAGATCTTTTCGCTTTGAAATTCGCAGGCTTTAAAGGCAAACAGTGTTTTCGGCCGGGAAAGATCGATAGGGACTGGCATGCGTCATGAATAACGCTAGGTTCCGTGTAACCGGTTCGGCTGGACAAGAGAGATAGGACTTCTAACAGGTGCTTGCACGAATTCTGGTTTTCATCGGGGGGTTGATGGTCGTGGCGCTTTTTGCAGCGCTGATCGCTCCGATGTTCGTGGACTGGACGGATTTCCGCAAGGATTTCGAGCGCGAGGCGAGCCGGATCATGGGCAAGCCCGTGGTCGTGCATGGCAGTGTCGATGCGCGCCTCATTCCGTTTCCCTCTGTCACGCTGAACGACGTGCGGGTCGGCCAGTCAGAGGACGGCGAACCGCTGATCCAGGTCCAGCGCTTCTCCATGGACGCCGAACTGGCACCGTTCCTCTCCGGCGAAGCGCTGATCTTCGATATGCGGCTCGAGGCGCCGAAAGCCAAGATCCGGCTGCTAGCGGATGGCACGCTCGACTGGGCGCGCGGCCGCAAGGCGTCGATACCGGCCAAGACGGTCATTCTCGAAAGCGTCTCCATCACCGACGGCCAGATCGATTTCATCGACGAGCAGACCGGACGCACAAGGCGGATCACCGATCTTTCCGCCGATCTTTCGGCGCGCTCGCTGGCCGGGCCCTGGAAAGTGGATGGACGGGCGGCGCTCGACGGCGAGGCCGGCAGTTTTGCCTTTTCCAGCAGCGAGGTCGACAGCGAAGGCACGCTGAGTCTGCGCACCCGCCTGACCCCCGACAAGCGCCCCTTCGGCGTCGAGCTGGATGGTTATCTGAAGATCGTCGACCTGAAGCCGCTCTATGAGGGCAAGTTCACGCTGACCGAAAACCGGCAGGTGGCCGAGGCGCAGACAGACGGTGCGAACGAGGCGCGCAATGCGCTGCGCGTGACCGGCAATTTCGAGCTCAACAACGAGCGGATCCGTGTGCCCGAATATCGTCTCGAAGTCGGACCGAAGGATGATCCCTATCTGGTCACCGGCGAGGCGACGCTCGACACCGGCAAGGTTCCGGAATTCCTGTTGCTGGCCGACGGACAGCAGATCGATGTCAGTCGGATCGGCAATACCGGCGAGGCCGGCAAGACCGGTCGCGACCCGGCCGTGTCGGTGCGCCAGCGCCTGGCCGCAATGCTGGCGATTGCCGCCGATATTCCGATCCCGCAGGTGCCGGGCCGGGCCAGCCTGAAACTGCCGGCGATCGTCATCGGCGATACGACGGTGCGGGACGTGCGGCTCGACCTTCGTCCGGACGGGGCGGGGTGGATGATCGACAATGCCGTGGCGCTGCTGCCGGGGCGGACGCAGCTCGAGGCCAAGGGCCGGCTCAACCTGCGTGGCCAGCGTGCCTTTCGCGGCGAGCTTCTGGTGGCGTCTAACCAGCCGTCGGGGCTGGCGACCTGGCTTGCCGGCTCCGTCGATCCTTCCATCCGGACGCTGAAGACGGCCGGGTTTTCGGCCAGCGTCAATCTCACCGAGACGCTGCAGCAATTCGAGCGGCTGGAAGTGGCGGCCGGGCCTGCCACCCTGCGCGGCCGGATCGAGCGGCAGGCGCTGGACGGTGTGCCGCCGAGCCTTTCGCTCGAGTTGAAGGGCAATACGATCGACCTCGAGGCCCTGCAGGCGCTGGCCGGTCTGGTTGCCGGTGAAGCCTCCAGCGAGACGCTTCTCTCCCATGCCATCGCGGCCGACCTGTCCGCCGATGCGTTTTCGGTGTTCGGGGAGACCGCCCGCAATGTGCAGGTGGTGGCGACACTGAAGAACGGCCAGTTGCAGGCCGAGCGCGTCTCGATCGGTGATCTGGCCGGTGCGCAGGTGGCGCTGTCTGGACGGATGAGCGGCCAGTTGGCGGCGCCGGTGCTGTCGGCCAAGATGAAACTTGCCTCGCCGGACCTGACGCCTTTCCTGGCGATGCTCGAGCGGCATGCCGCCAGCCACCCGGCGTTGACACGGCTGGCGCGGAGCGGGCCTTATTATACCGATGCGGCGCTCGACCTGACGCTGACAGCGGGCAGCAAGGACGGCAATTCGCTTGTGACCTTCGGCATACTGGGGGCGGCAAACGGCACCAATATCGCCGCCAACTACCAGGCGCCGGACCTCGCACTGGCGCTGGCCGGGCAGGGCATCCTGCTCGAAGCCACGCTGGAAAACCCGTCGACGCCGATCCTGCTGGGCCAGATCGGCTTCGATCCCCTGCCATTCGACGCCGATGCGAACGGCATCCTGTCGCTCAAGCTGCAGAGCAGCGAGGCGGACAAGGCCAATGGTGCCTTGACCTTCACGACGGAGAACACGGCGCTGAGTGCCAAGGGCGACGTCAACCTTTCCCGCAGCAATTTTCTTGACGGAACCCTGAAGCTGACGCTGCAGAGCGAGGATTTCGAACCCTTTCTGCTGCTGCAGGGCATCGGCCTGCCACAGATGGGCAGCGGTCTTCCGCTTGCAGGCACAGCCGATGTGGCAACGACCGTCGACGCCATCACCCTGTCGAACATCGAAGGCAAGGCCGATAACAATGCGTTTGCCGGCAGTCTGACCATCGACCGCAAGACGGCGGGGCGTCCGGTGACGGGACAGATCGGCGTCGATACGCTCGACCTCGCCTGGCTGGGCGAAAGCATCGTCGGACCGGTGGAGGATGCGGTGTCCGGCGAACTCTCCGATGTGCCGGTGGCGCAATCGGCCTGGAGCGGGCTCAACGTCAATCTCGATGTCACGGCCAAGCAGTTCTGGCCGAACATTCTCGGTCCGATGACGGATTTTTCCGGAAAACTCGGCTGGAAGGGCGATCAGGTCGAGGTGACCGATGCAGCCGGCGATTGGCTGGGCGGCAAGGCCGATGGTCGGCTGCTGCTTGGCAATGGCGACGGATCCGGTTTCCTCCAGGCGCGGTTGAACCTCAAGGGGGCCGATCTCTCGCGCATTGCCTGGACATCGCATGGATCACCGGTCGCGGAAGGAAAGGTCGATGTCTCGCTGGCGCTGGAAGCATCCGGCAAGACCGTGATGACCATGGCGCAATCGGCCAGCGGCTCGGGCACGGCCAGTATTGACGGCCTGACTGTGCAGGGCCTGAACACGGCCGCCTTGCCCGCGATCCTGACGGCGGCGGACGGGCTGCAAGGCGAGATCACGCCGCAGGCGATCGAACGGGCGGCGGCAGCCTCCGTCTTCAGCGGTCAATCGGTGCTCGGCTCCGTCAAGGTGCCGTTCAGCATCGCCGGTGGAACGGTGCGGGCGCAGAATGTTTCGGCTGGGGACGGAACGGCTCTGGTTTCTGCAGATGCTGAAATCACCTTCCCGGAAAACAGGATCAACGCCTCGCTTCAGCTCAATTACCGCCCCGGAGACGAGGCGCTTGCCGGCGCCGAAGCGCAGGTCAGCCTCGATTATGCCGGCGTGCTCCGTTCGCCGGGCGTGACGCTCAATGTCACCGACCTCGCCAATTTCCTGTCGCTGCGGGCTTTCGAGCGGGAACGGCGCCGGGTTGAAACGCTGCAGGCGAACGTGCTTGAAAAACAGCGCCTGCGCCGCGAGGTCGCACTCTACAAGGCCAATGCAGCAAACCGCGAGGTGGAGCGCCTGAGGGCCGAGGAGGAGGCTCGCCGCCGCAAGGCAGCCGCAGAGGAGGCCGTCCGGCTGAAACAGCAGGCCGAAGCGAAAGCACTTGCCGAAAAACAGGCGGCCGAAGCGGCGGCAAAAGCTGCTGCCGAGAAGGCCGTGATAGACAAGGCTGCCAGTGAGAAGGCTGCCGCTGAAGCAAAAGTCGCTGCCGACGATGCCGCCCGCAGGGCGCGCGACCTGCAGGATCGGCGCACGTTACCGGTCGATCCGTCCGAAGGCGTCGAGCGTGGCGCATTGCCACCTGTCGGCGGCAGGTCGCTGAATTTCGATAGCCTGCCTGGCGTTCGGGTGCAGCCATAATACTTTGGTATAGGTTTCTCTAATTTAGGATCTTATTTGGACCTGTAACACGATATCCCATGCATTTTAGGGAAGAGTTTGAGCGGAATTTATACTCTTTGCCCGATATTTTCTTCAGGAGTGGAGAGACGCGCATGAGGTCCCTGCTGTGCATGTTCGATAGTCGCGGAATTGGCTGGATCGCGGTCTGGACAATCAGCGGAACGGTGGTCTGTACGGGTATCGCGCTGATCATCACCTATGTCGTCATCGCCCCCTACGGTCCGCAGGTCCTGCGTGCTTCGTTGGGGCTTGCGTTCTTCATTCCGCTTCTCCTGGCCATTCCACTGTTCACCTACATCGGCATCAAGCTCCAGCAACTGTCGCGGGCGAACTACCTGTTGAAGCAGGCAAACCGGATCGACGGCCTGACGCAGTGCCTGAACCGGGCGACGTTTACGGCAGACGTGAACCGCATTTTCACGCAAAGGGCTGCCGACAGATCGGAGATAGCGTCCGGGCTGCTGATCATCGATGCCGACCATTTCAAGCAGGTGAACGACCGATTCGGCCATCTGGTCGGCGATCAGGTGCTCGTGTCGATATCGGCATGGGTCCGCTCGATCGTGGGCGAGGCCGGCCTGGTCGGGCGGCTTGGCGGCGAGGAGTTCGCGGTTTTCCTGGAGGATACATCACCGCAGGCGCTGCTGGCGGTCGCCGAGCAGATCCGGCACACCATAGCGGACAATGCCGCAGGACTGGACGCCGCCTGTTTCTCCGTGACGGTCAGCATTGGCGGTGCGTGTTTTGTCTATCCCGGACACTATGAGGACGTCTTCCGGTTGGCCGACGAAAGGCTTTATCTGGCAAAGAATGCCGGGCGCAACCGGGTCTGCCTGCCGGATGTCGCGGATCGGGCCGATCTCATGGTCCGCAACCTTTTGTCGGTCGGACGCGACCTGCAGCGGGAGCCGGCGGAGCTTTCTGCAGCAAGTGTCAGTGCATAGACGCCGCTGCGAGGCTTATCCCCGTTGGTATGGCTCACGCCCGGACTACAGCGATGCATCAGCGCCGTCAGGTTTTTTGACCCAGGCGAGCACATAGACGCGCAGGGCCGACGACAGGTTGCTACCCTCGGCCCTGTTGTCGTCGATTTCAGCAATCAGCCGCGCAAGCGAGATCTCGCGGTGCGCGGCGATGCGGTTGAGCTCCTCGAAGAACGGCTCCTCCAAAGAGAAGCTGGTACGGTGCCCATGCAGGGTTGCGGAATGTTTGCGGATCACGGCTGTCCTTGAGAAAAGGATTCAACGGCTTGTCGTCCTGATTCAACGGGCGGTGCCATCCCCTTGATGCGCAACGGCAATCCGCACTCAGTCGGAGGTCTCGCTGCCGTCCCGGGGGACGCGCTTCGACTGGTCGAGATGCTGCTCGGCCTTTTCGTTGCGCGCGCGGGTCAGCGATTTTTCCGCCTTGGTGCGACCGAAGGAAACACGATTCTGCTCGGCCTGCCTGTCCTTCTCGGCACGCGTCTTCTGCTTTCGAACCTGGCGCAGATTGACGACATCGCCGGTCATGAAGGGTCTCCCGGTGAAAGGATCAGTTCTTCTTGCGGAAGGAATCGAGAGAAATGACAGAGCCGCCCGGCTTCTTGTCGTCCTCGCCCGATTTTTCGCCAGCCTCGGGGGTGCTGTCGGCTTTTTCGACGGTGGCGACCGGATAGGCGGTGATTTCGGCGGTCGTGGCGGTCTCTTCATCGATCGCCGCAACATCGAACTCAAGTTCGAAATTGACGGAGGGATCATAAAAGCCGCGGATGGCACTGAACGGAATGACCAGCTTTTCCGGCGTGTCGGAGAAGGATAGGCCGATCTCGAACTGCGTATCGGTGATCTTCAGGTCCCAGAACTGATGCTGGACGACAATGGTCATCTGCTCGGCATATTTCGCCTTGAGATGCTGGGAGATCCGCACCCCCGGTGCACCGGTCAGGAAGGTAATGAAAAAATGATGGTCGCCGGGGAGGGAACCGGTGGCTGCGACCTCCGTCAGGACCTTTCGGATGACGCTGCGCAGGGCGTCCTGTGCGAGAATGTCGTAGCGGATATGGTCTTGGGCCATCAGATCCCCGTCTTTCTGGAAACACAACTCAGTTACTGTTTATGCCGCTTTACACATTATGTCATTGGCACGAACCCGTTGAAAGACCCGCTGACCGAGTCATCGCAACATCTATAGACCATTTCGAAAGATTGGAGAAGGTGAAGGCTTCTGTTGCCAGGTGCCTTCGGACCCCGCCTTACGGTGCGAACCGGAAGGACTTGATTTGAAGTGTCACACTGCGATTAAGCAGCGAGACGAGCTTCCGCATAGTTGTCATTTGCAACTACAAGTTTAGCCCGATAACGGTGGTACAATGCCGAGCAAAGAGTCGATCTTTACGCCCTTGTCGATCCTATTTCGCCCCCATCAAAAGCCGGTCCGGCTGGTGTGATGACCGGTTTTTGGTGGAGGCGCCGGGTACCGCCCCCGGGTCCAATAGGTTTATTTCATCGCTGGTTTATCGCCATATCCGCCCGAAGACGGCAAGACTGATATAGGTCTTTCGAGCCGTCATGAAAAGGCCCCTGCTGAAAATAGCTGTATCTCCGCATCCGCTGAAGGCAGGGCGGCACTTCGACATAGGACGGGGTTGAGGATATGCGGGAAAAACGGCTTTTGGGTTTGGCCGCAAGGCGGCTTGCGCGTAATTTACCGGCAAACGAATCGGCGGCGACCCATGCAGCAATATCTCGACCTTCTCAGCCATGTGATGGAACACGGCTCCGATCGCGGCGACCGGACCGGAACCGGCACGCGCTCGGTTTTTGGCCACCAGATGCGCTTTGATCTTTCCAGGGGCTTTCCGGTCCTGACGACCAAGAAGCTGCACCTGCGCTCGATCATCCACGAACTGCTCTGGTTCCTGAAGGGCGACACCAATATCGCCTATCTGAAGGCAAACGGCGTCAGCATCTGGGACGATTGGGCGGACGAAAACGGTGATCTCGGGCCGGTCTATGGCTATCAATGGCGCTCCTGGCCGACCCATGACGGCCGCCACCTCGATCAGATCGAAACCGTGCTTCATTCGATCCGCAGCAATCCGAATTCCCGCCGGCACATCGTCTCGGCCTGGAACCCGGCACTCGTCGACGAGATGGCGCTGCCGCCCTGTCATTGCCTGTTCCAGTTCTATGTAGCCGACGGCAAACTGTCCTGCCAGCTCTACCAGCGGTCCGCCGACATCTTTCTCGGGGTACCGTTCAACACGGCCTCCTATGCGCTGCTGGTGATGATGGTGGCGCAGGCCTGCGATCTCCAGCCTGGCGATTTCGTGCATACGCTGGGGGATGCACATATCTATCACAATCATTTTGACCAGGCCCGCGAGCAACTGACCCGGCGGCCAAAAGCCCTGCCGCAGATGACGATCAATCCGGATGTGAAAGATCTTTTTTCCTTTCAGTTCGAAGACTTTGCGCTTGTCGGCTACGAGGCTGATTCAAACATCCGGGCGCCGATCGCGGTGTGACGGCATGGCCGGCAAACAAACGGCAAGCCGGCCGCCCATGCACCGCTCCTGACGCAGAAGAAGACAGGTCCTGATACATGTCCGCAATGTCCACCAGCATCATTGTCGCCGTTTCGGCAAACGGCGTGATCGGCCGTGACGGCGGCTTGCCATGGCATCTGCCGTCCGACCTGAAACACTTCAAGGCGCTGACGCTCGGCAAGCCTGTGATCATGGGCCGCAAGACCTTTGCATCGATCGGCAGGCCCTTGCCGGGGCGACCCAACATTGTGATCAGCCGCAAGGCCGATTTCAAAGCAAACGGCGTCATCGTCGTTGCGTCGCTGGAGGCGGCCTTGCAGACAGGGCGTGAACAGGCCGCCATGCTTGGCGTCAACGACATCTGCATCATCGGCGGCGGCGAGATCTATCGGCAGGCGATGGACTTTGCCGATGTGCTGCACATCACGAAGGTTGCCGTCGAGGTCGATGGCGACACAACGTTTCCGGTCATCGATGCCTCGATTTTCGAAGAAATCGCCAACGCGGTTCTGCCGCAGGGTGAAAAGGATAGTCATGCAATGCAAAGCGTGACTTATCGCCGCAAAAATCCCGCAAAATGAACTATTTTGCCGCATTTGCCTTGAAGTTGGATGCGCTGCGTTGAAAGCGGTTCGCCTGATACCTATAACGGGTTCACGTTACGACCGGCGCGTTTGCGCGACGGCGTGATTTGGGAGTTTATCAACAGAAGAGGTATTGATGCCCTGGAGCAATCAGAATGGCGGCGGCGGCCCTTGGGGCGGCGGCGGCGGCGGTGGTGATAACGGCAACAATAAGGGGCCGTGGGGCCAGGGGCCGAACCGTCCGCTTGGCGGTGGTGGTCGAGGCAATGGCGGACCGCCGGACCTCGAGGAAATTCTGCGCCGCGGCCAGGACCAATTGAAGAATGTCGTTCCCGGCGGCTTCAATGGCGGCATCGTCGTTATCGGGCTGCTTCTCGTTCTCGGCTTCGTTCTGATGAATTCGATCTACACCGTGCAGCCTGATGAGCGCGGCGTCGAAATGCGCTTCGGCAAGCCCAAGGAAGAAATTGCCATGCCGGGCCTGCACTATCATTTCTGGCCCTTTGAGACGGTCGAGATGGTCAAGATCACCGAGCAGCAGCAGAATATCGGCAGCCGTGGCGGCGCCGGCGACCAGGTTGCATCCGGCCTGATGCTCTCGGGCGACCAGAACATCGTCAACGTTCAGTTTTCCGTGCTGTTTTCCGTGACCGATCCGAAGGCCTATCTCTTCAACGTCGAAGATCCGGCCGACACGCTGCAGCAGGTCTCCGAAAGCGCGATGCGCGAAGTCGTCGGCCGTCGTCCGGCGCAGGATATTTTCCGTGACAATCGTCAGGCCATCGCTGCCGACGTGAAGACCACGATCCAGGCGACCATGGACACCTACGGCGCCGGCATTTCGGTCAACACTGTCGCCATCGAGGATGCGGCACCGCCGCGTGAAGTGGCCGACGCGTTCGACGAAGTCCAGCGCGCAGAGCAGGACGAAGATCGTTTCGTCGAGGAAGCCAACCAGTATGCCAACCAGGTTCTCGGTCGCGCCCGCGGTCAGGCCGCACAGAATCGCGAAGAGGCGGCCGCCTACAAGGACCGCGTCGTCAAGGAAGCCGAGGGTGAGGCGCAGCGATTCATCTCCGTCTACGACCAGTATGTGAAGGCGCCGGAAGTCACCCGCAAGCGTCTCTATCTCGAGACCATGGAGGACGTTCTGGGCAAGTCGAAGAAGGTCATCATCGACGAGAAGGACGGCCAGGGTGTCGTGCCTTACCTGCCGCTCAATGAAATCGTCAGGCCGGCAACGACATCGACGACCGGAGGGGCACAGTAATGACTAACCGCATCCCTTATATCCTCATCGTCTGCGCGATTGCGCTGATCGGCATCTATTCGTCGGTCTTCGTGGTCAATGCCCGTCAGCAGGCGATCGTCGTCCGCTTCGGCCAGATCAAGGAAGTGAAGACCGAACCCGGCCTCTACTTCAAGCTGCCCTTCGCCTTCATGGATGCTGACCGCGTCCAGTATGTCGAAAAGCAGGCCCTGCGCTTCGATCTCGACAATATCCGCGTCCAGGTTTCGGGCGGTAAGTTCTATGAAGTCGACGCTTTCGTCGTCTACAAGATCGCCGATGCACGGCGCTTCCGCGAAACGGTTTCCGGTGATCGGGAATCAGCCGAATCACGGCTTCGCACCCGTCTCGACGCATCGCTGCGCCGGGTCTACGGTCTGCGTGGTTTTGAATCCGCACTGTCCGAAGAACGCGCCTCGATGATGCGCGAAGTGCGCACCGACCTGAAAACGGACGCCGAATCACTCGGCCTCAACATTGAGGACGTTCGTATCCGTCGCACCGACCTGACGCAGGAAGTCTCGCAGCAGACTTACGAGCGCATGAAAGCGGAGCGCTTGGCGGAAGCCGAACTCATCCGTGCGCGTGGTAATGAAGCGGGCCAGCGTCGTCGCGCTATCGCCGACCGTCAGGTTGTCGAATTCGTGGCGGAAGCGCAGCGCGATTCGGAAATCCTGCGAGGCGAGGGCGAAGCCGAGCGGACAAGCGTGTTTGCCGATGCCTTTGCGCGTGACCCCAGCTTCTTCGAGTTCTATCGCTCGATGACGGCCTATGGTGCAGCGATCGGCAGCCCGGACACGACGCTTGTTCTGTCCCCGAATTCGGAGTTCTTCCGCTATTTCAACAATTCGGATGGAACGCCACAGCCGGCGGCAACCGCACCTGCGGCGGCAAACTGAGCCTGTCATGAGCGATTTTCTGACAGGAATCGCATTTTTCCTGATAATCGAGGGGCTGGTGTACGCACTGGCCCCTCTGGTTTTGGTGGAAATGGCAAAACGGCTGCCGGAGGTTCCCGTGCAGCAATTGCGGATTTTCGGGCTGGTCTCGGTCGCTGCGGGCGTTGCGCTCGTGTGGATCTTGCGAGGATAGAGAATGACACACAAACTGCTCATCCGTCTGGTGGACGCTGAATATGCGATCACACGGCTGACGATCGGCACACCCTTGCCGGAATGGCTGATGGGACAGGGCTTCTGGGCCGTCTCGAGTTCGCGCGAGGAGATGACGCTGGTCTGTCGCGCCGCCCGTGTGCCGTCCTACATCCAGTCCTCCGGCGGCTGGCGCTGTTTCCGCATCGAGCAGCATTTCACCTTCGATGTGCCGGGGATCCTGTCCTCTGTTCTCGACCCGCTGTCGGCGGCCGGCGTCGGTATTTTTGCCAATTCGACCTTCAGCACCGATTATGTCTTCATCATCGGATCGGACCTCGACAAGGCCGTTGCCGCATTGAAGGCGCATGGCCACGAGATCATGAGCTGAGAGGCGGCATTCAGGCGATGTGCCATCCTGTCGTTGACGAAAAGATGACTGGACGCTTCCTGAAACCGCCTTATCTTCGCACTAAGAACCAAGTGATACGGGCCTGCGCCGAATTATCCCTGTGAGTGAACACGCCCATTGAGCTGAATAAGCGCAGGGAACTGAATAAGCACAGTCCGGCAACGTTTCGGATGAAGACCATTTGCGAGCGGCGTTATCAGGGCCGACGCGCCATTTCAAATCGAGAGGACCCCCATGGACCTGTCCCACCGCTCGCGCTCCTTCCGGTCTGTCGTCGTGGCGACGGGACTTGCCCTGTCGTTGACGACCATTTCTGCCCCCTTGTCGGGCGCATGGGCGCAGGGCGCCCCGACGCAGCAAGGTCCAGAATCGGTCGCCGATCTGGCAGAGGGCCTGCTGGATGCCGTCGTCAACATTTCCACATCGCAGAACGTCAAGAATGACGACCAGGCCGTCATGCCGCAGGTTCCCGAGGGCTCGCCGTTCCAGGATTTCTTCGACGAATTCTTCAAGGGCGGGCAGGGTGGCGGGGGCGCGCAACGCCAGCGCAAGGTCGAATCGCTTGGGTCGGGCTTCGTCATCGATCCCACCGGCTTTATCGTCACCAACAATCACGTGATCGAGGGTGCTGACGATATCGAGATCAATTTCGCCAATGGCTCGAAGCTGAAGGCCAAGCTGATCGGCACCGATACCAAGACCGATCTCGCCCTGCTCAAGGTGGAGCCTAAAAAGCCGCTGACGGCGGTGCCCTTCGGCGATTCGCGGCAGATGCGCATCGGCGACTGGGTGATGGCCATCGGCAATCCCTTCGGCCTTGGCGGCACGGTGACGGTCGGCATCATTTCTGCGCGCGGCCGCAACATCAATGCCGGCCCCTATGACAATTTCATCCAGACCGATGCGGCGATCAACAAGGGCAATTCCGGCGGACCGCTGTTCAACATGAACGGCGAGGTCATCGGCATCAATACGGCGATTATCTCGCCGACCGGCGGCTCGATCGGCATCGGTTTTTCCGTGCCGACGGAACTGGCGCAGAACATCATCGGCCAGCTGCGCGAATTTGGCGAAACGCAGCGCGGCTGGCTTGGGGTGCGCATCCAGCCGGTTACCGACGACATTGCCGAAAGCCTGAAGATGGATGTGCCGCGGGGCGCGCTTGTCGCCGGCATCATCAAGGGCGGACCGGTCGAGAAGGGCGAGATCAAGACCGGCGACGTGATCCTCAAATTCGACGGTCGCGACGTGCTGGAAATGCGCGACCTGCCGCGGGCCGTGGCGGAAAGCCCTGTTGGCAAGGCGGTCGATGTCGTCATCATGCGCGACGGCAAGGAACAGACCGTCAAGGTGACACTCGGTCGTCTCGAGGATGGCGAGGCAGTCGCTGCGGCATCGGGCGGCGATGAAATCGTGCCGGGTGACGAGACCGAAGACGGCGTTGACCAGGCCGAGCCGCCGGAAGAGACCGCACCTGCGAGCGACACGGTGCTCGGCATGACGTTACTGACGCTTGACGACGAAAGCCGCACAACCTTCGGGATTTCGGCGGATGTGGAAGGCGTTGTGATTTCCGAGGTCGATCCGCAATCGGCCGCCGCCGAACGTCGGGTCACTTCCGGCGATGTCATCGTCGAGATCGGCCAGGAACCGATGAAGACGCCGGAAGATGTGACGGCCCGGATCGAGGCGCTTAAATCGGCCGGGCGGCGCAATGCGCTGTTTATGATCGCCAACAAGACCGGCGAATTGCGCTTTGTCACGGTCAGGATGGAGTAGGGCGTCAGGTCAGGGCACGCGATCTGGAACATGGGAGGGCGGCAGTCGGGCTCGCCTTTTTCCGTATCCGGCCGATGGCCGCCAATTGTGTTTCGACCTGGTCGTGTCGCTCGACTTGACAGCCTGGCCTTACACCACGTCGATGAAATCGGTCCGGCGATAGCCCTGGATGTAGAGCAGGGCGGTCAGGTCGGAATGGTCGATGCGGATTTTGGCCTGGGCAGCGACTGTCGGCTTGGCATGCAGGGCGACGCCGGATCCGGCAAGCTGGATCATGCCGAGGTCGTTGGCGCCATCGCCGACGGCCATGGCGTCATCCGTGGTGATGCCCAGACGGGAGGTAATCTCGATGAGCGCATCGACCTTGGCCTGCTTTCCGAGGATGGGGTCTGCGACCTCTCCGGTGAGATAACCATCTTTTTCGATGAGGAGATTGGCACGGTTCTCGTCAAAACCAAGCGTGGCTGCGATGCGGCTGGTAAAGACGGTAAAACCGCCGGACACCAGCGCCGTGTAGTAGCCCCTGGCCTTCATCGTGGCGATCAGCTGCGGGCCGCCGGGGGTCAAGGTGATGCGCTTGGCGATGACGTCGTCGACCACGCCGATCGGCAGTCCCTTGAGCAGCGCGACGCGTTCGATCAGCGCCGGTTCGAAGGCAATCTCGCCATTCATGGCGCGCGCCGTGATCGTCGCCACCTTCTCCTTCAGGCCGACTTCGGCAGCAAGTTCGTCGATGCATTCCTGGCCGATCATGGTGGAATCCATGTCGGCGATCAGAAGCTTCTTGCGCCGCGTTTCGGAGGGCTGGACGACGACATCGATCTTTTGCGAACCGATGGCGGCGCGCAGGCTGGCTTCCGCTTCCCGCGGGTCGGTTCCGTCGCGAAGGACGATGTCGCAGGCGACGCCATCGGCAAGCCAATAGAGGCCTGACGACGCAACCCAGGCTTCGGCCGCTTCGGCAAGGGCTGGCGTGAGAACAGGATTTGACGGATTGGCAACAAGCGTGGCAACGAAGGCCATGATGAGAAACCTTGAAAACGGACAGGATGCGATCCTGATAACCGGGCCGACCGCCAGCGGCAAGTCCGCTCTTGCGGTGCGGCTGGCGAGAGAGCATGGCGGCGCTGTCATCAATGCCGACAGCATGCAGGTCTATGACACGCTGCGCATCCTTACCGCGCGGCCGTCGGAAGCCGAGATGGAGGGCGTGTCGCATCATCTCTATGGCCATGTGCCGGCCGGACAGCACTATTCCACGGGTGAGTGGTTCCGGGATGCCGTCGCCGTCTTGAAAGCGGTCCGTGAGGCCGGGCAGATACCGGTGTTTGTCGGCGGCACGGGGCTCTATTTCAGGGCGCTGGCGGGCGGTCTCTCCGACATGCCTGCGGTACCCGACGCAATCCGGGTCGCGTTTCGTGCACGGCTTTCGGTAGAAGGTCCCGAGACAATGCATGCACTGCTGGCGGAGAAGGATCCCGAGACTGCGGCCCTGTTGCGCCCCGGGGACGGGCAGCGGATCCTTCGGGCGCTGGAAATCGTCGAGGCGACGGGCCAGTCGATCCGCGTGTTTCAGGCGCGCAAGGGGCCGGTCGCGCTCGATCCCGACAGGGCGCTGAAGATGATCGTCCTGCCGGACCGAGCGATCCTGCGCGAGCGCATCAACCGGCGGTTCGCGCAGATGCTCGATGCCGGTGCGGTGGAGGAGGTACGGGCTTTGCTGGCGCTCGGTTTGAAACCCGAAATGCCGGCGATGAAGGCGATTGGCGTCCCGCAGATCACGTCCATGCTCGAGGGCGCCATGAGCCGCGAGGCCGTTATCGAGACGGCGTCTGCGGCAACGCGGCAATATGCCAAGAGACAGATGACATGGTTCCGCAACCAGCTGGACGAGACCTGGGCGGTGGTTGCGCCGTAACCGGTGATTCACCCTCTTGTTTCACCGGTTTTTGGGAGATTTTTGCGATGGTGGCATCCGAAGGTCAAACAAGGGGCATCCGATGCAAAATCTCCCGGTTCAGTCGCGAATCATCAAGTCGGTCTGGTTCAGCCGGGAGGATGGGCGTTTGCTCGTTTGCTTCAAGAGCGGCGAAGAGCGCCGCTTTGAAGGCGTGCTTGAGGACGTAGTGCTCAATATGGTTGCTGCGCCATCGCCGGGTCAGCACTATATCGATCACATCCGCACGAAGTTTAAGCGACTGGCGGCCTAGAGATATCGATCGTCGCTCTGGACGTTTGCACGATTCCGACCATTTATGGGGAACCGGAACTCTGGAGACGAACAATGACGGAACGCTTTTTGAAAACCACGACGCTTGCGATGATTGCAGCGTCCCTCTGTGCAGGATTTCCGGCTGCGGCCGCCGACATGATCGACGACGCTGCAGCGCCGCCGTTGGCCGCAGACTACCGACAGTATCAGCCGGTGCGCAGCGCCTATGTTTACCAGCCGGCGCAGGATTGCAACGAACTGCTGATCACGTATCGGCACCCCTACAAGCCGCACTCCGAAATTGTCCAGTTCTGCGAACCCCTGTAAGGGGCCATAAAACGCGTATCACCGGCCGTGGCGCGCCCGCTGCGAGCTGATCGCGGATCACCTTTGACGACTGCAATCACTTGCGGATGAGGCTGCTCAGCGGTTTTTTGAGCAGGCTTTCGCGCAGGGATGGTGGACGGGCTGGCGGGTCGCCAGGCGGTGTGAGCGAGGGTGTCTCGCGCAAAGGCGTGCGGTAGGCATCCGCCTGCTGTCTGGGCGCCGGCTCCTCGGACAGGATCTGGCTGCGGATCTGGTTGAAGCGGTCGAGTTGCGGATTGGCAGGGCCGTCTGCACGGGGGAGCATGCCGGAATTATAGGGTTCCGGTGCGGGATAGGGTTGTGGCGCGGGTGCGGCCAGGGATGCCGGAGGCGTCCGGCGGCTGGCGATCTCGTCCGCTGACGGTCGCTGTTCATAGGCTGGCTGTTCGTATGGATTGGCCAATTCTTCCGTTGCCACCGGTTTCTGACCGGCAAGATAGCTCTGCTGGAAGCCGGAAATATCCGGTCCGCCCATAGCCCGCATGCGGCTGACGATGTTGCGCAAATCGACCGTTGCCGGGTTTTCATCCGTTATCTTGGCCGAGGCACCGTTCGCCTTCGGCAGCCGCTCGTCGATGACCCGTGTAAAACGCATGCGCATGGGCACGGCGACCGCCTCGCCGAAGGCGATGGCTTCGCCATTGCCGATCGACGAGATGAAGCTGGTTGTCGATGCCGAGGAATTGGAAATGGCGGCGCGGATGATGTCCTGGTCGCGGTCATTGGCAAGCCGCATCGCGAAAACCGTCGAACATTGCGACAGGATCGTCGGATCGAGTTCGCCGGGGCGCTGCGTGATGATGCCAAGCGAGACCCCGTATTTCCGGCCCTCCTTGGCGATGCGGGCAATGGCCTGCCGGGTGGGCAGGAAGCCGAGGTTCGGATCGGCGGGCACGTAGCGGTGCGCTTCCTCGCAGACGACGAGCATGTGCACGCCACCATTGCTCCACAGCCCGATTTCAAATGCCATGCGGCACAGAACGGAGGCAACCGAATTGACGACCTCGGAGGGTATGCCGGCGAGCTGGAAGGTGGCGATCGGACGGCCATCGCCGGGGATGCGGAAGATGCTGGCGATCGTCTCCAAGATGGTGTCGGTGATCGTGTTCGAGGAGAACATGAAATTATAGCGCGGGTCGTTGATCGCCGCGATGACCTTGACCTTCAACGAACGCAGATGTGGTTTTTCGCTGCGGCCTTCCAGCCGTCCGATGCGTTCGTCGATCGTCGCCAGCAGATCGGCCATGCGGTAGGGGACGGGTGTATCGGCCGTGATCGAGCTTTTTTCCGTGGCACGGCGCATCAGCCCGGAATCCATTGAGCCCTTGAAGGCCTTCTTGGCGTCCGGGATCGCGTCGCGCAGCACGTCGAGTTCTTCGGGCACCGGCGGGCGGCCGCGGAAGATCACCTCGGCGAACTCCTCCAGCTTCATCAGCCAGAAGGGCAGGTCCAGCGTATCCGTGTCGATGACCACCGCGAGATCCGGAAAGGCGGCGGCGAATTCGTTGTGCGGGTCAAGGATCAGGACCCGCAGCTTGGGGTCCGAGGCGATCGCCTTGTTGAGCAGCAGGGAGACGGCCGTCGACTTGCCGACGCCGGTTGTGCCGACGATGGCAAAATGTTTCGACAGCATCGAGGGGACATGGATGGCGGCATCGATCGTCTCGTCCTGCGTCAGCTTGCCGATGACGCAGGTTTCGTCCTTGCCTGTGTCGTAGATGCGGGCAAGGTCAGCCGTGCGGATGCGGTGGGCGATGGCGCCGAGATAGGGATACTGGCTGATGCCGGCGGAAAACTCCTCGCGGCCGGACGGGCCGACGTGGACTTCACCCATGAGTTCGACTTCGATGCTGAAGAGGTTGTCGACTTCCTCGCCCCAGTCGTTCGTGGTCGTGTGCATCGAATAGACGAGGGCGACGACGCGGTTTTCGCCGACCGAAATCGAGATCAGGCGGCCCACGGACCAGAGTTCGGCCAGAGCGGTCTCGCCATTTTCCGCAAGCGCCGCGATTGTTGCGCGCGCTCCGCTGCACGCAACGACGCGTCCAAGAAAGCGGTTGCCGCGCTTCAAGGTATCGCGCCGCTCCTGCTCGCCGGCGCTGATGGATGTATGAAGCTCATTATTCAGCAAACGCAAAACCTCTGCACATTCGATTCGGAGACTATCGAAAGGGCTTTAACAAGTCGTTTCGGGTATTTGAGCCATTTTGTATCCTTATCCTTCCAGAAGGCCGGTTTCTGCAAAAGCCGTTGACGCTCCCGAGGTTTGCGTCTATCAATCGCAACCATGAAAAAACTCTTTGCAATTCTTGTGGTGGGACAGCGCATGGGCAGGACGGTATAACCGTCCGGCGATAGCCACCCATGCGCGATACGAGGCTCCTGACGGGGCCTTTTTTTATGCCCTGAAACCAGCTATTCACCTTCAAAAAACGCGAGACATGGACGGAAACAGGCCAATGAGCGGGACAGACACACAGACAACCGAAAATCAGGCGGCGGGAAACCAGGCTGCTGGCATCCAGATGACAGGCGCCGAGATCGTTCTTCAGGCCCTGCGGGACAATGGCGTCAAGCACATCTTCGGCTATCCCGGCGGTGCCGTCTTGCCGATCTATGACGAGATCTTCCAGCAGGAGGACATCGAGCACATCCTGGTGCGCCACGAGCAGGGGGCCGGCCACATGGCCGAAGGTTATGCCCGCTCGACCGGCAAGGTCGGGGTCATGCTGGTCACGTCCGGTCCCGGTGCCACCAATGCCGTCACGCCGTTGCAGGATGCGCTGATGGACTCCATCCCGCTTGTCTGCCTGACTGGCCAGGTTCCGACCTCGCTGATCGGCTCGGATGCCTTCCAGGAATGCGACACCGTCGGCATCACGCGGCCCTGCACCAAGCACAACTGGCTGGTCAAGGACGTCAACGAACTGGCTGGCATCATCCACGAAGCCTTCCGCATCGCCCAGTCCGGGCGCCCGGGACCGGTTGTTGTCGATATCCCCAAGGACGTACAATTTGCCACCGGCACCTACACGCCGCCGTCCGCCGGTCCGATCCAGGTTAGCTACCAGCCGAAGACTCAAGGCGACCTGCGGCAGATCGAGGCAGCCGTTGCGCTGATGCGCACGGCGCGCCGTCCGGTCATCTATTCCGGCGGCGGTGTCATCAATTCCGGGCCGGAAGCGTCGCAGCTGTTGCGTACCCTGGTCGAGCTCACCAATTTCCCGATCACCTCGACGCTGATGGGGCTCGGCGCCTATCCGGCGTCCGGCAAGAACTGGCTTGGCATGCTCGGCATGCACGGCACCTACGAAGCCAACATGGCGATGCATGATTGTGACGTCATGGTCTGCATCGGCGCGCGTTTCGACGACCGCATCACCGGTCGCCTGAATGCGTTTTCGCCGAACTCCAAGAAGATCCACATCGATATCGATCCGTCGTCGATCAACAAGACGGTCCGCGTCGACATTCCGATCCTTGGTGATATCGGCAATGTTCTGGAAGACATGGTTCGCGTGTGGCGCGCCTCGGATAAAAATGTCGACAAGACGCAGCTGGAAGACTGGTGGACCAGCGTCACCCGCTGGCGCGGTCGCAATTCGCTTGCCTACAAGATGAACGACGACGTGATCATGCCGCAATACGCGATCCAGCGTCTCTATGAGCTGACCAAACATCGAGACACCTACATCACCACGGAAGTCGGCCAGCACCAGATGTGGGCGGCACAGTTCTATGGTTTCGAACAGCCGAACCGCTGGATGACGTCTGGCGGGCTTGGCACCATGGGTTATGGTTTCCCGGCCGCCATCGGCGTCCAGGTTGCGCATCCGGACGCCCTCGTCATCGATATTGCCGGCGATGCCTCAATCCAGATGTGCATCCAGGAAATGTCCTGCGCCGTGCAGCATAACCTGCCGGTCAAGATCTTCATCCTCAACAACCAGTACATGGGCATGGTGCGCCAGTGGCAGCAGCTGCTGCACGGCAACCGCCTGTCCAACTCCTACACCGAGGCGATGCCCGATTTCGTCAAGCTGGCCGAAGCCTATGGCGGCGTCGGCATCCGCTGCGACAAGCCGGCCGCTCTCGACGCTGCGATCATCGAGATGATCGACAGCCCGGCACCCGTCATCTTCGATTGCCGCGTCGCCAATCTCGCCAACTGCTTCCCGATGATCCCGTCGGGCAAGGCCCACAACGAGATGCTGTTGCCGGACGAAGCGACGGACGAGGCGGTCGCCAATGCGATCGACGCCAAGGGCCGCGCCCTGGTTTGATGGATAGGAAAGAGACACGATCATGAAAGCACATCTTCAGCCGACAGGCTCTGCCTATTTCATCGCCAAGGAAACCGAGAAGGCGGAAAACCATACGCTTTCGGTTCTCGTCGACAACGAGCCGGGCGTGCTTGCCCGGGTCATCGGCCTGTTTTCCGGCCGTGGCTACAATATCGAGAGCCTGACCGTCTCGGAGACCGAGCATCAGTCGCACCTCTCGCGCATCACCGTCGTCACGCGTGGCACGCCGCATGTGCTCGAACAGATCAAGGCGCAGCTGGAGCGTATCGTTCCTGTCCACCGCGTCGTCGACCTGACGGTCCGCGCGGCAGAACTCGGCCATGACCGGCCGATCGAGCGTGAAGTGGCGCTGATCAAGGTCAGCGGGAAGGGCGAAAGCCGGGCGGAATCGCTGCGGCTTGCCGATGCCTTCCACGCCAAGGTAATCGACGCGACGCTCGAACACTTCATCTTCGAGATAACCGGGAAGTCCTCGAAGATCGACCAGTTCGTGGCCATCATGAAGCCGCTCGGCGTCATCGAAGTCTGCCGCACCGGGGTCGCTGCCATGAACCGCGGCCCGCAGGGCATGTAACGATCACGAGGGCGCCGCTCTTACCGGCGTCGCCCTCAGATCATCTCCAGCGGCACTTTTGCTGCCGGTGCCGGAAAGGCCTTGTCGAGAAGGTCAAGGTCATCCGTGGTCAGCCGGATCGCTGTGCTTCCCCTGTTTTCGCGCACCCGCTCCGGCATTCCGGTTTTTGGAATAACGATCACGCCGGGATTGCGCAGCAGGAAAGCGAGCGCGATTTGCGCAACGGTCGCCTGGTGCGCCTTGGCGATGTGGACGAGATCGGGGTGACGCAGCAAACGGCCTTCGTCGAGCGGCGAATAGGCCATGACCGGAATGCCGGCTGTCCGGCTTTGCGGCAGGAGATCGTGCTCGACGCCGCGACGGGCGAGGTTGTAGAGCACCTGGTTGGCCGCGACATGGCCGCCATCCGGCACGCCGGCGAGTTCCTCCATGTCGTCCGTGTCGAAGTTGGATACGCCCCAGGAACCGATCTTGCCGGCTGTTTTCAGCGCTTCGAAGGCTTCGACCGTTTCGGAAAGGCGGTAGCGGCCGCGCCAGTGCAACAGATAGAGATCGATGCGATCGGTCGCGAGCCGCTTGAGGCTCGCCTCGCAGGCCTTGATGGTTCCCTCGCGGCTGGCATTGGAGGGCAGAACCTTGCTGACGATGAAGGCATCGTCGCGCCGACCCCGCACGGCTTCGGCCACCACCCGCTCCGCGCCGCCATCGGCATACATTTCCGCCGTATCGATCAGCGTCATACCGAGATCCAGCCCATGCCGCAGGCTTTTGGCTTCGTCCGCGAATGACTTCTTGTTCTCGCCCATGTGCCAGGTGCCTTGGCCGATGACGGGCACGGCACGGTCGGAGGAAGGTCCGAAAGGAAGGCGGGTCGTCGGGATCGGATCTGGCATGGGTAATACTTTCTCGGCGAATTTCTGTTTCGTCGTGAGACGGCGCATGAACTGATCTAAGGCACCGATCACGATCTTAAAGACCCTCGAGCGAAATCGTCAAACCCAATGTCGTTCTTGTCACCGTGACAAGTTCGATCTGGCCAATCCGGATAGGTCAACTATACTGACCTAAATTCCGGGGAGGATTCCATGCCTTACGATACGCTTCTGGCGCTGATCCTGTTTGCCTTCACGACGTCGATCACGCCGGGGCCGAACAATATGATGCTGTTTGCGTCGGGGGTAAATTTCGGCTTTGCCCGGACTATCCCGCATATGTTCGGCATCGGTATCGGTTTTCTGTCGCTGCTGATTGCGGTCGGCCTTGGCCTCGGCGCACTTCTGCATTCCGTTCCGCTGCTCTACATGGGCCTTAAATTCACCGGCTGTGCGTATCTCCTCTCTATTGCCTGGAAAATCGGCATGTCGCGCAGCCTGGGCGAAGGGCGTTCGGGTGCCGTGCCGATGACGTTCCTGCAGGCTGCCGCCTTCCAGTGGGTGAACCCCAAGGCCTGGGTCATGGCGGTTTCGGCGATGGCCACCTATACCAGCGCGCAGAGCTATATGACGAGCGTTGCCATCGTCGGCCTGGTCTTTGCGGCCGTCAATCTTCCGAGCGTTTCGACCTGGGCCGGGTTCGGTTCGGCGCTCCGGCAATGGCTGTCCGATCCGGTTCGGCTCAAATGGTTCAACATCACCATGGCGGTCTTGCTCGTCGCCAGCCTTTGGCCGATGCTACGCTAGAAAATGCCGGAATGGTTTGGGTGCAAGATGCCGGGCTTCGTCATATCGATCATCATGGGACTTCTGTTCGCCACCGGTGCGCTGGCGATCGTCTTCAGCTCATACGCGCTTTCACGCAAGCTGCTTGGGCCCGGCGCCGAGGGCGACAGGACGCATGAGGCCGCCAGCACGATCGCCGTGCGCATCGCTGCCCTGCATGGCCTCATTCTCGCACTTGTCTATGCGCAGGAACTCAATGACTACCAGGATATACGCAAAAACCTGATGGAGGAATCGGTCGCCATTGCTGATGTCTACAACGATGCCAAGCGATTTGGCGGGGTGCGGGTTGTGCCTGTCCAGGAAGGACTTGCGCGTTACCTCGTGCTCGTCGTCGGCGAGGAGTGGACTATGCTTGGTCACCGGCAAGGACTGTCATCCAAGGCATGGGCGGAATGGGACGGTGTCTACGAGCGGCTGCTCGACCTCACACCTGCGACGGATCGGGAACGCTATCTGGTCGAGCGCATGCGCAATCGCGTCACCGAGATCGCCCGTTTCCGGCAGATCCGCGAGCAGACGGCGATTGGCGGGTTCAGCGGATTGTTCTGGGCGCCGGCCCTGATCGGCCTGGCACTTCTGGCGATCCCGTTCTACGTCTACCGCCCGACGCGCACCCATATATTCCTGCTGTCAATCTTCGGCGCCTATTCCGGCGTCATCCTGTTTTTCATCTTCGCCTTTTCCAACCCGTTCGAGCAACCCGGGAAACTGGAGCCGCGACCGTTCCAGAAACTGCTGGAGGGCGACATCGGCCAAAGCCTGCCCGCAGCGCAACAGCAGACACAACCCGCTTCCTAACGGTCCAAGAGGACACCATGCAGCACGACGATCACCACCATCATCATGATGACCATGACAATCATTTTTCGGAGATGCAGGCGCGGGTGAAAGCGCTCGAGACCGTGCTGACGCAGAAGGGTCTGATCGATCCGGCGGCGATCGACGCGATTGTCGAAACTTACGAGACGAAGATCGGACCGCGCAACGGGGCGCGGGTCGTCGCCAAGGCCTGGACGGAGCCGGATTTCGCCGAATGGCTGACACGCGATGCGACCGCCGCGATCGCCAGTCTCGGTTATACGGGACGGCAGGGCGAACACATGCGCGCCGTCTTCAATACGCCGGAGACGCACAATCTGATCGTCTGCACGCTCTGCTCCTGTTATCCCTGGGCCGTGCTCGGCCTGCCGCCGGTCTGGTACAAAGCGCCGCCGTACAGGGCTCGCGCCGTGATCGATCCGCGTGGCGTTCTGGCGGAATTCGGCGTGACGCTGCCGGAGAGCATAAAAATTCGGGTCTGGGATTCCACGGCCGAATTGCGCTATCTCGTCATCCCCGAGCGGCCGTCCGGCACCGAGCATCTGGATGCTGAACGATTGGCCGATCTGGTGACGCGGGACGCGATGATCGGGACAGGGCTGGTATCGTCGTCGGGGGATGTCCGATGAACGGCCCGCATGATCTCGGCGGCCAGCATGGGCTGGGGCCGGTGGCGCCGGAAACGGACGAGCCGCTGTTCCACGCCGAATGGGAAAAGCGGGCGCTGGGCATAACGCTCTCCTGCGGCGCCTTCGGTGCCTGGACGATCGACGAGAGCCGTCATGCCCGCGAGAATGTTGCGCCGGCCACCTATCTTTCGGCGAGCTACTACGAAATCTGGATACGGGCGCTGGAGACACTTCTGGCACGGCACGGGTTCGTTTCGGCCGCAGAACGCGAGACCGGGCAGTGGCTGGAACAGGGCGCTGCGCCGAAACGGGTGCTGAAGGCGGAGATGGTGCCTGCGGTTCTGGCCGCGGGCGGCCCCTGCGACCGGCCGCTGGCTGCGCCGGCAGCCTTCCGTGTGGGTGAGCGGGTGCGCACGAAAAACTTCAACCCGCAGACCCATACCCGCCTGCCGCGTTATGCCCGTGCCCGGATCGGCACGGTCGAGGCGGTGCAGGGCAGTTTCGTGTTTCCGGATGACAATGCCCATGGCAAAGGCGAAAATCCGCAATGGCTCTATACCGTCGTGTTCGACGCTGCCGAAATCTGGGGCGAGGGTGCCGATCCGTCGCTGACTGTCTCTATCGATGCCTGGGAGAGCTATCTTGACCACACCTGACGCAATCTCGCCGCTTGTCCTTTCGCCGGGACTGCCGAAATCCCGCGAAGGCGATCCTGCCTTTGCCGAGCCCTGGCAGGCGGAAGCCTTCGCCATGACGGTGCAGCTCCATGAAAAGGGCGTGTTCTCCTGGAGCGAATGGGCGGAGGTGCTGTCGCAGGAACTCTACGGGCCGGGACGCCGCGCGGATGCCAGTGACTATTATGATTGCTGGGTTGCGGCCCTGTCGCGTCTGGTCACGGAGCTGTCGATCACCTCCAGGGCCGATCTCGACCAGTTGACGCAGCGCTGGCAAGAGGCGGCAGAGGCAACGCCGCACGGCGCGCCCATTCGCCTGGAAAATGCACCGGGGCGCTGACGCGACAGCGTCTGCGTCGACCGTCTCTGCAGCGCTACGGGCGGCGTTCGCGACCGCCTGCCTTGTGCGCCACGAAGCGGGCAAGCGCCGGGCCGAAGGCCATGATCATCAGCAGCCGCGCCGTTTGCAGCGCCATGACGAAGGAGACGTCGACATTGCTGGAGGCGGCGATGATGGCGATCGAATCCATGCCGCCTGGGCTGGTGGCCAGGTAGGCGGTGAGCGCGTCGATGCCGGCAAAGCGTGTCAGCAGGTACGCCAGACATCCGCAAAAGCCCATGAGAAAGGCGATGGACAGCAGGATCGGCAGCAGCGCGCGCCGGGCATGCGCGAGGATCGGCCGCGTAAAACCGAGGCCGATGTTCCAGCCGAGCATGGCATAACCGAGCGCCAGCAGCCATTCCGGCAGTTCGATGGCCAGATGGCCCGTGGTGCTCAGGACAGTGCCGGCGATGAAGGGCACGAGGAAGATGCCCGCCGGGATACGCAGCAACCGTCCAGCGACCGCACCGACGGCGGCTACCGCCAGCGTTTTTGCAAAAGCGACGGTATCGATTGCGCCGAACCAGACAATGGCCGGTGTTGCGGCATCACCGTCCACCCAGAGATGGGCGACGATCGATGCCGCGGCCGCGACGCAGAGAACACGCAGATACTGCATGAAGGCGACGAGCCGCGTGTCTGCCCCGAAGGCATCCGCCATCACCACCATCGCGCTTGCCGCACCGGCAGAAGTGCCCCAGATGGCCGTGGTGCCTGGCAGGATGTTCAGGCGGCTGAGCGTGAAGCCGGACAGCGTGCTCATCGCGATGACGGAGAACACGATGCCGAGAAACAACGGCCAGTTGTCGAGAAAGGTCGAGACAATGCCGCCATCGATCGCACCCGCAACCATCATGCCGATCAGGGCCTGGGCGCAGAGATAGAGCGGGCGGGGCAGGCGAATGGTACCGCCATTGATGCCGACGATTGCCGCCGCAACCATCGGCCCCATCAAAAGTGCTGCCGGCAGGCCTGACAGTTCGAGCAGGGCCGAGAGGCCGAGCGACAGGACCAAAAGCGCTGCCCATTGCAGGACGGGTGGCCATCGGCCGATGCCGGATGCAAGCGGAGGCGGCGGCATGTCGGCGGGATCGGATGTCACGCGTCTTCTTTCGGTCGTTTCGGCTCGTCTTTTCGCAGCAGTGCTAACACGCCGGCGATAGCGGGGATATGTACGACCTGTGGTGCTTTTTCACAGTTTTGCGCTGAATGTCCAAAGCCGGATCGTTGTGCATGATCCGTTGTGCGGGGGCGGGCGGCGTGTGTCGGGTTTCCACAATACAGTGCGTAGCAGACGGCCGGAGCGACCGGGGCAGCGACAGCGGCTGGCGAATCGGGCAATAGATCGCAGATGGAATTTGCACCGCAACAGGACGAGGCCCTCAAGGCCGTTTCGCGCTGGCTGAAGGAAGGTCGTTCGCCGCTGTTCCGGCTTTTCGGTTATGCAGGCACCGGCAAGACGACGCTGGCGCGGCATTTTGCCGAACATGTCGAAGGCGAGGTGCTGTTTGCAGCCTTCACCGGCAAGGCGGCACAGGTTTTGCGCTCAAAAGGCGCGAAGAATGCGCGAACCATCCATTCGCTGATTTACAGGCCGCGCGGCGAGGAAGAGATTTCCGACGAGGAAACCGGCAAGACCTCGGTATCGCCGATGTTTTCGATCAACCGGCAAAGCCCGGTTGCCAAGGCGGCGCTGATCGTCGTCGACGAATGCTCGATGGTCGACGAGGCGCTCGGCAAGGATCTGATGAGTTTTGGCACGCCGATCCTCGTGCTCGGCGATCCCGGACAGTTGCCGCCGGTGACAGGTGGTGGCTATTTCACCAATGAGGAGCCGGACTACCTGCTGACCGATATTCACCGGCAGGCCCGCGACAACCCCATCATCCAGCTTGCCATGCATGTGCGCGAAGGCAAGGAGATCATGCATGGCGATTGGGGCACGGCGCAGGTGATCTCCAAGAACGAGGTAACCCAAAGCCTCGTGCTCGATGCCGATCAGGTTCTGGTCGGCACCAACAAGACACGCCGCCGCTACAATACGCGCCTGCGCGAACTGAAAGGTTTTGCGACAGAGTATCCGCAGTCGGGCGACAAGCTGGTCTGCCTGCGCAACGATCCGGCCAAGGGCCTGCTCAACGGCTCGCTCTGGCAGGTGATGACATCGTCCAAGGAGACGGTGAAACCGGGCATCAACCTGATGATCCGCCCGGAGGACGACGACATGGACCGGGGGGCGGCCAAGATCAAGCTGCTCAAGTCCGCCTTCGAGAATGTCGAGGGGGAAATTCCCTGGTCGACGCGCAAGCGCTATGATGAATTCGACTACGGCTACGCCCTGACCGTGCACAAGGCGCAAGGGTCGCAGTGGAACAATGTCGTGTTGTTCGATGAAAGCTGGGCGTTTCGCGACACGCGCGAGCGCTGGCTCTACACGGCGATTACGCGGGCGGCCGAGACACTGACGATCGTCCGCTAGCCCGGCCGATCGCTCAATCCGTAGCCACATGTCCGAGAAGGACAGCCTTGGCGACCGCCTGGAACCGATTGTGGCCGTTGAACTTGCGGATGATGTCGGATTCGAGCGTCAGAACGGCCGTGAGGTCCATGTCCATCAGCGCCGCGATGCGGTGCCCCGGATAGCCCTCGGCCATAAAGCCAAGACATTTGATCTCGATCGGCGAAAGATGGATGTGGAGCGCTTTGCCGGTGCTTTCGCCATCGCGCTGGGCCGCCGATTCGAGCAGTTCGCTGATGCGCTGCATCTGCCGACGCAGGATCGACTGCTGGGCGGCCAGTTCGCGCTTGCGCGCCTGCAACGCCGTTTCGAACAATTGGTCTGCCTCGGACTGATCCGCGGTGCCGGACAGGCTGTCCATCAATTCCTGGATCATCGCAATCGGCATGTCGATTTCCCGACAGGCGTTGATCACGGTCATGCGGCGGATGTCGTCGATGTCGTAGACCCGCATCGGCCCGACGCGCTTGGCCGAGAGCAGACCTTTTTCCTCGTAGAAGTGCAAGGTGCGGTGCGTGACGCCGAAGGCGTCGGCCATGTCGGCAATGGCAACCTGTTGCGTGGCGATCGTACCTGGCAAGGGCAGGTATGGCAGAAACCCGCCTGTGGTTTGCCGGTGCAGATAGGCCGTCGTCATTTTGTCCTGCATGTTTCCATCGCCCCTGATTGCAGTATGCCTGCATCCGTCGTTTGGAAACCGATCTCCGACCTCAGGCAGCAAAGCGCGCCGTCGCGACGGTTTATTCTGAACACTTCCAGAATCCTGCCTGCCCCCCGAAAATGCACGTCTGTCCGCAAAACGGATACGCTGAACCCTGTGCTTGCCTGATGAGCAACCAGGCCGATCTCCCGACTTACAGCTTCACGGTATACGGGCGGAGGAAAATTGGATAGTCCGTAATGTTAGGGATAAAATCCGCTATTTTTCAGCCTTTTTGTCGAAAAATATGAGTTTCTACGGTGATTTCTCATATCTTTGCGGCGGCTTTTGCCTTCATCGGTCGAGAGTGCCGGGTAGCGCACTGGCGCTGATAACGAAGTTGAGGGATTTCCTGTGGGACGCCGACAACCGTTCCTGGCAGTCATTGGCCACCCGGAATGTCTCCTTCGTCTGGATCCGCCGATAGGAATCGGTGCTCACCATGCAGTCCATCAGCGTGCTCTGGATGTTCCTCGCTTCGGCGAAACGAAAGATATCGCCGCGAACGGACAGGATGCGGGCGACCAGTGAAAGGCTTTCGAAAAGAACGTCTGCCTTATGCGCAACGCGTGCATCTGCGAT
The DNA here is from genome assembly GCF_001885585.1 of Pararhizobium antarcticum. GTDB lineage: Bacteria > Pseudomonadota > Alphaproteobacteria > Rhizobiales > Rhizobiaceae > Pararhizobium > Pararhizobium antarcticum. The sequence goes on from NZ_LSRP01000090.1 coordinate 34,987, forward strand.
GACATCGGTGCTGAGTTTTTCGCCGGTGCTGTCGTTGAGCAGGACGACGACCAGTCCGGCTGGCGTCTCCTGTCGGGAGATTTCCATGGTGAACGAAAGGGGCGAGAATGCGCGCTTCTCCGGCATGCGCTTGGCCGAGTTCCGGGTGGTCGTGATGGTGCTGTAGTTTGCGGATGCGGCCCGAACCGCGTCGGCAAAATCCTTTACCTTGTCGGCTGCAGGCCAGGTCGCGTTAACGGCGAGGCTCGGCAAATCATAGGACACGCCTTCCGCTGCTGGCAGGATGGCGATCAGCTTGGCATTTGCTTCGATGTTGCCCGTTGTGCCGTGGGATGCGAGCGGCGCCAGCAGCAGAAGGGGCAGGACGGACAGAAGGGCAAGTGGCGAGGAGAGGGGTGCCGGCAGCCAGGCAGCCGATTTCCCGTTGCGTTTTTTTGACGGATGCGCCGCCTGTATTGCCTGCTTTTGTGGTGCTGCAGCCGGCACGGTTTCCGGCGTGCTGATCGGGGTGGCCTTCAGGCGATGGTATTCGGGAATATAGGTGCCTTTCGGAATGACGATCTTCCATTCGTCGTCGGCACCTTCAGCAGCATAATAGGCATCAAGCAGCTTGCGCAGCTTACCGGCATGCACCCGCACAAGCGGATCGCTGTCCGCATTGAAGGCGTGGGGACGTCCAAAGACATCTATGCCAATCGTATAGCCCTTCAACTGGTGTCCCGCACCCGCCACCTCTTCGGTGACGACATAGCTGAAAAAGGTGCGCAGCCGCTCGGAGCGTGCAAAAATCGCGCTGGAAATGATGCGCGCCTGCAAGCTTCGGATCGTCTGGTCGCAGGGTCTTTCGGCCTGTAACATGATCAGAATTTCCTGCCTGTTTGTGCTGGCTGATTCCCATTCAACCGGCCGAGCCAAGACTGTACCCGCTCCCTCGGGCGCGGCAGTATCGCATCTTCAATGCACGCGTCCATTGCGACAGCATTTCGGTTCTGTTGCATAATTTCAACCCAGGGATCGGTCAGATGTTGGAAATAGGGAACACTTGAAAAAACGTTTAATCATCGGAATCAAATGACACTGCCGTTCATACTTTCGTTTGATCTGCTCGTTTTGGCAAATCCGGCAGGTGCTCAACATCGTATAAGAGGTCCAGTGGTTCGAGTCGGCATTAAAGCGGATTTTTGGCTGCTTGTCAGGTGTTCATCCTGCTAAACTTGAGTATTACAGGAGATATTTGAACAGGGCTTTTCGTCGATTTCTCGAGGCTCGCCCCGTGCATTGATTGCGGGCCTTTCGGCGAACCGCTAGAAAGGGTGCGGCACCTGTCGTTGTTTCCTTGGAAAGTCCTGAAATGCCTGCAAAACTCTCCGTGAATCTCAATGCAATCGCGATGCTGCGCAATCGGCGCGATCTGCCGTGGCCGTCCGTCATCGATCTCGGGCGTATCGCGCTCGAGGCCGGCGCCAGCGGGCTGACAGTTCATCCGCGACCCGATCAGCGGCATGTCCGCTTTTCCGACCTGCAGCCAATCCGCGACCTGATCGACGATTTTTTTCCCTCGACCGAGTTCAACATGGAGGGCTTTCCCGATCCGGGCTTCATCGACCTGGTCGAAGCCCATCAGCCCGAGCAGGTAACACTGGTGCCTGACGATCCTGAGCAGGCGACGTCCGACCATGGCTGGGATTTCCGAAAGAACCATAACGTGCTGGGCGATGTCGTCGGACGGCTGAAGAAGAAGGGCTTCCGGGTCTCGCTGTTTGCCGATGGTGATCCGGATGAAGAGGCTCTGCGGATCGCCCGGGAAACCGGCGCCGACCGCATCGAACTCTATACCGGGCCCTATGGCGGCTGCTACGACGATCCTGAAAAAGCGGCGCGGATCTGCGAATTGCTCGGCCAGACGGCCGATATTGCCATCGGACTGGGTCTCGAGGTCAATGCCGGGCACGACCTGACGGTTGCCAACCTGCCGGCACTTGCTGCGCGCATTCCGGCCCTTGCGGAGGTCTCGATCGGCCACGGGCTGACGGCGGATGCGTTGGAATACGGCATGGCGGAGACCGTTCGCCGCTTTTGCCGGGCCTGCGGCCAGGATATCTGAAGAACAGACCGTCATCATTAATGGGCTCCGCAGACGATGCGGAGCCCTTTCCGTTTCCCGGACTGTTGCCGGGGCTTTCCCGGGGAGCCGGTTCAACCTGCCAGCGCTGCTGCGTTGGCTTCGAGGAAGCTGGAGAGGGTGGTCAGCGGCTTGCCGGACAGCGTCGCGGCATCTTCCGTGACCATGCTGATATGGCCTTCGCGGGTATTGGCGTCGAAAGAGACGATGACCGGGATCATGAAGCCTGGGATTCCAGCCGCCTGAAGCCCGCCCGCAAGCTGTTCGTCGGTGATCTGGATGACTTGCAGCGGCTTGCCGGTCATTTCCGTGACGAGGGCTGCGATGTCTTCCGTCGTATAGGCCTTCGCCCCGGTCAGCGTGTATGTCTTGCTTTCGCCGGATGCGGCGATGAGCGCTGCTGCGGCTGCGGCAGCAAGGTCGGCGCGGGCAATATGGGCGAGCGAACCTGCACCGGCACTGGTGAACCACTGTCCGGTCGACAGCGCATGCGGCAACGACAGGAACAGGTTCTCCATGTACCAGCCGTTGCGCAGGATCGTGTAGGGAATGCCGGTTGCCTTGATGGCATTCTCGGTGCCGAGATGGTCGGGCGCAAACGGGATGACCGAGGTTTCAGGGTTCGGCATCGAGGTATAGAGAATATGCCTGGTGCCGGCCTTCTTGGCGGCGGCGACGGCGGCCAGATGCTGGCGCAAGCGCTTGCCGGGCGCGTCGAGAGCATCCGTGGAAATGATCAGGATCCTGTCGGCGCCGGCAAAGGCAGCATCGAGCGAGGCTGCGTCGTCAAAGTCTGCCTGGCGGGTGACGACGCCCTTCGCAGCATAGTCGGCGAGCTTGGCGGTATCGCGGCTGATGGCGATGATGCGCGCAGGTTTCGTACCGGATGCCAGGAGTTTGTCGAGCACGAGGCGGCCGAGCTGGCCGGTTGCGCCGGTGACGAGAAGGGTGTCGGACATCGCGAATTTCCTCTGGTTTTCGAACGACGAGGAGTGTTGTTTCCTGGTCGTGTTCGAGATATGGTTCCTAAATGAGACCTGCTCTTATTTCGTCATCTCCGGATGTTTGTAAAGGAGGCAGTATTTTCTGCGGAAGTTACCTGGAGGGAACCGAGCCCCGTGAACAAGATTGCTGGCAAGGTGGATGGCGAACAGGTCATCGTCGTGATGGGACGGGTGTTTTCCAGGTCCGATTGCCCCGTGCGCGACGTCATTGAAAACATTGGCGGCAAGTGGAACACGCTGATGATCCTTGCTCTGGCGGACGGGCCGATGCGCTTTTCCGCGCTTAGGCGGCTCATCCCCGATATTTCACAACGCATGCTGACGCAGACGCTGCGCGATCTGCAGCGGGACGGCTATATCGACCGGACGGTCTTTCCAACCCAGCCGCCGAGCGTCGATTACCGGCTGACCGTCCTTGGCCAGTCATTTTTGAGCCTCGTCAAGCAGCTGGTCGACTGGTCCAGCGAAAACCACGGCGCCATTCGTGCCGCCCGCGACGTCTATGATGCCAGAGATGTTTGACGAATGAAGGCCTTGCAGATCGGCATTGCAGGCGCCGGGCCGGCAGGTCTTGCGACCGCGCTGTTTCTGGCGCGCTCCGGGCACCAGGTCGAAATTCTCGAGCGCTACGACCAACCGGCACCGGTCGGCTCCGGGCTTCTGATGCAGCCGACCGGCCTGACCGTGCTTCATGCGCTCGGCCTGTTTGATAAAGTCCGCGGGCTCGGCAGCCGCATCGACCGGCTGCATGGCGCGGATGCGCTCAGCGGTCGAACGGTGCTCGATGTCCGCTATGACGCGGCGCCCGGCGGGCGATATGGTCTTGCCGTGCAGCGCGCCGCCCTGTTCAATACGCTGCATGACGCCGTGAGGGCAGCCGGGATCCCGATCCGCACCGGTATCTCGCTTGCGCGCGCTGCGCCGCAGGGCACACGCGCGGTGCTGATCAGCGATACGGGCGAAGCGGTCGGGGCGTATGACCTCGTTGTCGATGCGAGCGGCGCCCGGTCATCGCTGATCGGGGGATCGGCCGTGGCGCCAAAGGTGCGGGATCTTGCCTATGGTGCCTTCTGGGCGACGCTGGACGGCGGCGACGCGGTTTATGACCGTGGTGCGCTTTCGCAGCGCTATGACCGGGCCAAGGTGATGATCGGTGTGCTTCCGGCGGGCCGGGTAACCGCTGACACACCGGAGCGTGTGGCGTTTTTCTGGAGCCTCAAGGTTGCCGATGCCGAGGCGGTGAAGGCCGCCGGGCTCGAGCGCTGGAAGGCGGTGATCCGGAGCTATTGGCCGGACTGCGCACCGTTTCTCGACCAGATCCGCGATTGGGACCAGTTGACGCTGGCGCGCTACGCACATCGCACGGCGCGGCCGCCGTTTTCCGGTGCAATCGCCTTCATCGGTGACAGCGCCCATTCCACCAGTCCGCAACTCGGCCAGGGCGCCAATATGGCGCTTCACGATGCGGCGGCGCTGTCGCATGCGCTGTCTGCTGCGCCGGACCTCGCATCGGCGCTGCGGGCCTATGGGCTGGCGCGGCGCAACCATGTCGTCCTGTTCCAGTTGCTGTCGCTGGCCTTCACGCCGTTTTATCAATCGGATTCGCATGCCATCGCGTGGATCCGAGACCGGTTGGTGTCGACCGTCGCCAAAGTGCCACCGGTGCAGCGACTGCTGGCCTCCATCGTTGCGGGGACGCTGATCGATCCGTTTGCCGCCACGGGTTTGCGTGAAACGGACTGGCTGGGCGGTGTTTTGTCGCCGCGCCCGCCGGTCTGATCCGAGCGCGGACAGGGGTGCCTCTCAGAGGTCGCGCTGCCATGTCTGGCCGTTGAGGTCCATGCCGAAACTGTGATGCGGTTCTTCCGCGACAAGGACGAAACCTTCGGCCTCGTAGAGCCGGCGCGCGGTGACGAGGATGTCGTTTGTCCACAAGGTCAAACTGGTGTAACCGGCTTCCCGGGCAAAGCCTATGCAGGCGCGGACCAGCGCCTTGCCGATGCCAAGACCGCGCGCAAAAGGCTCGACATAGAGCAGGCGCAGCTTGGCGACATTGTCACCGCCATCGACCAGGAACACCGATCCGGCGATGGTGCCGTCCTTTTCGGCGATCCAGCAATATTCGCGGCCAGGATTGAATGCCGCCAGGAAATCGCTCGTGATGCGGGCGATCAGCGCCTCATATCCACTGTTCCAGCCGTATTCCGCAGCATAGAGCCTCATCTGACGGTGAATGACCCAGCCGATATCGCCGGGCTGGTGGGCGCGGATCGCGTAGACCGGTGTCACGGCCTCCGATGGCGCAAGCAGCGTCGCAAGGGTTGCCATGGCTGATTCCATCGTCTGCCGCTGGTCGGCGGAAAGTCCAAGCAGTTGTTGTGCGACCTGCCGGCGGGAGCGGTCGGCAAGGTCGGCCGCCTCGGCCCGGCCTTTCGGTGTCAGGGCAATGGTCTGGCTCCGCTTGTCGGCCGGGTCCGGTTGCGTCGTCAGCAGGCCTTTTTCGCGAAATGCTTTCAGCGTGCGGCTGAGATAGGCGGTGTCGAGCTGCAGATCCTCGGCGATCTGCCGGGCGACCGGGGCTGGTCGGGCGTTGAGCTCGAACAGGATGCGGGCTTCTGTCAGGGAATAGGGACTGTCGAGAAACGCCCGGCCGATCAGGCCGAGCTGGTTGGTGTAGAAACGGTTGAAGCTGCGAACGGCTTCGATTGTCGCAAGATCGCTTTTTGGATCTGCAGGCGTGGTCATCGGCAAGGCCCTCATTCCGGGGCTTTGTCCGCCAATTGGTTGACTAAGTCAACTAATATTCACTTGATCACGCAGCGCTCTTCGATTGGTCTGTTGTCTCGGCAAGCGCGAATTCAACGGCGGTCGCGGCGTGCAGCGCAGTCGAATCAAAGCCGGGCAGGGGCAGAGCCTTGGGGTCGAGGATGAGGCAGATTTCCGTGCAGCCGAGAATGACGGCATCCGCACCTCTGGCCTTTGCGTCGTCGATGACGCGCATCAGGGCTTCGCGCGAGGCCGGCAGGATCTTGCCGGCGCAAAGTTCGCTGAAAATGATGTCATGCACCAGCGTACGGCCGGCAGCATCAGGAACCATCATCTCGATGCCATGGCCGGACATTCGGTCGCCGTAAAAACCGTGTTCCATCGTGTAGCGCGTGGCCAGCAGAAGCGGGCGCCGGATGCCGGCGGCTTTCAGGCCCTGTGCGGTCTCGTCGATGATATTGATAAGGGGAACAGTGATCGATGCCTGCACGGCGTCGGCGATCAGGTGCATGGTGTTGGTGCAGATCAAAACGCAATCGGCACCCGCCTTTTCCAGCCCGCGCGCGACGTCCGAAAGGCGCTGTGCCGCATCGTCCCAGCGGCCGGCTTTCTGCAGGTCGACGATGGTCTGGAAATCGACCGAATGCAGCATGACTTCCGCGGAATGCAGCCCGCCGAGACGCTGTCGAACGGCCTCGTTGATCATCCGGTAATAGACCGCCGAACTTTCAAAGCTCATTCCGCCGATAAGGCCAATCTTGCGCATGTCCCGTCTCCAGTTCCTGTTCGATGCGCAAATTATGGGGGCAGGCGGCCGAAAAGTCTCGTCTTTCTCAGGTGACTTTTGGATGTTTGACGCGTATTGTTCGCGCATAAACTTATAAATGCGCGTAATTTTCGCGTTTGGGACGGTTTCTGCGATGGGAGTGTGGCGTGCTGGATGAACGGGACAGGCGGCTTCTTGCTTTGCTGCAGGAGGATTCGAGCCTTTCGGTCGGGGATCTCGCGGAAAAAGTGCATCTGTCTGTCTCGGCCTGCTCGCGGCGCATCCAGCGGCTGGAGGAGACCGGTTATGTCGCACGCCGGATCGCCGTTCTCGACCGCGCCCGCATGGGGGTGCCGACGACGGTGTTTGCGCTGATCAAGACGGCGCATCACGCCGACGACTGGATCGAAGCCTTCCGCAAGGCGATCAGCGACATTCCCGAAATTGTCGAGGCGCACCGGCTGACCGGCAATTACGACTATATCCTGAAAGTCGTTCTGCCGCGCGTCGAGCATTATGACGTCGTCTACAAGCAGATCGTCCGCAAGGTCGAACTGTTCGACGTCTCTGCATCGATCTCTATGGAGGTGCTGAAAAGCGGCCTGGGCGTTCCGGTGGAATATGCCGAGTGAAGTGGATTACTCGGCTGTCGGCAGCGCCGCATCGTTCTCGCATTGCGACAGGCTGAGCTGTCGGAAGGAGAGGATTTCGGTGATCTTTGCCTCCGCACTGTCGGTTTCGACCGACATGCAGGCGCAGGCGTAACCGTAATTGCCATTGGTGGCGACATAGTCTCGCTCGGATATGTCGGGGATAAGGTCCATGCCGGGCGGTCCATCCTCGTCGCCCTGCGAGCGCATTATCCACATGCCCTTATTGTCCACCAGCCACCAATTGCCCGGTGTCGGGTTCTGCAGCCAGCCGCAGCGCGTTTCCGCGGCAAGGGCAGGGGCTGCACTGAGCGCAAGCGCAAGCAGGAGCGTCGTTGTCCGGTGTCTCATGGCTGTCTCCCCCGCTGGTCTGGAGTTATCTCTCAATTGTTGATGCTGATGATCGCCCAGTGAGTCTTCGAGCAATCGTCAGTGTCGCATATGCCGGCCATCCAAAGCGCGCCGTTGGCGAAGCCGACGCCGTCGCTGTTGACGATCAGGTCGCCAAAGCGCTGTTCGGACACGGCGGTCTGGGTCTCCTGCATGACGAGCGTGTCGTAATTGTCGAGCAAGTCCTTGGCCGCCAGGATGTCATAGGTCTCGCCATTGGCGTTGACGGTCAGCGGATAGTTTCCAAGGTCCGAGATCGTCACCGGGTCGCCGAATTTCATCGCTTCCGTCACCAGCTTGAAGGCCTCGTCGAACCCCGGCGCGTCGCCATGCAACTGTTCGATGCGGGCAGAGACCTCTTCGGATGACTGCGCAAAGGCGGGTGCTGTGGATAGCGCCATGGTGGCAGACAGAAGAACAATTGCGGCACGCCTGAGCATGAAACCTCCCCGGAGAAACGAACCTGCTCTCTATAGCCGAAGGAGCGCGTCCTCGTCATCGGGCAAATGCGCGGTTGCTGCGGAAAGAGCGACACATTTTCGGGTGGATGCGGCCCGCGAAGCGATCGTCCTGCCGTTCGCGTGAGGAAGGCACTTTTGGACGCATGGCATAGGAATTTGCCTGATTTTTCTGCAGCTGCATCTTGACCCTGCAGAATCTTTACGCCATAAGCAGAACCGTACCGTACGGTACTTAAGTGGAGTTTGAAATTTTGCTTGCCAGTCACCTCTCCCAGCCGGAGTTTTCGCCGCGCCAGAACGCCGTTCTGGACAGCGCGCTGCGCCTGCTGGTCGATGGTGGCGAAAAGGCGCTGACGACGGCGGGCGTGGCGCGGGCCGCCAATTGCTCGAAAGAGAGCCTCTACAAATGGTTTGGCGATCGTGACGGCATTCTGTCGGCAATGATCGGTTTTCAGGCCAGCAAAGTACGCACCTTCGATGAAGGCTCGGAACGGCTGACAAACGAGAGCCTGCGGGCCCATCTGGTGGTGTTTGCGCGTGATCTGCTGGATGTTCTGGCCGGTGACGTCTCGCTGGCGCTCAACCGTCTGGCAATCGGGCAAGCGAGCCGCGACGGCTCGAAGCTCGGGCAGATGCTGCAGGAGCACGGTCGCCGCCAGATCGGCAAACGGGCCGGTGCCCTGTTGGACGCCGGACGCCGCGTCCGGTTGCTGCAGTTTGACGATGGCGAGGAGGCTTATGGCACGCTCTACGGGCTGGTCGTCTCCGATCTGCACCTGCGCATGCTGCTCGGCGAAGACATGAGCCGGGCAAAACAAAGTTTCAGCTTAAGGGCGGAGCGGGCAGTGGATGCCTTTCTTCTGCTCTGCGGCTCGAAGAAAGACACGGTCAAGCCTTGAGGGGCTGCCGGAAATCAAACGGACCAAACAACGGGAAGGAAATTACAATGCGCGTCTATTACGATCGTGATGCCGATCTGAACCTCATCAAGTCGAAGAACGTGGTCATCGTCGGCTACGGCTCCCAGGGCCGCGCCCATGCGCTGAACCTGAAGGATTCTGGTGCTTCCAACGTGGTCATCGCGCTGAAGGCCGGTTCCGCGACGATCAAGAAGGCCGAAGCCGATGGCTTCAAGGTCATGACCGTTGCCGAAGCCGCCAAGTGGGGCGACCTGCTGATGATGGCGACCCCGGACGAACTCCAGGCCGACATCTACAAGGGCGAGATCGCACCGCACATCCGTGACGGCGCCGCCATCGCTTTTGCGCACGGCCTCAACGTGCATTTCGGCCTGATCGAGCCGAAGGAGACGCTCGACGTCGTCATGATCGCACCGAAGGGTCCCGGCCACACGGTTCGCGGCGAATATCAGAAGGGCGGCGGCGTTCCCTGCCTCGTGGCCGTTGACAAGAATGCGTCGGGCAACGCGCTCGATCTCGCACTGTCCTATGCCTGCGGCGTCGGCGGTGGCCGTTCCGGCATCATCGAGACGAATTTCAAGGAAGAGTGCGAAACCGACCTCTTCGGCGAACAGGTCGTTCTCTGCGGCGGTCTGGTCGAACTGATCCGCGCCGGTTTCGAGACGCTGGTCGAAGGCGGTTATGCGCCCGAGATGGCCTATTTCGAGTGCCTGCACGAGGTCAAGCTGATCGTCGACCTGATTTATGAAGGCGGCATCGCCAACATGAACTACTCGATCTCGAACACGGCCGAGTGGGGCGAATACGTCACCGGTCCGCGCATCATCACGTCCGAAACCAAGGCTGAAATGAAGCGCGTCCTGCACGACATCCAGACCGGCAAGTTCACCTCCGACTGGATGCAGGAATACCGTTCGGGCGCCGCTCGCTTCAAGGGCATCCGCCGCATGAACGACAATCACCAGATCGAGGAAGTCGGCGCCAAGCTGCGCGGCATGATGCCCTGGATCGCCAAGAACCAGCTGGTCGACAAGGCCAAGAACTGATTTCTTGCTGCAAAGCAACATCATATTGTTGCGTGTGCGAAATACTGGGGGCCGGGGAGAAATCTCCGGCTTTTTCTTGTTTTACCGATTTCTATTCCGAAAAAATTGAAGAACGGGTGTTTTTGGGGTATCCTCTGCTTCAGGAGGATATTGCTATGGACACGATCTTCTATCACTTCGCCGTCTTTGACCTCGTCATTCTCGGCGTGATCGCGCTGCTGGTCGCCTGCAGTTTCTACGGAAAAGGCGAAGCATAGGCTGCTGCGGCTCCAGGTCGCACGAATACGGCCCACTCTTGAAGGAAGAGCGGGCCGTCGAAAAGACTCGGAAAAACCTGCCGCGTTACTCTGCCGCGACAGTGTCTGTTGCAAGCCTGTCGCTGTTTGCTGGAAGCAAGAGGTCGCCCTTTGCGCCCTTGTCGCCCACCACACTGGCGGTGGTGATGGACGCATCCACGTCCGTCTGGGCGGTCACGTTCTTCATGTAGGAGCACTCAGCGAAGGCCGGTGCCGTCATGGCCAGGGTCGCAGCAATTACCAAAATCGTCTTCATCGTTTCAGTCTCCTTGTTGCAGAAGAACAATAACGCCGCGCGGCAGTATTCCCAAATCACAAAAAACTTCAGACGACACCGCACCGGCGGGATGGTTGTCTCTCGACAGATCGAGGCATCGTGTTTCGTGCCGGGAGGTGAATTGGGGTGGGCTTTTCGACCGGCCCCTGACCCTACGGACGAGGCGGCCTTTGCCGCATCAAAAAACGATATTTTGCTGCAAAAATAGGTCAGTATTGTTGACTAAATTCCGTGCTCGTGGTCTTGTTGCGGTATAAAATCAAAAACCGAGGAAACATTTCATGCTGGATTGGGAAAGCATATTCGCGACGCGTTCGAGCCGGATGAAGGCGTCGGAGATCCGCGAACTGTTGAAACTTCTGGATCGCCCGGACATCATCTCCTTTGCCGGTGGTATTCCAGATCCGGCGCTGTTCCCCGCCGAAGAATTCAAGGCCGCCTATGCCGGCATCTTCGGCGGCCCGACGGTCAGTGCAGCGCTGCAATATTCGGTCAGCGAGGGTTATCTGCCGCTGCGCCAGTGGCTGGTCGGCCAGATGGCGGAGATCGGCATTGCCTGCGAAGCCGAAAACATCCTGATCACCTCGGGGTCGCAGCAGGCGCTCGATTATCTCGGCAAGCTTTTCCTGTCGCCGAACGATACGGCGCTGGTCACCTGGCCGACCTATCTCGGCGCGCTGCAGGCCTTCAATGCCTATGAGCCGACCTATGACCAGCTGACCACGGCGGGGAACCGCACCCCGGCCTCCTATCGCCAGGCGGCGACCGATGCGGGCGGGCGGGTGAAATTCGCCTATCTGTCGGCGGATTTTTCCAATCCGACCGGCGAGACCGTCGGCCTCGAGGATCGCAACAGGCTCATCGATCTCGCGGACGAACTCGACATCGCGATCATCGAGGATGGGGCCTATCAGTCGTTGCGCTATGATGGCCAGCCGGTGCCGCCGATCCTGTCGCTCGAGATCGCCCGCAAGGGCAGCATCGACGAAACCCGCACGATCTATTGCGGCAGTTTTTCGAAAACGCTGGCTCCGGGCCTGCGTGTCGGCTTCGTCGTCGGTGCGACACCGGTTATCCGCAAGCTGGTGCTGATGAAGCAGGCAGCCGACCTGCATTCCTCGACCATCAACCAGATGGCGATTTGCGATGTCGCGGAAAAAGGCTTCGACGCGCAGGTTTCGAAGATTGCCTCGGTCTACAGCCAGCGGCGCGACAGCATGCTGACGGCGCTTTCCACGCATATGCCTGATGGTACGACCTGGACCAAGCCGGAGGGCGGCATGTTCGTCTGGGTGACGCTGCCGACCGGCATGGACGGCACGGCGCTTCTGGCCAAGTCGCTGGAGACGGCAAAGGTCGCCTTCGTGCCCGGCCGTGCCTTCTTCGCCGACGGCTCCGGCGCCAACACGCTGCGGCTCAGCTTCTCCTGCGCCAACGACGCCATGATCGAAGAGGGCATCTCGCGGCTCGGCCGCCTGGTGCGCAGCGAGATGGTGGCGCTTGCGGCCTGATGGCGTGTCGCGCAAAACGTGTCAGCAGTTTGCGCGACAAGGACATGCCAGAATCTCGGGCCAGAATCTCGGGCCTGAAAGCGCGACAAGCGAAGAGATCGCGTCGCGCGTCAGGCTGTCCCGTCGGCGAGGCAGCGGGTTGCCGCTTCGAAAATGAAGTCCGGCAGGATGTCGAAGGCGTAAGTTGTGTGTAGCCGCTCCCACTTCTGGTGATAGTCGCGGCCCCACGGGCCGATATTGACCACCGGATAGGAGAGAAGCCCGTCCGGGGCTTCGTCGACAAATGCGCGCACCGGCGTGTTTAGCGCCAGCAGCGCGACGTCTCCAACCTCTGGCCGGTGGCCGAAAAAGCTCATGTCGGAAATGCCGGCAAAGAACTGCTTCGTGCGGATCGTCGTTCTGTGCCGCTCTTCAATGCTCTGTGCCGCTGACAGGATGTTGCGCTCCAGGGCTCGTCCGGCTTCGCCCAGGCTGTCGATATGCACCATCGGATAATGCAGGCTGCTAAACCCGATAATGACGGCGGGGCCTTCAAGGCCGGCTTCGGTGACAAGCGCTGCCACGAGACTGCGTGTGGTGGCGAGCGGATCGTCGCTGTTCGACAGGTCGGCCTCGAGCGATGCAATCCGGTCGAGTGCATCCTGTCCACCTTGCGACCGCGCCAGGGTCCACAGTTCGTCAAAGGACAGGATGCGGCCGGCATAGGATAAAGTCCGAGGATTGCCCTGATGCTCAAAGAAGCGCTCGCCGTGTGCACTCTGGCGCGCGAGGGCGGTTTCCATGGCCGTTTCGACGATCGTCTTGAAATCGGCGAGCAGTTCACCCGGCGTGCGCCGGTGCGTCAGCCAGTTGAAGGACATCCAGACATGGGCGGGTGTCGTCACTTCATAGCCATGGCGGACATCCCGGGATTCGAGGCAGACGGGCGCCGGTGAAACCTCGCCATGGGCCTCGTCGCAGAGCGCGCTGTTGGTCTCGATCGCCCGCATGATCTCGGAGGCGATCAGATGGGCGCTGACGCCGTTGAAGGCATAGCCGGCATGGGTGGGACGCCCGACCACGAAGGCAAAGGGCGAGAATTTTCCAACGGAGCCGAGATAGATGGCGCGGCCTTCGGACCCGTCGCCGTCGTCGCTGGTGGCATCGAGATTGATGCCGCCAACGATCTCCAGGTCCCATTTTCGGGCGATTTCGGGCAGGGCGTCGCGCAGGCTGCGCATGCCGCGCGAGCGGTTTTCCTCGTCCGGCGTCGCCACCAGAAGGATATTGCCGATCGGTTCGTCCAGGCTTGCGAACCGCTCCAGCGCCGCGATGCCGGCAGCCACACCGCTTTTCATGTCGAGCAGACCGCGCCCGGCGAGAAAATCACCGCTTTCGAGATCGGCGAGGGCGCTTGCCTCGACGCCGTTGCAGGCTCGGCCCGAGAGTTCCCGGATCAAGGCTTCAGTCAGGCGCGCGGGATCACAGGCAAGCGGTGAAAGCGTGCCGTAATTGGCGATCGAGACCGTATCGAAATGGCCTGCCAGCACGATGCAGCGCCGACCCTTGCCGCGGGCGAGGGCAAGCACGTTCTGGCGCGCCGGTGTGCCGTGGCTGTCGATGACAAGCAATTGTTCGGGGCGAGTCTTGAAATAATCCGTCGCGGCAAGCAGGTCGAAAAGTCGGCCGGAAAACGCAGCCTCGCCATCGCTGCCGGTCACACTCGGCCAGCGCGTCATGTCGCAGGCAAGGTCCGCCGTGCGACTTTGTGTCGAGAGCGTATCGGGATTGGCGATAGGGGGCATGGAGAGGCCTTTTGAATAGGTGCGGCAGCGGTGGAGCCGCGGATGAAAACCATCCCCGGCCGCTCCGTCAAGCACAAAAGGACTTGCCCGGACTGGTCGTCAAGTGCAGCCTTGAGGCTTGTCTATTGGATGTGTGGTTGCAACAGCGAGAGGTCGGCCTCGCCAAGCCGGTCGCTGGCCGTGCGCAACTGGTGCCAGTAGGGATAGAGGATCGGCGGAGCGCTGACCGTGTCGAGCCGGCTGCGCTCTTCGGCGCTCAGCGTAAGCTCGGCTGCACCAAGGTTGTCCTTGAACTGCGCTTCCGTCCTTCCACCGATGATGACCGATGTCACCGCCTTGCGGCCGATCAGCCAGGCGAGTGCCACCTGCGCTGCCGACACGCCACGCTCGTTTGCGATCGCCACAAGCGTATCGACAATGGTCCAGAGGCGATCCTCGTCGCGAATAGGCGGTTCGTCCCAGCCGGCAAGCTGCCGGGAGCCTTCGGCCATCTTGTCGCGCCGGTGTTTGCCGGAGAGAAGGCCGCCTGCCAGGGGGCTCCAGACGAGCACGCCGAGACCCTGGTCGATCGAAACCGGCAGCAGTTCGTATTCGGCCTCGCGGGCTTCCAGCGTATAGTGGATCTGCTGGCTGACAAAGCGCTGGCGGTGATCGGCGGCACTGATGCCGAGCGCCTTCATGATGTGCCAGCCGGAAAAATTCGAGCAGCCGATATAGCGCACCTTGCCATGGCGCACGAGCATGTCGAGCGCCTCCATCGTCTCCTCGAGCGGCGTCAGCCCGTCCCATTCGTGCAATTGGTAGAGGTCGATGACATCCGTCTTCAGTCGTTTCAGGCTGGCTTCGCAGGCCCGGATCAGATGATGGCGGGAGGAGCCGGCATCGTTCGGGCCGTCGCCCATCGGGAAGCGTGCCTTGGTGGCGATCAGGACGCCGTTCTTGCGCACCCCGCCGGTCATCTCGCCGACAATTTCCTCGGAGACGCCGTTCGAATAGACGTCGGCGGTATCGATCAGGTTGACGCCGGCATCGAGGCACAGGTCCATCAGCCGGCTTGCCTCGGTGACACCAAGATCGCCGACGGTTTTCGCCCATCCCTTGCCGCCCATGGTCATCGTGCCCATGGTCAGCGTCGAGACTTTGAGGCCGGAGCGGCCAAGCAGGCGATAGTCCATGATCGTCTCCCGAAAGAATTTGCGTCAGGTCAAGGTAGTGTCGCTGCGACAAAAGAGAAGCGGTCGCTATTGCTTTGTCCCGTCCTTGCCGTCGACGGTCAATCCCGGGCGAGCACGATCAGCCTGTCATCGCTGCTATAAAGCACCTTTTCCGATTTCGACGGATTGACGACGACGCCGCCGAGATTGCGCGGGTCGGCATCCTCGAGCCGCTTGCGCCGGTATCCGATCGCGACTTCGCCCCGCTTCAGGGCGGCCAGGCAGATCGTGTAGAAGGAAATCGGCTGGTCGATGGTGATATAGTCGCTGACCGGGCGCATGTAGATTTCCGAACCGTCTTCGTCCAGCAATTCGTCGAAGATCGCCGCCATGTGGGCGTTTTCCGAGGCCTGCGCCAGCATCAGACTGACCAGCTTGTTGCTGACGACAAAATCGTCGGCGCGAGTGACTTCGGCAAGCTCGCGGTTACGCACATCGGTCATTTCGCTGACGACGCTGATGTGGCGACCGGCCGATTCGGCAATCTTGCGCAGTTGCAGCAGCGTCACCAGCGTGCGGGTATCGGCCGGCTGGGCTGCCATGTGGTCGCTGTATCCGAGCACCAGGACATGGTCGTAGCCGGGAATGTCGAGCGCGTCGAGCGACGCCCGGTGGCTGGTGTCGATGATGCGGTAATCGACGGCCATGTTGCCGTTGGCAACCTTCAGGGCTGCGATGTCGTCCTTCAGCTGCGGCGTGTCGGCCGCGATCGTCAGCAGCGAGCCGGCTGCCACATAGCGAGACAGTTCGAAAGTGATCATCGGGCCGCGCCGGTTCCAGCCGAGGATCAACGTGCGCTCCGGCGTGGGGTCGCGGTGCGGGACCGGAAGGATCGCATCCTTTTCGATGCGGATATCGACGCTGCCGGCTCTGATGGCCGCATCGTCTTCGGCGATGATGATGGCCTTTTCGCCGGCCGCGAAGATGCGGCCCGGGGCTGGGTTGAGCTGGACGAGGCCCTCTTCGTTGCAGACGCCGATGAGCGTCGAGTTTTCGTAGGCCATCACCGCGGCGGCGAAGGACTTGCCGACGATGTCGGGCTGATCGATCGTGTAGATCTCGCAGCCGTCGAAATCGAGCAGTTCGGAATAGACGGCACTCAGGCCTGACTGGCGGCTCGAATGCACGACGATACGGGCAATCAGATCGTCTGCGAGGATCAGCTGCAGTTCCTTGCCGCCGACGATGCGGGCAACATCGGCATTGCTGCCATCGCGGATTTCGGCAGCGATCTGGTAGGGCTTCTGCCGCCGGTTCGGGGCGTTGACGAGGGCCAGGACGCTCTTGATGACCTGGGAATCGGCATCGTCGCCTTCCGGCGACAGCACGATCACCGAACGGGAAGTTTGCGGGTTGACGATGTTGAGGTCGTAGAGATCGGTCGGGTCGCCGCTGCGGCAGATGATCCGGGTGTTGCGCAGGTCGTCGACTTTGCCGGCGATCTCATCCTCCATCTCCACCTTGTCCTTGGCCGCCATGATGACGATGCGTGGATGCTTTCGGCTGGTATTGGCAATGACGAGCTCGGAAATGACGTCGAAGATCGAGGGCGACCAGTTGAGGATGATCGTATGGTCGCTTTCGAGAACCTGCGAGCGGCCCTTGCGCAACTCGTCGAGCTTGCTTTCCAGGCCGGAACTCAGAACGCCGATCAGGGCGGAAAAAACAAAGATGCCGGCGACGGTGACGAACAGCGACACGCCGCGAAAACCCCAGCCGACATCGCCGCCCATGGCGCCGGCGTCCATGGTCCGCATCAGCGATTCCCAGGCACCCTCGATGAAGCTGACCGGTTGGCCGCCTTCCGGTGCGATCTGCGTCAGGGCAAGGAACAGGCCGGCAGCGACAATGACGATCAGCGACACCACGGCGAGCCAGCCGATCAGCGCGATGGGCCCCGCCGCCATGCTCTTGTCGAACTCATAGCGCAGGCGTGCGCGCCAATGCGTTGTCTTATTCATTATTTCCCCCGACCTGCGGTCCCTGCTGCTTCCTGCATCCCGTCGCAGATATTGTCGGTGGTATCAACAGATTTGGTCGGCTTTGCGCGGTTTCGCCCTTTAATGGCTCGGGCCGGGCATGTCCGCCTGAGCACAGGGGCGCACCGGAAACTAATGCCGGCAAAGGCTTGGCGAAGAGGGCGACCAGCCTCTGATTGCCAAAAAACGTTTGCCGGACGCGCTGTGGAGCAAAACGTCGTGCACGACAAAGGCGGATGTTCGCAGGAACAATAAAACCGCACCTCTTTCGAGATGCGGTTTTCTGGTGGTCGCGGACAGGGTCTGGGGGAATGGCCCGCCCGCGCCGTTTCTGGTCCGATTAACGGAAGAGCGACAGGATGTTCTGCGAGTCCGAGTTGGCGATCGACAGGGCCTGGATGCCGAGCTGCTGCTGTGTCTGCAGAGCCTTGAGGCGGGTCGATTCCTCGTTCATGTCGGCGTCGACGAGACGACCGACACCCTTGTCGATAACGTCCATCAGGTCGGCCATAAAGTCGTCCTGCATCGAGATGCGCTTGTTGGTCGCACCGAGCGTTGCAGCCGAATCCGTCATTGCCGTCAGCATGGCGTCAACCGCGCTGATCATGCCATCGATGTTTTCCGAGCTGGTCGACGAGGTCAGTTCGATGACCGAACCGGTAGCAGCTGTCGTCGAGGAAACGTTCACCAGGAAGTAGGTGGCGTTTGCCGTTGTCGTGCCGGAAGGCTGGACAACTTCGACGCCCTTGGTGAGTGCACCCTTGCCTGCGTCGCTTGTGTCCATCAGGACAGAGGTTGCAGCATCGAATTCGAGGATGCCGACCGAAACCGCGCCGGACGCGGAACGGGTGAACGAGCCAACCATTTCCTTGGTGCCGATCGCCGTCGTCGAATCGTTGTAGAGCCAGTTTTCACCCGAGAACGAAGCCGATTCAGCAGTCGAAACCAGCTGGTTCTTGAGTTCGGTGAGTTCCTTGTCGATCTTGGTCTTGTCGACGCCCGGTTCGCGCGCAGCAACCAGCTTGGCCTTGATTTCGGAAACCACGTCGATGGCGGCGTTCAGACCGGTATAGGCTGTGTCGGTCTTGGCAGCGCCAAGGCCGAGGGCATCCTGAACCGTCGAAAGTGCCTTGTTGTCCGAACGCATGGTGGTCGCGATCGACCAGTAGGCGGCGTTGTC
>NZ_LSRP01000091.1 GCF_001885585.1 Pararhizobium antarcticum
GAATAGGGCGTCGGGCCGGAGCCCTTGAGCTGGATATCGCGGCGCCTGCCATGCACGTCGATGACCTCGCCGAGCAGGATCGCCCGGCCGTCGCCGAGTTGCGGGTTGAAGCTGCCGAACTGGTGGCCGGAATAGGCCATGGCAAGCGGTTCGGCGCCCTCGGGTATCCGATTTCCGGAAAAGAGCGCGGCGCCGTCCCGCTCCAGCGCCTCGGCGTCGAGGCCAAGCTCTTGCGCCAGCGGCCGGTTGAATTTGATCAGCCAAGGCTCCGCGACCGGCGTCGGATGGACGGCAGCAGAAAAGATCTGGGGCAAGCGCGCATAGCTGTTGTCGAAGGGAATGGGCGCGGTCTGCGCGTGTCTTTTGCCTGTTGCTTCGATCATCCTGCCTGCTCCACTTTCGCCATGCTGTCTTTAAAGCCTGTCTATCAGATAGGAAGGCAGCGACCGCGTCGAAAGGGCAGGCTCAGTTTCTTCCCGTTCCCGGGCCAGTTCGACAAGTTTGACGACGGTGTTGAGGTTGCGCGCCGTTGCATGCCGGATCGCCGGCAGCACGAGCCGCGAGCGGCCGGAACCATTGGGATAATGGACGTAGATCTCGCAGCCGGCGACATGGGCGCGCTCGCCATCCGGCGCCACCAGCCGGTCGAGCGCATCGCGCGGCGCCGGTGCGGAAAGGAAGCTGATCATCAGGTAATTTGGTTTTGCTTCGGGAAACGGATTGCCGGCAATGATTGCCTCCAGTTCCATGCGATCGCGGATCATCACGCCCGGCGCCTTGCCGAGAATGCGGGCAAGCCCGGCATCGAGCGCCTGACCCGCCGCACCCTTCGAGAGATCGCTGCGAAACAGCACATTGCCGCTCTGGATATGGGTCTTCACGTCTCTAAAGCCGAGATCCTCGCACAGCGCCTTGAGCTCTGTCATTTTCAGCGCGCCGGTGCCGCCGACATTGACGGCCCGGAGCAGGGCAATTTGAACGGGCATGGACATTCTCCGCAAATCAGTCCGCAAATCATCTGCGCCGAGAGACTACCGCCGCCAGCCGGTTTGCGCCAAGCAGGAATTGGGCAATCTGCGCCTCAAAGCGCGAACCATTGCGACGCCCCCCGTTCTCCCTTACCTTGATGCCAGAACGGAGATGGCGCCATGAACCAGAAACTCAGCATCACCCTTCCGGCCGAACTGGTCGAGGTCATCAACAGACGTGTCGAGACGGGCGCCTACGCGTCGACAAGCGAGGTTCTGGAGGCTGCGATGCAGCTTTTCCTCGCAGACGAGCGAGCCCATGAAGAGGCGATGGCATCGATCCGCGTCAGGGTGAAGGCCTCGCTGGACGATCCGCGACCAAGGCTCTCGAGTGACGGCATGCGACAGCATCTCGATGGGCTCTTTGAGAAACATCGCCCGTCATGAAATCTTACGGCGTAGAATACACGTCGGAGGCATCTGAAAACATAACCGACCTGTTCGAATATGTTCTCGACCAAAGTCAAAACTACACGACAGCAACGCGTTACATCGATCGGCTCTATGAAAAATGTGAGGCTATCGGCAACGCCCCTTTCGGTGGCGTTGCTCGCGATGACCTATCTGTCGGAACGCGTTTGGCCATCTTTGAGAAAAAGGTGTTGATTCTGTACAGCCTTTTAGAAGACGTGATCGTGATCACGAATGTCTTTCACGGCGCACAGGACTACCTTTCCCTGCTCAGACATGGAAAATCCGAAAGCTGACGATTGGCTCAGATCTTCCCCGCCACCTTGATCGCAAACGCGTATTCGAACGCGATTTCCTCCAGTCGCTGGAACCGTCCGGAGGCACCGCCATGGCCGGCATCCATGTTGGTTTTCAACAGGATCGGTTCGGACCCGGTGGTCATTTCCCGCAGCCGCGCCACCCATTTCGTCGGTTCCCAATAGGTCACGCGCGGATCGGTGAGGCCCGAGAGCGCCAGGATCGCGGGGTAGGGCTTTTCGCCGACATTCTCGTAGGGGCTGTAGGCGGCCATGCGCTGATAGGCTTGTATGTCCTCGATCGGATTGCCCCATTCCGGCCATTCCGGCGGGGTCAGCGGCAGGGTGTCGTCGAGCATGGTGTTGAGCACGTCGACAAACGGCACGGCGGCGATGATGCCCTTGAATTTCTCCGGCGCAAGGTTGGCAATGGCGCCCATCAGCATGCCGCCTGCCGATCCGCCTTCCGCAACGATGTTCGCGTAAGACGTGAACTTCTCCTGATTCAAATAGTCAGCAGCGGCGATGAAGTCGGTGAACGTATTGGTCTTTTTCTCCATCTTGCCATCTTCGTACCACTGGAAACCCTTGTCCTTGCCGCCGCGCACATGGGCGATGGCGTAGACGAAGCCGCGATCGGCAAGCGACAGGCAATTGGTGTTGAACGAAGCCGGGATCGAGATGCCGTAGGCGCCGTAGCCATAGAGCAGGCAGGGTGCCGTGCCGTCGAGCGGCGTATCCTTGCGGTAGAGCAGGGTGACCGGAACCTGCGCGCCGTCGCTGGCGCTCGCAAACACCCTGCGCGTGACGTAGTCGTCCGGATTGTGCCCGGAGGGAACCTCCTGCGTCTTCAAGAGCGTGCGCTCACGCGTTGCCATGTTGTAGTCGTAAAGCTGGCTCGGCGTCGTCATCGAGGAATAGGAAAAGCGGATGATGTCGGTGTCATATTCGGCGGCCCCCTGCAGGCCGAGCGAGAAGGCTTCCTCGTCAAAGGCGATGGCGTGTTCCTCAGCCGTCTGGCGATCGCGGATCTTGATCTGCGGCAGGCCGTTTTCGCGCTCCAGCCAGACGAGATGGCGGGCATAGGCCATGTGGCTGATGATCAGCCGACCGGATGTATGCGGCACGACGTCGGTCCAGTTTTCGCGCGCGGGCGCTGATGCGGGCGCCTGGACGATCTTGAAGTCCTTGGCGCCGTCGGCATTGGTGAGGATGTAGAAGACGTCGCCGCCCTCGGTCATCGAATATTCAAGGCCGGTCTCGCGCTCCGAGACCAGCTTCGGCGCGGCCATCAGGTCGTCGGTCGACAGCAGCCGGTATTCGCTGGTTTCGTGGTCGTGGATGTCGATATAGATGAAATCGTCCAGCGCCGAGGCGCCGACGCCCATGAAGAAACCCGGATCCTCTTCCTCGTAGACCAGCCGGTCGTTTGCCTGCGGCTCGCCGACAATATGGTGGAAGATCTTCGAAGGGCGGTGGTTCTCGTCAAGCACGGTGTAGAAGAAGCTCTTGCCATCCGGTGCCCAGGCGCCGCCGCCGCCGGTGTTCTCGATCACGTCATCCAGGTCTTCGCCGGTCGAAAGATCGCGGATCCGCAGTGTGTAATATTCCGAGCCCTTGTCGTCATAACCCCAGATGCCGCGCGCATGGTCGGTCGAATGGTCGATGCCGGCAAGCCGGAAATAGGCCTTGCCTTCGGCTTCCTTGTCGCCGTCGAGCAGAACGACCCGGTCGCCGCCATCGCGCGGGGTCCGGAAATACCGCGGCTGCTCGCCGCCGGTGACAAACAAGGAGCCATAGGCAAACGGCCCGTCCTTCATCGGGATCGAGGAGTCGTCCTCCTTGATGCGGCCGCGCATTTCGGCAAACAGTGTCTTCTGCAGCGCTTCCGTATCGGCCATCGCCGCCTTCATATAGGTGTTTTCAGCTTCCAGATGCGTGCGGATCTGCGGATCGAGGATCGTCGGATCCTTGAACATCGCCTGCCAGTTGTCGGCGCGCAGCCAGGCATAGTCGTCGGTCCGGGTGACGCCGTGGCGGGTGTCGGTCACGGGCTTTTTTGCGGCGACGGGGGCTGCAGGCAGGCTCTTGAAGATGGACAAGGGATTCTCCGGAATGCGAGGGTCTGTACCGCAGATAGAGGCGGGGGCGGCAAGGTTCAAGCTGAAACCTTGTTCAGGCGGCGATGGCCGTGCGTCGAAGGCGCAGGCCGGCGATCATCGGCGCGCGCTGAACGGCATCGCTCTAAAGGCGCGGCACATAGTCCCGTCCGCCGTCGATGGCATCCGGCCGGCCCGCGAGGAAGAGTTCGCCGATGCGCGGGGCGGTCCGGGCAATCACCTGGCCAGCCTTGATGACGGCGAGCCGGTTTGGTTTGAGGCGCAGCGCCTCCTGCGGATCGGCGGCCTGCAGAATGACAAGATCGGCCTTGCAGCCCTTGTCCAGGCCGTAGCCTTCAAGCCCCATCGTCCGTGCGGAATTGACCGTCAGCGCATCGAAGATCTTCTTCTTGTCCTCGACTCCGGCCATCTGGGCGACATGGATCGCCATGTGGCCGACTTCCAGCATGTCGCCGGAGCCCATCGAATACCAGGGATCCATCACGCAATCATGGCCGAAGGACACATTCAGACCCGCGTCCATCAGTTCACGCACACGGGTCATGCCGCGCCGCTTCGGGTAGCTGTCATGGCGGCCCTGCAGCATGATGTTGATCAGCGGATTGGGGATGACGTTGATCTGCGCCTCCGCCATCAGCGGGATCAACTTGGAGACGTAGTAGTTGTCCATCGAATGCATCGAGGTCAGGTGCGAGCCGGCCACGCGGCCCTGCAATCCGTGGCGGACGGTTTCAGCGGCCAGCGTCTCGATATGCCGCGACATCGGATCGTCGGTCTCGTCGCAATGCATGTCGACCGGCAGGCCGCGCTCTGCAGCGATCCGGCAGAGTGCCTCGACCGACAGCCGGCCGTCCTCCATGGTCCGCTCGAAATGCGGAATGCCGCCAACGATGTCGACGCCCATGTCGAGCGCGCGGGTGAGTGCCGAAACTCCATCCCGGGCGCGGTAGTAGCCGTCCTGCGGAAAGGCGACGAGCTGCAGGTCGATATAGGGCTTGACGCGCGCCTTCACCTCCAGAAGCGCCTCGACCGTGACGAGCCGCGGGTCGGAGGTATCGACATGGCTGCGGATGAACAGCAGGCCCTGCGTCACCGCCAGATCGCAATAACGCAGCGCCCGCTCCACCAGCTCTTCGCGGGTCGCGACCGGCCGCAATTCGCCCCACAGCGTAATGCCTTCGAGCAGCGTGCCGGATACGTTCATCCGGGGCAGGCCGAGCGAAAGCGTCGCATCCATGTGAAAATGCGGATCGACGAAGGGCGGCGTGACCAATCGGCCCGTGGCATCGATTTCCGTGCCGGCCGTCGCCTCGATCCTGCGTTCGACGGCAGCGATCATGCCGCCGGAGATGGCGATGTCGATGCCGCTGCGGCCATCGGCCAGGTTTGCGTTTCGGATGATCAGGTCGAACATCGGTCTGCCTTTCGGTTAGCGTTCGCCGCGGCGATAGGGCTGCATCAGCGCCTGCGGCACGCGGGCCCGGCGCGCCATGATCGCCAGCGCGGCAATGGAGAGGATATAGGGCGTCATCAGGAAGATCTGGTAGGGCACGCCTTCGACAACGGTCTGCAGCCGCAGCTGGAAGGCATCGAAAAAGGCAAACAGCAGCGCGCCGAACAGCGCGCGACCCGGTCGCCAGGAGGAAAACACCACCAGCGCGATGCAGATCCAGCCGCGGCCCTGGACCATGGTCGGAAAGAAGCTGTTGAAGGCCGATAGCGTCAGGAAGGCGCCGCCAACGGCCATCAGCGCGCTGCCGACGATCACCGCGCCATAGCGCACCTTCATCGGATTGACGCCTTGCGCTTCGGCGGCATGCGGGTTTTCGCCGGCCATGCGCACGGCCAGCCCGACCGGCGTGCGGAACAGGACATAGGCCATGACCAGTGCGATGGCGATCGCCAGATAGGTCGGCGCCGTCTGGGTGAAGACGGCCTGGCCGAGAAACGGCAGCGACGACAGGACCGGGATCTCCAGCGGCTGGAAGGGGATGATCGTCGGCGGCGTGCCTGCAACCGGCACGGCCAGGCGAAAGACATAGTAGCTGAAGCTCGAGGCAAACAGCGTCACGCCGAGGCCGCAGACATGCTGCGAAAGGCCGAGCGTCACGGTCAGCAGCGCATGCAGCGCCCCGAACAGGGCGCCGGCGCAGGCGGCCACGAGGATGCCGGTCCACAGGTCCACCCCGTTATAGACGGCGAGCCAGCCGATCATCGCGCCGAAGGTCATGACGCCCTCGATACCGAGATTGAGCACGCCGGCCCGTTCGCTGAGAAGCGCGCCGAGCGTTCCAAAGATCAGCGGCGTGGCAATCCGCAGGATCGCGGCCCACAGGCCGGCCGAAGCGAGGATGTCGATCAGCGTGCTCATCGGCGAACCCTGTACTGCGTGAAGAACAGCGCGACGACCATGGTCAGGAGCGACAGGGCGACCGTCACGTCGGCGATATAGGTCGGGATTCCCAGGCTGCGGCTCATGCCGTCGGCACCGACGAACATGATCGCGGTGAACAGCGCCGCAAAGATCACGCCGACCGGATTGAGGTTGGCGAGCATGGCGACGACGATGCCGGAATAGCCGAAGCCCGGCGACAGGTCAGTGGTCACATAACCCCTGACGCCCATCACCTCGATCGCTCCGGCAAGCCCGGCAAGGCCACCCGACAGGCAGGCGACCTTGAACAGCGTGCGACTGAGCGGCACGCCGGCAAACACGGCTCCCTGCGGATTGAGACCGGCGGCGCGCGACTGCAGGCCAAACACCGTGCGCGACTGGACGAAGGCGATGATGAAGGCCAGCACCACCGCAATGGCAAGGCCGATATGCAGCCGCGAACGCGACACCAGCTTCGGCAGCATGGCATGGTCGGCGACAGACTGGGACTGCGGCCAGCCGAAGGCCAGCGGATCCTTCAGGATGCCGTCGACCAGCATCGAGACGATCAGCACCGCGATGAAATTCATGAGCAGGCTGGTCACCACTTCATCCACCGAAAACCGCAGCCGAAGCCAGAGCGGGATGAGGATCAGCACCATGCCGGCCAGCGCACCGATCACCAGGAGAACCGGAATGAGGATCGGTCCGGGCAGGCCGGCGAGCAATTGCGAGCCGAAGGCAGCGACCGCAAGCGCGCCGAGATAGAACTGGCCCTCGGCGCCGATATTCCACAGCCGGGCCCGGAAGGCGACGGCGGCGGCAAGCCCGGTCAGCATCAGAGGCGTTGCCCGGGTCAAGGTTTCGGTGGCTGATAGCCGCGAGCCGAAAGCGCCGATCAGGATGCGCCTGTAGGCCTCTAGCACCGGGGCACCGGCAATGGCGATCAGGATGCCGGACAGCGCCAGCGCAACGACAATGGCGGCAAAGGGCGCCCCGACAAGCAGAAGCAGCGACCGCTGTTCGCGTCTCTCAAACCGCATGGGCGACCTCCGAACCGTTGTCCCAGTCGCCGGCCATCATCAGGCCGAGTTGCCGCGCATCGGCCTGTTCGGCAACGACCGGCGGCGACAGCCGGCCGCCGACGATCGCCTGGATGCGGTCGGCAAGCGAAATCACCTCGTCGAGATCCTCGGAGATCAGAAGAACGGCGGTGCCGGCCTTGCGGGCTTCAAGAATACGCGCATGCACGGCGACGACGGCCCCTTCGTCGAGCCCGCGCGCCGGTTGCGCCGCGATCAGGATCCGGGGGCGCTGCGACAGATTGCGGCCAAGGATCAGCTTCTGCATGTTGCCGCCTGACAGCAGCCGGGTGCGGCTGGCCGGGTTTCCGCCGCGCACATCGAACTGCTCGATGATCGCGCCGGCAAACGCCATTGCAGCCTTGCGATCGACCAGCCCGGCGCTTGCATAGGCCGGCAGGCGCTCGAGCACGGCATTTTCCCAGATGGCCATTTCGCCGATCGCGCCTTCGCCATTGCGGTCTTCGGGAATGCGGCCGATCCCGGCGTCAACGACATCGGCGACGCTGAGATTGCCGACAGGCTGGCCATAGAGCAGGAGGTCGCCGGAGGTGCGGGCCAGCGTGCCCGAGAGCAGGCGGGCAAGCGGCGCCTGGCCATTGCCGGAGACCCCGACAATGCCCAGTACCTCGCCGGCATGCAGCGAAAATCCAACATTCTGCAGCCGTTCGACCCCGCCGATCCGGACACCGACATTGCGTGCTTCCAGAACCACCGCGCCGGGCGCCGAGGGCTCGCGCACCGGCCGCGTCACCCGCCGGCCGATCATCAGCTCCGCCAGTTCGGCCTTGCTGGTGTCCGCCGCCTTGCGTTCGGCGACCATCCGGCCACCGCGCAGCACCACGATGCGGTCGGCGGCCGCCATGACCTCGTCGAGCTTGTGGGAGATGAAGATCAGCGACAGGCCCTGTCGTGCCATGTCCCGCAGCGTCGTGAACAGCCGCTCGGCCTCGATATTGGTCAGCACCGCCGTCGGCTCGTCGAGGATCAGGATGCGCGCATCATTGTAGAGCGCCTTCAGGATCTCGACCCGTTGCTGCTCGCCGACGGACAGGTCGCCAAGCCGCGCATCGGCATCCACCTTGAGGCCGAAGCGTTCGGAAATAGCCAGCAGTTTCCGGCGCGCCCCGGTCGTGCCCGAGCGCAGCCGCCAGAGCTTTTCGGTGCCGGTCATAATGTTTTCGAGCACGGTCAGATTGGCCGCCAGCGAGAAATGCTGGTGCACCATGCCGACACCGGCGCGGATCGCGGCACGCGGCGTGCCGGTCGGCAATTCCACACCGTCGATCCGGATGGAGCCGGCATCGGGCACATAATGGCCAAACAGGATGTTCATCAGCGTGGTCTTGCCGGCACCGTTCTCGCCGAGCAGCGCCACGACCTCGCCCTTGGCCAGCGCCATGGAAATCCCGTCATTGGCGAGATTGTCGCCGAAGCGCTTGGAGATGCCGTCGATTTCGAGAACGGGTGCGGTCATGGGGTGAGCCCTGCCACGGGAAAGCGGTGTTGCCAACGGTCTTCGGCTTCAAGCCGGGCGGCCAGCGCCAGCAGGAGAAGATCGTTCCCCATCGGCGCCATGATCTGCACGGGCAAGGGCAGGCCTGTCGCATCCGCGCCGAATGGCAGCGTGATGGCCGGGAAGCCGGAAATATTGGCGAGCGATGCCAGCGGCGCGAATGCGGCCATGCGGGCGAGTTGCAGGTCCGGATCGTCATGGTCCGTCGGAAACGACCCGAGGGGCAGGGGCGCGCCTGATAGCATCGGGGTGAGCAGGCAATCCACACCCCCGAACATCTCCCAGAGTGCACGGCTGGCATGCACGCCGGCATCAAGCGACGCCCAGAGGGACTGGCCGGTCATCGCCCTGCCACGTCGGACGAAGGCCTGGGTCAGCGGTTCCGCGCGCTCCGGGACCAGCCCTGCGGCATCGACGTAATTTGCCAGATTGACGGCGATGATATCGCCCAGCACGTCGCCAGAGGCTGCCACGCTTTTCTGCAGCCGGTCCCAGGGGACCTGAACGATGGCGTGCCCTTCGGCCTCCAGCGCGCGGGCTGCGGCTTCAACCGCTGCGGCACGGTGCGGATCGATCGCAAAATCGCACCCGCAGTCTGTGAGGAGACCGACGCGCAGTTTGCCGCTGGCGGCCGCCAGCATCCTTGGGTCGGCAAAGGGTCCGCGGGCAAGGCCGCCGGCCACCTGAAAAAGGCTGGCGAGGTCGCGCACGGAGCGGCAGACAGCCAGCTCACTGGCGATGCCGCCGAGATGATTGCCGAATGTGGGGCCGGCCGGCATGACGCCGCGGCTCGCCTTCAGCCCGACAAGGCCGCAGCAGGCGGCAGGGACCCGGATCGAGCCACCCGCATCGGTCGCATGGGCAATGGCGACGATGCCTGCGGCAACCGCAGCGGCAGCCCCTCCCGATGAACCGCCTGCTGTGAGCTGCGGATCGAGGGGATTGCGGCAGATCGGTCCGGTGGCGGGTTCGCTGGCGAGCGACAACCCCATTTCCGGCACGGTCGTCAGGCCGAAGAAGCAGAGGCCGGAGGCGCGCAACCGCAAAGCGAGATCGCTGTCGCCAGCCTGTTCCATCGCGCGATCCAGCATGGACGAGCCTGCCGCGACCGGAAGTCCGGAAAAGGGTCCGCCAAGATCCTTGCCAAGGCTTGGAACGCCGGCAAAGGGCATGCTGTCGGGATCAGGAGCCGTCATGCGCTCGTCCATGTCGCGTGCGGCTTTCAGCCCGAGATCACGGTCGAGAACGACGATGGCGCCGAGGTCGGCTTGGCGCTCCGCCTGCATGAGCGATGCCTGCATCGCCTCGACGGCACTCAGGCGACCCTTGCGGATCGCCTGAGCCAGGAATGTCGCGTCATTGCGCATTGAGCGGGCGACTACTTCGGCTCGTCCATGGTCTTGGGAACCTCGAACGCGCCCGACTTGATGTCCGCGCGCACTTTCTCCATTGCGGCTTCGGCTTCGCTGGAGGCTGCGCCCTTGACGTAGACGATGTCGCTGCCGCCTTCCTTCATCAGGCCAAAGGCCGTGTAGTTCTTGCCCACCGGTTTGCCGGCGGCGACGTCGGCGATGGCTGCGTTGAGGATCGGACGGAAGCCCCAGAGCGCATTGGCAAACACCGTCTCAGGATAACGCGGCGAATAGTCGATCAGCGACCCGACGGCCTTGATGCCGCGCTCCTTGGCGGCGTCTGCCGTGCCGATGCGCTCGCCAAACAGGATGTCGGCACCGGAATCGATCTGGGCCAGGCCGGCTTCGCGGGCCTTTGGCGGGTCAAAGAAGGTGCCGATGAAGGCAACGAGATGCTTGGCATCCGGGTTCACCGCCTTGACGCCCGCGGCAAAGGCGTTGATCAGCATGTTGACCTCGGGGATCGGGATGGCGCCGACGGAGCCGACAATGTTGGATTTCGTCATCTTGCCGGCAAGCATGCCGGCGAGATAGGCGCCGTCATGGTTCCAGGTGCCGAAGACGCCGAAATTGCTGCCTTCCTCATTGCCGCTGGAGCCGAGCACAAAAGCAGTGTCGGGGTAATCGGCCGCCACCAGGCGGGCTTCCTTTTCCACCGCATAGGCTTCGCCGATGATCAGCTTGTTGCCCTGCTCGGCATATTCGCGCATGGCGCGCGGATAGTCCGTGCCCGAAACGCCCTCGGAGAAGACATATTCGATGACACCGTCCTTGGCGGCGGCCTGCAGCGCCGCATGGAGACAGGAGTTCCAGGCGTTTTCGACCGGCGAGGCATGGATGCCGGCAACCTTCAGCGGGGCTGCGGCCCGCGCCATGGGGGCCAGCGCACTGACGCCGAGCGCGATTCCGGATGCAAGCACGGCACGACGAGAGAGAATGACTTCGCGGTTCATGGCTGTTCCCTTTTTTACCATTTGGTTTAAAAAAATCATAGGTAGAGGCCAAAAAAGTGTCAAGCGACGTTGCTGGTCAAAAAATACGCAAAATCCGGCTTATGCAGGCATTTCCGGCGTTCAGGAGGCTGCCAAGTCTGCGCGCCGCAGTGCACCGCTTCCCCGCCCTTCCAAAACACGGCAGGCAACCGCCCGCAGAGGCACAAACAGGACTGCTCCGTCCGTCCGTTTCGCCCCTGTCGGCCTCAGGGTTTCGTCTATGGATTTTAACCGTACATTAGCGCAATTGCGTCATCTTGCACTGCAATAGCGCGATGTTCGTTCTGCGGCGCCGGACCAGAGGCATCAGGCCTTGATCTCCTTTTTTATCGAGCTTGCGGGCCAAGCCCCGCCGGAGTGCAGCCATGACGTTTCGCAACTTTTCCATCCTTCAAAAGATCGGCCTTGTCGTTTTTGTCATGGGCCTGTCATCGGTGGCCATTGCCTCCGTCGGCGCCTACGGCATTTCGGCGCTGGCCTCGGCCATGGTCAGTGTCGGTGCCAAGGAGGAGGTGGCCCGCGAGGCCATGGATCTGCGTGTCGACATCATCGCCATCAGCCGCATGACCTACCAGCTGGCGGCAAAGCCGGACAAGGCGGCGGACTTCCGGGCCGAGACGGAGAAGCGCTCGACGGAAATGCTGGAACGCCTGCCGAAGATCGAAGCGACCGCCGACGCCACCGAAATCAAGCAGCTGCAGGCAATCCGCACGACGCTGGAAAGCTATTTTTCCGAAATCCGCGCCATGGTCGACCTGGCCGAAAAGAACCCGGGTGATGCGACGGTGATCGACGGCGCGCTCGACAAGGCCCTGGCCGCCCAGAAGATCGTCACCACCACGGTCAAGGAATACAGCACCTATTCGGGTACCTCGCTGGCCACTGCCCGCGCCGATGCGCTCGATGCCTCCTCCGTCGCTCTGCTGATTGCCGCCGGCTCGGCTGCAGCCTGCATCGTCTTCGGTGCCGTGGTCAGCCTGCTTGTCGCACGCCGCGGCATCTCCACCCCGGTTCGCGAACTGACAGCCGCCATGAGCAGCCTTGCAGACGGCAATCTTGACAGCACCGGAACCGATGTCGACCGCAAGGACGAGATCGGCGAAATGGCCCGCGCGGTCGAAATCTTCCGCCGCAATGCACTGGTGATCCGCGATATGAAGGCGCAGGAAGTAGCCCTGCAGGCGCTGAGCAGCGATCTCCAGTCCAG
Source organism: Pararhizobium antarcticum (assembly GCF_001885585.1). GTDB lineage: Bacteria > Pseudomonadota > Alphaproteobacteria > Rhizobiales > Rhizobiaceae > Pararhizobium > Pararhizobium antarcticum. The sequence continues at coordinate 12,439 of NZ_LSRP01000091.1, forward strand.
CATCAGCGCGGTTGTCGCTGCGGCTGTCGCCGGCGATTTCACCGGCCGCATCGGCAAGGACTACCAGAACGACGATCTCAACCGCTTCGCCGGCAGCGTCAACGAACTGGTCGGCAGCATTGACCTCGCCGTCGCAGAAGTTCGCCGCGTCATCGCAGCGCTGGCCGATGCCGACCTGTGCGAGAGCATGAACGGCCAGTTCCAGGGCGCCTTTGCCGAGCTGCAGAGCAATGTCAACGCCACCATGGTTACTCTGCGCTCGACCATGCAGAACGTTCGCGGCGCGGCCGGCACGATCAAGGACAGCTCGGCCGAGCTGAGTTCGGCCGCCAACGACCTGTCCAAGCGCACCGAACAGCAGGCGGCAGCGCTCGAGGAGACGGCAGCCGCGCTCGACGAGATCACCGCCACGGTCCGGCAGTCCTCCGCCCGCGCCAACGAAGCCCGCGACATGGTGCGCGACACCAAGAACAGTGCCGGCAAGTCGGGCGAGATCGTCCGCAGCGCCGTCAGCGCCATGGGCCGGATTGAAGATTCGTCCAGCAAGATCAGCCAGATCATCGGCGTCATCGACGAAATCGCCTTCCAGACAAACCTGCTGGCCCTGAACGCCGGTGTCGAGGCTGCCCGCGCGGGTGATGCCGGCCGCGGTTTTGCTGTTGTCGCCCAGGAAGTCCGGGAACTGGCACAGCGCTCGGCCGGTGCCGCCAAGGAGATCAAGACGCTGATCAGCGCCTCGGCCTCCGAAGTCGGCGGCGGTGTCGCCCTGGTGCGGGCCACCGGCGATGCGCTGGTGGAGATCGAACAGCTGGTGCTCAAGGTCAACGACCATGTCGAGAGCATCGCCACGGCCTCGCGCGAGCAGGCAACGGCGCTCGCCGAGATCAACACCTCGGTCAACCAGATGGACCAGATGACCCAGAAGAACGCCGCCATGGTCGAGGAAACCACGGCCGCCAGCGAAACGCTTGCCGATGAAAGCCGCCAGCTCCAGACGCTGCTGGCCCGCTTCAAGCTCGAGCAGTCGCCCTCGTCGCAGGGCTATGGCCGCCGCGCCGCCTGAACGGCAAAAATACCCGTTTGACAAGATCAAGCCCTGCACGCCTAAATGGTTTGCGGGGCTTTTTGATGCGCCCGCCAGCGGCAACCTTTTCCACGCGGAGCCGAACGAGATGCGCCCGAGGCTTTTGATCATCGCAGCGATCGCCATGCTCGCCGCCTGTGGCGCGCGGAACGAGGCGAACTGCGTTGTCACCCCGAACAATCTGGTCGAATGCGGCACGCCGGTGATCCCGCCTGTTCCCGAGGGAACCGGCGATGCCGCCCCCATCCGGTAAAACCGCATCAGGGACGATAAACCGGTCGGCAAAGCCTGGCCGAGGAGGAGACAAGCATGAACATCCTGATCAAAATCGCACTGGCGGCTGCAGCTTTGGCCATCGCCGCACCGGCAGCGATCGCCAATACATTCGTTGCATGGCAGGTTACCGACGTCGCCTGGAACGACGTGCTGAACGCGCGCGCCTGGCCGTCATCACAGTCGGCCGTGCGTGCCGCCTATCCGAACGGAACGGCGCTGCAGATGACCGGCCGCTGCATGAACGGCACCGATCTCAACGATATTTCCAGCTGGTCGCCGGGCGCCCAGCGCAAGGCAGTCCGCTCCACCTGGTGCCAGATCTGGCATGATCCGGGCCAGAATGGCGACTGGCAGACCGGCTGGGTCTACGGCCGCTATATCAAGCCGATGGGCTGGTGAGCGTTTTTGGTCGATCACTGCAGTGAAGAAGGGACCAAGCGGATACCAGGCGGCGCGATGGTGGCGGCACATCGCTACCCAACCCCTGCGCGGCTTCGATCCATGCGCCAATCGGCGCGTGGGTTCCTGCGCATGTCTTCAAGGCGATCTGTCATATGTTTTCCGGGTTGCCTGATTAAGTGCCGAAAAAGTCTGTCTCCTTCAATCGCCGGTGCGTCCAGGACGTTTCCGCTCTCTTTGGAAACCCTTACACCGCCAGCTTCAGCCCGATGCCCCAGGGATCAACAAGGGAGATGATGTCGCCCGTCCGGGTCGTCGGGATGTCGAGTTCGTCGAGTTTGGCCACGGCTGTTGCAAGCCTCGCCGGATCATTGAAATGCACGGTGTAGTCTGCAAGGCCGGTCATGTTGGCCTGGCGCTTTGCTGCGCCGCGCGAGTTCCAGGTGTTGGCGGCGATGTGATGGTGGTACTTGCCGGAAGCGAAGAAACTGGCGCCCGGATAGGTGGCCATCAGATCGAGGCCGAGAACATCGCGGAAAAAGCCATCGGCCTGCGGGATGTCGGAGACCTGCAGGTGGATATGGCCGATCGCCGCGCCGTCCGGCATGCCGCGCCAGGCATCCTTGTCGGCTTCGTCATAGAGCTTCTGCAGGTCGAGCGGCAGCGTCGCCATCTTGACCATGCCGTCCTGCACGTAGCTCCAGTCCTCGCGCGGCCGGTCGCGATAGACCTCGATGCCGTTGCCCTCGGGGTCGGCCAGATAGATCGCCTCGCTGACCAGATGGTCGGAGGCGCCCTGCAGTGGCGTGTTGTTGTGGGCGATATGGGCCAGCCAGCGGCCAAGCTCGGCCCGGTCCGGCATCAGGAACGCCGTGTGGAACAGGCCGGGTGCATTCTGCGGCGCCCTGGCCGCATCGCCGGCCGTGGTCAGCGTCAGCAACGGCCGCCCGCCGACGCCGAGCACGTCGCCGCTTGCGGTCTTCTCGATCGGCTTCAGCCCCATGATCGACTGGTACCAGGACGAGACCATCGGCAGGTCGCGCACGACGAGATGCGAGTGATCGACATAGGCCGGCATGGTAACGGCATGGGTGGCGGGAAAAGCGGTCATCATTTTGCTTTCTGCAAAAGCCCTCACGGGCGTTCCGGCGACGATGGCGGCAGTGGCCGAGGCCTTGAGGAAATCGCGTCTGTCTATGCCGGTCATAGTCGGTCCCCAGGTGTCATTCGCGTCCGATCATGGACCAGGTTCGGCGTTCAAGAAAGCCGTCGTGTCGGCGATGTACTGTTCTCAGAATGTTGACAATCACGAGATTGGGATATCGTCGCTGCCGATGATCTCTGCAGCGTCCGACCCGAAAACAGGAGAATGCCGCAGGCAGCGCGGTTGCGGGCGCAAGCCACCTGCACACACGGTCTCCGTTTGTTGTCCGCTGTTGCGGAAATTGATCCACCCGGCACGCTCTGGTCTTTTTCGATTAATCATCCTGTGGCAGACTGCGTTGGTATCGCAGTGCAAAAAAGTCGTTTTTGCCGTCTAGGGTGGCTGGATCGTTGTCGGGTAAAGAGGAAACCGTGGAGATCAAGGGTATCAAGTGGAACTACGACCGCAGCGAACTGATCGCCGATGGTGTCGTGCACGGCATCGGCCTGGTCTGCGCCCTGATCGGCGTCACGGCCCTGATTTTTTACGCGACACTGTGGAGTTCGTCGGGCCAGCTGGTGGCGGCCTGGATCTACAGCGCCGGTCTCGTGGCGACGATCTCGATCTCCTTCATCTACAATCTCTGGCCGGTCTCGCAGACCAAGTGGTTCCTGCGCCGGTTTGACCACTCGTCGATCTTCATCCTGATCGCGGCGACCTATACGCCCTTCCTGCAGCGCGGCTGGCAGGACCCCTACCTCTTCGGCATGCTGATCGGCATCTGGAGCATTGCATTCATCGGTGTGTTCATCAAATGCGTGTTTCCCGGCCGTTATGATCGGCTGGCGATCCTCTTGTATCTTGCCATGGGCTGGAGCGGCGTCTTCGCTGCCGGGCCGCTTCTGTCGCAACTGTCGGTCACGACGATGACACTGATCGTCATCGGCGGCATCATCTATTCGGCCGGCGTCATTTTCCACGTCTGGGAAAAACTGCGCTTCCAGAACGCCATCTGGCATGGCTTCGTGATCACGGCCGCAGCGGTGCATTATTCCGCCGTCCTGTCCTGCATCAGTGCTTCCACCGGATCCTGAGCCGCTTTCCGGTCCGCTCTTTCCCCGCACATTTCCGTTTATGAGTGCATGCTTATTTTGCAGCGCCCACCATTTTGCGAGCGGATTGCGGTTGAAAAAGTTCAAAACTCGTTACAGTTTTGGTAGTGTGCGTCCTATATAGACTGTTGATCGGGATCTGCGTTCGGCCGTCAGACGTCTCGTCTTCGTCTCAAAGACCAAAATGCGAGGCGCCACGCGGTACCAACAAGCAAGATCCCGGCAAGCAGGGATCGATATTGGCTACGCTGAATATCATGCCTCTGCGATGATCAGGCCGCTTGCGCAGTGGGAGGTGCGTTCGATGGAAAAGTTGAGAGAGGGCGGTTCAGAACGCGCTTTTGACAGTCCGGAACACTGGACCGGGAACCTTACACGGGTTTCGGAGGAGGGCGCCTGCAGCGATGCTGCGGAGAATGCCGGCAAGGGCCGCAGGTGGTCAATCATCCTGATCTTTGCCCTTGTGCCGCTCGTTTTGCTCGTGACCGTGCTGCTGGGTGGCTTTGTGCTGGTATCCATTGCTTTTGGTGCGGAGCAAACCGAACTGCTCGCCGCCCATTCCGACACGGACCATCTTCAATTCTGAATGCGGTAGATCGCCATTTCCGGCCTCCCGCACGTCCACAAGCAGACGCCAGAGGAACGGCAAGATCCGGGGCAGGGCAATCCCCTGCAAACGCCCGGATTTGCGCTTCTTACGTTTCCGCGGGCTCGAAGGTCAGCGCCACGCCGTTCATGCAGTAACGCAAGCCCGTCGGCGCAGGACCATCGGGGAAGACATGGCCGAGATGCGCGTCGCAATCGGCACAGCGGATTTCCGTGCGCGTCATGCCATAGGCGGTGTCGCGGTGTTCATCGACGGCATCCGTCGAGATCGGCTGGGTGAAGCTCGGCCAGCCGGTGCCCGAATTGAATTTCGTGTCGGAGCCGTAAAGCGTTTTCCCACAGCAGACACAGTGGTACGTGCCCTTCTTGCCGAGATCGAAATCCGGGCTCGAAAAGGCGCGTTCCGTGCCGTGCTGGCGGGTGATGCGATACTGTTCCGGTGTCAGCAGGGCGCGCCATTCGGCATCGGTTTTTTCGACTTTCAGGGTTTTGGTGTCAGCCATCGTCACTCTCCTTGTCGCTTGCTGTCCATATAGGAAGCGACAGTCGATCCGGCAATCGCTGTGGCTTTCGGCAGAGCGTCAAACGGGGTTTTCGGCGCTTTTCAGCTGGTATAAGCGCAAATTTCGACCGGAAAACCTTGAGTTCGCCCGCCGCTTGGCCTATTCGGTTGGTTCGCCGAATTTCGCCCAGCGCGACCCACTGTCCCGTTCGATTGTTGCGGGCCCAACACTTCCCGGAGGAGAAATACACATCTTGGATGGCACGGCCCTGACATGTCTGACACTGTTCCTGCCGTTTCTCGGCGCGCTGCTCGCGCCCTGGCTGACGCGCCGGATGGGACACAATGCAGCCTGGGTGCTGGCGCTCGTTCCTGCGGCGATCTTCCTGCATTTTATCGGCTTTTCCGCTGAGGTCGCCGATGGCGGGATCGTTACGGGCGGCTATCGCTGGGTGCCGTCGCTGGATGTTGGCTTCTATTGGTTGATCGACGGTCTGTCGCTGACCTTCGCGCTTCTCATTTCCGGCATCGGCACGCTGATCGTGCTCTATGCCGGCGGCTACCTGAAGGGCCATAAGCAGCAGGGACGGTTCCTGTCCTTTCTGCTGATGTTCATGGGCGCCATGCTCGGGCTCGTCATCTCCGACAGTTTCCTGATGCTGTTCGTCTATTGGGAGCTGACGTCGATAACCTCCTTCCTGCTGATCGGTTTCGATCACACCCGCCAGGCTGCCCGGCGCGCGGCGCTGCAGGCGCTGGTGGTGACGGGCGGTGGCGGGCTGTTCCTGCTTGCCGGGCTGCTGCTGATCTGGAACATCACCGGCACGACGCAGTTTTCCACGCTTTTTGCCATGGCGCCGCAACTCAAGGAAAGCCCGCTCTATCTGGCGGCTTTGTTGCTCGTTCTGGGCGGCGCGTTCACCAAGTCGGCGCAGTTTCCCTTCCATATCTGGTTGCCCAATGCCATGGAGGCGCCGACGCCGGTGTCGGCCTATCTGCACTCGGCGACCATGGTGAAGGCTGGCGTCTACCTTCTGATGCGGCTCAATCCGGCCATGGGCGGCACGCCCGAATGGCAGACGATCCTGCCGGTCGTCGGCGGTACGACGCTGCTCATTGGTGCGCTGCTGGCGGTGCGCCAAACCGATCTGAAACTGATGCTCGCCTATACGACGATGGCCTCGCTCGGCCTGCTTGTGCTGCTGACGGGTTTCGGTTCGCCGCATGCGATCGAGGCGGCGGTCCTCTATCTCGTCGCCCATGCGCTGTTCAAGGGCGCTCTGTTCATGATCGCCGGCATCATCGACCATGAGACGGGAACGCGCGATATCCGCAAGCTTGGCGGTCTGCGACGGGCCATGCCGATCACCTTTGCAGCGGCCATTGCGGCGGCGCTCTCGATGGCCGGGCTGCCACCCTTCCTCGGCTTCCTGGCCAAGGAAGAAATCTATTATGCGCTCGGCCGGTTCGACGCCTGGTCTGTGGTCTTTGCGGCAATCGCCATCCTTGGCAATGCGCTGATGTTCGCCGTTGCCTTTGCCATCGCCCTCAAGCCGTTCCTCGGGGCAAAGGTCGAGACGCCGAAGCCTGCCCATGAGGGGCCGCTGCTGTTGTGGATCGGCCCTGCGGTTCTGTCACTGAAGGGGCTGGCCATGGCGGCGCTCGCCGGCCTGACACACCATCTGGTTTCCACGCCGATGGCGTCTGCCATTGCCGGAGAGCCACGTTTGGTGGAGATTTCGCTGGTGCCGCATCTCGGCGTGCCGCTTGGCCTGTCGGTGGTAACGGTGGTGCTCGGCGTTCTCATCTACCGCAACCTCGATCGTCTGCGCGCGCTGCTGGCCGGCGTGCTGGCGGATATCGGTTGGGGGCCGGATCGCGGCTTCGACCAGGCGATGCGCGGCCTGGTCGGTTTTTCCTTCCGGTTGACGCAGCGGTTGCAGACGGGTCGGTTCGACGACTACATGACCGTGACCTTCATCGCGCTGGCGGTGGTTCTGTTCGCCACGCCGTTCGTCTTCGGCGAGATGCCTCGCCCGCCGGTTTTCCCCAAAGACGTGCCCTGGCACGAACTGGCGATCATGGCGATTGCCGCCGTCGGACTCGTCACCGTGGTCCTGGCCAAGGACCGGCTGACGGCGATTGTTTCGCTCGGTATCCAGGGCTTTGCGGTGGCGGTGATCTTCCTGCTCTATGGCGCACCGGACCTGTCCTTCACGCAGTTCATGATCGAGACACTGGTGGTTGTGATCCTGGCTCTGGTGATGACGCGGCTCAAGGTTTACAAAACCGACCACCGGCCGTTCCGCCAGACGCTGCCGGATGCTACCATTGCGGCCGCCTGTGGTCTGGGCCTCTGCCTGCTGTTGCTGACGGTCACGCAGTCGCCCTTCGACACGACCCTGTCGGATTTCTTCAATCTCCATTCCCAGGCGATTGCCCATGGCGCCAATGTCGTCAACGTCATCATCGTCGATTTCCGCGGCACCGATACGCTGGGCGAGATCGCCGTCGTGATGATCGCGGCGCTCGCCATCCTGTCGCTGGTGCGGCTGCGGGCAGGGTCGATGACGACACGCATGGCCGACAATGATCCTGATGCCGGCGAGGGCAGTGCATGAAGTCCCTGATCCTGCGCACGGTGGCGCCTCTGCTGATCGCGCTGATGCTGATGTTTTCGATCTTCGTATTGCTGCGCGGCCACAACGAGCCGGGCGGCGGCTTCATCGGCGGTCTGATCGCGGTTGCGGCGCTGGCGATCCACGGCATTGCCAATGGCGTCGAGACCGTGCGCCGGGCGATCGTCTTCGATCCGCTGGCCATTGCCGGTGCCGGCCTGTTGATGGCGACGCTGGCCGGACTGATCTCGCTGTGGATGCAGGTGCCGTTCATGACCGGGATCTGGATCGAGCCGAGCCTGCTGGGCCAGAAGGTGCCGCTGTCGAGCGTCATGCTGTTCGATACCGGAGTTTATCTGGTTGTCGTCGGCGCGCTGACCGGCGTGGTGCTGGCGCTCGAGGAAAGGGGAGAGGACTGATGGAACCGATCTTTGCCATCCTCGTCGGCCTGTTCTTCGCCGTTGCCGTCTATCTGCTGCTGTCGAAATTCATCATCCGGGTGCTGCTCGGCGTCGCCATCCTCGGCAATGCGGTCAATCTTTTGATCTTTGCCAGCGGTCGCATCCTGCGCGACGTGCCACCGGTGATCGGCGCCAGCCTCGACATGTCCGTCGGACCGACCGCCAACCCCTTGCCGCAGGCGCTGATCCTGACGGCGATCGTGATTTCCTTTTCCTTCTTCTCGTTCCTGCTGGTTCTGTCCTGGCGCGCCTATCGCGTGCTGGAGACCGACAACACAGACGAGATGCGCGTTGCCGAGCCCGAAGGCGACGCGCCGCCGCCGCTCAGGTATTGACGCATGGCCGTATCCTCTGTTCCCGTTGATCTTTCCGCAGCCATGGTGATGACGCCGACGGCGCTCGTCGACTGGCTGATCATCCTGCCGGTTGTCTGGTGCATCCTGGTGGGCGCCGCCCTCATGCTGGTGCGTCGTCGGGTGCAGGCGCATGCCCGTCTGGCCATCCCGGCCCTGGCGTTGCTGGTGGTGATGAACGCCGGCCTGCTCTATCATGTGGCCGTGACCGGTCCGGTGACCATGGTCATGGGCCGCTGGCTGCCGCCCTTCGGCGTCGCCTTCACGGTTGACCTGACGGGTGCGCTGTTTGCCCTGACGGCCGGCCTGGTCGCACTGGCCGGTTCGGTCGCAGCCCTCGACGACGTCAATGGCAGCGGTCGCCGCTATGGCTTCTATCCCTTCCTGATGCTGCTCATGGCCGGCGTCAACGGCGCCTTCCTGACGGGCGACCTCTTCAATCTCTATGTCTGGTTCGAGGTTCTGCTGATCTCCTCCTTCGGCCTGCTGGTGCTGGGCTCGGAGCGCCGGCAGATCGATGGCGCGGTCAAGTACGGCTTCCTCAACCTGATGGCGACGACGCTGTTCCTGATCGCCACCGGCCTGATCTATGGTGTCTTCGGAACGCTGAACATGGCGGACATCGCGATCAAGGTGCAGGCGGCGCCCGAGCGCGCACCGCTGATGACGCTGACGGCGCTGTTTGTTCTCGCCTTCGGCATGAAGGCGGCGGCCTTTCCGGTGAATTTCTGGCTGCCGGCCTCCTATCACACACCACGGCTGGTGGTGTCGGCGCTGTTTGCCGGGCTTTTGACCAAGGTCGGCATCTACGCGCTGATCCGTGTCTGCGGCATGCTGTTTCCGACATCGCTGGCTGCCCTGAGCCCGGTTCTGTCGACGATCGCCGTGCTGACCATGCTGACCGGCGTTTTCGGCGCCCTGGCGCAGACCGATCTTCGCCGGCTGCTCGGTTACCTCGTGATTGCCGGCATCGGGTCCATGCTGGCCGGCATTGCCATGGGCGGGCAGGGCGGTTTCGGCGGGGCGGTATTCTATGCGCTGCATTCGATCGTGGTGATGACGGCGCTCTATTTCGCGGCGGGGCTTGCCGCCCGGGCTGGCGGCACGGCGTCTCTGGCGGTGCTGGGCGGCATCTATCGCAGCCATCCGGGCCTTGCCGCGCTGTCGCTGATGCTGTTCTTCTCGGTCTCCGGCCTGCCGCCGTTTTCCGGATTCTGGCCGAAGGTAATGCTGGTGCGCACGGCGCTGGACGGCGGCGCCTTCGTGCTGGCGGCAAGCCTGCTGCTCGCCGGCTTCCTGACGACCATCGCCACGGCGCGGATCTTCCTGCTCGCCTACTGGCGCCCGGCGACCGACGAGACACCGCCATTGGCCGTCGTGGCGCTGCCAGTATCGGTGCTTCTCCCGCTTGTCGGGTTGACGGCGCTGTCGCTCGGCATCGGCCTGTTCCCGGAGCCTCTGCTGGCGCTGGTGCGCGTCGCAGCCGAGGGCCTGGTGGCACCTGCCGACTATATCGGTTCCGTCTTTCCCGACGGCTTTCCGGTCGCCATTCCGGGAGGTGCTGCGCCATGAAACACCTGAACATCCTCCTTGCGATGACAGTCGTCTGGTCTGCCATGACCGGCAGCCTGTCGCCTCTCAACCTGTTGCTGGGCGTCGCCGTCAGTGCCCTGTCGCTGTGGCTGGTGCGCGAGCAGGTCGATGCCACCGCGTCGAAGGTGCGGCCGCTCAGGTTCCTGCTGCTCTGCGGCCTGTTCTTCAGGGAACTGGCGCTGTCGGCAATCAAGGTCGCTGTCCTCGTCGTCCAGCCGAAGATGCGGCTGAAGCCCGGCATATTTGCCTTTCCGCTGAGCCTGACGCGTGATTTCGAAATCACCCTTCTGGCCAATCTGATCACGCTGACGCCGGGCACGCTGTCGGTCGATGTCTCCGCTGACCGGCGCCTGCTCTATGTGCATGCGCTCGATTGTTCCGATCCGGCCGCTGCCAAGCGCGACATCGCCAACGGCTTCGAGCGGCGCATCAGGGAGGCCTTCCCGCTATGACACCGGACGATCTCATCCACGCGACAACGACATTTGCGCTCCTGGTCCTGTCGCTGGCCCTGGCGCTGACCGTCTGGCGCATCCGGCGCGGCCCGTCTTTGGCCGACAGGGTGCTGGGCCTCGACATGCTGGTGGCGATCGCCATCGGCTTCATCGCCACGATTGCCATACGGACGGGTTTCAATCTCTACATCGACATCGCGATTGCGCTGGGTCTCGTCGGTTTTCTGGCAACCGTCGCCTTTGCCCGGTTCATCCTGGCGCGCGGCCTGTCGCCGGAACGACCGCAGACGGCACCCGCAACGACCGGAGCTCGGCAGCCCAAACACGGCAAGGCCAGACAGGCAGCGCGACGCAAGCGCAGGGGAGAACGCTGATGGAAGCGATGATGGGCGCGGAACCGGTCGGCATGGCCGTTGCCGTGATCGTGATTGTGCTTCTGGTGGCCGGCTCGCTGTTCAGCCTGCTTGCGGCGCTCGGGCTGGTGCGCTTTCCCGATGTCTACACCCGCATGCACTCCGCCTCAAAGGCCGGCACGATCGGCTCGGGCCTGTTGCTGCTTGCGGCGGGGATCCATGCCCTGGACGGCGCCATTCTGCTCCGGGCCATTGCCGGGTTCTTCTTCTTCCTGCTGACCGCGCCGGTTGCGGCGCATCTTCTCGCCAAGGCCGCGCATCAGGCCGGCGAGCGGCTTCACCCCGTCTCCGTGATCGACCAGATGCCGCAGGACAAAACCGGCAGTGCCGGCTGAAAACCCTGCAACAATGGGGCACGGTCGCTGCCGTCGCCCTGGCGCAGACCTGCCTGCAAATACGTCAATTGCCCGTGTTCCCGGCACCGGATCGCGAACGTAACGTAGTGTTTCCGATATCGTCGATTTTCAGCGCACATTTCAATATGATTGCGACAGATGGCGCACAAATTATGATTGGACTTTTCGGGCATCAATGTTATTCGAGTAACGGCAAAGTGTCGCTTGCAATATTACTTCCGACTGAGATTCCAGTAAAGGTTGTGGATAGTGGTCGTTGCTTTGGAGCGCCAGGCTTGCTTGCCCGTTGGCAACAGCTTTCGCATCAGGGGATTGAGGTTTTTTGCCAGATTGCTGACGCGTTTCATAGGTTGTGCTTCCGCCATGCATGGCGGTTCGTCGTCCGTATGGAGATGCCCGTTTCGTGACGCTTTCGAACAGGTTCTTGTTGCGCCGGGAAACCTTCGTTTCGGGCGCGTTTATGATATTCTATAGGAGAAATGAAGAATGACGGATCCAATGCCCGGCGCGAGCCATGATCTGCTGGTGGAACTCACCGCCGAGATCGTCGCTGCTTATGTCAGCAATCATGTTGTGCCGGTTGCCGAGCTTTCGACCCTGATCACCGACGTGCATGCCGCCCTCAACAACACCAGCAGCCCTGTGCCGGTTGCCGTGATTGTCGAAAAGCCGAAGCCGGCTGTTTCGGTGCGCAAGTCGGTCCAGGACGACCAGATCACCTGCCTGGAATGCGGCGGTACCTTCAAGTCGCTGAAGCGCCACCTGATGACGCACCACAGCCTGTCGCCGGAAGACTATCGCGAAAAATGGGACCTGCAGTCCGATTACCCGATGGTCGCGCCGGCCTATGCCGAAGCGCGCTCGCGCCTCGCCAAGGAAATGGGCCTCGGCCAGCGCCGCAAGCGCCGCGTCAAGTAAGCCTTCGGCTTGTGCCACATTGTTGCAAAGGGCCGGCGTGATCATCACGCCGGCCCTTAATCTTTGTGGGCAGAGGAAAAAATATGCAGTTGTAGAGTTGGCGTGACGGACAACAATCCTGTGGTGATTCGTGCGTGACAGGTCGGTATCTGACATTTTGAGAATCTGTTATCCTCCCGCGAAAAGCGGCGGGGTGGGTAACGTGAAGCGCGTCAATCTTCTGGAATATTTTGAACTGGCCGAGGCTCTTGCGAAAGCAAGGCAGGCGACGTCGGTCGATACGTCAAAAGGCGGTTCAATTTACATCTCGCTTTGGGCGCTTCCCCCAAAGCTGTCGGCGTTCATTGCAGAAGATAATGGGTTCGGCACCTGCAAGCATGCGGCCGCCGATCTCGCTGGCACAATCAGTAGCTGGATTTCGGCTAATGTTATGCCGAACGATACGTTTTCGCCGGACCTTTTCGAAAAGGACTTCAGTAGCTGGCAATACAGCGAGATACCGCGAAAGATCGATTCGTTTCGGAGTGTTTTCGAAGCTGAAAGCCATGATGTTGATGTTTACTCTGTAGGGCAAATCGCGATCTACAAAACGCAGGCGCTTGTTTCGAACGCTTCTCATGTGATCCCGGACGAAATTCGCTCTGAGATGCCCGAAGAGGCTATCAAAGAGTTTGATGATGCGGGCCGCTGTCTCGCCTTCGACCTGCCCACTGCTTGCGGGTTTCATGCGCTAAGGGCGACGGAGTTGGTAATCGACGCCTACCTTAAAGACTTCGGCGTCACTAAGAGTATGAAGAGCTGGAACGATTTCATTAAGGCGGTCCAAGACCTTATAGAGGCGAAAAACAAAGAGCCGAAACCTTCTCAGAAGGTCGGTGCGATGCTTGATAGGATGAGGTCGCTGGACAGGAACCCTCTAATGCACCCGCGCGATGCTCTTGACGCCGTTGGCGCCAATCATCTCTTTAGCTTAAGCGCCATAACCGTGGCTGAGATGATAAAGGACGCTCGCAGAATAAAAGCAGCGAATGTTGTGCCTTTGCTGGCTGCAAATGCAGGGAGTGATTTAGTCAATGAGCAAGCAGCCGAATGACGAGATTGATGAAAAGAAGGGTGACGAGGTTCTTCGGCGTATGTTGAAGACGCCGCCGGAACCGAAAACCCCTCCCAAGCCGAAGTCTGGGAAGGTCGATAAGGAACCTAGCAACGAGTAATCAGTTATGATTATTGATCGTTACAGGGAGTTCTCATATGTCTTCTGAGATCGGTTTCTATCCCCTCACGCAGGGACAAATGGCCGGGGACGTGCAAAGTGCAGAAGTGGGTAGCGCCAGCGGCGCAAATGCTTCGCCATTTATGATGAAGAGCCAAGTTAGTGGTCAAACGTTGATTGAAGTTTTCCGTTTCGCCAATATACAGGGCATCCCAATTGCCGTTGATCGCCAGTTTGCAGGCGACGTAGACTCCAGGCTTTTCGAAGTAAACGACACCAATGGGGTCGAGTTGAAACGCATATATCGTCCCGCTTTGACCTCTCCAATTAACGATAATTGGGGATGCAGGGTTCGCTACAGGACGCTTCGGTAGTTCGGGTAGTCGAGCCATATAAAAAAGTCCTTATGTGTTGCCACAGGACGGCTTGACGACTCTGCCCACGGGCTTAAAGTCTGAAATGCGTTCATATCGAGCCGTCCTATGGCTTGGTTACGTTGACGGCAGCGAATCGTAAGTTCGCTGCCGTTTCCAATTGGGCGCTTAGAGAACGATTACGGCAAGGGGTGTTTGCCAAATGCCCGCAATTCAAAGGCGAGTATTCTGCTTCTTCCACAGGCGCAGCAGCTTGCCCAGCTAATGCGCGCGCGCCTTCGTTCGTCCGCCGAAATGCGAGGCGCTTGCCACCGGTACCAGCAATAAGGTCTTCGGCGCGCTCTGCATCTGTAATCTTAAGAGCCGTGTGGCGGTTATAACGGAAGTTAAATCCGGTGGATAATGTTGAAGATGCGCTTCATCGCAATGCTGATAAACGCCGATCATGCAATGAGGGCAGATCGGGCCGTTCGGCCAATGTTCCGGCTCACGGTGTTCACGGTCTTTTCGGCGTCTGTGTGGATGGCACTTGTCGTCTCGAACACCGCGTTTCGTCTCCACAGCGATCTACAAAGCAAAAACCAACTCAACGCGTTGAGTATGTGCAGAGGAAAAAATACCTATAATTTCTGTTTCGATCGTGAATAACCGAGGGAAATCAACGCATGGTTGCGGTAAGGCGGTTCCTTCCATCCCCGTAATCGCACTAGGGTGTATGAATTAATTCCTATTCAAGGAGTGAGTTCATGCCCGCGATCAAGACCAGCCGTTCCAGAATGCCGCCCTCCCGCAGTGTCCCGTTTCCCGGCGAGAAGACAGTTCGCGCCCGTCTTGCGGCTGGAAGCACCAAGACAGGCATTTCCAGCCCTGGCGAGGCCAGCCATCTTCCGGGTGCCGGCAGTGCGTCTGGGCCCGGCGGACCTGCTGTCGGTGGCCCATCTGGTGGTGGCGCATCTGGTGGTGGCATGTCTGGTGGTAGCATGTCTGGTGGTAGCAGGTCTGGTGGTGGTTCAGAGGGGGGACTGCCGGCACGGCTCCTCTGCGGCATCGTTCGCCAGGTGACGGCGGAGATGCTGATGCTCGTTGGCGACCACCGGATGCAGATGCGCCGCGACCGGCGGCGCTCCAGCTGCCATGTTCGCCAGATTGCCATGTATGTCAGCCATGTGGTGCTGCAGATCTCGCTGACCGATATCGGCCAGGTTTTCGGGCGTGACCGGACGACCGTCAGCCATGCCTGCAATGTCGTCGAGGATCGTCGTGACGACGTTGCCTTCGATGATTTCGTGGCTGCCGTCGAGCGGGTGATCACCGCGGTGTTCGGCGCCGGCGGAGGCAGCGATCATGCGTGAGGATGGCGCCGCGCGGCAGCGGCAGATGGTCAGGCTCGTTCGTCTCGTGGCGGGTGGTGCGACCCTGATCCGTGACGGCGGCGATGGCGCGACGGTGCTTGTCGGCCGGGCCGGCGAGGCGGGGCGACCGGTGGCCCGGGCGCTGCCCGATGCGGCCTGCGCGCTGGGGCTTTTGGTCCGCAGCGGCGACACGCTTCGGGCGACACCGCAGGCGAGGGCCTTTCTGCGCCGGGCGCTTCTGTCTGCGGAAACCCAGTTTCAGGACCAGCATCGCGATATCGAACAGCAGAATCGGCCGGTCGAGGGGCTGCGCCAGAGCGTGCGCGTCAATCTCGCGGAATCGCCGCTTGCTGCCATGGCGCGCTTGAAGGAGAAATCCGGCGTGCTTTTTCTGGATGCCGTTGCGCTGGATGCCGGTCTGCGCCTGCATGCCGATTTCACCCGCGGCCAGTTGCAGCCGCAACTGACCATGCGCTACGAGCCGCGGCTTGCCGGCAAGAGCAAGGGCGCGGGTGGCGTCGCTGATCTCTGCGACAGCGCGGTTGCAGCGCGTGGCCGGGTGCGGGCCGCCGTCGAGGCGATCGGCCCTGAATTGAGCGGCGTGGCGCTCGATATCTGCTGCTTTGAAAAAGGTCTCGAAACCGTGGAGCGCGAGCGGCAATGGCCGGTGCGGTCCGCCAAGCTGATGCTGCGCGCGGCCCTGATGGCGCTGGCACGCCACTATGCTCCGCCGCCGACCCGGGCCCGCCGCACCGCCTGGGGCGATGATGGCTTTCGCCCTGACAGGACCGCTGCGGTCACCCGGCGCCCGGCCGCAGGCCGGTGATCACGCCATCCCCTGTCTGGGGGATGGTCAGGCGATCAGCTGCTGCGCCGCTTCCTCACGAATGCGCTTGACCATGGAGCGCAGGCCATTGGCGCGCTGCGCCGACAGATGCTCGACAAGGCCGATCTTGCCGAACACATCGAGCGCGTCGAGCTTGACGATTTCAGAGGCGTGTTTGCCGGAATAGATCGCCAGCACGATGGCAACAAGGCCGCGAACGATATGCGCGTCGGATTCGCCTTCAAAGGTCAGGACCGGATCCGCCCCCGACGCCACATCCGGCGCGTTGGTTACCAGCCAGACCTGGCTGGCGCACCCCTGGACCTTGTGTTCGGCGGTGCGCTGTTCTTCCGGCATCTCCGGCAGGGCCTTGCCGATCTCGATCACGTAGCGATAGCGGTCCTCCCATTCCTCGAGGAAAGCGAAGTCGTCGATGATCTTGTCAATCGGGGTCATGCTTGCATCCGGCCTTTGGGTCATGCCTGATCATATAGGTGATCGACGGCCGGATGAGAACCGCAAAACATGCGACATTTCCGGCCCTGCATGGCCGTCGAGGGGAGAATGCGCGGCGGTAGAGAGAGGAAAAAACCGTGCGGGATGGGCGTTCCGCACGGCGGCCGTAAGATCGGCAGGTTCAGGCAGGGTATGCGGGACATTGAAGGATGCAGGCGGAGCGCGCTGGTCCTATTTCTGCGCGGTCCTCGGCTCGATGCGCGGTTCCGGGACCGGTGTTTTTCCGAACATCGGGACCGTATCGCCTTCGGCATCGACGGCGAGCGTATCGTTGGGGTCGGCAAGGGTCGCCGGTGCGGTATCGGCGGCAATCGTGCCGGTCATCACCGCATCGTCAGGCGAAGCAAACTGCTGGTCGAGGAACTGATAGGCGATGCGGGCGCCCTCCCGGGCCCGGTGGCCGAGTGCCACGAAGGTCTCGCCGCCCTTTTCGCAGACATCCGGCTTCTGGATGCAGAGCGCGCTGATATAACCGAAGGCCTCGGTGGCAGCCGAAAACGTATCGCCGACATCCACCTTCGGACCGCGCTCCAGGGTCGTCGTGCTGGCCGGATCGAGAAACGGCAAAAGCACGAGCACCATCGAAAACCAGAATGTTCCCTTGATCAGAAACCACATCGTCTTGCCCATCCTTGTAACCGGTGCCGATGCGCGCCGGTCTTTGCCGGATGCGTCGCCTTTCGCCACCTTGTCTGGTCACAATAGGAAGGGAATCGGAAAATGCCTTTGCCAAAACCGTTCGCATTTGCGCCGTGTTTTCATAAAGTTGGATATTCCGGCATTTGAATGGCATTTGCAGCGTATTTGAACGAGCGCCATTAATCATCATGGCGGAGCGGATGCGGCCAAGCCCGCAAACGCGGGCCTCGACTAGGACCGGCCTTGCCACAGGCGTTAACGCGCTGCCAAAAACCGCCTAAAATCCGTCGCTTACGCCCCATTAACCACAAAAGACGAAGCCTCCGGATTCTGTCCCGGAATGGGACTTTCGGGGGATTCCGGCAGGTTTCCACAGCTT
Source organism: Pararhizobium antarcticum (assembly GCF_001885585.1). Lineage (GTDB taxonomy): Bacteria > Pseudomonadota > Alphaproteobacteria > Rhizobiales > Rhizobiaceae > Pararhizobium > Pararhizobium antarcticum. The sequence goes on from NZ_LSRP01000091.1 coordinate 30,028, forward strand.
TCATTTATTCTTTCATTAAGCCGCCGGTGCGAAATTCGAGACAGGCAGAACACATGCCGAAAAACGAATTCGGGCGCTGTGTAAATGGCCGCGAAACAAGCCGGAAACGCTGCCCGCGGGCAGGCGATTGCGGACAAGAACAGAATGCAGGGTCAAGCGTGAGCGTATTGCGTAACATTGCTGGAAAAATGGCATCCCGCGTGGATGGCGTGGCCGGCCTGTGGTTACCGCGACAGGTGGCCGGCGCCCCGGACCGGCGCCGCGACTTCGCGGTGCTGCGCAGCGTCGCTGCCTCCGCGCTGATTGCCTTTCCCATCGTGCCGGCGCTCCTGTCGCTGGCCCTGCCGATTTCGCTGGCCCTGCCGGTCGGTGCAGCGCTGGTCGCCGCCTGCTCGCTGATGCTGGCCGTCTGCGGCATTGCCTATAGCCGCACCCGCGAGGAGCGCGAGACGTCGGCTGTGGTCGAGATCCAGCCGGCCGCCCTCGACATGGCTGCAGTCTACAACCGCTTCGCCGGCCTCGTCACCATGCATGATCGTCGTGGTTCGGTGACCGGCCTTTACGGTCGCGATGCCGCCGACTATCTGGCCTGGATGCGCGATCCCTCGGGCCGCGGTTTCCTCGAGCAGATCTATGTCTCCGACCGCATCCTCTTCCTGCAGGCGATCGACCGCCTGCGCCAGGGCGACGACCGGGGCACGATTGATATCCGCATGGAGCGGCCGAGCGTCTTTGCCGAGGGCGAGCAGTTCGTGCACATGCGCTGCGAGATGACGGCGATCACCGGCGGTGATGCCGCCTCCGGCTCCATTCTGGTGCAGTCGCATGATGTGTCCGAAGAGGCCCGTCTGCGCAGCGATGCCGCCCAGAAAGCCAGGATTGCCGAGCAGGCCAACGATGCCAAGACGCGTTTCCTGGCAGCCGTCAGCCATGAGCTGCGCACCCCGCTCAACGCCATTCTCGGATTTTCCGATATCCTGTCGGGCGAATATTTCGGCAAGCTGGAAAACGATCGCCAGCGCGAATATGTCAGCCTGATCAACCAGTCCGGCCTGCATCTCCTGTCTGTGGTCAACACCATGCTCGACATGAGCAAGATCGAGGCGGGCCGTTACGAGCTGATCCCCGAGCCCTTTGTCGTCGCCGATGTCGTCAAGGCCTGCGAGGCCATGCTCGGACTGCAGGCGCGCAACAAGGGTGTGCAACTGACCAGCCGCATCGCCCGCGGCGTCGGCGAGGTCAATGCCGACCAGCGCTCGATCCAGCAGATCCTGATCAACCTTGTCGGCAATGCCATCAAGTTCACCGATAGCGGTGGTCTCGTGACCATTGATGCGGAAACCGCCGGCAACGATCTGAAGCTGATCGTCAGCGATACCGGCATCGGCATTGCGGAAGACAAGCTCGGCCTTCTCGGCCAGCCCTTCGTGCAGATCGAGAACGACTATACGCGCAAGTATGAAGGCACGGGCCTCGGCCTGTCGCTGGTCAAGGGACTGGTGGCGCTGCATGGCGGCCGGTTCGACATTCGCAGCCGGCCGGGCGAGGGCACCGTCATCACCGTCACAATTTCGCTTGATGGCTCCGGCATCTGCTCTATCGGCGAAGACGAGACCGTGGAAAACACCATGGTCGAATTTCCGCCGCGCTTGAAGGAGCGTGCCCAGGCGCATAGGACAAACGACAAGGCCGGCAAGCCGGTCGTGCCTGAACGGGACGATCGCATCGCAGGAGACACGGACGGGGGCGCAGGTCATGACGACTCGCAAGCGAAAACAGCCTGAGAAAAAGCCGCCGGCCCGGCGTCGCCAGGGCTTTGCCATGCGCGCAATGGCGTTCACGGGGCGGCTTGCTGCGCGCCATCCGGGCGTCTTCGGCGGCACGGCGGCCTTTGCCGTGGTGTTCAGCTTCGTTTCCGCCAATGCGCTCTGGTATCAGCCGGGCGTGCATCCGTCGCCCTTCCTGCGCACCCGCATTCCCTTCACGCAGCCACAGATCGCCGGCGATCCGGCACTGCAGGACGGTGACGAGACCGGTGGTATCGCACCGCGCAAGGTGACGACCTTTGTCATCGAGCGCGAGGGCGACACGCCGACGGATGCGCCCGAAACCAGGACCGCGAGCATCGACAAGACGCAACCGGTCGACACGGTGCAAACGCAGAGCCAGCCGCTCGCTGCTCCGGCCGAGCTGTCCGACAGCGCCCTCGTCACCAGCATCCAGACGGAACTCTTCCGGCAGGGCCTCTATGAGGGGCCGGCCGACGGCAAGACCGGGCCGAAGACGGCGTCAGCGATCCTGCGCTTCGAAAAGCTGGCGGGTCTGACCGAGACGGGCATGCCCGACAGCGCCTTGCTGGCGGCGCTGAAGGCCGCCCCGAAACGGCTTGCAGCGGTCACTCCGGCCGAGCGGCCCTATGAAAACGTCAAGGCGACCAAGGGCGATATCGATCCTGTCGCAGCCGCGATCCGCAATGCCGAGGTCGATCCGCAGTTCATTCCGAAGACCGATATCCCGGCCTCCAGCGAAATGGTCATGAACATCCAGAAGGGCCTGAGCAATCTGGCCTATGCGGACGTGTCGATCGATGGCGTCGCTGGCGAACAGACACGCGCCGCCATCCGCCATTTTGAGAAACACTACCGCCTGCCGCAGACCGGCGAGCCGAATGCCAAGGTTCTGAAAAAGCTCAAGGAAATCGGCGCCCTCTAGGGCGTTCGAGCGCTGCGCCAGCCTGGGACAGAGGCAGGGCCGGTCTTCGTCAAGGACCGGCATTGGGGCGGGCTGCCGCTTACCATCCTTGCCTTTGCGTCTGCCCGACCATCGCAGTCCGGATTTGCGCGGCGACGGCCGCCGGTGTAATCAGCGGTGCATGCGTCTCAAATCCGAAATCTTCGTGTCCGCCCTGATCCGCCGCGTCTTCATTGGCGGCGATTATGCCGCCGTGCTGCGCAAGGGCGCGGCCGAAGCCGGCGCGATCTTCATCCGGCAGCGGCTGCGCCTGGGCACGGAAGTGCTCTACGGACCGGCGCCGCAAAGCGCCTTCGACGCGGATCTGAACCCCGGGCGATTGTTTGAGGTGCGTCTCGACAGGGTCGATGCCGAGACCGTGGAGACAAGCCTTGCCCGTGAAATGCGCTTCGATCCGGATTGCTGGATCGTCGAGATCGAAGTGGAAGACCGCGGCGATCTGTTCGATGTTGCCGGATAGAACCTGTCGCGCCGAAACGGACTGCGCCTTTTTGACGGAAGCCTTCGGTATAACAAAACCTTCATTCGCCGCGGCGGAGCCTGGGGATCGCGACGGGCTCTGGCGCGCTTAGCGACCGAAGCTGCGGCGTTTTCCGGCGACAGCCGTCTGCTCGGTGGCAACGGGGCGGGCGTTCGTCTGGCGCGGATCGACGGTCCGGTCGGCGGCCAGATGCGGCGCATGGGTGGCCGTTTCAGTGGAGGAGCGATCCGCCCGGAGCCAGGCTTCGACGCGCTCGCGGCTGGTGACGGGATTGCTGGTGTCGATCAGCACCTCGGCGCGGGTCGTTCCGCCGATGCGCTCGGCAAGATGCGGGTAGAGCGACTGCAGGATGAGCATCTGGTCGCTGCGGTTGACCAGAAGGGCGCTCAGGGTTGCCGCCAGTTGCTGGCCGGAGACGTCGAGCACGATGCGTTCCCCGAGCAACGGCGTAGCGTCAAGGCTGGCAGACAGGCTGAAGGCAAAGAGATTGGCTTCGCCGCTGCGGGCAAACCGCACCAGCAGGGCTTCCGGCAATTCGCCGATCGGGGCAAGCTGCACCGGTACCGGCACCGGCATCGCAGCCTGACGATTGGTCAGGGCCAGCGCCTTCAATTCCCGACGCAGGCTTTCCTCGCGCAATTGCCGTTGCCGCATGTCATCGCGCGCCGTTGTCGTTGCGGCTGTGCGATCTTCCAACGAGGGCATTTGCGGTTGCGCTGCGCGGACCGTGCGGGCCTGCTGCGCCAGGCTGCCGAGCGTCTGGCGGCGTTCGACCAGCGTATCCACCACCTGGGGAGAAAGATCCTCCCTTCTCGCGATGGCCGTGGAATGGGCAGGGCTCTGGCTGCGGATGATGGCAATCAGGGTCTCGTCGGCGATCGACGTGGACCGGGTGAGGAAAATCGCAGCGATCGAAATCTGGGCGCTGCCGATCTGCAGGGCAACCGCTTCCGGGAGGTGCGGGCATTGCGACAAGGCGGCTGCGGCCTGACGCCGGGCCTCGTCGCTGGAGGACTGGAAAAGCGGTTCGAACAGTTCGGAAAACTGCTTCATGTCAGATTTGCGCGGGTGCCGAAGACCCTCGAAACCGGTCACCGTCGCCATCAGCACGACGTCTTTGAGACGTCCTGATTGCGGTCTTTCCAACTCACGAAACCGGTCCGACACGGATACACCCACTCGCACGCAAAACTTCATACACATCCGCCCGGGCAGCCGGCGAAACGCCACTGTACCGATACGGGACCCATGGTTCACACTAGGGCAAAAGCGTTGACGGCTCGTTAACTATGGGTGTTTGGGTTTCCTTTATATCTGGGGCCGGGATAAGGCGCCCCGAGTGGCCGCCAACCGATAGACGGCGGCACGGTGCCAGCGGCGTGTCATCGGCACGCGAGGCGCAGCGAAACGATGTCCGGGAAAGGCCTGGCGCGTCCGGCAATGTCTTCGTTGGATGCGGCGAGGTCTTCGGTGGAGTTGACAAGCTCCGCATCCGCGGCATCGCTGATCGCGATCAGTGCCTCTTCGCGGGTGAATCCTTTGAGGACGGCTTTGTCCACCAGCAGACGCACGCCGTGGCGCATCTCGCTTTCGCAGGTCTGGCGTCTCGATGGGAGTTGCATGCGGACAGAGAGCTGTTTCGTCATGACCATATTCCTTGGTTGCTAGAACGGACAACTCTCAGGAGAAGATATTGTTCCATACGCGCAAAAGTTATATGTCGACGGTTGCAGACGCCTTGCTTGTCCAGGACGTCCGGGGGCGATGACGCCCCCGGATTGTTCAAGAGGTTACTTTGCCTTGTTGATGGCGCACTGAACATCGCCTTCAGCGCATGTGCCCGGTCGGCGATCGTTGCGGCGATCATTACGGCGCTCTTCGTTGCGGCGTTGTTCGCGGCGATTTTCCTGCGGGCGTGCTTCTTCGCGCCGGTTTTCCTGGCGACGGCTTTCGTCGCGACGACGACGGCCGTCATTGTCGAACTGGTCGACGGTGTTTCTTTCTTCGATTACCCGTCGGCGATCACGATCGCGGTCCCGACGATCGCGCCGGTCACGGTCCTGATTGTACACGTCGTTGTCTGTGTTGCGGTACTGGTCCCTGCGCTCATATTGGTCCGTGGTGCGACGGCGTTCGATACGATTGCCGTCATCATTCGAGCGGCTCCAGCGTTGGCGATCCCTGTAGAAGTCGCGGTTGCGATAGTTGCGCTCCCAGTAGTTGCCGAGATCGAAGGTAATCGTCGGAATGCCGAGCGGCCGGTAATATTGCGGCTGCAGATAGACGCGGTTCTGGCGATATTCGGTGGCGATATATTGCGCTGCAACCCAGCCCCGCCCCTGGTAGAAGGAGACGTCGCACCACGGGACGTCCGACAGGCACCCATGGATTTCGAGTTCGGTCTCGACCGGAATGACGGTCACCGCCGGATAGCGCGTGCTTGGTCCCGAGCGCATGTTGACGTTTGCCGTGGCAAAACCGTCTGCGGCTGCGGCTAGGCTGGGCACCAGCAGCATGGCTGCGGCCGCAACTCCCAAAAGAATGTTTCTCACTGATGTTTCTCCCGTAAAATGCGTTTTTTCACTGAGTTCGCTACTGTGTCGGCCTACATCGTCCTGAAGGCGGGGGGATCCCACTGCATAGTTGAGTAGACGTCTGTTTTTGTGTTTTTATTTGGGTGGCGCAGCTCTTTTGTCGATCGTTGCACCTTACCTTCTCCTTATCTTACATAGCGTCGGATTGCGGGACGCCAAGGCAAGCCGGCAACATGGACTTTCCGGGTGTCAAATCTGCGGACGCACGCTGTTCATGGAACCAAAGACGCAGACAGGCGTTGTGGTGCTAAGATTCAAACAAGGAGCTTGACCATGGCCGATAATAAATTTGCAACCGTCTCGAACGAAGCTGAAATCGAAGCAACCGGCGCGCGCGCCGAACTTGAGAGCCAGATCGCTGAACTGCGCGCCGAGATCTCGCGTCTGACCGATTCCGTTTCCGCCATCGGCAGCGGTGCAAAGGCAGTCGTGACGTCGGAGGCCGAAGTGCTGACAGAGAGACTTCGCGAACGCGTTCGCGACGAACCCGTTTCGACGCTTCTGACTGTCGCCGGCATCTCGTTTTTCGTCGGTCTTCTGGCGCGCCGTTAATCCGAAACCGCCCTGTTCCCTCAGGAACTGCTTGCCGTCCACCGTTTGCCTAATGTCGTTTTTGCAAGCGGGAGAGGTCAGCCGATGTTATAGTGCAGCGGCACATGATTTGTGGGGGGCAGGGCCGCGGTTGCGGTGCCTGCTTTTCCCCAAGTCTCTTTTCTCTCCTTAACGGGCCGTTAACTATCGTATGGCTCAATAAAGCTGCGGCGGTCATAGTTCGATTTGCGACGCTGTAGACCGCTTTGAAGACTGGCATGAAGATCCGGGTATCCGGAAGAAGGAGCAAACGAGAAAGGCGCGAATGCCGGGGTCCTGATCCCGGGAATGCGTCAGCCCAGAGACGGGCAGGGTGAGATCCACGATAGTTCATCCGTCTCATTCATTTTTTAATGGAGACGAGCATGGCAGACGTAATCAGAATGGAGGGCCGCACGCCGCGGACACCTCGAAAACTACCGGGCGAGCAAGCCCCCTCCAGCGAGGCCGTGATCCTGTTGTTCACCGGCATCCGCTACGAGCGCCTCGACGGCCAGACGGACGGTGGTCCTGCGAAAACACCTCTTCAGGGCGGACGCAAGAAGCACTAGGACTGGCCTAACAGAGCATATGATCGCGCATCCGCCTCTGTTGCGATCGGTTGCGGCCTGTCGTGCGCCGGAAACCTCGGCAGGGTTTTGCCAGAATCCAGGTGCCAATCCACGCGCCACAATGCGATGCTTCCTGGACAGTCGTTCAGGTCCAATGCAGTGGATCGTGAAGCCAGTGGCCTCCAGGTTCAAGGCGTCTGCGGACCACAGACGCACCATTTCCCCCATCCTTTTCCATAACGTTACTCAGCTACGGCCACCGCTGTCGATCTAGCGGCTGAACGGTTCGCAGCTCGATTCCGCCAGGAAGCTGCGCGCAGCCTCCTCGAAACTGCCGGTTGGCGCCAGCGCCCGCAACACGGCATAGCCCTCCTGCTCCTCCGGCATCTCGACCATGATCGACTGCGCCAGTCTTTCAGACGGTGTCTTGCGCAATTCGACAAGCTGGATCGGCGTGGCAACGACGAGATCGAGATTGCCGTTGACCGATGTCTGGTCGTTCATGCTGAAGACCTCGTTGGAATTTGCGTCATAGATTACCAGCGACCAGAACGGAACGGTGCCGCTTGCCCGGAAACGGGCCGGACTGCCATCGATTGAGAATCCGCAGACGGCGACGCGCAGGAACGGATCATCATTGGCAAGGCCCGTCGGTCCGGGATCGGCGGACAGCGCGAAAAAACTGTCCATCTCGAAAAGCCCGAGCACCCGCGTATAGGCGTCCTTGCCAGTGAATTGCGGCAGCGTCAGAATGATGACGATGTGCAACAGGGCGGCGCCGACAAGGCCGGTGAGAATGGCGAACAGGACGCTACGCATTGCCGCAACCCGTCCTGACGATCTTCGGCATTGTCAGATCGACAACACCGGAGGAACCCGCCGTCGGCGTGTCGAGCAGGGTCAGCACCAGCTTGAAAGCTCCGGTCGTCTCGCGAACGGCCAGCCAGTTGTCCGGCTGTGCCCGAGAAGAGACATGGATGACGAAGGTGCTGTCCTTCTGGCGAAGCACGGTCAGGGCATTGAAAGCGGAGGGCAGTTCCGGCCCGGGACGCAGCGCCACGTCGTTTGCGTTGGCGGCATAGAGCGTCCAGAAACGGGCAGGCGGGGTCAGGCCGGTAATGTCGTAGCGGCAGGTGGACACGAGTGTCGCACCGGCATCATCGACAGCTGCGGTGAACTGCAAGCCTTCCGCGCCGCCATAGAGCAGTTGTCCGGCGCGGGCCCGGTGGGCGCGGGCGTAAGGGTCGGCCTTGGCGGTCTGGGCATCGGGAAAGGCTGTCCACGGTCCAAGCGCGATTGCGCCGAAGCCGACGGTCGCTTTCAGGGCAGAGACGGCAGAGGCGATGCCGACGCCGAAGGCGACGCACAGGGCAAGGGCGACAAGGAGCGGGATGCGGAACAAGCGATGCTACCGGGACTGTGGGGGAAAGGAGAGGGGATGGGAGCGTGCCGGAGAAGCCGGAGCCAGAAGAGATAGCCTTCGGCCCCGCATCTCCGTTTTTCGGGTGCTGTCACCTGGGCGTGAGGAAGAGGCAAGCCAGCCCAATCCGCTTGCCATGGCCTCCAGTGCCAGATGATCATTGCCCCGCATGGCGGCCTCCCTTGACGATGGCCTTGTCGATGGCCTTGCCGGCATCCGTGTCGATCGCGCCGGTGGGTTGCGGATCGATCTCGGCGACGCGGCCGGGAAGGTCCTCCGGGCGTTTCAACGGTGGTGCCGAGTTGAATTTTTCGCCGAGTTCGCGGATCAACCGGGTGGCCTCTGCCGATAGCGACCTTGGCCGCACCAGGGGCGGCAGCGCATTCTCGTCGACAGGTTTTGCAGCGGCTGCGACTTTGTCGCTTGCCGGACCCGGCAGCGGATTGTCGATGCCGGGAATGGCGCGGTGCTCGATGCCCTGTTCGGCATAGTCCATCAGGCGCTTGAAGGTCATGGCCGGAAGCGAGCCGCCGGTCATGTTGTTGGTCGAGGTGTAGTCGTCATTGCCGAACCAGACGGCGGTCGTGTAATCGCCGGTGAAGCCTGCGAACCAGGCGTCGCGATAGGCCTGCGTCGTGCCGGTCTTGCCGCCGGTGACGATGCCGTTGTCGAGCGCTGCCCTGCGCGCCGTGCCGATGACAGGGATCTGGGTCATCATAAAATTCATAGACGCATTGGCTTTTTCACTGAGGATGCGTTTGGCGGGCGGTGCGTCGCGGTTGAAATCATAGAGCACGTCGCCGTCATAATTCAGAATCTGGCTCACACCATGGCGGCGCGACTGGAAACCACCGGCGGGAAAGACTGCATAGGCCGTCGCCTGGTCGAGCACCGTGACTTCGGACGTGCCGAGCGGCATGGTCTTGTCGGTCCGGATCGGTGTTTCGACGCCCATGTCCTTGGCCATCTGCGCAATGCGCTCGGTGCCGAGCTCGTCCTTGGCGAGGCGGACGGGGATGGTGTTGATCGATTTCGCGATCGCCGTCAGCATGGTGACGCGTCCGGCATAGGAACGGCCGTAATTCTGCGGTGACCAGCCGCGCCAGGTGATCGGAGCGTCGCTGATCACCGATTCCGGAGTAAAGCCCTTTTCCATCGCCGCCGCATAGGTATAGACCTTGAACGAGGAGCCCGGCTGGCGCAATGCCTTGGTGGCGCGGTTGAACTGGCTTTCGCCATAGTCGCGGCCGCCGACCATGGCGCGCACGGCGCCGCCATTTTCCAGCATCACCAGCGCGGCCTGCTTGACGCGGTAGCTCTCGCCATATTGCCGCAGGTTGGATTCGACCGCTTCCTCCGCCGCATGCTGCAGCCCCATGTCAATGGTCGTGCGCACCACCAGCGAGTGCTGGGCAAACGGCCGGGCGATGCGCTGGACCTCGTCGAAGGCCCAGTCGAGGAAGAAGTCAGGCGCCTTTTTCTGGGCGCGATCGATGATGGTGGCGGGGTTGAGCCGGGCGGCAATCACCTGGCCCTCGGTCATCAGGCCACCCTGGACGAGATTGGTCAGGACTTCGTTGGCGCGACCGCGGGCTGCCGGCAGGTTGACATGCGGCGCATAGCGGGCCGGCGCCTTGAACAGGCCGGCCAGCATGGCGCTTTCGGCCAGATTGACGTCGGTGATGGCCTTGCCGAAATAGAACTGCGCGGCTGCCGCTGCCCCGAAGGTGCCGCCGCCCATATAGGCGCGGTCGAGATAGAGCCGCAGGATTTCCTTTTTCGACAGGTTGCTTTCGAGCCAGACGGCGAGGAAGGCCTCCTTGATCTTGCGCTCGATGGTGCGCTCATTGGTCAGAAACAGGTTTTTCGCCAGCTGCTGGGTGAGCGTCGAGCCGCCCTGAACGACGCCACCGGCACGGGCATTTTCGGTCATGGCGCGGGCAAGCCCAAGGAAATCAATGCCATAGTGATCGAAGAAACGACGATCCTCGGTGGCCAGCACGGCCTTGATCAGCGTATCCGGCAGCTCGTCGATCGGCACGGAATCCTCGTGGATGATGCCGCGGTGGCCGATGTCATTGCCGTAGCGATCCAGGAAGGTGACGGCAAAATCGCTCTGGGCGCGCCAGTTGCCCTTGGTTTCCTCGAAGGCCGGAAGGGCGAGCGCCAGCATCAGCACGGCGCCGGCGGTGCCCCAGTTCATGCCTTCGCCGAGAATGTCGAACAGCACCTTCTTCCAGCCGCGCGTGCGGAACCGTCGGAAGAAGATGGTGACGTCCTCCCACCATTCCGCAGCCCGGAAGCCGGCATTCCAGACGGTCGAATCGATCCAGGAATCGATGCGCAGGAAGATGTGGCGCTTGCGCGGCCGGTCTTTTGCCTGGTGGCTGTCGTCTGGCATCATGTCCTGCACGGCACTGGTTTCCCGCTGTGTTCGTGGTCCGCCCGCGGATATTTGCATGGGCCGGTTTTCTATTCTACTTGCATATCGTCATCGCAGCCTTAAAAAACCGGCAATCTTGACGGAGATAATCGCGTCGAGGGCGACGGCCCGTGTCAACAGTTGCGCTGCGCCGCATTAAGGCAGGAATCGCGGTTTGCGCGATGGTGAGGAAATGATGGCCATGGGCGAAATTCCGTTCTGGAAAACCAAGACGCTCAGCGAGATGAACAATGCCGAATGGGAAAGCCTGTGCGACGGCTGCGGGCTCTGTTGTCTCAACAAGCTGGAGGACTGGGATACCGGCGAGATCGCCTGGACCTCGATCGGCTGCACGCTGCTCGACGGCGAAAGCTGTCGGTGCAAGGACTATCCGAACCGGCAGGCGACGGTGCCCGACTGCATCCAGCTGACGGTCGAGGAAGTCGAGACGCTGACCTGGCTGCCGCCGACCTGCGGCTACCGGCTGGTGCGCGACGGCATCGATCTCTACTGGTGGCATCCGCTGGTCTCGGGCGACCCGGATACCGTGCACCAGGCCGGCATATCGGTTCGCGGCCGCACGGTGCCGGAGGACGGCATCGATATCGACGACTACGAGGAGTACCTGGTCGACTGGCCGCTGACGGTCGGCGGGGACATCAAGAACCGCGACTGAGGTTTGTGGCAGGACCGTTTTCAAGGGGAAGGCGGGCGAGGCCGGAATGGCGCTGTGCGCCCGGTAATCTCTCGCTATAGTCCGGTCATGACCGATGTTTCGGCCTTTCTTTCCAGCACCGTCCTGCCGTTCAGCATCGCGGCGGTGCTGATCGAGATCACACCCGGACCGAACATGACCTGGCTCGCCGTCGTTTCGGCCGTCGAGGGACGGCGGCGCGGTTTTGTAGCCGTTGCCGGCGTGGCGCTCGGGCTGGCGCTGATCGGCATTGCCGGCGCGCTCGGTGCCGCCGCCCTGATCGATGGCTCGCGTGTTCTCTACGAGGCGCTGCGGTGGGCGGGCGTTCTGTTTCTCTTCTATCTCGCAATCGAAGGCTGGCTGGCCGCCAGCCGGCCGGAGACGGCTGCTGCAGGCACGGCCTCCGGCTATTTCCTGCGCGGCCTGCTGACCAATGTGCTCAACCCGAAGGCCCTTTTGTTCTACGTGGCGGTGCTGCCCGGTTTTGTCGCGCCCGGCCCGGATGTCGTGGTGCAGACGCTGGCGCTGACCGCCGTCTACGTCCTGATCGCGACCGTCATCCACGGGCTGATCGTGCTGCTTGCGGGAAGCCTCGCGCCGGTGCTGAACGATCCGCTGCGCGAGCGGCGGGTCCGGCGTGTGCTCTCGGTGCTGCTGGCCGGCGTGGCGCTCTGGTTTGCGCTGACGACGGCGCGTTGAGCGCGTTTCGCTTCAAAATACGGATTCAGGATTGCTTCGGGGGCGCGCCATTGTGCAGGCTCTTCGGCGCGACGTTGCGCCAGGCGGTTTCCATGACGCTGTGGATCAGGTCTTCGCTGGCCTGGGTAAACCAGACCGAGGTCCAGCCCTTGACGCCCCAGCCGCCGGACACCGCTGCACAGATGCCGGGTTCGGTTTCGAGCAGCCTGCGCTGCTGCTCGGGTGTGAACTTGAAGACGGCGCGGCCGGCTTCGGGCAGGGTCATGAAAATCCGTTTTCCCACGCGGAAGTCCCGCTTGCCGAAATGCGCGCTTTCAAGCGTTCCCGGCAGGCTGAGCGCCAGTTTTTCGATTTCCTCCGTCAACATGGGAAAAGAGTAACACGGGGTGCCGGTTTCGCAAGGCAAAGAAAATAATCCTAATAGGAAAATAATCCTTGACGGCGTCACGGTGGTTTGCTAGTGTTCAGGTACAGTCGGAGAAGTGCGGATGAGGCGGGTCGCCTCGGCTCTCAATGCGAGCGCCGTTTATGCGGTACCCCTCTGTAACGCTGTGACCGCTGCCCCACGAGGGGAAGATCAGCCGCAGGTTTTTGCGCCCACTACCCACGCATCTCTGCGCCATCAAGGACATCGTCGATGACATTGGAACTGGATATCGATCCGGCGCTGTTCGGCGTCTGGCCGAAGGCGCTGGTCTATGATGGCCTGACGCCCGGTGGGCGCAACGCGGAACTTGAGGCGCAGGCCTGGGCTGCGGTGCTCGACACCAAGGCGGAAGCGGCATCGCCGCTCGATGATCTCCAGGACATGCTGAACGGCATGACCAAGGAACTGCGCATGCAGTTGCAGCAGTTTCAGGTGCTGCGCGAAAAGGCGGCAGAGCGGGCGCTTGTCGATGACAACGAGATCGACCGCAAGCAGACGCAAGCCGATGCCAAGGCGAGCATCGAAGCGATGTCGCTGATCGTGCGCACACTGGAAAAGATCGACAGCCTGCAAAGGACGATTGCGCATGACCGGCAAATGCAGGCCGAAGTGCAGATCGATGAGGATGATTATGAAGCATTGCGCGCGCAATTCGAGGCCCGGATCGAAAGCCGTGCGCAGCAGATTTCGGCCACGCGGCAACGGGAAGCCGCCGCCGCGCAAGAGCACGGAAACGCCGGTGCTGCCGCCGCCGGCAGCGGAGATGCAACCGGACCGCCGCCGCGATAAACGCCTGACCAAGGGCGCGACGAAAGAGGCGGGCGAGGTTGTCGGCAAACATGGCAGGGAGATGGGCAAAATCCGGGTGGTGCACGCGCGGGCTACGGCCGATGCAAACGGAATGACGCAATCGATCGCATGCAACGGAACAGGTGTGTCAGACAGGGCAAGGCCGATCTCCAACGCTTCGGAAAACACGATTTCGGATGGGTCAAGCAGTCCTTCTGCGCTGACCGTCTGCGATGGGCCGGGGGCCGACGAATTGCTGCGGCACGGCAGCGTATCCGGCAACGCAGGCGATGCGGACGGCATGCCTGTTGGCCCAAGCCCAGGGAGGACAGGGCTTTTAAAGGAGGCGCAGGCGCTTCCATCCGGAGCGTGCAAAACAGGGTCTCCGAACAGTCGCGAGGATACGCCGGAGGCTGACGGTGCAGCGCAGGACGAGGGAGCCGATGCAAAAGCCTGCGCGCTGTACAGGCGGTTCCTGCGCGACTGGTTTTGCGTGTTGTGCGAGGAGCAGAAGCCGCCGGACGGCGATTGGCGGACCTGGGTGCTGATGGGCGGTCGCGGATCCGGCAAGACGCGGGCAGGCGCCGAATGGGTGCAGGCCATCGCCACGGCAAAGACGGCCGGCCCGGCCCGGCGGATCGCTCTAGTGGCCGAGACGCTGGGCGATGCACGGGAAGTGATGATCGACGGGATTTCCGGCATCTGCCGGATTGCCCGGGAGAACCGGCCGGATTTCGAGGTGTCGCGCCGCAGGCTGGTCTGGCCGAACGGGACGATCGCTCAGATCTTCTCGTCGGAAGACCCGGAATCGCTGCGCGGACCGCAATTCGACTTTGCCTGGTGCGACGAGCTTGGAAAATGGAAACACCCGCAGGAGACCTTCGACATGCTGCAGTTTGCGCTGCGGCTCGGCGACCATCCGCAGATGCTGGTGACCACGACGCCGCGGCCTTTGCCGCTGCTGAAGGCACTGATCGCCGATCCCGCGACGAAAACCCGCCGGATCCGGACCAGCGACAATGCACAGAACCTGGCGCCCGGTTTTCTCGACGCCATGGCCAGGCGTTATGGCGGGACAAGGCTGGGCCGGCAGGAACTGGACGGCGAGATGATCGTCGATCGCCAGGATGCGCTGTGGTCACGGGCGCTGATCGAGGCGCTGAAGCTGCGCGATGCCGGATCCTTGTCGCGGATCGTCGTCGCGGTCGACCCGCCGGCCGGTGCCGGCGCGCAGTCCTGCTGCGGCATTGTCGTGGCCGGGCTCGATCGGCAGGGTCGGGGCGTGGTTCTTGCCGATTGCTCGGTGGACAGCGCCAGTCCGGCCGGATGGGCGCAGGCTGTGGTGCGCGCCTATCGCCGCTTCGATGCCGACAGGGTCGTGGCGGAAATCAACCAGGGCGGAGACATGGTCACCGCCGTGCTGCGCGGCATCGATGCGCAGGTGCCGGTCAAGACCGTCCGGGCATCGCGTGGCAAATGGCTGCGGGCCGAACCGGTGGCGGCGCTCTATGAACAGTCGCGCGTCGTTCATGCCGGTTCGTTTCCGGCGCTCGAAGACCAGATGTGCGATTTCGGGCCGGACGGGCTTTCGTCAGGCCGTTCGCCGGACCGGCTGGATGCGCTGGTCTGGGCTCTGACGGCGCTGATGCTGGAAGGGCATGGCGAACCGCGGGTGCGGGGGATCTGAAACTCTGGTTTTCAATACGTCGCTTCGCGCCGTCCCGTCTGCTTCAGCGCGGGCTGTCGCTGGCAGTTTTCGGTGCAGCCGGTGCGTTGACACGCATCTGGTGCCACTCGTTTTCGATCCGGTCGAGCAGCGGCTGCGGGATCGTCGACCGTTCGGTTTCGGACGGTGTTTTGGTGTTGGCGTTCACTGGATCCTCCTCGATCGGAACCGGGTTTACTGTCCGAAAAGAGATTTCACATCGTAAAGACAAAGTAAATCAGGGCATTAAACAGTTTAAACGATTGAATTCGGTTTAATCGATTTAAGGTCACAGTTTTTTCGACCCCATTCTTCGCGGAGTGTCTTGCCATGACTTTCAAGCGCAATCTGTTCTTCAAGACGGTTCGTTCCAGCCTGTTCGACGGCAGGCTGTCTCGCGACCAAGTGGAGGGTATCTCGACTGTGCTTGACTGCTTTGAGAGCCGCACGGATGTCCCGGACAGTCGCTGGCGCGCCTATATCTTGGCGACCGCGCATCACGAGACGGGCGCGACAATGCAGCCGGTGCGCGAGACCTTTGCGAAAAGTGACGACCGGGCAATCGCCATTCTCGACAGTGCCTATGGCCGCGGCCGCCTGCCATCGGTTTCCGTGCCCTATTGGCGACGCGACGCGGAGGGCAAGAGCTGGCTGGGACGCGGGCTTGTGCAATTGACCCACAGGGCAAACTACGCGCGCATGACGGAACTGACCGGGATTGATCTGCTCGCCGACCCCGACCGGGCCATGGAAACAGGGGTGGCTGCCGAGATTGTCGTCGTGGGCATGATCCGCGGCAGTTTTACCGGCAAGCGGCTTTCGGATTATTTTACGGTTGCCCGGACCGACTGGACCGGCGCCCGGCGGATCATCAACGGCCGCGACCGGGCTGCGATCGTCGCGGGATATGCCAAAGCCTATCACGCGGCGATCACGCTGTCCGCTCCGGACGGGCAGCCTGGCGGACTGCTGGCTTGAGGTGACGCGCCTCTGATTTCGAACGATCTCTTTCAAGGATATGGCCGATGAAAAATCCTTTCCGCCTGCCGTGGCTGCGCCCGGGGGACCGACCCGGTTATGCCGAGGCCCAGGCAAAGACCGAAGCGAAGGCCGCGACCGGCTTCATTGCGCTTTCCAAGGATGCGCGGGCGCACTGGACCGGCCGGACCTATGCCGGACTTTCACGCGAGGGGTTCATGAAGAACCCGGCCGCGCATCGGGCGGTGCGGCTGATTTCGGAGGCTGCTGCATCGGTGCCGCTGCTGCTCTATGAGGGCATACGCGAAACAAGCGAGCATCCGGTGCTGGCGCTGCTGGCCAGACCGAACGCCCGCATGGGCGGCGTCGATTTTCTCGAAACGCTCTACGGCCATCTGCTGCTGTCGGGCAATGCCTATGTCGAGGCGCTCCGTGTCGGCGAGGCGGTGCGGGAACTGCACCTTCTGCGCCCCGACCGGATGCGCATCCTCGAAGGCCGGGATGGCTGGCCGGAGGCCTATGAATACCGCGTCGGCACGCTGTCGCGCCGGCATGCCGTCGGTGCCGGCGGGCTCTTGCATCTGCGGCTGTTCCATCCGCTCGACGACCATCTCGGTTTTCCGCCGCTGGAAGCCGCGCAGATGGCGCTCGATCTTTCCAATGCGGCGGCGACCTGGAACAAGGCGCTGCTCGACAATTCGGCCCGGCCGTCCGGTGCGCTGGTCTACCAGCCGAAGGAGGGCGGCAATCTTTCGGCCGACCAGTATGAGCGGCTGAAGACCGAACTCGACGAAGGTTATTCCGGCCCGATGCGGGCCGGGCGGCCGCTGCTGCTGGAGGGTGGGCTCGACTGGAAGGCGATGGGACTTTCGCCGAAGGACATGGATTTTGTCGAGGCGAAGAATGGCGCCGCCCGCGACATTGCACTGGCCTTCGGCGTGCCGCCGATGCTGCTCGGCATTCCCGGCGACAACACCTATGCCAACTATCAGGAGGCCAACCGCGCCTTCTATCGCCTGACGGTTCTGCCGATGCTGTTTCGCACGCTCTCGGCGCTATCAGGCTGGTTTTCGGAAAGCCTGGGCGAGACGCTGCGACTGGCGCCGGACCTTGACCAGGTGGCCGGGCTGTCAGCGGAACGTGCGGAGGTCTGGGCGCGGCTGAAGGATGCGGATTTCCTCAGCAACGCGGAAAAACGACAGGCCGTGGGCTATTCGGTCGAAGAGTAGCGTTGCCGGCCGAGATCTGGGTTCAGATCGTTTGAAGGGTGAAAATCCCTTTTGTTTCAGCGCTTTGGAGCCAAGACCGGACTCTTAATCCGGGCTTGGTTGAATCAGACTGTGAAGGCCTTGATTCAATCTTCGAAGACAAAGGGGCAAGCGATTCAAATGATTCAGGGAAATCGAATGCCTGACGTCTGGTCAGGCCGCCACTGACCTAACGTCAGGCGGTTCGAAACGCCGCGAATGGCGTGATTTGACACTAGCATCAAGGGCTTAACAAATGACTGATTTTGGCAATGATCCCGGCCTCTGGGCGGCGAGAAGCATCGGCTCGGCGGCGGGTGCTGCGGTGTCGCTGGTCTACATGCTGCCCAAGGGCCGGCGCGAGGCGGCATCGCGGTTTTTCACCGGAATGCTCTGCGGTCTGATCTTCGGCGGGCCGGCCGGGCTCTGGATCGTTTCACGACTGGGCGTCGCCGGCAGCCTGTCGGGGACGGAAGTCATGCTGGCCGGTTCGGCGGCTGCAAGCCTCTCGGCCTGGTGGGTGCTCGGCGCGGTGGCGCGGGTGGCGGATCGGTATGGGCGGAAGTAGGCAATAGGAAACAGGCGATAGGCAGTAGGCAGTAGGCAGTCGGGAAAAGGTTGTTGGCTGGCGAAATTCCTCCTGCCTACTGCCTATCGGCTCCCCTCTTTAAATTCGGAGATATCCATGACGACCGACAGACTGCCTGTCTGGCGAACGAAGAAGTTTGCCAATCTGACACTTGCCGGGGTGACCGGCGCGGGGCGTTTTTCCGGTTATGCCAGCATCTTCGGCGAGGTCGATCTCGGCAAGGATGCGATCGAGCCCGGCGCCTTTTCGCGCTCGCTGTCCCGGCGTGGTGCGTCCGGCGTGCGCATGCTTTTCCAGCATGATCCGGGCGAGCCGCTCGGGGCCTGGAAAACGATCCGCGAGGATGCACGCGGGCTCTATGTCGAAGGCCAGCTTTCGCCGGGCGTGGCGCGGGCGCAGGAGGTGCACCAGCTGATGAAGGCGGGCGCGCTCGACGGTCTCTCGATCGGTTTCCAGACCGTCAAGGCAAAGACCGACGGTAGGAGCGGCGTACGCCGCATCCTCGAGGCGGACCTCTGGGAAATCTCGATCGTGACCTTCCCGATGCTGCCCTCGGCGCGCGTCTCGAACGTTAAGAATGCGCGGTGGTTCCGCGACCCCGAAACGGAACTCGTGCGCCGGATGCGGCGGGCGACCCGGATGATGAAACTCCAAGCAGACAAGGACAGGCTTCATGACTGAGACACAAACGATGCAAAAACCGCGCATGGCACCGGAAATCAGGGTGGCACCGGAAATCAAGACCGTTCCGGAGACCATGACGGCGGCCTTCGACGACTTCATGGGCGCCTTCGAGGCCTTCAAGGAGACCAATGACCGGCGGCTCGGCGAACTCGAAACCAGGCTGACCGCCGATGTCGTGACCCGCGACAAGATGGACCGGATCAACCGGACGATGGACGAGCAGAAACGTATGCTCGACCAGCTGGTGCTGAAGAAGGCGCGCCCGGCACTCGGCCGCAGCGACGCGGCGAGCCTCGAGACCGTCGAGCACAAGGCGGCGTTTGAAGGCTATATGCGTCGCGGCGACGAGCAGGGCCTGCGCGACCTCGAAGGCAAGGCGTTTTCGATCGGTTCGGCCACAGACGGCGGTTACCTTGTGCCGAACGAGACCGACAACGAGATCGGCCGAAGGCTGTCCGTGGTCTCGCCGATCCGGGCACTGGCAACCGTGCGGCAGGTTTCGGGCGCGGTTCTGAAGAAACCGTTTGCGCTGGCCGGCATGGCGACCGGCTGGGTCTCGGAGACGGCGGTGCGGCCGCAGACGACGACGCCGCAGCTGGCGGAGCTGTCCTTTCCGACGATGGAGCTCTATGCGATGCCGGCGGCAACGGCAGCACTGCTCGACGATGCAGCGGTCGATATCGAGAACTGGATCGCGTCGGAGGTCGACATAGCCTTTGGCGAGCAGGAAGGCACGGCCTTCGTTTCCGGTGACGGCGTCAACAAGCCGAAGGGCTTTCTCAGCTACACCAATGTGGCCGAGACTGGCTGGAGCTGGGGCAATATCGGCTATGTCGCCACGGGGGCTGCAGGCGCCTTCAAGGCCAGCGGCCCCTCCGACACGCTGATCGACACGATCTATGCGCTGAAGGCCGGGCACCGGCAGAATGCCAGCTTCGTCATGAACCGCAAGGTGCAGGCGGAAATCCGCAAGTTCAAGGATGCCGACGGCAACTATCTCTGGCACCCGCCGGCCGCTGTCGGCCAGGCGGCATCGCTGATGGGCTTTCCGATCACTGAAGCCGAAGACATGCCGGATATCGCCGCCAACAGTTATGGCATCGCCTTCGGCAATTTTGCCGCCGGCTACCTGATCGTCGACCGCACCGGCGTGCGCGTGCTGCGCGATCCCTATTCGGCCAAGCCCTATGTTCTCTTCTATACGACCAAGCGGGTCGGCGGCGGCGTGCAGAACTTCGAGGCCATCAAGCTGGTCAAATTCGCCGCCTCCTAAATTTCGCATCTTGAAAAACCGGCCGGCCGCCCTTGTTCAAAAGGGTGTCGACAGTTCGTGCCCGGCGGTCTTCCCTGCCGCCGGAGCATGAAGGCGGACGCGGTTCCCCTCCCGCTGCGTCCGCCACCTCTTTCACAGCCATGATCCCGTCGACGGAGACATCCAATGACCATTGCCGAACTGACGCCGCCCGGCGGCGAGCCGCTGACGCTTGCCGAAACGAAGGCGCATCTGCGCATCGACGGCACGCTCGAGGATACGCTGATCGAGGCGCTGATCCGGGCCGTGCGGCAGTATCTTGAGCAGACCACCGGGCTCGTCCTGATCAGCCGGACGTTTCGGCTCTATCGCGACGACTGGCCGGAGGGAGCGGTGATTCCCATTGCGAAAAGCCCGGTGCAAAGCATTGACCTGGTTACGATTTATGATGCGGCCGGCCTGCCGCAGGACGTGGCGCTGGCGGATGCCGTGCTCGATGGACAATCGCGTCCGGCGCGACTGCTGCTTGCGACCCGGCCGTTGATCGGGCGCGAAATCAACGGCATCGAGATCGACTTCACCGCCGGTTTCGGTGAGGCGGGCACGGATATACCCGATACGCTCAAACGCGCCATGCTGCTGCATGTGGCGCTGCTTTACGAATGCCGCGGCGCCGTTTCACCCGACAGCCAGCCGGCGGCAGTGCCCGTCGGTTACGACCGGCTGATCGCGCCGTTTTGCCGGCGGGGGCTGTGACGATGGACACGACACTGCTTGATTCCGGCCAGCTGTCCGCCCGGCTGGAGCTGGAAATGCCACAGCCGGTCACCGACGGGCAGGGCGGCATCGTCGCGGGCTATGCGATCGTGGCGTCGCTCTGGGCGATGATCGAGCCGGTCGCGATGCCGGACCGCGAGCAGGCGGACAGGGCGGTGTTTTCGATCACGCACCGGATCACCATCCGGTTTCGCGACGACGTGACAGCCGGCATGCGGTTTCGCAAGGGCGCGCGGCTGTTCATCATCCGGGCGCATAGTGACCCCGACGAGAGGCGCCGCTACCTCGTCTGCCGCTGCGAGGAGGACGGGCGATGAGTGCTGCGCAAGCCCTGCAGGCGGCGATCTACGCGCGGCTTTCCGAAGACGCCGTGCTGACGGCGCTGATCGGCACCGACGGGGTGCACGACCGGCTGTTACTGCGCCGCGACGAGCCGCATGTGCGCTTTGCCGGCATCGAGACCCGCGACTGGTCGACGGCCAGCGAACCGGGGGAGGAGCATATCGTAACGCTGGAGGTGCGCAGCGGCGAGGGCGGGCATCGTGTGACGCAGGCGATCGCGGCCCGTCTGCACGCCCTCATCGACGATGCGGCGCTGCCTCTGAGCGGCGCGGTACTCGTCAACCTGCGCCACCAGAAAACCCGCTTCGTCCGCGACGCCAAGGCCAGGGGGCATCTGGCGGAGATGATGTTTCGGGCGGTGACGGAGTGAGATCGACAATCGGATTGGCATTCTGGCGCCCCCATCGGGCGCTTTTCTCGTTTCGAAAGGACAAGACATGGTGGCGCAGAAGGGCAAGGATCTTCTTTTGAAGATCGACAATGGCGGAAGTTACGTGACGGTGGCGGGGTTGCGGTCGAAGCGGCTCGCCTTCAATGCCGAGACGGTGGAGGCGACGGATGCGGAATCGGCCGGTCGCTGGCGCGAACTGCTCGGCGGCGCCGGCGTGCAGCGGGCTTCGCTGTCCGGCGCCGGCATCTTCAAGGACCAGAATTCGGACGCGCTGGTGCGCTCGGCTTTCTTCAACAGCACGATCCTCAACTGGCAGGTGGTCATCCCCGATTTCGGCACCCTGTCCGGCGCCTTTCAGGTGACGGCGCTGGAATATTCCGGACAGTACAATGGCGAGGTGCTGTTTGAACTGGCGCTGGAATCGGCCGGTGCGCTCACCTTCGTGGTGCTCTGATGGGTCCGGTTTCCCATGGGATCGCGGGGCGTGCCAACCGGCATCGCGGCGAAGTCGAGGCTGTCATCGGTGGCGAACGGCGGATCCTCTGTTTGACGCTCGGCAGTCTTGCCGAACTCGAAACGGCTTTTGCCGCCGACAATCTGATGGATCTGGCCACGCGGTTTTCGGCCGGCAGGCTGAAGGCGCAGGACATGATCCGCATTCTCGGTGCCGGCCTGCGCGGCGGCGGCAATCTCTTGTCGGACGATGATGTCGCAACCATGAGCGTCGACGGTGGGCTTGCCGGTCTCGCCCGGCTGACCGGCACGCTTCTCGCCGCGACCTTCGGCGAGGCAGGGGAGAGCCCGGCAAACCCTCCGGTGCCGCAGCAGGCGTGAAGACGACCGACACCAGCATCACGGACACGAGCGTGACGGACGTAAAACCGTTTCCCTGGGCCGATGTGCTGCATCTCGGGCTTTGCCTGCTGCGGCTTTCCCCGTCTGATTTCTGGGCGATGACGCCGCGCGAACTGTTTGCCGCCGGCGGCTGGTGCAAGCCGCGCGTCGGCGTGCCGGACCGATCGGGGCTGGAGGCGCTGATGGGGGCGTTTCCGGATGGGGAAGTGCGACGTGATGAGTGGGAAGTGATGAGTGGGTAGTGGGTCGTGGGTAGTGGGTAGTGGTGGGTGAGAAGCCGCCACAAGCAAGGAGAGCGACATGGTCGAAACGACGGATTTTGCCGCAGCAACGCAGGAGGCCGAGGCGCTGAAGAGCGTTCTGTCCGATCTGGAAGGGCGCTCGCGCTCGTTTGGATCGGCCCTGACCGGCGCGCTTGTGTCGGCGACGCGGGGCGGCAAGGGGCTGGAGGATGTGCTGAAAGGCGCTGGCTTGCGGCTGAGCGAGATCGCGCTTTCGGCGGGTTTGAAGCCGCTTGAAACCATGCTCGGATCGGCGCTTACAGGCGTGATCGGCAGTCTTGGCGGCGCAACCGGCTTTGCCTCCGGCGGCGTGCCGGGGCGGGTGACGCCGTTTGCAGCCGGCGGCATCGTCTCGGCGCCGACTTATTTTCCGATGGACGGGCAGGTGGGGCTGATGGGCGAGGCGGGGTCGGAGGCGATCCTGCCGCTGAAGCGCGGCCCTGACGGCTCGCTCGGCGTCGCCGGCGCAGGTGGGGCAACGACCGTGGTCTTCAACGTGACCGCGACCGATGCCCAGAGCTTTCGAAAATCGGAAGGACAGATTGCGGCGATGCTGACGCGAACGGTTGCGCGC